>JBJHCF010000003.1:0-207476 GCA_050506795.1 Opitutia bacterium
GGGAAGCGCAAAGCTACATCCAAGCCGGAAAGAAGTGGGTGGTAGACATCGACCTGAAGAGCTTCTTCGACGAGGTCGATCACGACAAACTGATGCACCTGGTACGGCACAAGGTGAAGGATAAAAGGCTGCTGCGGTTAATCGGGGACTATCTTCGAGCACCGATGGTTGGCCCGGATGGAAGCAAGAGGAAACGGACGAAAGGGACCCCGCAAGGCGGTCCGTTATCGCCCCTGCTTGCGAACATCTATCTGGACCCGCTGGACAAGGAACTGGAGGGACGCGGGGTGTCATTCGTGCGATACGCCGACGACATCGCGATCTTCGCGGCAAGCGAACGTTCCGCCAAACGTATCCTGGAAAGCGTGATAGGCTGGATCGAAAAGCATCTGAAGGTACCCGTAAACCGTGAAAAGAGCGGGAGCGGGCCGACCGACGAAAGCGCCCTGCTGGGCTTTCGCCTTTACTCGGACGGCCGCATTGGGGTCTCCCCCAAGTCGATCGAAAGGATGAAGGTGAAAGTCCGCCAATTATGGGAGGCGCGACAAAACCGAACGAGCGAGCAACTGCGCGAGCAATGGCGGCGCTACATCAGCGGCTGGTGGAACTACTTCGGACTCGCCGACTGGCGCCGGGAAGTGGAAGACCTTAGCGGATGGATCCGTCGCCACATACGCAAATGCTTCTGGCAACGTTGGAAAACGCCGCGGGGGCGGAAGAAAGCCCTGCGCCGACTCGGAGTCAAAGGCCGAGCTCTTGGCAATGCGTATTGCCGAGCCGGAGCGTGGCCGATGTCCCGCCACTGGGTGATGAACCAGGCACTGAAGAACCGGACCTTGGAACGCCACGGGTTTATCCTGCCGTGGACCATCGCGGAGGCACACCCATGACCTCCGCCGGGTTCAACCGCCGGATGCGGAAAACCGCATGTCCGGTGGTGTGGAAGGGCTGCGGGGCGCAATCCCCGCAGCCCCATCCGATCAGAGGAACGGTCGATCCTATTAGCCTGAATGCCAATTGGTTAAGGCGGTTCATCGTTTGATGAAGCAAAAAATACAACGGCAATTGGGCTCACACGGAGCCACAAAGTCACAGAGATTTTTACCGGACCCAACTCCGTGAGCTCCGTGGCTCCGTGTGAGAACGTTCACAGGTCAGCAATGCTTTAAAACCACGTCTGTTTTTTGGTGAACTTGCCACAGTTGGACCCCGCTCCTACGGTCAAGGACCATAACCGAGTGCCATTCCGGCTAGCCTGAGACTCGCGACGTGGGCCATTCATCGGAGTATTCGCTGATGATGGAAACTTAGGTGTTTTTGCGTGAGGTTCGGATCGTCGAATATGAAGATTGACCTCTTAACCTCATGCGGTAGAGAATTAACCTAAACCCTCCGAAAGAAATCGGAAGGTTGTATTATCGACCTGATTTTAACCTATACTCCTTAGCTTCCAACATAGAACGCCAGCTTCCTGCTCGGTGAATCGTGTATCGGGTCGGTGCCGGAAGGATCATCATGAACGCCAAACCATCGAGCACCTTTTCTTTAACCGAACTCCTTACGATGATCGCGGTTGTCGGTACCTTGATTTCCATTTCGATTCCCGTCGTATCCACTGGCCGGGAGTCCGCCGACAGAGCCGTGTGTATGAGCAACCTGAGAGAGATTGCCATGGCGGTGATGCATTACGCGCGAGACAACGAAGGGTACCTGCCGGCGGCCAATTGGCAGGGTCCAACTATCAGTAGGCCAGGATGGCTTTATACGGGACCGCTCACCGGAGAGGAGGCCCACGTGGATCCCGTCGCGCATCTCATGGAGGGGCAGCTTTGGCCCTATTTGGAGCGCCCGGAGGTCTATCGCTGCCCAACGGATTGGCGGGAATTTGACACGCCGTTGTTTCAGGCGCGCGACCAGCAGCTCTCGAGTTATGTCATGAACGGCTCCGTGCAAGGTTATTTCCAGGGTCCCGTGTTTCGTGTGGACGACTTCAGGCCCGATGCGATCATTTTATGGGAGGGTGACGAACGGTTACCGTTCTATTTCAACGATGGTTCCGTCTTCCCGGATGAAGGTGTGTCACTCCGCCACGGGTACGGCGGTCATGCCGCCGGTATCAACGGTCACGTCGAATGGCTCAGCGAAGCGGAGTGGAATGTTGAAAGGTCGAGACGGCCCGGCCGACTCTGGAATAATCCGCTGACCCCGTCCGGTGGTGGATCATAGGTTCCGAATCCGAAGGTGATTGTTGAAGAGACTTTCTTAAGCAGCGTTTTGTTGTGCACCGATCTTAATTGTGAATTCCATGGATAATCGAACCGCCTCCAAATTGCTTTTATTCCTCGTTTTTGTATCCCTGCCGCTCCCGAAACCGGCGAATGCGGATTTTCTCGAGGAATGGCATCGCTACCCGGTTTTTTCGGAAGCATCCGCTTTTTCAGCGATTTCTGACGGAAGCACGGGGCTTGTTGCCGTGGGTTCGAACGGCGCGCTGGCAACGAGCTTGGATGGTGAAAGCTGGACGTTTCGCGATTCCGGAACGTCGGCGAATTTGACGGATATTGCCTACGGCGCGGGCGTGCATGTGGCTGTAGCGAACGGAAAACTGGCTCCGGATTCCACGCCTTTTGGCACGGTTGTGACCAGTTCGGACGGCATCGTTTGGGAGGCGCGCCGGGTGGACTTCGTTCCCCGCGCCCTGGCCTTTGGCGGCGGACGGTTTGTGGCCGTTAGCCGGACCGGATTGTATGTGAGTGAGGATGGAGAGAGTTGGGTGAAGACCGCGGACGGGGACGACGAAGGCGGCCCGTGGGAGGATGTCATTTATGCGGACGGAATGTTTGTGGCGGTCGGTGCAGGGCGTCTATCCACCAGTGCCGATGGAAACGCGTGGAATTCACCCCCCGATTACGTCCACGAGGAGGGAGATCATCTCGAAGTCATTGCTTTCGGCAATGGCTGGTTTTTTGCCATTGGAAGCACAGTGGACCAAGGCCTCGCGGTACAAAGTACGGATGGTGTGCAGTGGGTTCGCAGGACGGCATGGAACCAACACCAGTTTTTCGGCTTCGAATACGTTGACCGGGTCAACCGGTTTTTCGCCTGGGACGAAGAACGATACTATCGTCCCACCCCTTCAAGTGGGCAGGGTTCTGTTCTTTGGGGTGCTCAGATCAAGCCGGTTCCCTTTAACGGATTGGCTTCATCGGGTCCGGAAGTATTGGCAGTCGGAGACAAGCTGTCCATCTGGCGGGCAACCATGCCCTCACAGACCGACCAGTTGCCTCGGGCGGACGGTTGGGTGCGGTTGATGAGCCATAACGGCTGGAGGGAAACGATCCGGAGCATCGGATTTGCCAACGGACGAACCTTGCTGGTCGGGGACCAGGGCTTGATCGTCACCACGTTGGACGGAAATTCCTGGAGCATCCTGGACCCGGGGGTAACGGCGGACCTCAATGGAGTCGTGTATCATGCGGGACAATGGGTCGCGGTGGGAGAGGACGGTATCGTTCTCACCAGTGCGGATGGTGTGGGATGGAGCGAGCAGAATACGTCGATCGCCGGGCACCTGAACGCGGTCGCCTCCGGCGGCACATCGCTCGTGGCGGTGGGCGATGATGGCGCGATTTTTGCCAGCGGGGACGGGACGAACTGGAGTCCGGGCAACGCAAACGTTTCAGGGGACCTGAATGGGGTGGCCTTTGGAGACGGTCGCTTCGTGGCGGTCGGGGCTTCCGGCGCCATCCTGACAAGCGTCGACGCTTTCGACTGGACTCAGGTGGAACCGAAGTGGCCGGGGACGCTCATGTCGGTGACCTTTGGCGACGGACGATTTGTAGCGGTGGGGACGGAGGGAACCGTGGTTACCAGCGAGGACGGAATAACGTGGAGTTATCAGGATTCCGGATACGACCTGCGATCCGTCAGCTTCGGCGACGGGTATTTTGTCGCGGCCCCGCTTGAGGACTCCCCCGGAGACGGTGATCTCCTCGAAGGCGTTGTGATTGTGAGCCGGGACGGCTTGGAGTGGGAAGTGCGGCCGACCCGGACAATTTGCCCGGTCTCGGCCACTGGATACGGGCATGGGCGTTTTCTGATCGGCGCTGAGAACGGTATGCTCTTGTATTCGAAGGTTGTCGAAGTGACTCCGGAAAAAATCGATATGCCGTCCGCCGGAGGGAGCTACGATATCGAAGTGACCGGCGCCGAAAACTGGACGGTTACCGGTTTGCCCACATGGGTCTCGGTGGATCCGATGGAAGGCGAGGGGGATGGTGAGATTTCGGTTGTGTTGGAGGAAAATTCCGGCGTGCAGGACCGGGTCGTGACTGTTGTCATTGGCAGCGTACCCCACGAATTGCGGCAGTTCGGCGCCAGCCATTCACTGAGTGTGTCGGTACTGGGCGAGGGAGGAGTGTCGTTTGATCCCGATCCGGAAGGCCAACGTCTTCCAGCCGGGTCCGTTTTGACTCTCTCCGCGGAACCGCGAGACCGTTTTCTCGGTTGGTCGGGTCCGGGGATTGACGGAATCATCGATGCGACGATCGAGATTGCCGTCGAATCGGATCTGGACGTAACCGCACACTTTGCGACACCGACTACCCACTTATACGCGATAGCGAATTACAATGATCGATCGTATGTGGGCGGCAGTTCAAACCGGATTCTGCAATCCGGGCCGGCAGGGCCATGGCAACTGGTTGAAGAGGGTTTGGAGCATCGCGTGTGGGCGGGACTCGCGGCCGGTGCGGACCGGATCGTCGCGGTGGAAAACAATGGAGGCATTGCCGTATCCGAGGACGGCGAGAAGTGGCAAAACGCGTGGGGGATCAACGCGCGTCTGTGGGATGTCGTCCACGAGGCGGGATATTTTTGGGCGTTTGGAGATCAGGGGCGCCTGTTCCGGTCCGAGAACGGGCTGCATTGGGATGAACTCGCGACCGGTACTTCGGCGAACCTGAGGGGAATGGCTTACGACGGCGGAACGTTTGTCGTTGTCGGGGAGGGAGGGGTTGTCCTGACGTCGCCGGACGGCCTTGCCTGGACCGAACAATCTCTTGATCCGGAATGGAATATAGGGGACGTCACCGTCGGTCCGGAAGGGTTTGTGGCGGTTGCCGACGCGGATACAGGCATTGTTCTGCGGTCGGTTGACGGCGTTTCGTGGTCGTCCTCGGTGTTAGAGCGACGTCCCTTATCAGCGATCGCGTTCGGGAATGGGCGTTACGTCGTAGCGGGCGGATCCGGGGGGCGGCTGGCGACGTTCGTTTCAGACGATGCTGAGACCTGGGAGAAGGCGGAAATCCCCCTCTCCACGACGCTGCTGCGAGTGATACACGATGGCGAGCGTTTCATCGCGTCGGGCCTGTTTGGGTCCGTTTTGTCGTCCGCGAATGGATTGGACTGGAAGATCCTGCGTTCGGAACTCAAGTCGAGCCTTTGGGCAGTGGATAAGGATTCCGCCGGGAACCTGGTGGCAGTGGGTGAGGCCGGGCGGATCCGGGAACGCGGGGAGGAAGGCGAGTGGCGGACGTCGTCGGCGCGATCCTCCGCCTGGCTGTGGGATGTGGTTTCCCATGGCAAACGTTCGATTGCGGTGGGGGATCGAGGACGGATTCTCCGATCCGACGACGGGGGGCCATGGGAGGTGGTTAGGAATGGCGAAGTGGAATCCGGAGATGGCGACGACCTTCCCATCCCCGCACTGCGAGCGATCACTCACGGCAACGGGAGGTTTGTCGCTGTAGGCGATGGTGAGGCAGTGATCTCTGAAGATGGTGATACGTGGACCCCGGCGCCCTTGCCGGCACTCGTGACGTATTGGTCGGTCGCCTACGGTAATGGACGCTTTGTCGCGGCCGGGGAGAACGGGGCCGCGGCAAGTTCGGTGGACGGAATTACCTGGGAGACGATTCCATTTGAGGAAACCGCCTCGCTTCACGCGGTGGCGTATCACCAGGACAGCGGTTTCTCCATCGGAGGAGCTAACGGCTTTCGCGCGCATTCGCCGGATGGAGTTGATTGGCAGGTGGTCGCGCCGGACGATGACGATGGAATGGAGGACGACCCTTTCGTTCGAATGGAGACGGTCTGGGAGGCGACCGAGAGCGGTACGGGATGGTTCGTTTCCGTGGGGGGAGAAACGCGTGCGGTCCTGTTCACTCCGGGCGGGGTGGATGCGCCTAAGGAGACCGTCATCGAAGTTTCCGCTGACGGAAAGCACTGGGAGCGCCTCGATTATCCCAAGAATGAATGGCTTTACGATGTTATTGCCGGCCCCTGGGGAGCGACGGCGGTCGGTCATTCCGGGACGATCTACGAGTTCATTCTACCCCCGTTGGTTCGGAATCAGGTAGCGGATCTGTCGCTTTCGCCGGGCGACGAGGCTTTTTTTTGGGCGGAACCGGGAGGTACCCCGCCGTTTGAATACGCATGGAGCAGAGACGGCGAGACACTTCCTGGGGCTGATGAAACGAATTACGTCATTTCCAGCGTCAACAGGGGAGATATCGGAGGATACCGCCTGGAAGTGCGAAACCCGGCCGGAATCGCACAAGGCGAGCCGATCCTTCTGGCGGTTGTGACGCATTTCGAAGACTGGCTGGAAACGTATCAGGCGGAGTTGCCTGAGGGAGAGCGTGCTCCAGGGGACGATCCGTACAACACAGGGATTCCCAACCTCCTTGCGTACTCTCTCGATCATCCGCCGGGCCTGTCCCGGAGTGACCTGCCTTTCGCTTCGGTTCATAGGCTGACTGTGGACGGCGTGGAGGGCGATTTTGTGACGTTTACTTTCACCCGAAGCATCGGAACCGATGACTTAATATATCATCCGGAAGTGTCGAGTGACATGGAAAGCTGGGATCCGTTGCCCCCGGCGAACGTGGTCAGTATTGTCCGGGAGGGAAGCCGGGAGACCGTTACCGTCCGCGATGTTGCAATGATCGAGGAATTGAACCGATCACGGTTCTTTCGCGTGAGATTGGAGAAGAAATAGGCAGGAGAGTCCAGACCCACTCCGGATTCGGGTTTATCGTATCCGAAAGCCTAGATTGACTTTCTCGTCTGAAGCGGAGTCTATAAAATCATGACAAGTCGCGCTTTCCTTCTTTCGTTTCTGATTTTCGTCGCGGCTGTTTTTGCTGCCTGCCGGCATCATTACGTCGAGCATGGGCAACCGGTCGCGGTTCATTTGCACGAGTGGAGTGAACTTGCCGCGGATGGCTGGGTGGTTTCCGGAAGTTGGACTGTTGCGGATGATACCAGGGATCCGTGGAGGCGGTTGGAAGGCGCCTTGTGGCGTATCGAACTGGAGTATTCCCCAGGCAGTAGTCGGATAGGGAGCCATTATCACCGATCGGCGGAGTGGAGGGAAAGGTTCTCGGTGGATACGGATGGCACCGCCCGGTACCATCAGGAAGCGTTTGCCATCACGTTCTTTCCGGACGGCCGGGCGGAGCTTGTGTTTGATGAGGACCACCTGCAGGAACTGGGCGATTTGGTTCCCTTTGAGGACACCTTCCAAAACCGGAGCTACCTCGTTCTTAACAATCTTTCGCTGGACTCTATTCGTGCCCTGATCAGTGCCGGCTATCAGGTGACTTTTGAGGACCTGCAGGTGTTGCATCGTGGGGGGGTGAGTCCGGTTTTTGCGGTCGATATCGCCGCCGCGGGTTACCGATTTTCGGTTGCCGACCTCGTCCAGTTGCGACGTAGTGGCGTCTCGGCGAGTTTTGCAAAAGACTTGCGGGAAGGAGGCTGGGAACTCACCGCCGATGAATTGACGCAACTGCGGCGCTCTGGCGTTTCAGCGGATCATGCCAATGGGATGCGTGAAGTCCTCTCCGATCCGACCGTTCAGGAGATTATCGCGCTGCGGCGCAGCGGCGTTTCGGCCGGCTATGCCCGGGAACTGTACGAGGCGGGTTATGCTTTTGGCAGCGAGGATCTGATTGCTCTCCGTCGCTCCGGAGTGAGTTCTCAGTACGCGCGCGAGGTTCGGGACGCCGGATATATCTTTTCAGCGGAAGAATTGATAAGCTTGCGACGGGCAGGTGTATCATCCAGGTTCCTTGCCGACTTGCAGAGTGAAGGCATTCCTCAATATCCCGTGGAGTCATTAATCGAATTTCGGCGCCGCGGATTGTCGGCTCAGACAATTCGAATGATCAGGGAGCATTAGGTGATGCGCGTAGGGACGGATGGAATCGGGTTTGTTTGGGACGATTCAGGCGCAATGTTTCCGCGGTGAGGGCCTCGTTTCTCATACTGTAAGATCACGTCATCCTCTACTTTACGGCAATTCTCTTGATGCTTATGTTCAGAAAACCCTTCGGGTTCCGTATCGAATGAGAAGCTTCGGGTCGATTGTAAGTGCGCCGGTCCGGCAGATCCCCGTTTCGGGGTTCGAGCAGTCATCCGGTACAAGCCAGTGATGAAAGAGAAAATCTATGAAGAAAACACGTTGGACAGGATTAATCGCCAGTTTGCTATTGTTTTTGGGAGTTGCCGCGTATGGTGAAGAGAGGTCCGAGAGGATCGTCGTATCCCGGGAGGTCGTGGGCGAGGATGGCAGAGTTTTCGAATACGAAAGACCCGTCATAGGGGCTGACATTTCATGGGTCCCATCACAGGAAGACAGGGGGATGGTCTTTTCCGATAAGGGAGTCGAGAAGGACGTGCTGGAGATACTCGCGGACAATAGGTTCAACTGGATAAGGCTTCGCCTGTTTGTCGACCCAACCGCGGAGAAGGTTTCAGTTTACGTGTTTTAGAGGAGAAACCGCAGACCGAAACGTAGCCTCGGCGCTTCCGTGCTCGGCATCCCAAACCCGCTCCCCGCGGTCGCTCAACCGTAGCGCCGTTCTTCAGACGGCGTCTCCAACCGGCCGACAAAACGCCCGCTTCCAAATCCGGGCCCCGCCTTGTGCGCACACCGTCTCCATAGGTCGCGGCAAACTTTATTAAAGGGGAAACCGACAGCCCCAACACCATGGGTATTATGAAGTCCAAAAAACTATATCGCTATTCCGTCATTGCGAATGGGTATCTTCCGGGGGGACCGTCTTTCTGGTCTTATCGCCTCTTTCAGGAACTTTCGTCGGATCGCGCTGGAGATCTGCTCCGCGCCAATGACGACTACAAAGGGCGGATCTGTACAACCTCGCTAACTGTCAATAACGGAGCCGATCCCGATAGACGGAAGGATCTTCCCTGGGCATCCAGCCTGACCGAAGCGCCGCTTCCACTTCGAGCCGCCGCGATTCGGTGATCAAAGGATAGTTTTGCAATCCCACAATCGCCTCCTCGATCAGCTGGTCTCTTTGCAACAGGGTCGCTTCTCTCCTTGCCCGGGCGTCTTGGAGTTGCTGGCGGGCTCGCCGCAGTTCCGCCTCGACCTCGGCGGCGTCTCGGTCGCGGAGTTCGCGGATTTTCTCCGTACGAGTGGAGATCAGTTCTTCGATAGTGGCCAGTATACGTTGACTCATCCGGACTCTCGCATCGAGGTGGAGTAATTCTCTCGAATCGACCGCGGCTCTCCCCCAGATGATCGCGACCCTTTCCTCGGGAGTGAGATCGGGAGAAAGATTCTCGGGCTCGCGACGGACCTTGCTCACAATCTCTCCGGTGTGCAGATCGAACTGGTAGCGAAGTTCATCCACGGTATCCAATTGAAACACCTGGCCGCCACGGAACGATGGTGTTTCGTTGTGGTGGAGCCAAATAGGGCCAGTTGAGCTAAACCTGTTTCGTGGATAGTATTCGACCAGATCGGAGATTTCATACCGTTTAAGCTCCTCACCGCGTTTGTAAAAGGCAATGGCGAGACCATCATTCCTGTCGCCCTCGTCGAAGTCGCCCGCGGACCAGTCGCCCAGCCGGACAAGAAAATCGCCGTCCCCGCTCAAGCGCAGGTTCCTGGAGTACCAGCCACTGACCCGCCAGCGCTCGGAAAAGGTACCGTCGGCTTCGATTCCGTAACAAACTCCGAACGCCTCGGATTGTTCCGCCCCTGGGGGGCCGGGAATCATGGTAAAGAACACATCGGGGTGCCAGGCTGGCACCGTAATGTGGGGACTTGGCGGAAACCGCTCTCCGCCGAAGAATGTAGTCGAGAGGGCACAGGAGGCCATGAGAAGTAGCAGATGAAGTTTCATGGGGGATTTAAGGTTGGATTTTGGAAACGTTTTATTGTCTATCGCCCGTTTCAGGGGTCAATTGTCCGGATGATGGAAGCGCCGATGCTGCGTAGTCCGGGCCTGCGTTGGGCTGTACCGGCTATTCCGGCTGGCCGGAGCCGACGAGGTAGATCATGCGCCAGATTTGAGCGGTGTCGCCGCGCTCGACGACCTGCATTGGACTGGCACCGTGAAAACCTTTATTTGGAGTGCGAAGCCACGTGCCGATCGACCCTGGTTTCATGAGTTCCTCAAGGGCCTGGAGCAGGGAGCGCAACTCCCGGAGGGTCCGCATGGAAGCCGCACTGGTCTTTTTTCCGCTCGCCCAGTTTTCCACGGCACGCGGGGAATAGCCTGTCAGGCGGGTTATGTCCAGCCGGGTAAGACCGTAGCGGAGACAAATCTCTCGAAGGTTAGGGGCAGCGCTTTCCCCGATTGCCGTTTCGTAAGCCGCCGTGATTTCCTCGACGCGGCCAGGGCGTTTCGCACGAGAATTCTTTCCCTTCGTTGATTTCATCCATCTACCGATACGACAGGTTTGCCGGCGGCGCAAGCTAAAATGCCTGCAGAAGTGCATATCAATCCGGGCGAAGCCAGCGGTTCAATTCGACCGCATCCTCAATTTTTACCGTGCTGTCATTGCTCAGATTCTCGGGAGAGAAGGTCAGGGTGCGCGCACGATGATCCCGTGCGGACCTCGCAATCAACCCTTCAAATCCCAGGGAAAAGGTTGCCCGCCCAACCGCCTGAGAAAGGCATTCTTTCCCGGTGTCATTGAGACTGGCCCAATCTTCTCCGAGCAACTCGGCCCACTTTAACCAAGTTTCGTCCTCGGGGAGTTTGGCGAGATTACAAACCTTCGCAAGATTGACCCATATCGGAACAAGCATGTAAGCGCGGGCTTTTGACGGAGGCATCTGAAACCCTTCCTGCTTTCCGCGCGCTTCTTTTACTGCCAGAAGATCCGTTGAAGCACGAGAGACAGCTCGTTCCTCGCCGGGGGGCATCCAACGTCCGCCGTAGCGGCGTGTTCCCTGGCCGTTGAGAAGGGCTTCGGGGGACGCAAATTGTGGTGTCGCACACCGGAAGAAACGGCCCTCGGCTCGCTGCCGAGCTGTTTCCCGGTGCTTTTGGATTTCACGGCGAATCGCGTGAAATCGCGGATGGGGTTCCGTGGTCATAGGGTTTTTGTAATAACATGAAAGAGATTGGAGCGTAGAGGGAAGAAATCGGAGTGGCGAGTGGAACAACCCAAAGACATCGGTAACGGGGATCCTGGCTTTGCGCCGTGGGGTTCAAAGCAGCACCACGACAAAAAACGCGAACAGCACTGCGAACAGGGTGGCGTTGGCGAATTTGACGAAGGCTACGTTGCGCCGGAAAAAGTTCATCAGCCGGTCGCTGGTGAGGCCGCGCCAGGCGAGGAGGATGATGATCAACAAGGGCAGAATGAAGGCCAGGTTGTAGACCAACAGGTAACCGAATGCGGCCAGGCGTTCGGCGCCGCTTTGCAGGACCAGCATGATGGTGGGGGCGTACATTTGGCCGGTGCAGGCGAGTTCCAGCAGGGCGATCGCCATGCCGGTGAGAAACGCGGCTGTGACAAAGTGGCTGTGCTTTACGCCGGAGCGTACGAGAGCGTTGATACGCAGTTTCAGCGGACGGGGCAGTTGCAGAGCGGTTTCCTCCAGTTTTCCCCGAAGGCAGAGAATGCCGTCACGAATGCTGAGAATGCAGATAACCAGGACCAACCCGGCCAGGATCCAGTTTACGGCGCGCGCTACCGGCTCCAGAGTGGTGAGTTGACCGATGAGACTGTAAAAGCCGATGCCGATGGCGAAATAGGCGATAAAGACGCCGAGCACAAAAGCGACTCCCACCTGCATGATCTGGGTGGGCGTCCGCCGGGCCACTTGCAGGTAGGAGAGGAAGAAGATAATCGTGGCGAAGGCACAGGGGTTGAGGCCGTCGAGGAGTCCGGCCGAAAGCACCACCGCGAAGGTGAATCCGTGAAAGCGTTCCAGGATGCGGGCATCGGCGGCGGCGACCGCCTGTTCGGGCATGGTCAGGACGGACGCGTCCCGCCCCAATGAGCCGCCGAGGAGTTGATTGAGTGAGTCCAAGCTGATTTCGTCCCGGACCAGGACCCCGGCCGCCGTGACAATGGTTGGGACTACCAGACGATTGCTGATTGGAACCTGGAACGTCTCGCTGAGATGTTCGTTCAGGCGGATGGCCGAGGTATCCCGGATGTTGTGATTGTGGATTTCGATCTCCGGGAACAAAGGCCGCAACCGGGCGAGGTAGTCGCGGACCTGGGCGCAATCGGCGCAGCCGGTCTGGGTGAAGAAGATGACCGGAAGTGTTCCGTTGGGGGCCGTTTCCGCGATCGTTGCCGGCTGGTCGCCGTTTTCAGGGAGGCGGAGGGCCGTCACGGCCGGTTCCTGGCGGAGTTCGGCGGTTACCACTTCGGAGGCGGGGGTCTCCTCGGTGGCGGGGACTTCGGCTTCCCGGAGTGCGCGGAAATGAGCCCGAAGGTTATCGATAGTCAGCCGTTGGTTGAAATTATTGAAAGGATAGCCGGTGTTGCGAACATAACGAAGCAACCTCTCGTGCTCCGGCCCCATGGACCGGTAATGGGTGTACACGAATCCGGAAACCCAGGACTCGACGCGAAATCGATCCGTGTCGGACGATTCGAGGGCGTCCAGGTGGGCGGTCAGGGTTTCGGGGTTTTCGATGGTCTCGTAGATGTCGGCCAGGGCGACCAGAGCGCGCAGGCGCAGTTGCCGCACCGGATCGGCGGTCATCTCGCGAAGCGGCTGCTCCACCGAGGGCGGCAGACGTTCGTTGTTCGGGCTGGTTGTGCCAAGTGTGGTGTGTGTCACGTTGGACCAGGAGGAGCTCGAGTAGGCGTCGGAGTATTGGTTTGACCACCAGGATTCATTGCGCTGCACCGCTGCCGGCAGCACCTCACGTACCCGGTAGTCGCTGTCTCCGGCGATCTGCGCGGCGAGTTCGGGCAGGATCGCGGGACGACTTTGCACTGCCAGGCGGAGGGCGGCGCGGCGGACGAGAGGATCGGGCTGCATGGCCTGGCTGAGGATCCAGGAACGGTCCTCTTCCCAGGTGATGACCTGTGGCCAGAATACCAGGACAAAAACGCGCAATGCGGTGTCGTTGGATTGTTCATACGTGTCGCGCAGAATCGTTCGGGTTCGCTGCCGTTCGGGCCCGGTTAAGCGGTGGTAGCTGGGAATGTCGTCGAGGAAACGCTGAAAGTAGGTCGGAACGGGATCCGGAGCGTGTGCCAGGATAAACTCGAGGTTGTCCGCGAAGGAACCGTGTTCGAAGAGAGAACGGACCACTCCCCAGGAATGGCTCTCCAGGCGAGGGAACAGGCTCCTCAGAAGTTCGACGACGTGCGGATCCGGGTAATCGGAAAGGGATTCCGCCAGGTCGGCGATCTCCCGGGAGGAGAGGGTTTCGATGCGATCCTTAAGGGTTTCGATGCCCAGTGAGGATCCGATACGGGTCAGAAAGACGGCTGCTTCCAGCGCCACTTCCTCGTCTCCTCCAGAGCGCGCCGCTTCCGCCGCCTGTTCGAAGGCGGCCAGCGGATGCCTTGTCTCTGGCGAATCGTCGCGGGTCGACTGGTCTCGCGAACCGCCGGAGAAGAGCCGTTGGAGGATGTTTCCCTGACTCGCGGTCGAGCCCCTTCCGTCCGGATCTTCCCCCAGTCGGGGCAACCGGGCGGACGATGGGTCGAATCGCCGCAGGACCGCCAGTTTTTGGCCGCGGGTTCCGTCTTTCAACAGGGCGAGAAGCCGTTCGCGGTGGTTCTCGTCTCCGGCGCCTCGGGCGGCCAGCGATTGGGTTGCCGCGATGGAGAAATCCTCGTTGGGATGATCCAGGAAGCGCCGGGCCATGGAGAGTTGGCTTTCGCGCAGGTTCCCCAGGAAGGAAACAAATTCCGCTTCCCGGCCGGGAGGGAGGCTTTCAAAAAGGCGATTGGCAAACTCCGGGGGAAGGGGCCAGTCGTTTTGGATGTAGATGCCGAGAACCGCCAGACGCACCGATTCATCCTCCAGAAACAATTCGGACAGCATTGGCTGTTGCGCGATGCCGCCCACCCGTCCCAGCGCGGAAAGGGCGCTGAGGCGAACAAACTCGTCTTCATCCCGCACCCGTTCCGCCACATCGGGGGCCAGGGAGGTAAGCCTGAGTTGTTCGACGGTTTCCAATGCGGCGGCGCGCACCCGCCAGCGCGGGTCGGCCAGCAGGGCGCCGATGACTCCGGTGTCGTGTTCGAAGTCGGAGAGGTGGCGCAGATAATCGAAAGCGAGGATGATCAGATCCTCGGACTCCTCCCGGAGCGCGTCGGTGAGAAGGGCCACTGTGGACTGGGATTCGATTTCCCCGATGGCCCGCAGGATGCCGACCCGCACATCCGTATCGGTTTCCTCCCGCCACATGGCTTCGATGGCCGGCATGCTGTCGGCTCCGCCGGCGAGAGCCAGGCGCTCCACCGCACTTTCCCGGACCAGCGGGTCGGGATCACGCAAAAACTCCTGGAGCAGATCCAGGGAGCGCGGCGCATATCCGGTCAGCGTTCCCAGAGCCCTCATGCGCACGCCGGGGTCGCCGAAGACAAGGTCGCGGGACAGTCTTTCCGGCCGTTCGGCGGACCAGGTCAGCAGGACCGCGGCGTAGCGGGCCTGGCGCAGGAGATTGCGCTCCCGGCCGGTCAGGGCCGAATCGTCGGATTCCCGCTCCCTCAGATGTCTCGCCACCGGCAGACCGCCTTCCATCAACATCGCCAGGGCGCGACGGGAACGCTCGGGGTCCCGGGAGAAGAGTTCGGTCACGTATCCGTCGACCTGCCGCTGCGTGAACGCGGTGGCGGCGCCCGTCGGCGGGCGATCGGAATCGCTCAGGCCGGTTTCCCATTCCTCCCAGCGAAGGAGGGCGGCGGATTGGTCGGCGGGGGGAATCCAGGGATCGTAGCCGAACGACTCCCCGGCGCGGGCCTCCAGAACCTCAGTGGCTCCCAGGCGCACCTGGAGCGCGGGGTGCGCCAGCGCCTCGACCAGCCGCGCGGAGGGAAAGGGAGTTTCGTTCAGGAAGGCTTGCAGGCGGGCGGAACGGTCGCGGCTGATCCCCAGGTCGCGCAGGCGGTCTTCGAAGGCATCATCCAGCGCGGGTTCCGGGGATTCCGGCGGTTGACTGGCTTCGGCCAGGAACGCCAGCAGTGTTTCGCGGTCGGGGTAACCGATATGACGCCGGCGAACGGTGTGGTCCGGATAAACCGCCAGCAGGGTAGGCAAACTGTGAATACGCTCGCGCAAGGCAAGGTTTGTGTGTGCCACGGCGTCAAGGCGCACGTTGATAAACGACTCGAGGGAGGTTTGCACCTCGGGGTCGTCCCAGTGCCGGTCGAGGCGCGCGCTCCATTCGCAGTCCGCGGCGTGAAAGTACACCAGCATCGGTCGGGAGCTATCTTCCGCATCCCGCAGGCCGGTCTCCCAGGACGAGCCCCATTCGGCTTGTGCCGGAAGGGCGCCGGTCACGGCGACGACACTCGCGACCGCCGCTGCCGAAAAGGCGCGGAAGGGATTGGCGAAGATGTTGGCGGGTCCCGGGATCATGGATACACTTTGAGTCGAACCGGGCGTCAATGCAGCAGCGAGTACATGAGAATATTCACGTTGAGGCGATCGGCATTGCGTATTTCGTTGCCGCCGCAGCAGCAACAGCCGTTGGTGTTGGCGGTGTTGTTGAGCCCGTGCCGGGAATATATCAGAACGATTTTCCCCTGGTGGGTGATGCCCTCCAGGTAGGCGTTCTCGTCGCTACTGGCCAGGTCGAGGGTATCGATGGTGTACACGGTCCGGAAAATCGGGTGGTCCATGGGGATGCGGGTCAATTCAAGTCCGTCATCTCCGAGCACCTGAACCATGTTTCGGCGAAAAGCGCGGTCCCAATCGCTGCTGGAACACCCGGCGGAGGCGAGCATAAACCCTCCGTTGGTGAGGTACCGGCGGAGGTTGTCGCGTTCGTTGGCGGTGAAGTTGAAGTCCGACTCTCCGGTGATCATGACGAACGGGTAGCGGAAAAGTTCTTCGGAATTCAGCCGTACGCTGCGAAACCGGCGTTCGGTGGGAATGGCGGTTTCCCGTTGCATAATGGACAGAAACTCGTCGCTGAAGCAGCGCGAGGTGTTGGTGCCGGCGTAGATCAGGTTGGCGCACTGGATGGAACGCGACTGGACCATGGCGGCTGCCTGTTGGGTGACTAAGCCGAGGGTCAGTACGAAAGCGACGAGCAATGCGGTCGCGGATCGGCAGAGGTGTCTCAGGTTCTTTGTTTTCATGACGATGGATTCATGGTTCGGAATTAAGATTGTCCAGAGATTGGAAATACCGGCGGGCGGCATCCCGGTAACGTTCGGGCATGGGTTGCAGAAGAAGCGAGTCCCTGGGATCGGATACGGCAGCTTCGGCTTCGATCGCGGAACCCGTTTCGACGCGGGTGGCGCCCGTGCCGGACCCCGGACCTCCCGCGCCGTCCCTCCCGGTGGCGCCGGCGCCCTGATAGGCCAGCCCTTCGCGGGCGGGCGAGAATCCGCTGCGTTGCGGGCCGTAAACCGGCACGCCGAGAGGCGATCCCGGACCGCTCATCCAGGCGCCTTCGCCGCCCATCCCGGCGCCTCTGCCTCCGCCGATGCCGAAGCCGCGTCCCTGGCCCGGGGAGCCGGGCATCCCGCCGGAGCCGAGGAGCGAACTCAGCATTTGGGCGAGAGTCTGGTTGAGGTCGGGCAGGGTGAAATTCAGATTGCCTTCGCACATCCCGCCGAAGGCGCCGTCGGAGCATTGTTCGAGCAGGGATTCCAGACTCTCCAGCGCGCGGTTGGCATGGGTGAGCATGGCGCCGGGGCGGACCTCGCGTCCGGCTTCGGAGGCGTCCTCCATATCGACTGGAATTTGCAGGAGGTAGATCAAGGTGGTCACCTCCATGGCGCTTTCCCGGAGAGAGTAGTAACGCGGCTCATTGGGCAGGGCGTCCACGGCGTCTTTGATGGCATGGGCCACGGATTCCAGTTCCTCGCGGAGGTCGTCCTGTGCCTCACCCAGGTCGCGGATGGTTTCCGTATCGACGCCGCCGGCGCGGTTGACCTCACGATCCATGTGACGCGTCAGGTCGCGCTGATTTTCCACCACGGCGGAAAGGCGGGCGGCGAGTTCCATCAACTCGTGAATCCGGTCCAGCGTTTCCGCGTCCTCCCGGAGGTTGTCCCACTCCTCGTTCTCGGGCCCGTTCCAGCGCTCGCGCATGGCGGCCAGGGTTTCATCGGCTTGCGGGTCTCCGAGGTTCATCCGTCCCAGTTGTTCCTGCTGGGCGGCCAGGGCGTCGGCCGACTCCCGCCAGAGGGCGGCGGCGGTGCTCTCGATGTCGTAGGCGGGGAAATCGTCGGCCAGGGCATCCATGACGCCGCGCGCGTTCTCCATCGCCTCGGCAAGAGCGTCTTTCAGGGCTTGCAGTTCGGACTCGTCCGCGCCGTCCCGCATCGCTTCGCGCAGGGCGTCGATCGCTTCGGTGACGACTTCCAGGGCCAGGTGCGTCTCTTCCATCTTACGGACGAAGTCACGAATGGTCAGCTCGCTGCGGAGAAATTCGGCGTAGGTTTCCTCGTCGATGATCTCCACGCGGACCAGGTTGGAGGTGACGGCGCCACTATCGGGATTGGTGTCGCGGGCCTGGGCGTAAAACTCGAGCACGTTGCCCGGTTCGGCTCCGAGACGGGCCAGGTCGATGCGTTCGTGGATAGGCAGTGCGGTTTCGGGCGCTGCCGGACCGAGGTGATGCGAACGGTCGCGAAAACGCCCCAGGCCCCGCCAGAGATCCACCCGGCGGATTCCGAGGTCGTCGCGGGCGTACCCTTCCAGATTGAGGACCGTCGACGGCGTGGCCAGGGAGTAGGCAGGCGGCTCGGTCAGGGCGATCTCCGGTGGATTGTCGGTCTGGGCCTTCTGGGTGAGTTGGAAAGGCTCGCGACTGCGGGTGCCGCGCAGGTCTTCCAGGATCACTTCGAGTTCGGCGTCGCTTTCCAGGAACCAACGAAAGCGCGCCGTGCTGCCTTCCAGAATCTCCGCCTGCACCGCACGGGTACCGTCCTCGTTGTGCAGGGTGAGGCGTCCGGTGGCGAGGGGACGATTACTGGCGACCGAGAGCGTGAACTCGGCGCCGGCGTGGCCCTCGATGACCTCTTCGCGCAGCAGGCGATCCGTGACCGGCAGGCGGGTGTAGGCGGGCGGTTCGGTGCGGAGGCGGGCCGCCAGGATGCGCGGTTCGTACTGCACCGGCAGTGTCATCCAGCGGGTACGGGCGCGACCGGTGGCGAAGGCGATCCGCATTTCTCCGGTGAGATTTTCCACTTCCTGTACAAACCGGCGTTCCGATTCCTGGAAACAGATCCGTTCGCTTTCTCCGCCAGGGCCGCGCAGGAGGAGCACCACCTGCTCGCGCAGTGGCGGACCGTGCACCTCCACTGCCAGTTCGGCGGTGTCGCCGTAATACACGGGCTCCTCCGGCAGGTGGAGGGTGAAATGGTATCGCGAATACGGAGGGTGGTCCTGCCACGGAAAGAGCACTCTCGGGTAGGTAGTGGAAAAAACCGGGAAGAGCAGCAAGCTGACCAAGGCCACACCGCAGGTACAGCAGAGTGCAAAGCGCATGCCCGATCGGGCGGACGGGTTGTACTGGATCCGCTTTTCCGGGTGGGCGTCCAGGATGCCGGCGCCTTCGTCCAGCAGGTGTTCGGACAGGTACCGTTTGAAAGGTGAGACCGAATCCCGGGCGAGTTCCTCTCGGGCCTGGAGGGAGGAAAGCACAGGATGCCGTCCGTCCGCCGTGCGGTCGGCGTAACGGGCGAAATCGGAAAGCGTGCGCGCGCGGTGGCGGGCGGTGAACCAGAGGATCGCCCCCAGGCAGAGCCCGGTCCAGACCAGGGCCAAGGTGCCGCGCGCGGCGGCCGGAAGGGCCAGCAGGGCGTCGATTGCGGCCAGCCCCAACCATCCGGCGAGAAACACACCGCCCAGCCGGAGGAGTGAACCGGCCAACAGACCGTTCACCCAGACTCGATGGAGGCGGGAGAGGAGGTCGGAAAACCGGTGGTGTGAGGTGTCGTTCATAACAGTCCGAGCCGGCGGCGGATGGCCCATTCGGTTCCGGCCAGGCCGACCAGCATAAGGAGGAGCCAGGAGGTGTCCCATCGCGTTTGCCAGGTGGCCTCGCCGCTGTCGGCGAGGGTCCCGGCGGGATCGCGCGCATCGGCATCCTGGATACGGAAGGTTTCATCGGCGGAGTAGGATGTTCCTCCGGTGGCCCGGGCCAGGCGGCGCAGGAATTCGTGATCGGCGCTCAGGTTGTCGCTTTCGGCCGCGGGCGGAACGACTTCCAGGTGGGCCGAGGCGGACGGGCCTTCGGCGCCCGGGGTGTGGACTTCGATCCGGTACAACCCGGGTTGGTCCAGTTCGAGGAAGGCCTGCCAGCGGTAATTTCCGCGGGTGACCGGCGACGCCCGGAAACGCCGAACCTCCTCGCTGCCGCGAATCACCGCGATGTTCGGTTCGGCGGCGGGCCCCGTGTCGTCTTCCCTTTCGGCCACAAAGAGACGGACCGATTCGCCCGCGCGGATTGTTGTTTGTCCGAGCCGAACGGCGTAATCCTGGCCGGGCAGGAATTCGTTGTAGGTGCTCGTCCACTGGATGAGCTGCGCCCAGAAATCCCGGTAGAATTCGCCCGCTTCCTCAAGTTGGGGAAAGAAATCCCATTCCCACAGCCCTTCCGCGTTTAGGGCCACGACCATGCCCTGGCCGAGCCGCCGCACCGCGAGCAAGGGGATGGGGGACCGACCGTTTCCTCCGTCTCCTTCCACCAGAACCTGGGCGAAGGAAGCCAGCCCTCCCACCCGGCGGACGCCGCCCAGTGAAGGAGTCTTATCCCAGAGCGGGTCGAGGTGTCCGGGCAGGCCATGACCGAACAAGCCCGCGCTTTCGCCGTGCAGCGTCGGCTGCCAACGGACGGCCGCGGTATGGAATTCCCCCCAGGCGAAGGGTTGCAGACGCTCCAGGGACTCGTTTTCGCCCTGCCACGGTTTGCCCCGGGTGAAGAGCAGGGCGCCGCCGTGGTCGGCGACGAAGCGGTGCAGGAGATCGGCGCGGGTTTCGTCGACGAAATACTCCACGCCTTTGCCGAAAAGCACGAGATCGTATCGGTTCAGTTCCTCCAGACTGGCGGGAAAGACCGCGGCCGATTCTTCGGTCAGTCCGGCCTCTTCCGCCCCGACGTGAAAGAACCGGTCGGCGGTCACGCGGTGCACGGTGGACAGCCGCACGTGGGCGGACTCGCGCAGGAGTTGCACGATGAATTTGGTGTCCCAGTGGGGCGAACCTTCCACCAACAGGACGTGCAAATCGCCCTCCAGCACCACCAGGCCGAGCGGGGCCTCGTTGTTGCTCAAACGGACCTCACCGGGCTGAGCCGGGCTGCGCAGACGGTACTCGTAGAAGCCCGGGTCGAATGGAGGGAGTTCGAAGGAAAAACCCGCTTCGCCTCCGTCGTCGAGCGTCACCCGTTGGCGGTCGACCACCTCCCCGGCGCCGTTCAGCAGTTCGATCTCGGGACGAAGAGGGCCGAGGCCGACGGCGCGGATGTGTCCCCGCACCACCGGACGCTGATCGTTAAAAACGGTGATGCGCCTGGGACGGGCGCGGATCTCCAGGTCGGGAACCTCCACCTCCCCGCCGACGCCGTAGGTGTGAATCGGCGCGCCGGCTTCGCGGGCGCGCCGGATGGCCTCCGCCGGATCGGAGTCCGGGACTTCCCGGCCGTCGCCGGCCACCAGCACACCAAGCGGATCCACCGCTCCGGGAACGCGCGACCAGACCCGTTCCAGGGCGGCGGCGAGTCCGGTGCCGCCGGATTCCGCCAGCGGCGCTTCCGGCCAGGCGCCGTCGATGGGTTCCAGGTCCGAGGCATAGGTAAAACGGTAGACCGGGACGCCGTCGCTTTCGATCCGGCGCTCGGCGGCGGCCAGCCATTCTCGAGCCCGTTGGTAGCGTGTTTGGCCGTCCGCGTCGGGCACCGCCATGCTGGGGCTGCGATCGAGCAACAGGACCCAGGCGCCGGTCTGTTCGCTGGGACGCTCTTTCCACTGGCCCGGGTTCAGGGCGAGGACCAGAAGGAGAACGGCCACGGCGGCGCGCAGGGAAAACAGTCCGGCGCGGGCGAGCGGTTCCCGGCCGCGGGTGCTTCGCCAATTCAGGTAAAGCAGGACCGCGCCGCCGGCGATGGCCAGCGGGATGAGGTATTCCATGGGTATCAGAGGATTCATGACGCTGTTCCCTCCTTGTCCGGGCGGGCCAGACGACAGAAAAGCGCCTCGGCCAGCAACAATCCGGCGGCCAGCGCCAGGAACCAAGGCCACCAGTCCACCCCTTCGCGCAGACGCCGGACCTGGTTGGCGTGGTTCAGGGTGATGGCGGTTTCGCTGGTGAACGTATCCGGGTTACGGGTACGGAGATCCGACTGGTCGGCGGGAAACCGCACGGCGGTGAGCCCGACCGTGCGACCATCGCTGCGCCAGGAGTAAACGCCGGGTTCAGGCAGAGGGGCGGTCAGAAACCGGTCGAAGCGGGCGTCGCCCTCCCAGGCCGGCCTCTGATTGTGGTCGCGGGGCCCCTCCAGCACCGGCTCGCGGACCCCCCAGTCCGCCGGAAAGGCACGGCTGACGCTTCGTCCGGCGAGCGTTTCGCGGCCGGGGACACTGATACCGTCGCGCGCGGTGCGGGCGATTTCGCCGGCCAGGGCGAGGAACTCCGGAAGCAGGGCGTAGGCGGCGCGACCGTTTTCCTCCAGGGGAATATTCCATCCGTAAATCCGGCCCGCCCCCGCGGATTCGCGCACCAGCGCCGGGGTGTCGTCCTGCCAGGCCAACAGCACGGCGACGGGATCGCCGCCGTTGCGAGAGGGCCAGACAACACGCTCTTGGTAGGTCCCGCGCGCGGGATCGCCAAAATCGCCCCCGGAAAACACCTCGAACAGCGGGTCGTCCGGGAGCAGGAGGCGCAGGGACTGGGGTTCCCGCAGGTTTTGCCGGGTGAGGGGGGCGCCGTTTTGAGCGCTGCCCGGGGTCGGGTGCCAGATCACGGTGCCGCCGCGTTCGAAGACGGGTTCGAAGGCGGGGAGGGCGCGGGGGTCGTCGCCCGCCCAGATCACCACTTCGGCCTCGTTAAGACCGGGTTGTCCCGGTTCAAATACGTTAACGCGGGTCCCGTCGAGGGAGCGAAAGGCGCGTTCCCAGAACGGATTGGGCCGGACGGAATCGCCGGCCAGGGCGACGGTGGTTCCGGCGGTGACTTCGACGACGACGTCGCGGAAGTTGTCGAGGGGGAAAGCGTCTTCGGGCAGCGCCGCCCGCACGGCGTATTCGCCCGGTTCCTCCCAGTGCAGGATCGTGGTGACGAGGCGGCTTTCCCAGGCTTCCAGGAAGACATCTTCGCTTTGCCGGAAATTGCCGCTGGAAAACAGGACTTCGAGGCGGCGGGGTTGATCGGAGTAGTTGATGACCTCGCCGGTGGCCGCTACGGTTTCCCCCGCACGCGGGCGTTCGGGTTCCAGGAAGAGGCGGCGGAGGGCGGTGTTGGCGGGCGAGGTGTCGGTCGCCACCGGCAGGACGGCCATCCGAATCGAATCGGGGATCGGGGGAAGCGGGGACTCCCAGGTGCCGCGCTGGAAATCGGAAATCAGGATCAGTTCCCGCGGACCTTCGGTTTGGCCGAGGTGGTCGAGCGCGGTTGCCACCGCAGCGGCCCCGGATCCGGATTCGTGGGTGACGCGGGCCCGTTGCAGGGATTCGCGGAGGAAGTCGGTGTTGCGGGAGGGTTGGGCGGCGACGGCCACGGGCCGTTCGCGCACCCAGATGACATTGGCGCGATCGCCGGTACGCAGGCTGCCCAGCACGGCGCTGGCTTCGGCCAATGCGCGATTAAAACGGCTGCCGCCTCCCGCGTCGTAGGCCATGGAGGCGGTGGCATCAACCACCAGGACGACGGTTCTGCCGGCGTCCTCCTCTTCGGACCAGGCCTGGGCTTCGTAGGTGCGCGGTTGCAGGAACGCCAGCAGCAGAGCGATCACGGCGGCGGTGCGCAGCAGGAGGAGCAGCCAGTCTTTGGGACGCTGCCATTTGCGGGTTTTGCGAACGCCGCGCAGGATGAATTCGATGGAGCTGAACTCGTAGCGGCGCGGCCGGAGACGGGCGATGAGGTGCACGAGGAAGGGCAACCCGGCCAGCACGGCGAGGGGAAGAAGGTGAGGGTTGCCGAAACTCCAGTTCATCGGATCAATCCGTCGAAAAGGTGGTGAATGGGTTTGTCGGTACGGGCCAGCACGTGACGAATCTGTCGCCGGGTCGCCAATTCGCGCAGGCTGCGCAGGTGGGCGGCGAAAGCGTCCTCGTAGGCGGCACGCAGGTGTTCGATATGGGCGATTTCCCGGCGGCCGGTCTCCATGTCGACGAAGGCGGTCAGGCCGCGACCCCGCAGCTCCATTTCGTCCGGGTGCACCAGGTGGTAGAGGTGAATCTTGAAACCGCGGTGAATCCAGGGGGAGAGGGCTTCAAAGATTTCGGCCGGATTGTCCAGGAAATCGGATACGATCACCAGGGTGCCGCGTCGCCGCACCAGGGGAAGCGCGCGGCTCAGGGATTCGGCCAGACGGGTTTGGCCAGCGGGGCGGTTGGATTCAAGGGCCTGGAGTATGCGGTGCAGGTGCCGGTTGGTGCTGCCGGAGGGGAAGAACTCGCGGGGAGCGGTGTCGAAGATTTGCAGAGAGACCTGATCGCGGTTCTTGACGACCAGGTAGCACAGGGCGGCGGCGAAAAAGGAGGCGTGGTCGAGTTTGGATGCCGGTTGCCCGAAGCCCATGGAGGCGCTGCTGTCGAGGAGAATGTGACAGTCGGTGCTGGTTTCGATTTCGAAAGTGCGCAGGTACGGGCGTTCGGTGCGGGCGTAAACGCGCCAGTCGAGACTCTTGATGTCATCGCCGGGTGAATACGGACGATGATCGCGAAACTCGGTGGACAAACCGGTGCGGTGTGACTGGTGGCGGCCCGCCAGGTAACCCTCCGCCAGGGCTTTGGGGGCGAACTCAAAGCTGTTGAGGCGGGCGAGATCTTCGGCCCTGAGGTATTTCCAGGCCATGACGTCAATCCAGGTTTTGCAGCAGGTGATCGATGATCTGATCCGCGCCGATCCCTTCCCCCGTGGCGTGGTAGCTGGGGATTACCCGGTGGCGGAGAACCGGGCGGGCGAGGTCGCGCACTTCCTCGATCGAAGCCCCGTGCCGTCCGCGGGCCAGGGCGAGGGCGCGCGCGGCCAGGGTGAGACATTGGGAGGCGCGCGGGCCGGCGCCCCAGGCCACGTACTTGCGCACGAAGTCGTCCGCGCGATCGCCCTTGGGACGGGTGGCGTTGACCAGTCCCAGGATGGCGTCGAGGACGTGTTCCGGAAGAGGGACATCGTAAACCAGGTTCTGGAGTTCGAGCAACTCGGCGCCGGTCAGCACCGTCTCCGGGGTGATCTTCTCGCGCTTCACCGTGCGGTGAATGACCTCCTTTTCCTGGTCGATGTCCGGATAATCCACGGTGAGATTAAAAAAGAAACGGTCGAGTTGGGCTTCCGGCAGCGGGTAGGTACCTTCGTGTTCGATCGGATTTTGTGTGGCGAACACCACGAACGGTTCCTCCAGCACCAGGCTTTTGCCCGCCACCGTCACCTGTTTTTCCTGCATGGCCTCGAGCAGGGCCGACTGCGTCTTGGGAGGGGTGCGGTTGATCTCGTCGGCCAGAATGAGGTTGGCGAAGAGGGGACCCTGCAGGAACACGAACCGCCTCCCTTCGGGAGTGTCCTGCAGGATCTCGCTGCCGAGGATGTCGCTCGGCATCAGATCGGGCGTGAACTGAATGCGCCGGAAACTGAGCCCGAGGACCTGGCCGAGCGTGCTCACCAGGAGCGTCTTGGCCAGGCCCGGCACCCCCTCGATCAGGCAGTGGCCCTTGCAGAGCAGGGCGACCAGCATCCTCTCCACCACCTGGTCCTGGCCGACGATTACCTGGCCGAGGTTTTCCTTGATGCGTTTGATTTCGGTTTGCACGGTCTCCCACTGCTGGGAGGGAGGGGATTCGGGTGTGCGTGTATTCATGGATCGGTAATGGCAGGATTGACGGTCAGGAGCCTCCGAGAAGTTTCTCCAGTTCTGCAAGGATGCCGCGCGCCCCGACGCGGTCACCGTCGGGCGGGTGACTGTGCGCCACCACTTCGCCGTCGCGATCGAGGATCACCAGGCCGGGGATCGCGCGGGTGCGGTTGCCGGCGGCCGGGACCACATCGTCGAGTCGATCATAGGCCACCGCCGGCCAGGGCATGGGGTAGTCGTTCATATACCCGGCCATTTCTTCGACGCTGCGGTCGCGGCTGTAGAAGATCAATTCGAAGTTGCCGTGTTCCTCCTTCAATTCGTTGTACTTCTCGATCAGGTCGGGCGTGAACTGACGGCAGGGGCCGCACCAGGCGGCGGAGTAATAGAAGACGTAATAATCGGCGTCGTTCAGTGCGCCGTAGTCTTCGACAGGCGCGGTGCTTTGATTGGTCCCCGAATTGACCAGTGCCCCGTCAAGGGCCAGGGCAACAGGGGAAGCGGGCCGCTCTTCGGCGGTCGCGAAGGGCGCCGCAAGCAAGGCGAGCGACGCGAACAGGGGAAGCAGTTGCTGTTTCATCATGTACCTGGGTTGGGATTTAGGGATTCGAGGTTGTTTATGAACTCCTCGAGGGATGATGGCAAGCCGAATTGGCCGACGCCCGGCACGGTGGTTTTTTGCGAGTTTTGATACGCATTTCTTAGCGAGAAATCTCAAATTTTAAAATTTTCGATCTGAAATGCTTTTTTCATGCGGCCTTCCGAGGCCAAATGAAAAAGCCGCGGGCCGTCAGTTTTCGCACCTCGGCCACCTTTGATTTGCCGTATTGGACGAACTCATGTGCTCTAATCCTGACCCCTGATACCGGTTTGTGAGCCTTGACAAAGGCATTCCGGTCTGATTTGCTGTTCTGACAGCTTGCCGCAACCTCCATTTGAACCGGAACAAAAGATGAATATAACTTTCCCCGGCCCGGCAGCCGTCGCGCTGTTTGCGTTCGCCCTTCTGGCGACGCCTCCTGCCGCCCTTGCGTCGACGGAAGCCGAAGAGGGCGTGGGTCCGGCCTTTCCGATTAGAACGGAAATTGAAATATTGGTCGAAGACGCGGAGAATCTTCTGGCCAAAGTCACCCTCACCTTTCCCGATACCGGTTACGAAGTAACCGACTGGGGGCAGGTTGTGCGCGACATCGACCGGATTTATGTCTCGGTTGAGGCCGTCCGGGCCCGGGAGAATGTTTGGCCCATGGAAACGGCTTTTTCCCACGAATACTCCTTCGCTCAACTTGATCCCGGCGAATTCACCTTCGAGGTCTTGTCCCGCGGCGAGCGCCTTGCGGCGGAGGTGTTCGAGGTTGGTATCGAGGACATGCCAACGGCATTCCCTCACCGGACCGACATCGAAATCCACCAGAACGACACGCCCCGCGTCAGAGCCGCAGTCGGACTAACGTTTCCGCATACGGGTTACATGGTGGTCGATTGGGGAAACGTCGAGCGTGACGGCAGCCGGGTTTATGTCTCGGTCGAGGCTATCCGGATTGGGAGCTGGTCCTTTCATATGATAACAACCCTGTCCCACGAATACGCCTTCGGCATCACCGTGCCGGGCGAATATACCTTCGAGGTCTGGTCGCACGGGGAGCTTCTCGGGACGGAATCGTTTGTTGTCGAGCCGTTCGTCCCGCCACCGGAATTCCCCGCCAGCGCAAAAGTGCAGTTTCTCCGGGACGAAGCCCTGGGCGCGATCGCCGAAGTCACAGTCTCCTTCCATGAGAGTGGCTGGATTGTCCGGGATTGGGGCAGAGTGCTGCGCCGGGGGGGACCCGCGCGCAGTGGCCATTTGTGGTTGATTTACGCCACAATCGACCGGTTGGATGACGCCGAACTGGAAAGCCTCTCATTCGACCGCCGCCATATCGTTGAGTCTCGCCACCGGTATGTCCTTGGCGATATCGAGGAGAGTGGAGAGCATTACCTGCAATTCTTCGTCAATGACCTCGAGCTCGCCAGAGCGACGTTTGTCATCGGCACGACACCCTCCGGCGACAAGGGCCTTGAGGTGACCGAGCATCCCCTCTTCGGCCTGCGGTCGTTCGAGATTATCAGGGAGGATGACGAACTGATGGGCAGATTGGGAGTGGTGCTGGGGAACAGCAATGAGGTCATCACCGATTGGGGAGAGCTCCAGAAGGACGGACGGCACCTTTGGGTCGATGTCAAGGCGGAGTATGCCGCCGAGGTCGGCGCCACGGTGATCCGGACCGAGTTTCACGATTATCCGATCGACGAGCTGCCTCCGGGCGATTACACGTTCACGCTTTACTCGCGAGGCCAGCAGATCGGCACCATTCGACATTCCCAGCCGCAACCGGGCAGTCCGGCTGTCGAGCTGACGATTCGGAACGAAGAGGGTGACTATTTTGCCGACTTGGCCTTTGATCCGGGAGAGAGTGGCTGGGGCGTCGCGCAGTGGAGCCGCTTGCGCCTTGCAACCCATACCTTTTCCGCCGAGGCCGAGATTGACGAGACCGCGGGAGTTGATGCCATCCAGCGTCACAGCTATCGCCTCGGCGCTCTGCACCCGGGGCACTACCGCTTCGCGATCCTGGGCTCCAACGGCTTCGTCAGCCACCACAATTTACGTATCGGAGAAACCGATACGACGGTCGATCCATTCGACCAATGGCAGAGAGCCCGGCAGGCGATTGCGGGCGAGGAAACCGAGGGAAGCCTGCTCGAATACGCATTTGCCCTTGATCCCAACGAAAACCCGGCCAGTCCGGTGCGCATCATTCGGCGGAACGGCAGCAATGGCGGCACACGGTTCGCCGTCATCTATCGCGAACCGACTACAGCCGCCGATCTCAAATACGTGGTTGAGGCCTCCCGGGATCTCTTGGAGTGGAAGGATATTACCGCTCAGACGTTGGTACGCCAGACCACGATCGCGCCTGACGGAACGCCGGTGCGCGAACTGGAGCTGCCGGAGGACGACCACCCGAATCGTTTCCTGCGGGTGCGCGCGATCCGCTCGCCCCGGGAACAGTAAGCAATATTGAGCTCGCCGACGTCCGGGCGCCACAACGGGAGGGGAACTACGATCACGCGGATCCGCGCGAATCTTTTTTTGGAGGCGAAGCTGAGCGGGGGTTAAGGATAAATAGCCCAAACCAACATACGGGTCAGGTGGCGGATGATCCATGCGGGCTGGTATTTGTCGAAATCAGCAAGGCCACGGGGAGGCAGCAGGTTGAATTTAAAAGAATTGGATTTTGGAGTGGAACAGAGATGTATACTTATATATAAAAACGATAAAATCCTAATTCGACCATGCACCACACCCGCAGATCCTTCATTATTCGCACGGCCGCTCTCGCCGGTCTCTCCGTCATCCTGCCGTCGCGCGCCTTCGGTGAGATCAGGCGCACCGCGGCAAACGACCGTATCACCGTTGCCGGCATCGGCCTTGGCCCGCGCGGACGGATTTTGTTACACGATTTCCTCGAGCAGCCCGACGTCCAATTTGTCGCAATCGCTGATGTCCAGGCTGTCAATCGCGAAATTATTCGCCGTTACGTGAACCGCCACTACGGCAATGAAGATTGTGCGACCTACACCGACATGCAGGAACTCCTCGCCCGGCCCGACATTGATGCCGTCGTCATCGCCACTGGCGACCGCTGGCACGGCACCGCCTCGATCTACGCCGCCCGCGCCGGCAAGGACATCTTTTGCGAAAAACCCTGCTCAATGAGCATAGTGGAGAGCCAGCAGCTCGATTCCGAGGTGAAAAAAGCCGGGCGTATCTACCAGGGGGGAATGCAGCGCCGCAATGTCGACAATTTCGAAGTCGCCGTCGATCTCGCGCGATCCGGGAGACTCGGGAAACTCCACACCCTCCACGCCGGCATCTTGCTGCCGCAGCCTGCCAGGCCCGACCTTCCCGGCGAACCCGAACCCGAGCCCGACGTCGTTGATTGGAACGGCTGGCTTGGACCCGCCCGGCACCGTCCCTACAACCAGGAATACGTCCGCGGGGATTGGCGCCACCGCGAGGGACTTTACGCCGGATGGGGTCTGCACGAATGGGCTTCGCACACCGTGAACCTCTGCCAATGGGCCGCCGATGCCGACGACTCCGGACCCGTCGAGTTTTGGAACGAAGACGACCAACTCTGCGCCCGCTACGCCAATGGCGTAAAGCTTGTGATGCGCCTCGCCGGCTTCAGAGACGAGGGCGACTGGCTGGGCCTGGGCACCTGCCCCGTCCGTTTCGAGGGCGAGAACGGGTGGGTCGAAGCGGGCGACCGCGGAAGGCTTGCCCTCAGTGAATCGTCCCTTCTTCCGGGAGATATGCCGCCTGTAATGAGCGGCACCGATGCCTCGCGGCACATCCGCGAGTTTCTGGATGCGGTAAAATCCCGCGGCGACACCGCCTGCAATTCCACCATTACACGTCACAGTGAGAACGCCTGTCACGCTGCCGCCATCAGTTGGAAACTCGGACGCAAACTCACGTTCGATCCCGCGACCGAAAGCTTCCCGGGCGACGCCGAAGCCAACGCCCTCCGCTCCCACACCCGCCGCGAGCCGTTTACAATTTGAGGACAGGCCGCGTTCTCTTGAAATCTTAACCCTTTCTTCGAGGGTGTTTGCGCTTCGATCCGCAATAGCATTCCGGATTTGCGGGTCTGGACCGTGTGATGCGTTTAACGGATACTTGCGTCCGGCATTAATGGAGCTAATACCGGAGGCCAATAGGAAATCTTTGTTTTGATGTGAGGAAGGAACAGGTTACTGTTGCCCAGTCTTTTCCGATTCTGGTTTGGGTAAAAGGGATTGCCTGCGCGATTCGGGAAGTTACACACTGATTTTTCCATGCAAAATTTCGCTCGATTGTTCCGTTCCTCTCTGGGGAAGAAATATGTGATGGCCGTTAGTGGATTGATTCTGCTGCTGTTTGTGATCGGCCACTTGATCGGCAATTTGCAGATTTTCGCGCATCCCGACGTGATCAACGCCTACGCGCACTTTCTCCAGAACATGGGACCGGGGCTCTGGGCGGTGCGGTTGATTTTGCTGATCACCGTGGTGGCGCACATTTGGGCGGCGGTGGAGCTCACCCTTGAAAACAAACGGGCTCGTCCCGAGACCTACCGCGAGGATGACACCATTCAGGCCAGCTACGCCTCCCGCACCATGCGGATCAGCGGATTCATCGTGCTGGCGTTCCTGATCTTCCACTTGGCCCACTATACGCTGCAGGTCGTCGACACTGAATACCAGGAAATGTACACCACCCTGGCCGACGGAACGGAGGTCCACGATGTCCATGCGATGATGGTGAAAGGATTCCAGAGCGTTTGGATTTCCCTTTTCTACCTGATCGGAGTCGGCTTGTTGAGCTGGCACCTGCGTCACGGATTCGCCAGCATGTTCCAGTCGATCGGCCTGCGCAACGCGGCCATCGCACAGCCGCTGGAGAAAACGGCGATCGGGTTCGCCATCCTTTATTTTCTCGGCAATGCCTTGATCCCCATCGCCGTCCTGGCCGGATGGGTATCCTAATTGACCCCGGATAACGTTTCTTCCACCGCGACTTTCCATGAAGCTTGATTCGAAAATTCCTTCCGGGCCCCTGGCCGAAAAATGGACCCGGTACCGTTCCGAGATTAAACTGGTCAATCCGGCCAATAAACGGAAATACGAAATCATCGTGGTGGGGTCCGGTCTGGCGGGCGCCGCGGCGGCCGCGTCCATGGGCGAAATGGGGTACAACGTGAAGTGCTTCTGTTACCAGGACAGCCCGCGTCGCGCCCACAGTATCGCGGCTCAGGGGGGAATCAACGCGGCCAAGAACTACCAGAACGACGGTGACAGCATTCATCGGCTCTTTTACGATACGATAAAAGGGGGAGACTTCCGCGCCCGCGAGGCCAATGTCCACCGGCTGGCCGAGGTCAGCGCGGAGATCATCGACCAGTGCGCCGCCCAGGGCGTGCCTTTCGCCCGCGAATACGGCGGTCACCTGGCGAACCGGTCTTTCGGCGGCGCTCAGGTATCGCGCACTTTCTACGCCCGCGGTCAGACCGGACAGCAGTTGCTGTTGGGTGCTTATTCCGCGCTTTGCCGTCAGATCGCCGCCGGCACCGTCAAAATGTACCCCCGCACCGAGATGCTCGATCTCGTTCTGGTCGACGGCCACGCCAAGGGGATCGTGGTGCGCGACATGGTGACCGGTGAGATCTCCTGTCACGCCGCCGACGCCGTGGCCCTCGGCACGGGAGGTTACGCCAACGTATACGATCTTTCCACCAACGCTCGCGGATGCAATGTCACCGCCGCCTACCGGGCCTACAAGCGGGGCGCGCTTTTCGCCAACCCTTGCTACACGCAGATCCATCCGACCTGTATTCCGGTATCCGGAGATTACCAGTCGAAGCTGACCCTGATGTCGGAATCGCTGCGAAACGACGGCCGGGTCTGGGTTCCGAAGAAAAAAGGGGACACCCGCAAACCGCATGAGATCCCGGAGGACGAGCGCGATTATTACCTGGAGCGCAAGTACCCGAGTTACGGCAACCTCGCGCCGCGTGATATTTCCTCTCGCAGCGCCAAGGAGGTCTGTGACGAGGGCCGCGGTGTGGGACCTGGAGGGCAGGGGGTTTACCTTGATTTCTCGGACTCAATCGAACGCCTCGGATTGGCTGTCATTCAGGAGCGCTATGGCAACCTCTTCGAGATGTACGAACGCATTACCGGTGAGGACGCCTACAAGATTCCCATGCGCATCTATCCGGCTCTGCACTACACCATGGGCGGCCTCTGGGTGGACTACAATCTTATGAGCAACATCCCCGGTCTGCATGTGATCGGAGAGGCCAATTTCTCCGACCACGGGGCCAATCGCCTCGGCGCCAGCGCGCTGATGCAGGGTCTGGCCGACGGGTATTTCGTTCTTCCCTACACCATCGGCGCCTACCTGGCCGACGTCCGCGGCAAACGCCCGTCGGCGGATCAGAAGGAATTTCAGGAGGTCAAGAATGAGGTGGAGGAGCAAACCAAACGCTTTGTTTCCATTCAGGGAGATCGCACCGTACAGTCGTTTCACAAGGAGTTGGGCAAGCTGATGTGGGACAAGGCCGGCATGGCGCGTAACAAGAAGGGACTGGAGGAAGCCATCGCCAAGATTCCGGAGATCCGCGAGGAGTTCTGGAAAAATGTGCGCGTGCCCGGAAGCGGGGAGGAACTAAACCAGGAGCTGGAAAAAGCCGGACGCCTGGCCGACTTTTTGGAGTTCGGCGAACTGCTTTGTCGCGACGCCCTCGACCGCGAGGAATCCTGCGGGGGACATTTCCGGGAGGAGCATCAGACCGAGGAAGGGGAGGCGCTGCGCGACGACGAAAACTATTCTTATGTCAGTTGCTGGGAACACCGCGGCGACGACGAAAAACCGGCTTTGCACAAAGAACCTCTGGTTTATGAAGAGGTGAAAATGGCCACGAGGAGCTACAAGTAATGGATCTGAAACTCAGAGTCTGGAGACAGAAGAACCGGGACGCCGAGGGCGGTCTCGTCGAGTATGACGCGAAGGATATCGATCCGGAAATGTCCTTTCTGGAGATGCTCGACGTCATCAACGAACGCCTGGTGGCCGCCGGCGACGAACCGATCGCCTTCGATCACGACTGCCGCGAAGGCATTTGCGGCGCCTGTTCTGCGACAATCAACGGCATTCCCCACGGTCCCCAGCGGGCTACCACGGTCTGCCAGTTGCACATGCGGCATTTTAAGGACGGCGATGTGCTGACCATCGAACCCTTCCGCGCCAAAGCATTTCCCGTGGTTCGCGACCTGGTGGTTGACCGGAGCGCTTTTGACCGCATCATCGAAGCCGGTGGATTTGTATCGGTTCGCACGGGCAGCGCCCCTGAAGCCAACACCCTCCTGGTGCCCAAGCAGGATGCCGACTGGGCCATGGATGCCGCGTCCTGTATTGGCTGCGGTGCTTGTGTGGCCGCCTGCAAGAATGCCTCTGCCATGCTCTTTGTCGCCGCCAAGGCCGGCCACCTGAACACTCTCCCGCAAGGCAAACCGGAAAAGGACCGGCGCGTACTCAACATGGTCGCCGCCATGGACGAAGCCGGGTTTGGCAACTGCACCAATCAATACGAGTGCTCCGCCGTTTGCCCGAAGTCCATCAGCGAAGATTTCATCGCCCAACTCAATCGCGACTACCTGAAAGCTTCGTTGAAGAAGTGCCTCACCCGAGGTTGAGCGACAAGGCGGTCCGGGCCTGGAGACCTACTACACCGGAGAGAGCGTAGCGCGCTGGCGGACGCGGCCACCGGGCAAAGGCTTGGTGCTTCGGTGGGAGATAATGTTGAAAAGCGAGGGGTCGTACTGAACGCCCTTCGCTTTTTCGTGGATTCGTGCCGGAGGCCGGTCAGTCTTCGGCCGCGGTACCGAGGAGCTCTACCAGAGCGATCTGCATGGAGCCGCCGCCTCGGACGCTCGGGAAGATGACCTGGTAGTGACGGAAAGCCCGGTCGTTTTCGAATCCGGCGGCCCAGGTGGCGTGACGGCCGGGAAAGGCGTCGACGGATCCGCCGGCTATTTCATGCCAATTCTCTCCGTCATTGGAACCATGGATCCGGTAAGCGGACGGATCCCGTTCGGGGGCGTCGTTGGCGCTGGTGAGACGAATGGCCTCGACGACGGCGGGCCGGGAAAGGGTGACCTGGAACCCGGTGGGTTCGGAACCGCCGTCAAAATGCAGGTACTTGGTGTTGGTGTCGCCGTCGATGGCGTTGGCGACTCCCTCGTTCCCGGGAGAGTTCTCATGCGGGATGGCAATGATTTCGTCCGAGGGGTCGGTTACCACGTTCGAGCGGGGATCCGGTTCGAACGGCGGCACCCCTGGGCCCTCATAGCCAAGCGCCGGGTTGCCGTTGTCGTAGAGTTTGTCCACGGACCACAGGAGACCGCGGGCGACGAAGTCCTGGAAAACCCGATGTTCCATGGTTTCGTTATGGTGTCCAATCGTGGTGCCGAAAACCCGCACGCCTTCGTACTCGTTGGTCCAGATTACGGTGTGATAACGATCGGTATCCTGGCCGTAGGCGTGGGCGAGGGGGGTGGCGTTGGCGTAGACCTCGGCGATCTCGTAAAGCTCTCCCCGCGGAGTCTGCCAACCATCCTCGGGGAAGCCTTTCATTATCGGGTGTTCCGGTTCGAGCGGTTCAACAAAGAACGGACGGTGCGCTTCGTGACGGTGACTGCGCACTCCGCCGAATTCGAACCAGCGGGTGGTTTGGGTGCGGAAGCTGTGAATGGCGCAGTGCAGGAAAACCGCTGGCACCCCGAGATCAACGTGCATTTCGACGATATCTTCGATCGGTCCGGGGCCGGGGGTGCCGGTAATGCAGAAGTTGTAAACGACCACGTCGAAACCTTCCATCCAGTTCTCCTGATTGAAGCGCTCGGGCCAATGATCCGAGTTGGTTCCGGCATCGTGTTCGATGGTCCAGTCGATCCGTGTCCGGTAACCCAGGCCCTCGGTCACGATAGCCTCCTGGGCCGCGTAATCATGCCAGCCGCCGCCGGTCACGTAAAGGGCGCGGATTGGTTCGGGACGGGTTACTTCCCGCAGTTCGATATTGCGGTAATGGATGACCGAATCCGGGTCGTGGGCCTGAAGCGCGACGGTTCCGCTGGAGAAACGGCGCGGACCGGTGACGCCTTCCGGTTCGGTGAAATCCATGACCTGTTCACCGTCGACATTCACGATGATGCGATTGCCGATTACTTTGAAGTGAAGATGAAACCATTCTTCATCGACGTGCGGTGCGTCGTCGAGAATGTTGGCCACCGCGTAAATGGATCCGGTTTTGATGCGGTCGCCATGGGTGGCGTTGACCTGAACCTCGTGACCGTGACGCGGCCAGCCCGTTTCCTGGTATTGGGTGTGGAAAAAGACTCCGGAGTTGGCGCGATAAAAGGTCTTTATATCCATCCGCATCTCGAAATCGGTGAAATTGGCGCCGCCCACTTCTCCTTCGTAAAAGAGATGCGCCCGGGGGCCGTCGACGATAATTATTCCGTCCTCCACGGAAAAGGAGTCGGGATTTTCGGACGCCCGCCAGCCGTCGAGGGTTTCTCCGTCGAAGAGGGATACCCATCCGTCGTTGTCGTCGGCATTAAGGGTCACCGCCATCAGTCCGGCCAGGGCCGAAATCAAGGCGAAGCGGAAAAAGCTGGATCCAGTTAGGATTCTGAAGGGTGTTCTCGTGGTTTTGTTCATGGTCTTTATGGCAGTTCGGCTTTTTGTTGATGATTATTGAAGTCGATAATCGGCATTGGTCCCGCTGGTCGAAGCTAATTCGTAACGCCGTGAATAGGTCGCGGAGCAGGGCGAATTCGCGGTCGGGCGCCATGTTCTTTCGGTGTGAACGGAGATTGGGAGAATTCTATACATCATGCAAGGGAAACCGGTTTTTTCAAGCGGGGAGGACGGGAAACGGGAAGGGGGAGAGGGCTTTTTTATATGGCCTCTGGAGGCTTCAAAAAAAGCATTTCAGATCGAAAATTTGAAATTTGAGATTCTTCGCTTCGGAACGCGGATCAAAGCTCGCCGATTTAAAGACCGTGGGAAGGGGGGAGTGGTGTGGAATCTCATTTCGATGGCGACGGTAGTCGAAGTACGCCTGGTATCTTTCACCTGATTTATATAGAGATTTTCACGAAGGACCTTGGATGGCGGCGGTTCTGTCGCTTGACCTTTCCCCTCGCTTCGATAGGGTTTTGGGCATTATGTCTTACCCGCAATCGAGTATTAGTTCAGGAGTTGCCGGAATCCGATGGATCCTGGGCGTGTTGTTATTGTGTTCGGCGACCCCGACGATGGGCGAAGCCCCTTTTCGTGCCATTTTTAACGGCGAGGATTTGACCGGCTGGGACGGCGATGAACGTTACTGGAGTGTTGAGGACGGCGTGATCGTGGGGGCGGCGGAAGCCGGAGCCTTGGATCGCAACACTTTCCTCATATGGAACCAGGGTGAAGTGGATGACTTCGAATTGCGCTTCCGCTACCGCATCACGAGCGACTGGGCGAACTCCGGGGTGCAGGTGCGTTCGGAGAGACTGGAAGACTATGTGGTGGCCGGATATCAGCCGGACATTGCCACCGAAGATTGGATCACGGGCATTCACTATGAGGAACGAGGTAGGGGGATTCTCGCCAGGAGGGGAGAACGTACGGTTATCGACGCGGATGGCGAGCGTACGACCAGCCGCTTCGCTTCTGAAGAGGAATTGTACCGCGAGATTCGTCCGCGCGACTGGAACGAGTATCACGTCGTGGCCCGCGGCAATCGGATCACGACCCGGATTAACGGAGTCCGCATGCACGAGGTCGAAGACCATTCGCCCGAAGCCCGTCGCAGTGGCGTGATTGCCTTCCAGCTGCATACGGGGCCGGCGATGCGAATTGAGTTTTCGGACGTGGAGCTACGAAGGCTGCCGACGGAAGGGCGTCGTAAAGTGGTGTTCTGGGCCGGACCGCGGAGTCACGGTTTCGGTCACCACGAGCACAGGGCGGGCAGCCTGCTGTTGGCCGAAATGTTGAATCGGCATTTTGGCGACGAGATTATCGCCACAGTGTACAGCAACGGTCGTCCGGCGGATCCCACCGCGTTCGACAACGCCAATGCACTGGTGATGTTTAGTAACGGCGGCGGCGGGCATCCGGTGCGACCCCACCTGGAGGAGATCGATGCCCTGGCCGAAAGCGGAGTTGGAATTGGCGCCATTCATTACGCGGTGGAGCCGCATCCCGATGATTCCGACTATTTCGAGCGCTGGCTCGGCGGGTATTTTCGTATCCACTGGTCGGTAAATCCGCATTGGACCGCGAACATTGAAACCCTGCCGGAGGACCCGCTTACCCGCGGGGTGCGGCCGTTCAGTCTTTACGACGAGTGGTATTATCACATGGCCTTTCGCGATGAAATGGAAGGTGTGGTTCCCATACTCAGCGCCTTGCCGCCGGAAGAATCGCTCAATCGCCCCGACGGACCTCACAGTAATAATCCGCATGTCCGGGAGGCTGTGCTGGAGCGCGGGGAAGCTCAGCACTTGATGTGGCGTTCCGAACGGCCCGGCGGCAAACGCGGTTTCGGGATCACCGGCGCTCACTACCACTGGAACTGGGCCCAGGACGACTTCCGCACCGCGGTGCTCAATGCCATCGTGTGGATTGCCGGGGCGGAGGTGCCGGAAGACGGTGTGCCGTCGCACACGCCCACTCTGGAGGAATTACTGGAAAACCAGGCCTACGACATGCCGGAGAATTTCGATCGCGGACAGATCCAGCAGCAACTCGACGCCTGGCGGGAGCGCTGAGGAATTCGGCTCAGGTTTTTTTCAGCTTATATTCGGCGGCCCGGTGGTGAACCGGGCCGCCGGTTTGCAGGTAGCTCACCCAGAGGGAAAAAGCGTCCACGCGAAAGGGGCCTCCGGTGTAATCACGGTGCCGCTTGAGGAAGTCGTTGGCGGATCCGCCGGCGGCGGGATTGATGCGGGCCAGGGTGATGTGCGGATGAAATCGCCGGGTTTCCGGCTCCAATCCGGCGGCGATGACCGCTTCTTCCACCTTGCCCTGTAATTGGAATAATCGAGGGTGCCCGGAACCAACACCGGCCCAGAAAACGCGGGGGTTTCCGCGCGGAGGAAACCGGCCGACGCCTGCTGGGGTAAGGAGAAACGGTTCGACCGCGATGCGTGCGAGACCTTCGGCCAGACGCCGGACGATTTCGGAATCGGCGCCGCCGATGTAACGGAGCGTCAGGTGCATCTGTTGGCGCGGCGTCCAGCGGATCCCGGATGACTCGATTTGGAGCGATGCCAGATCGTCTTTGATCGCGTCGGGGAGAGTCACGGCGACAAACCAACGCCCTCCCGGAGAAAACAACGACTCGTCGATCTCCATATTCCACGACTACCGAGATTCCGGACGAAAATCAATATTCCTGATTCCGGTTATCTCCGTTCGAACGGCGGATAAAATCGGCCGAACCGCACAAAAAAAGAGCGCGGCATTAAAGCCGCGCCCGTTTTTTGAATTAGGCGACAGGGTAGGTCGCCTCAATCCATTGACGTTTGAAATCAGGCGCTGCCCGGAATCGGGGCGACTCCCTCTTCCGGGAGCTCGACGTCGTCCGCGTTTTCGAAGTCCTCGGCCGTCGGGGTGATGGTGAGATTGTACCACTCCGAGTCGGTGCGTTCGGTCAGATCGATCCAGCGTACGATGGCCCCGCTGTAGGCGGAAATGCGGCCCATGATGGCGGCGACGGTGGCGTCGGTTACATCTTTGGTCTCGTTCAGGCCCTGATCCTCGAGGATGCTTTCGAGCAGTGCCACGTGCTCCTGCACCATGCTGTTGTCATGTCCGGCCACTTCCGGCAAAGTGACTTCGCGGCCGTCGAACCGGGCGATCCGGCTGCCGCCGATCACGGTGCCTTCGGTACCGGTGAGCATTTCGCCAACCCGCGTGTAGGTGCCGTTGATTTGGCGACACATGCTATGGATGTTGCAACCGTCACCGTAGTCGAGGTCGACGCTGAAGAAATCGTAGAGATTGCCGGTGCGCCGACGCGCGCGTCCGCCATAACCCAATGCGATACGTGGGTTGCGTCCAACGAACCAACTGGCGACGTCGATATTGTGCATGTGCTGCTCGACGATATGGTCGCCCGAGGTTTCGAGAAAGTTCACCCAGTTGCGGGCCATGTACATGGCGTTGGATTCACCGTCCCGCCGGTCGCGGACCCAGAGCTGGTTCTGGTTCCACATCACCTTGCCGCCGACGATGTCGCCGATGGCGCCGTCCCGGATCGCCTGGGCGAGAGCCTTGTAGCGGCGGTCGTGGCGGCGTTGGGTGCCGGCCACCACGGAGAGGTTTTTGCGGCTGGCTTCCTCCCCAATGGCATACATGCGACGCGCTCCCGGCGCATCAACGGCCACCGGTTTTTCGATAAAGCAATGGCAATCGGCGGCGATCGCCGCTTCGAAGTGAGCCGGGCGGAAATTGGGGGGGGCGCAGAGCAGAGCCACGTCCATGGGAACCTCAAAGAGTTTGTGGTAGGCATCGAATCCCACGAAACGATGTTCCTCGGGAACGCCGAATTGGTTGCCGGCCTGGTTGACCGACGATTCCTGGACGTCGGCCACCGCCACGAAACGGATTTCGACTCCGGCTACTTCTCCCGCCTGGCGGATATCGTTCATTGCACCCCGGCCTCGCCCTCCGGTACCGACCGCTCCAACCCTAATCACGGGCCGGCCGGCATTGTTGGCCGCCAGTCCGGCCGCTGGCAGGACACTGAGCGCCGCTCCGGCGACCGTCAGGTTCTTGAGGAAATTGCGTCTGCTTTGTAGGTTCCTGTTCATCATATCTATCTGATCGTGTTGGTTTTCGTATTTCAGAGGTGCCGGAGTCTGGAAAATCCTGCGCCGGTCTAGCCGGCAGGACAGATCGTCGCGACTGGAAATGAATTGAAAATATTTCGTGCGGTAATGTCAACCAACCATGGAGGTCTTCTGACGGAACTAACCGGGGCGGTGTTCTCTGCTATTAGTCGGCCGAATAATACTTTCGTGGTTGTCCTGTCGCCGTTTGTGGCATTGATTGGATGGTCCTATGGAACAGCGGCCAATTGTGGAGAAAATAAACGTCCGAGAAGCCACACGCGACGATATCGAGGTGTTGGTCGAACTCAACCGATTGGCCTACCCGGACCGATCGGAGGAGAATGTGGTTTGGGGACGCAGCCATTTGCTGAGCCACCTGCGGACCTTTCCCCAGGGGCAACTGGTGGCGGAAATTGACGGGCGCGTGGTGGGGGGCGCTTCGGCGCTGATCGTCGACATGGGCCCGGAACCCCTGCGTCCTCACACCTGGGCGGGAGTGACCGACAGCGGGTATTTCACCAGTCACAACGCCAAAGGCGACACGCTTTATGCCGCAGACATCTACGTGCATCCGGAATACCGCCGTCGCGGTGTGGCGAGGGCTTTGTACGCGGCCCGGAGGGACCTGTGCCGCCGGTTCAACCTGCGTCGCATCCTGGCGGGCGGGCGCTTGTGGGGGTATGTCGAACATGCCGAACGATTCTCTCCGGAGGAGTACGCGGAGCGGGTGTCCGAAGGCGACTTGAGCGATCCCGTTCTTGGGTTTCAACTGGCCGAGGGTTTCGAGTTGCGCGGGATCCTGCCCAATTACGTGCGCGATCCCCGGGGGAAAAATTACGCGCCCCTGCTGGAGTGGTTCAATCCCGACTACGTGGCGCCGGAGAAGGGGCGTCGCAAAGTGCGGCTGGCCTGCGTTCAGTACCAGATGCGCAAACTGGAGTCCTTTGACGAATTCGCTCGCCAGGTGACTTATTTCGTGGACATCGCCGCCGACTACGGCAGCGATTTTATCCTCTTGCCCGAGTTTCTGACCGTGCAGCTTCTGTCCCAGACCGGAACCCTGACGCCCGGAGAGGGGATCAAGGAACTGGCGAAACTGACGCCGCGCTACAAGGAGCTGATGAGCAGCCTCGCCACCAGTTACGGGATGACCCTGATCTCCGGGAGCCACCCGGTGGAGGAGGGCGATCGCATGCTCAACACCTGTTTCGTCTGCCTGCCGGACGGCAAGGTGGAGTGCCAGCCGAAATTGCACATCACTCCCAACGAGCGGAAATGGTGGAAGATCAGCGGTGGCAAGAATCTCCGTGTATTCAACACGCCCAAAGCCAAGATCGCGGTTTTGATCTGTTACGACATTCAGTTTCCGGAAGCCGCGCGTTACCTGGCGGACGAAGGAGTCGAGATCATTTTTGTGCCGTTCTGTACGGACAATCGGCAGGGGTACCTGCGGGTGCGCTACTGCGCCCAGGCCCGCGCCATTGAAAACCAGGTCTACGTAGCCCTGGCCGGCACCGTGGGCAACCTGCCCGATGTCTCCAACATGGACGTGCAGTACGCCCAGTCCGCGGTGCTGACCCCCTCCGACTTCGCCTTCGCCCGCGACGCCATCGCCTCGGAGGCCGATTTCAACGAGGAGACCATTCTGGTGTGCGATGTGGATATCGACGACCTCTATGAAGCCCGTAGCCAGGGAACCGTCACTCCGTACCTGGACCGCCGGCGCGACCTGTTTCAATACACCTGTAAACTGGAACGCTCCGATCAGATCAGGCGGTCCGCGGTTGAAGGGCCCCTGGGTTAGATCGGGAATTGCGGCTTTTCTTGGGAAAAATACTTGCCAAGCGGGCGACGTGGTCTTTTCTTGAGTAAATAAGGTGAAAAAGTCAAGTAATATTCATCCTATTTTCGATCAGGTTCTTACACGTGAAGACAAGGAACAGCGTACGGGGCAGCGCGCCCGTGTGATCTGGTTTTACGGCTTGTCCGGATCGGGAAAAAGCACGTTGGCGAACGCGCTCGAACGCCGCCTTTACGGGGAAGGGTTTTTCACCACCTTGCTCGATGGCGATAACGTGCGCGGAGGCCTGAACGCCAATTTGGGATTCTCCGATGAGGACCGCGACGAGAACATCCGGCGTATCGCCGAGGTGTCGAAGCTCTTCGTGCAGGCCGGTCTGATCGCCATCAATTCCTTCATCACTCCCTTGCGCCGCCAACGGGAATCCGCCCGTGCCATTTTGGGCGAGGACCTGATCGAGGTGTACGTTCGCTGTTCCTTCGAAAAATGCGCCGAGCGGGATGTGAAGGGACTTTATGCCAAAGCGCGTGCCGGAGAAGTCGCGGCGTTTACGGGTAAGGACTCCTCGTTCGAAGAGCCGGAGTCACCGGATCTGGTGATCGAAACAGAGAAGAATAAGATTGAGGAGAGCCTCGCCGAGGTGTACCGCTTTGTGCTTCCCCGGATCAAGGCGAACGCCTGATTCGGGCCTCACTGGAATACTTTCGTGGATTGATTATGACGTCTTACAACCTAACTCATTTGCAGCAACTCGAAGCTGAAGCGATCTTCATCATGCGTGAAGTCGCGGCCCAGTTTGAGCGCCCGGTGCTGATGTTTTCCGGAGGCAAGGATTCCATTGTGATGGTCCGGTTGGCTCAGAAAGCGTTTCACCCGGCCCGCTTTCCGTTTCCTTTGCTGCACATCGATACCGGCCACAATTTCCCGGAAACCCTCGAGTTTCGCGACAATTTGGTGAAGGAACTCGGCGAGCGCCTCATCGTGCGCACGGTGCAGGACTCCATCGACCAGGGAAGGGCGTCCGAGGAAAAAGGGCCCAATGCCAGCCGAAACGCGTTGCAGACCGTGACACTGCTCGATGCGATCGAGGAGTTTTCCTTCGACGCCGCCATCGGGGGCGCCCGGCGGGACGAGGAAAAGGCGCGGGCGAAGGAGCGTTTCTTCTCCCATCGCGACGAGTTCGGGCAATGGGATCCCAAGAATCAGCGCCCCGAACTCTGGTACCTCTTCAACGGCAAAAAGAGCGTCGGCGAGCACTTCCGGATTTTCCCTCTTAGCAACTGGACGGAAATGGATGTCTGGCAGTACATCGCCCGGGAAAAGCTGGCGTTGCCCACCATCTATTTTTCCCACGATCGAGAGATCGTCGCCCGCAACGGGATGATACTGGCCAATTCGCCTCACATCACGGTCGGGGACAAGGAAAAGGTGGAAACCCGGCGCGTGCGTTTTCGCACGGTGGGCGACATGACCTGTACCGGGGCGGTGGAGTCGGTGGCGGATTCCATCGACGATATCATCGCCGAGGTCGCCGCCGCCCGCGTCACGGAACGCGGCGGGCGGGCTGACGACAAACGTTCGGAAACCGCGATGGAGGACCGGAAAAAACAAGGATATTTCTAATGAGCGACCAAGCGCAAAAACTCGAAGAAATGGATCTGCTCCGCTTTACCACGGCGGGCAGTGTGGACGACGGAAAAAGCACCCTGATCGGGCGCTTGATGTACGACACCAAGACGATCTTTGAGGATCAACTGGAGGCGATCGAAACGACCAGCCGCCAACGCGGCGACGAAAACGTCAATCTCGCTCTGCTGACCGACGGTTTAAAAGCCGAACGCGAGCAGGGAATCACCATTGATGTGGCTTACCGTTATTTCGCCACGCCGAAACGGAAGTTCATCATCGCCGACACCCCCGGCCACATCCAGTACACCCGCAACATGGTGACCGGGGCGTCCACCGCCAACCTGGCCGTCATTTTGATCGACGCCCGCAAAGGGGTGGTGGAACAGACCTGCCGCCACGCCTTCATTGCGTCCCTTCTCAATATTCAGCACGTGGCGCTCTGCGTGAACAAAATGGATCTCGTCGATTATGACGAATCCGTTTACGACGCTATCGTCAAACGTTTCCGCGAGTTCGCGTCGCGACTCAACATCAACGACATCGCCTTTTTCCCCATCAGCGCCCTGAAAGGCGACAACGTGGTGGAAAAATCGGAAAACATGGCCTGGTACAAGGGACCTTCGCTGCTGTACCATCTGGAGAGCGTATACGTCGGCAACGATCACAACCATGTGGACGCCCGGTTCCCGGTCCAATGGGTGGTGCGCCCCCAGTCCGACAAGTATCACGATTTCCGCGGCTTCGCCGGCAAGGTGGCCGGCGGGGTGTTTAAACCGGGCGATGAAGTGACGGTCCTGCCGTCCGGATTCTCCAGCCGTATCAAGTCTATACATACATTCGACGGCGAAATCCATGAAGCCTTCGCGCCGATGTCGGTCGCCATCACCCTGGATGACGAAATCGACATCAGCCGGGGTGACATGATCGTCAAGCCGAACAACCGTCCCGAGGCGCAGCAGGACCTGGAAATGATGATTTGCTGGTTCAACGAGAAAAAGCTCAAATCCGGCGGAAAGTACGAGATTCGGCACACCACCCAGGATGCCAAGGCATTGATCAAAGAGGTTCGCTACAAGGTAAATATCAACACTCTCCACAAGATCGAGGACGACCTGGAGGTGGGTCTCAACGATATCGCGCGGGTGAGCGTGCGCACGTCGCGGCCGCTTTTTACCGACAGCTACCGGAAAAACCGCCTCACCGGCAGTGTCATCCTGATCGATCCGTTCACCCATGAAACGGTGGCGGCGGGTATGATCGTGCACCGTTGACGGAGAGCGAATGAGCTGGATTTCGGTCTGGGGGCTGGCCGCTCGGCCGCGAACGTTGCCGGCCGCCGCCGCTCCTGTACTCGTCGGGACCGCGCTGGCGGTCGCGGACGGGTTGTGGCAGCCAGGGGCGTTTTTGTTCTGCCTGGTATTTGCTTTGCTGGTACAGATTGGAACCAATTACGCCAATGATTATTACGACTTCATCAAGGGAGCGGATTTTGCCGGACGTCTCGGACCCGCCCGGGCCACCGCGGAGGGGTTCGTTCGACCGAACGTCATGCGTCGCGCCGCTTTCACTGCGTTCGGGCTCGCTTTCCTGGCGGGCCTGCCCCTGATCGCCTTCGGAGGCTGGTGGTTGCTTCCTGTTGGGGTGATCTGCATTTTATGCGGCCTCGCCTACACCGCGGGTCCCTGGCCGCTGGCTTACACCGGGTTGGGAGATGTGTTTGTATTCCTGTTTTTTGGCGTGGTGGCGGTGACTGTCACCTATTACGTTCATACCGGAGTTGTCACCGGAGCGGCCTTCACGGTTTCCATTCCGGTCGGCGCGTTGATCACCAATGTATTAGTGGTGAACAATCTGCGCGATCGCCGCACCGACGGTCTGGCGGGGAAAAAAACGCTGGCCGTCCGTTTCGGCGAGAGTTTCTCTCTGGCGGAGTACATCGGATTGCTGGTGCTGGCTTTCGGAGCGGTGGCGGTGTTGGGGGTGACCCGTCCGGGGTGGGTGGTTTTGCTTCCGCTGACCTTGATTCCGTGGGCGATCCTTTTGCTCAGACGCTTCCTGAGCGCTGATTCCGGTCCGGAATACAATTCCGTGCTTTCCGAAACCGCGATATTCGCGCTGGCGTTCAGCCTATCGCTTTCGCTGGCTTTGCTCTTGTCCTGAGGATTCGGCCGCACGTCTAATAGGAATGGCACGGTTAAGCAGGTTCATCGTTTGAGAAACGGAATCGAAATCGGAATCGCTCCTCTGTTTCCAGGGGAACGGCCGATGCAATTCAGCTATGCTCCTTCGATCCACCGCCCTAACCGGGTGCCATTCCCTCTAATCGGGATCCGCGAAGAATGGGTGTTCCGGATCTCCGGCGCTGAGCATGAAGGCGAACAGAGCCCGCACCTGCTCTTCGTCCAGGCGATTGGTGAGGGCCGGGGGCATGGGAGACAGCGGTGAACGATACTGTTCGACTATCCGGTCCCGCCGGATTTGGGTGAGGTCGCCCGGCGCAAACGGGTCGGTGATAATCATCAGGGAATCCTGGCTGAGGTTGGCCACGCGGCCGATAATCTGCGAGCCGTCCTCGAGGACAAAGACGGTGTCGGCGTATTGGTCGGAGACGTTGGTGTTGGGATAGACGATTTTTTCGGCGATGTCGCGAACGGAAAAACGTTGTGCCACCCGGGTAAGGTCCGGTCCGGAGATTCCCCCCTGGCCGGCGATCCGGTGACAGGCGAAACATGCGCCGAGGCTGAAAGCCTGTCGAGCCTGGTCGAAAGAAACGCCTTCCAGCTTTTCCCGCGGAGTTACCGCTTCCGTTAACTGGTCAACCGACCAGTGACGCTGATAAGGCGCGGCGGCAAGGTCACCCGGGACAGCCTGCGACTCGATTTCCACTTCCAGGAGGGCAGCCAACGCGGACCGTTCCGTCTCGCTCAAGGTCGCTTCGGCGTTGTTTCGAATGTCGCGGAGAAACCCGAGAAAACTCGCGCCGCCCCGGGTGCGCCCGGCGGAGGTAAACCAGGAGAAATAACGTGCCCGCTGCTCCGGACTCCAGCCGGTCTCCGCGGCGCTGAGAACTTTGGCGTAGTGTATCTGATCCTCCACCGTTTCGGAGTTCTCCATCAGGTTCAGCGTCCGCTCGACGGCCCGCGGCATTTTCAGGTAGACGGCCAGGCGGCTGAGTTCGCGGTTCTCCTCGCGCGATGCCGCCGGAAAAAGCGGGTCGAGTTGTGCCAACGCGCCGGCGCGGAGGTCCCCTTCGGGCTCGCCCATGCGAGTGAATATCAACTGGTAGGCGCGCAGGAAAGCGAGTCGTTCCATCCGGGACAACTCGGTGAAATCAAGGCGTTGCAACTTTTCGACCAGGGGTGCTTGCAGTTCGGGGCTCCCCTGGCGTGCCAGGGCGATCACCGCTTCGATCGAAGTCCTCGGATCGGACGCTTCCAGCGCGCGATCCCGCCACCGGTCGACCGGCTGGTGCTCGATGGCCACCCTGGCGGCATAGCGTATCAAACGGTCCTCGTGATTCAGATGCGGCCAGGCGGCGTCGACGGCGCGGTCGTCTTCCATCCCGTGAAAGGTTTCCAGTTCCCGGCGCAAGAGGTGCAGGCGCTCCACTTCCGGATCGGTGAAACCGGCGGCTTCCATCGGTTGAACAGGTTCGTTCCCGACGTAGGTGATCCGGTAGAGTTCGGACTGTGAGCTTCGTCCTCCCGTGGTAAAATACATGGCGCCGTCGTGCGGGTTGGCGCGCAACGCCGTGATGGCCAGGGGCGATCCCGACAGGAACGGTTCCGGCTCCTCGGCCCGGTAGCTGGAGCCTTCGGGGTGGATACGCGCGATGTCGAGTTTACCGAAGGACCAGTCGGCCAGAAACAATGCCTCACGGTAACGGGCGGGGAACGCGGCGTCGTAACCGAAGGTCACCGCGGTGGGCGAACCGACCCCCATATCCAGGAAAGCCGGTGTGGAATCCGGGTAATAGTCCGGCCACTTGCCCGAGCCGCTGCGCCAACCCAGTTCGCTGCCGCTGGTGGCGTGGTTCACGCGGGTCGGGCGGTACCAGGGCGTGCCGATATCCCATTCCATGTCGGAATCGTAGGCGAAAAGATCGCCGTGTTGATTGAACGCGATATCGTATGCGTTTCGATAACCGGTGGAATGGATATGAACGTCGGATCCGTCCGGCTTCAGGCTGGCGATGTAACCGCCCGGCGCCAGAACTCCGACCGCATGACCCCGGGCGTCCCAGAGGCGGGGGAGAAGCAGATCCTCATCCCACTGCGGAGGCACGCGGGTCCGAACGTAGGGCGGCATCCCGGTGAAGTTGCCCGCGACGATGAAAAGACGTTCGCCGTCGGGAGACAACCGGATGGAATGCGGGCCATGTTCCCCTTCGCCGCGGAGGGGCAGCAGGTGTTGTGCGGTGTCGAATTGATCGTCGCCAGTGGAGTCGGTCAGACGGTAAAGCCCCGGTCCCGACCCGAAACCGTCCGCAGCCACCATAACATAGAGGGAATCGAAAGCGTATTTGAGCCCCTGTGCGCCGCCGATAGGTCGACCTGCCGGGTCTCCCTCTTCGTCCCGGACCAGTACCTCAAGGGCCTCCACCAAAACCGGACCGGTTTCACCGATCGGGGGTGGTGTGACGCGGTACAGGGGGCCGTATTGGTCGGAGGTGATCAACCGTCCCCGGGGGTCCACCGCCAGGGAAACCCAGGACCCTTGTTCCTCCCGGGGAACGGAGTAGAGGCGTTCGACCCGGAATCCATCCGCGATACGAAACCCCTCGGGAGCATTGGCTTCGACCCTTGCCTCGCTGATGGATGAAGGTGCGTCGGTGCTATCGCCGGGTACGGTTTCCGCCGGAGAGCATCCTTGAAGGAGAAGCAATACTCCCATGGCCGGGGTTGATGAGATGCGAAGTGTCATTCGGATGAGCTGTTTCATATCTTGCTGGTGCAGTATGAGGTTAAGCGACTCGGTTGCGAGGCGAGCGCCCGGAATTTCATCGATCAAGACTCCGGGAGTTGATGGCGGTTTTGAGGAGCAACCTGTTCGCCGTGGCGAGATATGGCAAGAAGGGAATCCCGCCGGATTGTTTTCAAACCCGTTAGCGAGAAAAAGGTTTGGCAAAGACTTCCGAAAGGGACAGTTTGTTTTTTCATCACTCCTCCCCGACTGACCCTTGCCCGGGTCATGGGAAAACCCTGAAGACAAAAAGCGATGATCAACGAATGGTGGACCGGGTTGGATTTCTCACTGCAGATATTCTACGGGATCGGGATCTTTGCTTTGTTTCTGCTCGTGTTGCAGTCACTCCTGCTCATGATCACCGGCGGTGACGACGGGGGTGACATCGATTTCGATCCGGGCACCACGGGAAGTTATTTTTCCTTCAAGGGACTCACCGCCCTGGCAATGGGATTCGGGTGGACCGGGGTGATTTGTATGAAGGCGGGCCTGTCGCCGGCGCTCGCCGCAGTGATCGGGGTGGTGGTGGGCATCGGTATCGAAGCCGCTTTTCTCCTCCTCATGGCCCAGGTGTCGCGGTTGCAGAGCGACGGCACCTTCAAAACGGAATCGGCGGTGGGGTGTTTCGGCACGGTGTACGTCACGGTGCCCCCCAAAAGCTCCGGTGCCGGCGAGGTGGTGATTAAGACCGGGACCCGCAGCGTGCACATTCGCGCGTTCACCGAGGGCGAGCGGCCCCTGCGAAACGGCGACGAAATAGAAGTCGTTGGCCTCCGGGGAACCGCGGTCCTGGTCAAACCGGTCGGCGGCGGCGAGGAAGCCGCGCCGGCCGCAGGGACGGCCCCGTCCAGTTGATTCTCGCGCGGCCCTTTTTTTCCGGCCGCGCTCGTTGCTTCAAACCACAAAAAAGAGATTATGGAAATGGACATCATTATCGGACTCGGCGGGTTGCTCCTCCTGTTGCTCGTTTCATTGGCTGCGGCCTTTGCCTGTTACAAACGGTGTCGTTCGGACCAGATTCTGGTAGTGTACGGAAAAGTGGGTACGGGGGAGAGCGCCCGGTGTATCCACGGCGGCGCCGCTTTTGTCTGGCCGTTGCTGCAGGGGTACCAGTTCCTGGACCTGACCCCGATGAACGTTGACGCCAACCTGACCGGGGCACTTTCGCAACAGAACATTCGTATCGATGCCCCGGCCTCCTTCACCATCGGGATTTCGACCACTCCGGAAATCATGAAGAACGCGGCGGAGCGCCTGCTCGGTCTCAACCTGGGCAACATCCGGGACATGGCGCAGGAAATCATCATGGGGCAGATGCGTCAGGTGATCGCCTCCATGACCATTGAGGAAATCAATTCCGACCGGGAGAAGCTGATCGATGGTGTGACAAAATCCATAGCCACGGAATTGGACAAGATCGGGCTCCGCCTGATTAACGTGAACATTCGCGACGTGACCGATCAGGGGGGCTATATTGAGGCGCTCGGACAGGAAGCCGCCGCCAAGGCTGTCAACGAAGCCAAGGTCAAGGTGGCCGAAGCCCGTCGCTTCGGTGAGGTCGGCAGTGCTTTGGCGGACAAGGAACGGACCGTGCAGGTGGCATCCGCACAGGCGGATGCCAAAGAGGGCGAGAACGAATCCGCCATCCGGGTTGCCGCTTCCGAAGCGACCCGCCGTTCCCGGGAGGCCGAGTACCTGGAGAAAGCGGAAACCTCGGAACGAATCGCCCAGGCGAATATCGAAGCCAACTCCTATGAGGCCAAAAAACGGGCGGAAGAGGCCAGGGCCGACGTCGAGCGGGCCACCCAGTACGCCAACGAAATCGTGCCGGCGGAAACGCAGCGTGACCGCATTCGGGTGCACGCCGAGGCCGAAGCGCAGAAGCAACGCGTGGAGGCGGAAGGCCGGGCCGATGCCATCCGTTCGGTGCAGAAGGCGGAAGCGGACGGTATTCAGGCCAAACTGGAAGGTCGCGCCGAAGGTTTCAAACGTTTGACCGAAGCCGCCGGAAGCCGTCCCGATCTCGCGATCAATTTGCTGATGGTCGAACAGATGCCCAACCTGGTCGAAGCGCAGGCGGAAGCCATCAAGAACCTCAAGATCGACAAGGTCACCGTCTGGGACGGTGGCGGCGCCAACGGCGAAGGCTCCACCAAGAACTTCGTTCGCAGCCTCGGGGGCGCCCTGCCGCCCCTGCACGCCATCGCCGCCCAGGCCGGAATCGAACTGCCGGAGTTTATGGGCCGGGTGCAAAGCGACCGCGAAATCAAAAAGTCGCCCGGTGAATCGAAACGCCCGGCGGGCAGTGATAATCGGAAGCAATCCAGCGAGGATTAATCCGCGCCCGGATTTAAAGCGCTACTGAACGTTGCGGGGACCCCCGTCGGGGTCAGCCCTTAAAATAGGGGACCCCGACGAACCCGGCCCGGGAGTGAGTCAAAAAGAGTAGCTCACCTGGACGCGGCTGTGGAGCAGCGTTTCGGTTCGACGTTCCTTTTGGGGGCGTTGCACGGAAAGCGGTGTGTAGAAGAAGCCTCCGGAGAGTTCCAGCCTATCGGTGATCGGATAGCTCATTCCCGCGGTGGCGGCCCAGGTGTAACCGTCGGTGTAGAGCCGGCGGTTGTCGCGGCGTACCGGGTTTTGCCGGGGGGCGTCCACCTCGAATTCCAAGTCCATGTACTGCCCGGAGAGGCCCGCGTAGGTCACAAGATCCGTTTCCACTCCCGGGATTCCATCGAGACGGTAAGACACCGCCAGTTCGACTCCATGAACGATCGCCCGCAGCGTGTCGTTTGATGTTCCGGAACAGAACGGGGAGAATGCCGGTTCGTGCGTTCGGCCCTCGGGACAGGTGAAGGACCCGCGCACGTGGGAGTATTGAGCGAAAACGCGGGCGCCCAGGCGAAACGATTCCGTTTCCCACAGGGGTCGGTTCAGGGAAACCGCGTACAGGGCGGCGCGGGCGTCAAACGCATCTAGCGGCGGCGCATAACTGAACGTCGCGGAAAAATCAGCCGGGAGGCCGATTGTGAGCCGCGGACGAAAGATCGCGGGCGCCTTGTTGAGGTCTTCCGGCTTGCTTCCCCCGAAACCCACCCGCTGTTCGTCTTCATCGAGCGTCGGCAGGTGGATGAATTCCAGGCTCAGGACGGTTTCCCAGGGCTCCATTGGTTTCGGCGCCCCGTAACCAGTGAACAACATGGCGGAGGCGAAGTACTTCATCGCCCAGGCTTCCGGCGCACGATGAAAGTCGACTTCCTCTGATGGCGCCTGTTGTCCGTAGGCGGGAACAGGGCCTCCGCCAAGTGCTGGAATCAAGATGAAACAAAAGACGATCCCTGTCCGATAACCCGGCGAGCTTTGGAGGCCGAAGCGCCTGGTTTTCGCATGCGAGAAACGGTTGCCGGTGTCGGTTGGTGAGGTCTTGTTCATGCGGTCGCCGTACGGTTGTCGATTCTCCGCGTTCATGCCGTTGATTCCTCGTTCAGGTTTAACTTTCAGTCGATCGCGCGCGGCTACTCCACCCTAACCCGGTAAAACCGCGACGGTTCCTCCGGATCGGCATCGGAGATCTGCACCGGGTCGCCATTGCCTTCGATCACTTCGAGCACCTGCCATTCCAGGGTGTCCAGCGGGCCTTCGAGCGCGTTGACGTATTCCACCGTGTAGGTGCGGTCGGGCTCGGTGGAGAAAGAAAGTTCGACGACGCCATCGTTAAAGACGACATTCAGCGACCCGGGCGTCTCCGGTTCCGCCGGCGGAGGCGTCAGTTCCGCGGTGTCGCCGGCGAAGTTCCGCACCGTTGCCGGTTCCACCACGTCTCCGTTCCGGTCCAGGGAACGAAAACCGTCGGTCGGGATGAAATCGTAGGTCAGAATATTGTGGGGGGAGGCCCAGGCCATATCCTCCATGTCGAAGGTGGCGGTATTTTCGAACACAACACGGATAAAGTTTTCCGGTATGATAAAATCCGGTTCCACCCCCTCGATCGGCCCGGTGGCCAGAAGCATGAAACGTCCCGCCGTGGATTGACCGCCCGTGTCCAGGTTTGACGGAAACGTATAGCTTTGCTGGTCTTCCCCGCCGTCACGGTAGGTGAATATCGTCTGCCCTGCCACGAATTCTTCGTTCGAGGAGGGATTGAACATTTGTATGAATTGCACGGAGCCGTCCGCATTGGAGTAGATTTGCCGGATCTCCCAGAGATGAAATATTCCGTAGGCACGTTCGCATACGAAAAGACCTGCTGAGATCATCAGGGCCGATAAGGCGCAACCTTTAAGGCGTTTACAGGGGCTCATACCGGATCTCCTTCCTCATTTTGTGGTGGTAAGAACGAATCTGGCCATCCGTCAGGGCAGTGGAGCCAGCAGCAGGCTCGGAGCCAGATCAGGTTGTATCGGAAGGCAAAAATATAAATTTCGAGTTGTCAAACAAAAATATTTCTACACTATAAATCTTCAAATGATTGCTTCCCGTCTATCAGTCGTTTTGTTGGTGGCCGCTCTGTTATTCGCCCGCCAAGACGTTAATGCCGATGCTCCGGTGACGTTGCAGGTCGATAAGGAAAACTCCCACATCGTGGCCCACGTCAAGGCAACCGGGCACCGGTTCGAAGCTGTTGTGACCGACTTTGAACTCGACCTTTTTTGGGATCCCGAGTCCGGCCGTATCAGCGGAGCCCGGCTGGTTTTTGATTTCGAAGATGTCGAGACCGGTCGCTCCCGCCGGGATCGGGAGATGTTGGAATGGCTCGATCACGATACCTATCCGGAGGCGACCTTTATCCTCAATACGATCGAGGAGGTGGACGGCGAAACGGTGGCAAGCGGAACGTTTTCGCTTTACCGGACCGAGCGCGACATTGAGTTTCCGGTCACCCTCGAGGAGAGGGACGGCGTCCTGCACGTCCGCGCCGAAACGATCCTGGATCATCGCGACTGGGAACTCGAAACGATTCGAGCCATGCTCTTCATGACGGTCGATCCCGAACTCGAAATCAAGATCGACATTCGGGCCGCGCTGCCCTGAGTCGTGTTTCAAGGGAATGCGGCGCAGTGCGAGATGCTCTTTGGAGTGCCCTGATCTTACCCTGCGTTGGCGAGTTTCCTTAAAATCACGTATTTTCCCGCCTGCAAATCCAGTCGGGGGTTGCCGAAAATGAAGCCGATCTCGAACGGTTCCTCAAACGCTGAACCTGCTTAGCCGTGCCCTTCACCGTAGCGCCGATCTTCAGACGGCGTCACCAAGCGACCGACAAACCGGCCGTGCCTCGAAACCGGAACCCGCTTCGCCCGAAGAAAGAATGGTCACACGGAGGCACGGAGACACGGAGGGTAAGGCAGCAGAACCAGGAACCAGGAACCCCCAAACCGACCTTCAACCACAGATACCGCAGATGGGCACAGATTGGGGCGAGGGGCGAGGGCGAGCGGTGGGAGACGCGATCAGGACATAGGTAACACTTTGGGTTCAGGACATGGGTAACACTCTATCGTTGCGATTATGCCATATCAGCATGGTCTGGTTATTGATAAATACGGGCTTGCAATGTTCGATGTTCTTGTCGAACGAGGTACGTCGGGCGGTTCAACGTAACGAGCGAATGAGATTGATATGAATGTGCGGCCTTAATGGTAATTTTCACCAGTGATAACGGCCCTGAGTCGATTGCGTACGAGCGTAATCTAAATCATGGACACTACATACATAACACCTATCGCAACGCGTATGCGATCAGGCATGATGAATGGCTTCTTATCGCCGCTGAAACGGGTGGGATTTCTGACGTTCCCTCCTGGTTTGATGAAGAGAGAGGCTACGTTAAGAACGAATATCCGGGCGAACTCTATAACCTCGTGAACGACCTGGGACAGAAGCACAACCTGTATGGTGAGAAGCCTGATAAGGTGGAGGAGTTGACCGTGCTTTTGAAAGAAATTAGGACTAAAGGCCAAGTGCGTTGATACCCCCTTGTTATTGTGCAGAGAGCTGAGATCCGACAGGACGACTTCGATTTTGCTCGCATCTATTGCGGTCGTCATTGGTCTGAAATAGACGGAGAGCGTATCCACGTCACCGAGCGAAACGCGCAGGATTCACTCGAGTTTCTGAGAGAACGTCCGGCCGATCAGCCTTTTGTGCTCAGCCTTTCCTTTTTTGCTCCCCACGCCGAGGACTCCGCGGAAGAGCAATATCTGCCGCAGGACTGGAGTGCGAAATACTATGAAGGCGTGAAAATACCCGAGTCGGAGACGATGGATGTAGCCTACCTGGAGGCGCTGCCGGAATTTCTGTCCCACGAGTCCAACGAAGGACGAGTCCGTTTTCATTGGCGTTTCGATACGCCGGAGCGATATCAGGAATACATGACAAACTATTTCCGTCTCATCACGGAGGTGGATGAAGCGGTCGGGCGACTCATTGCGGAGCTCAAGGAGCAAGGGGTGTATGAAAACACCTTGATCATTTTCATGGGTGACAATGGCTATTTTTACGCCGATCGCGGTCTGGCGGACAAGTGGTATCCGTATGAGGAGTCGATTCGGGTTCCTTTGATCGTATACGACCCCCGGTTGCCGGCGGAGGAACGTGGAATCACCCGGGATGAAATGGTTCTGAACATTGATTTGGCGCCAACCATCCTTGCGGCCGCGGGCTTACCGGTTCCGGAGGTTGTGCAAGGCGAAGATCTGGCGCCGCTTTATCTGAGTGCTGAGCGCCCGCAGTGGCGCGAGGAGTTTTTATATGAGCATCCGACCATCACCAACAGGAATCGTATTCCAACGTCACACGCCGTGGTGCGACGGGACCTGAAATACGCCCATTGGCCGGAGTGGGACTATGAGCAGCTCTTCGATTTGCGGGTGGACCCTACAGAGAAGTCGAACCAAGTGGACAACCCCGCTTACGCGAGCGAATTGACGGAAATGCGGCAGCGGTTGGCAGAGTTGCTGGAGGCTGCGAAATGATCCTGTTTATCGAACGCAAACCCAGCCGAAGTCGGGTGAAAGCGATTCTTTGTTGGTTCGAATAGGAATCTCCTGAAAACCACGCAAGCCAGGGAGTTAATATGAAGAAATGGAACATGAGCCCAGGACCGGGAACGGCGATCTCAATAATCAGGGCACGCACGAACTCGACATCGCCCGATGGGCGCTCGATCCCGAGATGCATGATCGTCATCCCACCCGTGTCATGTCCCTCGGTGGACGTTATGTCTGGGATGACCAGGGGGAGACCCCGAACAAGTGAATGCGAGTATGCACGAAGGCCATTACGCGAGCGCTCTGGGGCACCTGATGAATAATTCCTGCCGGCTCGGCGTGGAAAAACCGTTTTCCCGCGATGCATTCCCCTCCGAGTATGCTTCGGCAGCTTTATGAGCAACAGCAGGCCTGCCGGCCCGAAGACATCAATGATGGGCGCGTCTACGGCCCCGATCTTGATTACGAGGAAGCCGACGAGCGGCCCGGCCCCTCCGCATGGATCGACGGAGAGTGGAAGTTACATCGCCGCGCTGGCGATCACTTGCTGTTCCACCTCGGCGACGATGAGGGGGAGCAAAACAACCTGATTGATCGACACCCCGAGCGCGCTGAGCAAATGCGAATCGAACTCCACCAGTGGGAAGAATCGGTCATACGCAGCATGCGCGGCGAGGATTACTGAGTGAATGTCATCGTGCTTCCCAGGCCGGATGCTGGGCATCTCGGCGCGCCGATATCGACCTTATCGGTCAGGAACAAAAGTCTGCCGCGAGTGAACCGCGAGGTTTCTTCGACTGGCTCAGCCTGCGGATTCCGATCGGCGGACGCATGCAAGGAAAGCAAACCTGCGAGGGTTTGAAGAGAACCGGACCACCGATGGAGCAAAAAGAACGATTCGCTGTAACGGCCGAGTCGGACTGATTCACGATCAGCGAGCTTTGCCGCCGCCGGGGAAGAAATTTTGTGGGAAACCTAGGGCTTTTTGGGCCTTTCCGAGTAGTCTGAACAGTGAAAGGTAGAGGGCCATTCACCCTTACGGATGAATGGCCCGGGCCACACGGATTTTATTTTTTCTTCACCGCTGTTCCCGTTTGCTGAAAAAGGGCAAGGTGCTTTTTCCTCTTTTTCGCTTTTTTCGTTTTTGTCTGCTCATGCGCAGCCTTTTTATTGATCGCTTTCGGAGATTTGTCACCCATGTCTAATTTCCTTTCGTGTCTTGTTGTGTTGGTTTGTGTTGCCGTTTCATCCGGCAAGATTTTCACGTTTGTCTCAAGTCTCGTTCCATTGAGACTTCCGGCTGGGGTAAGATTCTTCATCCATGACCCCGCTCCCACCGTTCGAACATCTTCGATTGTGTAAAAGGGAACGGGTTGCAGGGACCTGATAAACTTCAAAAGATCCTTTAGTCTGCGGCGCTCGGATACTATCAGAAATATCTCAACGCCTCCCTTGGATCCGGCCGCCTGAACCGAGGTAACACCATAGGATCTCTCGCTGAGTCCCTGCAACAATCCCGAAGACCCTCCAACGGTTATGACACGAACGATCTGGTACCCTAATGCCAGTTTTTCTTCAATCAACATGCCAACGTACGTACCCGCCGAGACGCCTCCAGCCCAGGCAATGAAACACGCCCAGTTGTTAAGGTTTTGCATGACCTGGGTGATTGCGATGAGCCAAATGCTTACCTCAATGAATGCCAGGCCCGGAACCAATAGTCGAAATCCTTTGTAGATTAGAATTTGGCGTAATGTTGCCAGGGTCACATCGATAAGCCTCGCAAAGAATATCAAACCGGGCATCAAAACCCAGGAGATGTAGTCGAAATTGAAAAAGGAATCCATCGATGCTTTATGCAAAACCAATAATGAAGAATCTATTTCCGGCTAATCTAAGAAACCGGTGACCGCATAACCTATCTTCAGGTGGATAGTTCAGGAACCACCTGAATACCGTCACCCTACAGGTATTAAGAGCACAATGCCTCAACGCTCGAGGGCTGACTCATGAAGACCATCAAGCGGCCATGAGCCTGCACCTCCAGTCCGCGGCACCTGAGTGCCGATAGACAGGCGAATGTGCGCCAGCGCGAGTGAATTAGCGTAATTCCGGTTCGAGCCGGAAAGTGGGGAAGGTGGCCCGATGATCTCAGGGGAGGGTGCAATTGGAGCGTAACACCCTCGCTGCCGCGATCATCGGGATAGCGGAAGGAAGATCAAACTGAACGCTCCGTGAACAAGCCGATAAAGAATAAACAGCGATAAACTCATTCGAATTATGATTTTATCCCTTTCGTCTCGTATGTCAAATGGAAAGATGATCGATTTACCGAATGTATGGTGTTTGGTCGGGGTGAAGATTCAAAGTCTTCCATAAGCCCGCAGGTGTGGCGTTGATCTGGCCGCCGTTGTGTAGAATTCAATACCCAACGCATCCCCCTTAGTCCGGCGGCGGACCGACCTCAATCTCCACTTCCGTTCTCTGCCCGGCCTGCAACGACACGTTGCGGTAGCTCACCCAGCGGAAGGGCCGCGTTTGAAGGATCACGGATTCGAGTTCATCGAGAGGGATTGTAAAAGGGTAAGATGGAGGGATTGATACGTTCCGCACCTTGGACCGCGCTTGATCCCACATCGTTACCCCGCGAATCCGCTCTCACCCCGTCCGTCTCAATTGCAACCTCCACGGGCCCCGTCTCCACCGCATGCACGACCGGGTTGACCGTTTTTACCTGCACAACCGACCAACCGGGCAACACAAGCGACAACACCGGCAACGCCAGCACACCCGCCACCGCAGCGGTCCAGACCAGATGCCGCGCCGCCGCCGAACTTTTCCGCATACCAAGGACCGCGACCGATGCGACAGACAGGATAACGGCACCCTTAATCAGAATATCGAAAAAGAAAAAAGTCAGGTTTTGCATGGGAGACCCGGGTTAAGTGACACTCGCGATAAATTCATCCTTCCGCTCAGTTTCCTTTGCGTTCGGCCTCCTCGATCATCTTTTTGAGGCGCTGCAGTTCTTCTTCGGAAACACCCGCATTCTTCTGGGCCAGGTAGGCGCCGACCGCGTTTTCAAGCGAGCCGTCGAAGAACGTTTCGAGAACGCGCTGCAGCGCGGACCGTCCCACCCGGACGCGTTCGGCGCGCGGACTGTACACGTGCTCGCGACCCGCCTTGCGGCGTTTGACCAGCCCCTTGTCGCCAAGGATCTTCAACATCGTCCTCACCGCGGTGTGCGCCGGCGGATCGGGCAATGCGGGTTGAAGTTCGTTCACACTGACCTCGCCCCGCACGTAGAGAAAGTCCATGATCTGGCGTTCTCGCCGGGTCAAGTGGAGATGCGTGTCGGATTTGGAGGAGACCGATTTTTTCATTTCGCCAAAGTTTTAGCGAACATGGCGGAATATCAACACAAAATGCTAAATTTTTAGCGAAATTTTTCTGATAAACTATTGGTTGACTCTTTTCGATGTGATGCTCGAGGGAGGGGTCGGAAGGAGTCCCTGCTTCTGCTGTTCGTTAAAACGTGTGCCATTCGTGGTTCGAGGTCGCGCGGAGTGAGGTCGCCGGATTGAAGAATAGACAACGGGAGGAATTTGCCTCAGACAGAGAAGGCGGCGATGAACGCGGCGAAACAAGAGAATCATTGATCCATGTATCGCTTGACCGCAAAGTGGTACTCGGGCCGATTGGCTACCTCTTCAAGGGGGCGTGGTGGACGGTCGAAAAGTTGTTTGTGATCCGAAGATAGTCCGCGTTCACCGCATAAAACAGGTGACGCGGACATTCCTGTCTGCGAGGTCTCGGCGTGAGACGGGCGGGAGGGACAGACAGGAATGTCTGTGTCACCTGTGCTAATCCAGGCTGGCCAGATAGGCGAGGAGATCCCGGATTTCGCGTTTGGTGAGGACGGGTTCGACCGAGGGCATGGAGGAGGGGGCGTCGATGCGTTCGGCCACCTCGGTCCGGGCGATCGACCTGACTTCTCCGCCGACATCCATTACCAGATGGGAGTCGGATTCTTCGCGCAGGATGCCAATGATTCTTTCGCCGTCCTGGAGATCGAGGCTGACGATGCCATAGCCGGGAGTGATACGGGCGTTGGGGGCAACCAGCGCCTGCAGAATCTCCTCGCGAGTGGAGCGTGCGCCAAGGTTGGTGAGATCCGGTCCGGCGTCACCTCCGCGCCCCTGGATGGCGTGACAACGCACGCAGGAGGCGGCTGGATGGTCGCGGAATATTTGTCTCCCGGTGGCGATGTGCCCACCGTAGAGGGTTTCCGCAAAGGCGGCGACGGCATTGTCACCCTCAAGGGTCGCACGGTATTCGACCAGCGCTTCAATCAGCGGTGGGTGTTCGGTGGCTTCAGCCGCTTCGATGAGATCGAGATGGAGTTCCACGGGCAAATCACGGGCCACAAGTTGTGCCAGATAGGTTTCGAGGTGAGCGAAGGCGCGCTCGTTGCCCAGCCGGCCGAGGGCCGACAGAGCGGTTTGTTGTTCGCGCAGGGATCCTTCCTCGACCACGTCCGCCAGCAGGTTGGCCAGTTCGGGCCCCCCGTAGTCGAGGGAGGGGGCCAGGTTCAAGGCGGCACGACGGACATCGCTGTTGGCGTCGGCCATGGCCCGCTCCACGGCGTCGGGCAGGAGATCACTCTCCATCCGATTCAGGGCGTTCAGCGCCGCGGCACGGACGCTGGAGGAGCCGTCTTCGCGCAGCAGGGTCATCAGGAGCGGCGCCGCGTCCCGGACCGCCAGCCGGCCGGCCACCTCGATGGCGGCGGCGCGAACGGCGGAGTTGGGCTCGGCGGTGAGAAGGTATTCCATTTCGGCGCTCACGGCGTCACGGGCCAGGGCGGGATCGTTTTCCAGCGGCCCGCGATGCCAGCCGTCGACCCGATCCAGAATCGAAGGTGCGGGCCAGACGGCCAAGACGTCCAGGGCTTCCACCCGCATGGTTTCCGGGGCATCCGGGCGCACCGCGTAGGCGGCCAGCCGACGGGCGGCGGCCTGGTCCCCGACCCGGAGATTGGCGTTGATGGCGCGACGGAGCAGCGGTTCCCGGGTGAAGCGTTCCTCTTCAAGGGTCCGCGCCAGTTCGGGAAGGGCGGCGGGGATGGAGCGGTCGTCGTTGATGGCGCGGGCGGCTTCGACCACGACCAGTTCGTCTTCGTCAGACAAAAACGCCGCCACGCCGGGGGCCTCCATGCGACGCAGAGCCACCACCGAAGCGATACGCAGGGCCCGCGACGGGTGATCAGCGTAGGCGGTCAGCGGTTGCGCCCGGCCGATGCGGGCCAGGGCGATGGCCCCGCCGTGGCGGAGGTAGGCGTCCCGGTCATCGTTCTCCACCAGCATCTCGGCGATTGCCTCGAGAGCCGGGCCGTGGCCGATCCGTCCGATGGCTTCGGTGGCGAAGAACTTCGGGCGGCTGTGTTCGTCGCGCAGCAGGCCGATCAGGGCCTCTCCGGCGCCTTCGTGCCGCACGTCTCCCAAAACCCGGGCGGTTTGAGCGCGGATTTCCGGATCTTCGTCGGCGAGGAAAGGAATCAGATGGCCGGCCAGATCGTTTCCGGCACGAATCATTTGTCCCAGGCCCCAGAGGCCGTGAATGCGGGCCAGTTGATGTTCGCTCTGCTCCACTGCGGCGAGCAGGGCGGCGCTTCCCGGTTCCTCGCGGCGCGCCAGTTCGAACTGGGCCTTCTGCCGCACGCGCATATCGGGGTGGTGCAACAAAGGGGCCAGAGCCCCAATCTCCCGTTCACTGAAATCTTCGCGGATCAGGGTTTCCGTTTCCCGTCGGAGGTCGGACCCCCGGGTCTCCGGAGTATCCAGCTTCCAGATTCGTCCGGCGCCGTTCATTCCCCAGCCTGAGATCCAGTCGGCGAAGTACAGCGCGCCGTCGGGCGCGAAGGCCAGGCTGGTGGGCAGCAGGCCGGACAGGAGGGTGTGTTGTTCCGCCAGTTCAAAGCCGGCGCCGGCCTCCTCCAGGCTGAAGGCGACAATGCGCGATTGCGGAGGTGAGCCGACAAAGTGGGTGACGAAAAAATGGTCTTTCCATTCCTCGGTGAAGGCGGTGCCGGGGTTGTAGGCGAAGCCCGAAGGGCCGGAGCGGAACGCGGCGATCGGGGGGAGAATGTAGGCGGCCTGATCTTCGAAGCGCGGCCGAAAGAGTTCCTCGTCCATCCACACCTTGTAACTGTTGTTCGCCGGGTCGCCGTATTTGCCGAATTGCCAGTTGATACGCCAACCGCTGTCGGAACCGTTGACCAGGTAAACAAAACGTTCGTGTTCGCCGCCGTGGTCGCCGTCGTTGTCGACCGAAACCAGGTTTCCGTACTGGTCGAAAGCGAATTCGTGCGTGTTGCGCAAACCGCTGGCGAAGACCTCGAAGTCGCTGCCGTCCGGATTGGCACGCATGATGACGCCGGTGTTGGGGTATTCCCAGCGGGTCCCGTCGGGGGCTTCCACGTTGATGCCGTAGTCGCCGATGGCCCAATAGATGCGACCGTCGGGGCCGACCACCGGACCGGAGAGGCCGTGACCGGAGAACCCGATGTGCACCCCGAACCCGTGAGCAATCGATGCCTTTTCGTCGGCCCACCCGTCGCCGGTGGTATCGCGCAGCCGCCAGAGGTCGGGTGCGACCGTCACGTAGACGTCGTCGCCATAGGCGAGCACGCCGGCCGCGATGTCGGAAACCTCGTCATTGAATCCCTCATACAGCACCTGGGACCGGTCGGCCAGGCCGTCGCCGCTGGTGTCTTCGATCCGGAAAACCCGTTCCTGCAGCACGGTGAGATCCCTCCAGTCGTGAGATCCATCCTGATTGTAGTCGGGAAGCCATTGGTTTTGGTCGCTTCTTTCCGGCGCCAGCTCCGCGCGCAGAAAGGATCGCCGGTCTTCCACTGTCTCCCAGGTGATGGACGGAATCATCCAGTCGCGCCGGTCGCGAATATCAAATTCCGATTGCCGGTGCCGGGTGGTCTGGGTCACCAGGACGCGCCCCTGGTCGTCCACATCCAGGGCCACCGGATCTCCAAGCAATTTTTCCGACGCCCAGAGGGAAACCTCGAAACCATCCATCAGGTTCACCGAAACCTCGCTTCGGATCTCATCCCTATCCCGGGCCGCTTCCTCGGGTTGCAGTTCCACGATCTCGATCAACGGTTCACGGGTCTCGTGCACCGGCGCGGAATCGGCGGTTGTTTCTTCGAGCTGGGTATCGCGGGCGCATCCGGAGAGGAGAAGTAATATTCCGGCAAGGCTCAAAATCGGCGTCACCCGGAGTGGGAAGGGTTCTGATTGGTGGTGGTGCATGGAGGCGCAGTACGGTGAGAATCTTCTGATTGGAAAATAGCCGATCGAATCAGAATGTCACCGTTTGGCCAGTAAAAAACCCGGATCCGGAACGGGAGAAAGGTCCTTTTCGGACAGGAACTTATCCGGCCGATCCGACGAAATAGGGAGCGCCGGGAAAATTAATGGGGTGAAGGAGCCGGAGGAACGGGATATATTAGCTTAGATTAACTTGTGAGAGAAACGGGCTGATGCTCCCGACAGGTGCGGATGCTCGGTTTGGGAGGTTAGATGGAAGGAAATGATTCAATCGCCGTAATTCCTGACGGTTGATGGCTGTTTTGTGTTCAGCGATCGTGGGGAAGGTGGAAATTCGGATTGATCCGTGACGCGGGATGACGGGGTAAACAAATCAATAGGAGGAGGGTATGAACAGTAGGAATGGCTTCGGGCGAAAGGAGCGAGCGCGGCCACGCGGGGACGTCTGGTCTGTCGACTCGAAATCAAGTGGTCCCGGTCAGTCGAGAACGGGAGGAGCTGGAACGGGGGAGCGATGGAATATCAACCGGACCATTCTGTTGGTTGAAGACGACCGGTCGGTGCGGGATATGTTGACCATAGTACTCAGACGGTTGGGTTATCAGGTCCTGTCGGCGGCCGACGGACCGCGGGCGATCGAACTCTGGGATTGCTCGGGCGTGAAGATCGATCTGTTAATGACCGATCTGGGCATGTCCCGGGGGATGAATGGTTTGGAACTGGCTCAGCGGCTTCGCGAGGAAAAGAGCGATTTAAAGGTGATTGTTTTCAGCGGTTTCATCACCGAGGCCGTTGAAAGGAAAATCCTGGCGACTGAGGATACGATCTCGCTGCAAAAACCATTTGACCAGCAGACGCTGGCCCGGGCGGTGAGTGAATTCCTGGCGGTGGGTCGAACCTAGTCCCGGACGAAACGTTTTATCGAGTATGTTCGGGTTCTTCGGAATCGGTTGGACGGCACTCTCTTTCGGGTTTAGGAGTGTCAGGGAATCCGAACGCAATGTTGCCGTTATTCATATCCGGTTCGATCTCATGTCGGCGCCTGCAGGTCCCGGGCACGGAGTGCCGCCGAGAAGCGATTCTTTCGAAGGTGACGAGGCCCGGATGTTTTTTGGCGGTGCTCCTCCTGATAATCGCCCTAGCCGGAATCGCTGACGCCGACGAAATTTCCCCGCCTGATCAGGTATTCGCCGGACACCATGCACCGGTTTCCACGGTGGACTTTTTTCCGGATGGTGAAACGCTGCTGACCGCCGGATTCGATGGTGTTGCCCGCCTGTGGAGCCGAAGCGGCGGCGACCCGATTCACGTTCTAACCGGGCATGACGGTTGGATCCATTCGGCCGCGATCTCAGGCGACGGCAGGCGGCTGGCCACCGGAGGGGCGGACGGTTCGATCCGGCTTTGGGATGCGGAATCCGGTGAGGTTGTGCGAATCTTTTCGGCGCCCTGGGGAGCCGTGACCGCGTTGGCGTTCTCGCCGGGTGGCGAAGGGCTGGCGAGCGGGAGTTCCACTGGCGCGACCACGATTTGGAGCGTCTCGAACCAAGAGCCGGTGCGATCGTTTGGCGGGGGCGGAGGCGCGGTGAGTTCATTGGCATTTGCTCCTGACGGAATTCGAGTCCTGGCCGGGGACTGGGAAGGCGGAGTCCGCCTCTGGGATACGGCGACCGGGGGGCTGATCCGGGAGTTTCGAGGACACACCGGAGCGGTGACGTCGGCGACCTTCTGGCCGAGCGGAGCAAGTGTGTTGACGGGAAGCCTGGACGGCACCGCGCGTTTCTGGCAGGTTGCCACCGGGGAGGAAATCCGGCGATTTCAGGCCGGCGCCCCGGTATCGGCCGCCACCTTGTCGGCGGCGCAAACGATTGTAGTCACGGCCACCATGGAGGGCTCGGTTCGTATTTGGAATTTGGCGACGGGAGCGGCGATCAACACCTGGCCGGCCCACGACGCGGCAATCGGCTCGGCGGCAATGTCTCCCGACGGCATGCGTCTGTTGACCGGAGGAGGTGAGGGCACGGCCCGTTTATGGCGGACGTTTCCAGTGGGATACGCGGTGCAGGTTCTGGAGACGCCGTCATTTGGTGAGAATATCGTCGGCGAGCAGGAGACCGGGGTTGTGCGTTTGCGCAACGCCCTGACGACGCCGATCGATCTGCGATGGGGAACGCTTCCGGAAGGCTTCACCATTTCGGGGGATCTGCGCTCCCTGGCGCCGCGTGAGACACGTGAGTTTACGCTCAGGTTTACCCCGCGCAGGGAAGGGTTGCAAACGGGACCCCTGGTTTTGTCGGCTTCCAATCTGTCGGGCTCCAAAACGATTGTTCTTTCCGGTGAAGGTGTATTGTATCGTCCGATACACACGATGGAAACGCAGACCCAACCCGTGCATGCGGCGGATTTATCGGTTGACGGAAAGTTTCTGATCACCGGAGGCGCGGATCGTACCGCGGTTGTGCGCGAAACGCAAAGCGGCGAAGTCCTGGCCTTGCTTCCCGGCCACGGGGCAACGGTTCAGGCCGCGGCGCTTTCAGCGGACGGCCTTTTCGCCGTCTCCGGTAGCGGTCAGGGCCGGATTTACCTGTGGGATTTGGAAGACGGGCCGGTGGCAGAGCCGACCAGGAGTTTCAGCGGGCATTTCGGGGCGATTTATACGGTGTCTATTTCTCCCGACGGCCGGCGTTTTGTCACCGCGGGCTGGGACAATACCGTCAGACTCTGGTGTCGCGAAAGCGGAGATTTGGTGCATGCGTTTTCGGGGCATACCCGTCAGGTGATTTCGTCTGCATTTTCTCCCGACGGGGGCCTGGTGCTCACCGGATCGGCCGATTCCACGGCTCGCTTATGGAACGTGGAATCGGGCGGATTGGTGCAGGCATTTTCTCCGGGCGTCGGCCGGATCAATGCCGTGGTGTTCTCGCCTTGCGGGCGGCGAATTCTGACCGGAGGGAGTGACGGCGCTGCGAGGTTGTGGTCGGTGGAAACCGGAGAGTTGCTCTTGAGCTTTGCCTACGGCGAGGGGTGGGTGGTTTCGGCGGCCTTTTCCGACGATGGGAGATGGATTCTTACCGGGCATCTGGATGGGCGGGCGCGGTTGGTTGACGCCGTAAACGGAGATCTTCTGCGTACCTTTCCGGCCACCGGAACGGCGGTGCGCCTGGTCCGTTTTTTTCCGGGGAGTTCGCGGGTTTTTTTCCTGGGCAATGATGGCCGGGCGACGATCTGGTCAACGGTGGTGGATTTCCCGATCACTTTCGGTGAATGGGTCGAGGCGTTGCCGCCCGGGAACGATGCGCGCCCTGGAGGCCGACCACCCGGAAGGCGACTGGCGAACCTGGTAAGGTACGCTTTGGGACACCAGGCCGACCGGGCGGAGGAGGGATTGTTGCCGGAGGTGACCAGGGGTGATGACGGGGCGGTGATTTTTGAATTCGATCGCCTGGCCCGCCGCCCCGATACGTCGATCAGCCTTGAAGTGTCGAATGATCTGAATACCTGGGAAACTGTCGCGTTGGCGGTGGGACTCGGTCCGTTTCTCCCCACGGGAGAGGGAGGAGTCACTGTGATTGGAGACCTCCGAGAGAGGAGGGTTCTTGTGGTCGACGAACACCCGTATCGTCGGGCCTTCCGCTTGGTCGTGCGCCTGGAAGAGTAGGGGGCGTCCGGCGATGGAGTGGTTCGGGATTCGGGGATCGCGTTGCCCGGTCCGGTCAAAGGGAGGCGGTCAATTCTTCTCCAGGCGAAGACGAAGGAAGTAAGGCTCCGGCGATTGGACCGGATCGGCCAATCGGAAACGGACCGTGCGTACGGTCGGGTTCTCTTGCAGGGTTTCGGTTTGGCCTTCCGCCGGCTCCCAGGACTGGAGGTCTGTGGAGGCTTCCACGTGAAAAGTAATATCGGTGGCTGCTTTCAGGCGGGTGTAATCGATATAGGGATAGGACTCGCCTTTTTCGACCAGAATGCCCGCCCGGGGCAGCGAGGCGGACAGCGGCGCCGACGGATCGAGGCCGAGCGCGTATCGCATTAGATTGGGGACTCCCCGGTCGCCTGGGTCGGCCATGGGCCCGAACTGTTGCGGGTTCTCCATGGCATCCGTTCCGAACGCATTGCGCGCCCAGTCGTCGTAGTGTATTGCATGAATCGATACGTTAGCGGAAATCAGGTAGTCGATTCGACCCGTGTCCCAGTTATTGACTCCCACCCACCAGACTCCGGGTTCGGGGTGCAAGAACTGGCAGAACTCCTCCTGGACGCCGGCGAGAAAGGGACGGCAATCAAAGGAATTGAGATCGGGCTTTTCCCCCTTGCGGACGTAGAGGTCGGCGTCACCGCTCAAACCCGCCAGAACAACCTCCAATTGTCCCGCCTGCATGTGGGGGACCTCGACCCGGTAATACTTCCAGTCGTACTGGCGTTCCCGGCCGGTGATAAAATCCGCACGAACCGATCCCGGAGCGAGGGTTGTCGGTTCGACACCGGCCTGCTCAACGGTCAGCAGGACACGGCCGCCGGCGCTGATGGTGGCCGTGCGGGGCAGTGCGCTCCCCTGGTGGGCGGCCGCGCCGTAAATGACGTCGGTGCTGCCGCTTCCGCTGCGCGGGGTGAGGAACAGGAGCCAGTCGGCGCTGCTTTCGAGGCTCCACTGGCAATTGGTCAGCGAGCTTTCCAGCCGGGCCGTGAAGTAGCCGCCTTGTGAAGGCAGGGTCACCGTGCCCTCGCCCAGGGTGAAGTGGCAAGCCGGTTCGACTTCGAACACCTCCGGCAATTCGATTGAATCTCCGTCCGGGGAGAACAGTTCCAGATTCCACTGTCCGGCGGGCGCGGCGTAGAGATCGAAGCGGGCGGTGATGACGGACGGGGTGACCTGAATGCCGAATCCCTCCGCCGCGCCACCTTGCGGGCCGGTGAGGCGGAGGTTGGTTCCCGGCAGAAATCCGGCGCCATGAATTTCCACCACGGCCACTCCGTTGTTGGGTGCGGACTGAGGTTCGATGAAGTCGACCTGGGTGACGGTCGTTTCGGCTGCGTCCACGGAGGCGCCGGTGACGATGAGGGAATAGATTTGCTCGGATCCCGGCTGCGCCTCGTCATATTCCACCCGCACGGTATAGGTTCCATTTTGGGGTTCGGGAATGTCGACCCGAAGAGTGTTGTCGACATGGTTTCTGCCGGTGGTGGCCGGCGCCGCCGGATTGGCGGGGTCGAGGCGAAAGGGGTGATGCCGGAAAGATCCGTCGGGCGAGAGAAGCGACAGGTGAAGATTATTCACCAGGGTGGGCGAACGCTGATCCGTTTCGGATACCGGCCCGGTCGGCGGGGGATCCGTCCAGGAGAGGGTTGCCAGGATGGGGGAGTCTTCGTCCCAGGTTACCCGGTATTCCCGAGCCGGCCGTGAGGAGGTAAGCGAATCTTCGATGAACACCCGGCTTCGGGGAGAAGCGGCGTAGCGACGCACGATGGCGGCCGCGGCTTCGGTATTGATCAATCCCCATCCGTAACGGTAGTCCGGGCCCGGATTGCCGAGATCGTCGGCGGAGTGGATCAAAAGGGCTTTGAGTGTGCTCGCTCGGGGGGCATGTCCCGGGAAATACTCCCGGTAGAGCTCGGTTAGCAGCGCGAGTGACCCGGTGGTGGCCGGAGCCGCCATACTGGTACCGGAGGCCCGACCGTACCAGCCGTCGAGGGCCACCGGAGAAAGCACGCCGACACCGTGAGCGACCAGATCGGGCTTGATGCGGCCGTCGTCGGTGGGTCCCCAGGAACTGAACGCCGTCATTCTGGCGTCGAATCGACCGCTCCGCTGGGAGGCGGGGAGAAAGTCGATGGCGCCAACGGTAAGGACGTTCTTGGCGATCTGATAGGAATTTACGGTGTCGAAACCCCGCTTGTAGACCGCGTCTCCCGGCGGATGCAACTCGGGGTCGTAGGGAACGACTCGATCGTTGATCAGGACCGGATCTCCTTTTCGAGGATCGCCGGAGCGGTGGTTGCCGGCCGCCCACACGGAGAGCAGGTAGGGCGAAGAATGAGCCAGCACGTCGGTGAGGTAGGCGAACTCGTCATAACGGCCGAACCGGTCGTGGCCGGTGAACACGAAGGCGTTGCGTTCGCCGAGGAAAACCCAGCCCGCGACCAGTCCGTAGGAATGATTGGCCAGGGAGATGGTGCCGGGTTCTCCGGGGTAAAACGGAGCCCGGCCGGCCATTTCGGCGAGCGCCTGGTTCCAGTCATAACCCTCAATCGTGGCCTGCGGCGCCACTCCGGTCGCCGGGGCGTGAGTGCCGCGGGCGGCGATGGTGCCGGCAACGTGGGTGGAATGGTGTGAAAAGAAAGGCGCACTGTGGTGATTGATAACGCGTCCGCGGTCGAATTCGCTATGGCTGGCGAGGATCCTGGCTTCGTCCCAAACGCCGACATGCACCCCTTTGCCGGTGGCTGAAAAACGACCGGGGCCGAGAATCGGGCGGGATCGGACCGATTGCGCTGCGACGGCGTTGAAGGTGGTTCGGTATAACGGCACACCGTTTTCAAAGGCCACCAGTTCGAGGGTGCGCCCGTCGTTGTCGACCGTACGGGCGGGGAATCCGCGGCGCCGGGCTTCCTCGCGGGCGGCGGCCTCGCGGTGCAGGCTGTATTCACGCAGGGTTTGCGCGAGGGATTCCCGATCCCGGCTGGATTGCCATGCCAAGGCGGCCGGCGCGGGCAAAGGGGGCGGTACATCGAACGAATCCGGAGGCGTGTATTCGTTTTCCTGAAACGGTTTTCCGGTTTCGGTCCCGGCGGAGGGTAGAAATCGGCCTGGAGGCAACGGCATGACGGGCGGTTGCGCCGCCGTTTCGGAATTCTGCCGGAAGCCGGTCGGACTCTCCGATGCCATGGCGCCACCGGTTTCGGCGGCGGGCGGTACGGGCGTGGGATGTTGGATCGTCGTATCGTCGATACGAACCAGCAGGGAAGCGGCCGCCGCCAGGGCGAGGGTGAGAACCAGGAAGAAATGACGACGACCAAACATCAGTGAACTGCGGGAATTCCGGAGTGAATCCGGTGGCGAATGAGGAAAACATAGACCCGCTTTTCCTTCGGTTCAAGCTCCGCGCTTGTTCGGGGTGGGAGGCTTGTTTTTAAGTTGTCACCTCAGATCCCATTTTGGAAAATGAGAGACAGGAAAACGGAGTATAAAAACCCCGGATAATTATGGAATCAAAGGTTAAGGAAATTCTGGCCTGCAAAGGCGACACGGTTTACCAGGTTTCTCCCTCCAGTAGCGTGCTTGAGGCGATTCAGCTCATGAATGATCGCAAAATCGGCGCCCTCCTGGTGACGGAGCAGGGATGTCCGGTAGGAATGTTTACGGAGCGCGACGTTCTCACCCGGGTGGTCCCGCCGGGGCTCGACGCGGTGCGGACCAGGGTGGAAGAGGTGATGAGCAAAGATCTGATCGTGATCCGGTCGGACATTTCCATTCAGAATGCCATGCGGATCGTCACGGAAAAAAAACGCCGGCATTTGCCGGTGGTCGAAGAGGGACGGTTGCTTGGGTTGATCTCGATCGGGGATCTCACCCGGTGGTTGGTGCGCGAACACGAGAACGAGGTTGAAACCCTGCTCGAGTACATCAACGGCCCCCAGGTGAGGGGATGATTCCGGGCTTTCGATTCCGGCCCGATGTGCTATTGGTCAGGAGCAGTTCCGCCCCTTAACCAAGAACCAAGAACCAGGAACCAAGAACTGCGTTCCGATCAAAACATCGGCTCAAGATCGGCCCGAGACCCTCTGGTGCCGAGAACGTAGGTTTTCCCGTCGCCGGCCCAAGAGGCGAACGCCCAGTTGTCCATTTTATTGAAGCGAGGATTGGCCCGCGGCAACGCCGGAGGCGTGGCGGTGGGATCCTCGATGACAAAGAGGTGATAGGTCTGATCCCCTTTCCTCATGCAAATGAGGGACACCTTCGATTTTTCCCAATCGAACAGGCGGCAGCGAAATCCCTGGAGCTCATCGATGGCTCTTGGAACGTCCGATGCCTCCGGGCCGCCGACCTCCTTCACCCTAAGTCGCAATTCAGCCATGTTTTCGCTATAGTAGTCGAACTCGGGCACGCGCTGGAAGAGCGAGGTCAGTTCAGCGTAAAAACCGGAGGAGAACTGAGCATAGACCGGTTGGTTCGCCGCATTGCCGGCGGTGACGGGCTGATCCCGGGAACCCGCGATACCCCACAGGATCAAGCCGCCTGCAACAACGAGCACCGCGGCGTTGCGAAGCAGCGCCCAGGGAAAGGCGATAACTTGTGGAGCCGCCTCGGGGGGAGTCAGCTTCGCCCGAAGTTCAGCGGGTATGGGCAGGTTTTTCAGCCGCGCTCCGACGATGCGATCAAATTCTCGTTCCCGCTCGTGCCAGGCTCGAAGTTCGGGATCGCGTTTGGCTTTGGCGAGCGCCTCGGCCCATTCGACATCATCAGTGGGCTCCCGATCCGGCGGACAGCACTCGAGGATGCCTTTCAGCCTAAGCTTTTCAGTTTCCGGTATTCTATCGTTCATTGCGGGAGGTTTTCGAAGGAGAGGTTTTCACGTTGCGCGTGGTGGCGTCCGAGGTGAGCAGGCGCCGAAGTTGTTCCTTTCCACGGGAAAGTCGCGACATTACCGTTCCGGTCGGAATATCGAGCAGCTCCGCGATTTCCCGGTAAGTCAGGTCTTCGAGGTAAAACAGGCTCAAAGGGACGCGGTAAACCTCTTCGATCTCCGCCAGGAGGTCCATCAGGGCTGAGGCATCGGCCTGGTCGACCACTTCCGGCGGTACCGTTTCGGCCTCGGCCGTTTCGGTGGTGGTTTCGATTGAATAAACTTTCCGGTTGCGTTTGTTCCATTTAAGGTACTCGCGATAAAGAGTGGTGAATAACCACGATTTTGCTTTGGACGTATCGCGCAGGGTGTGGCCCTTTTCCGCCCAGCGGCTGAATGTCTGTTGTGTCAAGTCCCATGCATCCGCTTCCTTGCCGCTCAAGCTGTAGGCGAAGCGGTAGAGGGAAGTATAATACTCATCGACCAGTTTTTCAAAATCGATGGATTGTTTATGGGTGTGAGCGGTCATCCGAGCGGTTTATTCCAGGCAAATCGAAAATTCTCCGGAAACCCTAGGTTGTTGCCTAAGATTGGCAAAAGCACAAGCCGAGAGTATCCAGGTCAGAGGATAAGCATGGCGTCGCCGTAGCTGTAAAACCGGTATTGTCGCGCCACCGCCTCCCGGTAGATGTCTCGCAGCCATTCGATCCCGTCCAGGCGCCCGGGGGCGAGGAAGGCGCTAACCAGACACAGGAGGCTGGACCGGGGCAGGTGGAAATTGGTGATCATCGCGTCGGTGAACGCGAATCGGGCCGGCGGGTAAAGAAACAGATCCGCTTCCGCCAGGAAAGGCTTGCGGTCCTCCTTCATCGGAATATCACTTTGTTTGCGTGCGAAATCCTCCAGGGCTCGGACCGTGGTGGTGCCGACGGCGATGCGCTTGCCGAAGTGCGTGGAGTCCAGGCTGGCCCGGGTTTCCGCAGGAATCTCGTAAATTTCGCGATGAATCCGGTGATCGGATACCCGTTCGGTCTTGATTGGCTGAAAGGTTCCCGCTCCGACGTGCAGAGTGACCTCGTGGAAGGAAAATCCCGCCTCCTTTAGACCGGTGAGCAGTTCCGGAGTGAAATGCAGGCCGGCGGTCGGAGCGGCCGCCGCCACGGGTTTGGATTTGTCCGCATAGACCGTTTCGTAGCGCTCACGGTCCAGATCTTTTCGGGGATCCTCCTGATCCCGCTGAATGTAGGGGGGCAGGGGGATCTCCCCGACACTCCGGGCCAGGTCGGTTACCGAGTCATCCTGTTGCGGGAAGAACGCCACCAGGCGCTCGCCGTTTTCCAGCACGCGCACGACCTCTGCCGTGTAGTGCCCTTCGAGACCGAAACGGGAGCCGGGCGGCAGTTTTTTGCCCGGTTTAACAAAACAGCGCCATTCGTTTGGATCGGCGCCCGGAGAGAGCAACAGACATTCGACGGCGCCCCCGGTGGGGCGAAACCCTCTCAGTCGGGCCGGCAGAACGCTGGCGTTGTTGCGATAGAACCGGCCATTGGCGGGAAGCAACTCGCCGATCTCGTGAAAATAATGGTGGCTGATGCCGCCGGTGTTGCGGTCGACGACCAGGAGTTTGGAGCGGTCGCGGCGGGCGGCCGGTTCCTGGGCGATCAGTTCCGGGGGAAGGTGGAAGTCGAAACGGCGGATATCCAGGTGATCTTCGCTCACTTCGAGGAACTTTCTGCGGACCGCCCCAGCGCATTGCGGGGGTGAAACTCGCGGTGGCCGGCGAGAATGCGCGCCGAATCCACTGCGGTGTAGATTTGAGTGGTCCCGATGTCCTGGTGACCGAGGAGTTCCTGGATGGCCCGCAGGTCGGCGCCGCCACTGAGGAGGTGAGTGGCAAAGGAGTGACGCAGCAGATGCGGTTTGACCGGTTTTTTGATGCCCGCCACCCGGGCGTGGCGGCGAATCAGAACCCAGACGGTTTTGCGGGAAATCGGGGAGCCGCGTTCGCTCAGGAAGACGCCGGCTCCGGTCCCGGATTTGACAAAAGCGGGCCGGCCGGAGTCGAGATAACGTTCCACGGCTTCGACCGCTTTGCTCCCCACCGGCACGACCCGCTCCTTGGAACCCTTGCCGTAAACGCGCAGCCACCCGTTCTCCAAATCCATCTGCTGCAGGGTCAGCGAGCAAAGTTCCGATACCCGCAATCCACTGGAGTAAAAAAGCTCCAGAAAAGCCCGGTCGCGCAAGCCGTAGGGTGTGGTCGGATCGGGGGCTTCCAGGAGGGCGTCAACTTCGTCCGGAGTGAGGGAGCCGGGAAGTTTGCGGGTCAATTTAGGTGACGAAAGCAGTTCGGTCAGGTCGTCCGGACGAACCCTTTCCCGCACCAGGTGCCGGGCAAATACTCGCAGCGCGGTTAATTTCCTCGCCAGGCTGCTGACCGCGTATCCCTTTTCGTTCAATGAGTAAATCCAGTCGGTCAAGTGGTGCGGGGCCGCCTCCCGCCATCCGCCGATCCTTTTGGCCTTGAGGAACGTCGCGCATCCGGCCAGATCGTTGCGATAGCTGGAGACCGTGTTTGCAGCCAGTCCTTTCTCCAGTTCCAGGAAGGCCAGGAAGTTTTCGATCTCTTCGAAGAATTCAGGCGGAATGTTATCCGATAGCGCGGTATCCACAATGTTGATGCTTAGGTTCGCGCGGTTGCGGTCACAAGCTTTTCCGCCCGTTCCGCAAGGGAGAATCCGGAACCGATGCAGTCTCCCAGCGACACGCCCTGGCGGACGGTACCGCCGATTAGCAGTCCGGGGTGATCGGTTTCGATCTGATCGAACTCCCCCAGCAGGGTGTCGTGATCGAGGGGGTAGTGCGGAATCACGCTTGGCCAGAAGGTATGGCGGAGGGTGCACGGAGGCCCTTCGACTCCGAGCAATTCGAACAACTCCTTGCGCACCACGTTTTCCAGTTCCACTTCGGGCAGGCGAGCGATGTCCGGTTGCCGGCTCCCGCCCACGAACACGGTAAGTGATACATGGTTTTTGGGCGCCCGTCCGGGGAAAAGGGAGGATGAGAAAAGCACCCCCAGGATTTTTCGTTTTTCTTTTTCAGGCACCAGCATGCCAAAACCGTTCAACGGGTGGCGCACCTGATCCTGGCGGCAGGCGAAAAAAACCACCGCCAGAGGGGGTGCCGGCAGTCGCTTTTCCAGGGAAAGACGGCTTTCGAAGGATTTGCCGTTCAGCTCGATCCGCTGCAGGGCGCGCGGGGGGAGGGTCAGGACGACGGTGTCGGCGGAAACGGTGTCCGATCGGTCGCCGGTCTTCACCCGGATCCGCCAATCCTCTCCAGGCCGCGGGTCCAGACCGATGACCCGGGAGTCGGTGCGGATGGCGTTACCCAGGCGTTCCGCGAGCGCGTCGGGAATCACGCGCAGTCCGTCGGCGAAGGAGAAAATGCCACGCGGTCCTCTGGGTCGATAACGGCGGCCGAATACCCCGGCTCGAATGAGTGACCCGTGCTCCTGTTCCATGCGGTGCAATCGCGGAAAAGCGTGGCGCAGGGACAGGTCGCCCGGCCGCGCGGCGAAAGTTCCCGCCACGAACGGGTTTACGGCGTAATCCAGGATCTCGCGTCCGAGGCGACGCTCGACGAATTCGGCCACCGTTTCCCGGGAGTCTCCCGGAGCCTTTCGGATGAACGGTTCGGCCAGCAGGCGCAGGCGGGCGCGCGGGGAGAAAAACCCGCCGAGGAAAAGGGAGAACGGCGAAAAAGGCAGGGGCCGGGGACGACCGTCCCTCAATATGAAGCGGTTCTTTGCGGACGTGCCGGCGGCCACCCGCTGGCCGCTCAGGCCCAACGCCTCGATGAGCAGCGCGGTCTCCTCGCGCGTTTCCTGCAAGGTGTTGGGGCCGAGCTCGGCGAGAAAGCCGTCGATTTCCTCGGTGCGAATGACGCCTCCCGTCTGTGTGTCGGCCTCCAGGAGGGTCACCTCCCGTCCCGCCTCGCGCAACCGCCAGGCGGCGGTCAGACCGGTGATGCCGCCGCCAACGACCACGACCTTTCCCTTCGATGATTTTATGCCGGTATTCATGGAAGAATCTTTAACATTTGGGTTTACCGGTTCAAAGCCGGGTTCTCAGTTCCTCGACGCTGGTGGCGGGCTCCAGACAGGTAGCGCCGACACAGAGCTGGTAGCCGTCGGGTTGGTCCGGGGCGTTCGTCGCCTGCACGCGGATGTCCTGCCAGGTGTGGTCGCGCAGGAAGGCGGCCAACTCGCTCAGGTCGCCGACCCCTTTCACCTTCAGAACAGCCAGTCCGGCGGTGTCGGCGGCGATGGCGGACAGGGCGTGGGGAATGCCTTGCGGCATCTTGGCGGCGAAGCCTGGATAGGCCCTTCTGAGACGGGCATAGGCCTTGCGATGACTCTCTTTGCCGGTCAGGACATAAAGCCGGGAGAAGAGGCGCAGGAGGCAGGAGTTGCCGGCTGGCATGGCGTTGTCCCACCACTCCTTGCGGCGGGCGACCAGGGATTCGTGATCGTCGGAGGTGAAGAAATACCCCACCGCTTCCGGATCGGCGAAACGGGCTTCAACTGCGGCGGCGATCGCTTCCGCCCGTTCGAGGTATGCCGCGGAGGATCCCGGTTCGAAGAGGTCGGTCAGAGCGTTGAGCGTGAGGAGCGCTTCGCCGAAAAAGGCGTAGTCGTCGAGGTAGCCGTTGAGCTCGGGCCGGTGGTGGTAGAGGGCGTTCAACCGGTTTTCATCGAAACGCAATTGGTCCCAGATGAAGTCGGCCGCCTCCCGGGCCGCAGCGAAGAGGTCGGGGCGGTCCAGGGCGAAAGCCGCTTCCGCCAGCCCGGAGATCATCAGACTGTTCCAGGAAACGAGGTGTTTCGGATCGGTGGCCGGCCGCACGCGCTTTTCGCGTGCCTCCAGGAGTTGTTTTCGGGCGGCGGCGAGCGCATCGCGTTCGCTGAACTCGGGGGCGGTGAGAGCCGGATTCGACGTTCCGTGTTCGAAATTGCCTTCATCGGTGATGTTGTAGGCCTGACAGAAACGCGCGCCTTCGTCGCCTCCGAGGACCGCTTTAACTTCCGCCGGAGTCCACAGATAGAACTTGCCCTCCACGCCCTCGCTGTCGGCGTCGATCGAGGCGTAAAACAGGCCGGTTTTGGGAGAGCGCATCTCCCGCATGGCCCAGTCGGCGGTTTCTTCGGCGACGGCGCGATAGAGCGGATTGCGGTAGCGCCGCCAGGCCCGGCTGTAAAGGCGCAGAAGCAGGCCGTTGTCGTACAGCATTTTTTCGAAGTGAGGGATCAGCCAGAAACGATCGGTGCTGTAACGGGTGAAACCGCCGCCGACCTGATCGTAAAGGCCGCCGTGAGCCATGCCGTTGAGGGTGGTTTCGATGACCCGGTTCAAACGCTCCTGCAGGTCGTTCCCGGTCCCGTCGAGTTCCGGCCGGGTTTGCAGCAGGCGCGACGTTTCCAGCAGAAAATCGAGCGTCATGGAAGGAGGGAATTTCGGCGCGTCGCCGAAACCCCCGAAATCGTCATCATGGTTTTCCGCGACGGCGCCCGCGGCCCGCACCAGGGCGGCCGTATCGAGAATGTCGTCGCCGGTCATGACCGGGGTGTTCATGGCGGTGAGGTTGTGCACGATGTTGTCCGCGTTTTCCTCCAGCTTGTCCCGTTCCCTGAGGTAATAGTCCCGGACCCGCATGAGGAGTTGCGGCCAGGGCACCATCCCGTTCTCCCGGTCTTCCGGCGGGAAGTAGGTTCCGCCGAAGAACGGTCGCCCGTCGGGGAAACAGAACACGTTCAGGGGCCAACCGCCGTGCCGGGCGATCATTTGAACGGCCTCCATGTAAATCTGATCCAGGTCCGGACGTTCCTCCCGGTCGATTTTCACGCAGACAAAGTGCTTGTTCATGAGGCCGGCGATATAATCGTTCTCGAACGATTCGTGGGCCATGACGTGGCACCAGTGGCAGGACGAATAACCGATACTGACCAGCAACGGCTTGTCCTCTTCGCTCGCCTTTTTTAAGGCCTCCTCGCCCCAAGGATACCAGTTTACCGGATTGTCGGCGTGCTGGCGCAGGTAGAGACTGGATTCGGCGGCTAAACGGTTCGGCATTCGGGCACCCTACGGATTTGCCCGGCGATTGGAAAGACCGGTTTCAGATTCCTATTCCACTTCCAGTCGCAGGGCGTCGTACATGACTCCGGCGTAGGGGAAGTTGTGCGCGATGCCTTCCGGGGGCAGAGAGATGAGTTGCAGGGTGACTGTGTTTTCACCGACCCGGAGTTCGGAGGCGTCGAAGGGCAGTTCAAAGTGGTAGTAACGGCCGCGAATCGAGCTGCGCGAGGAGCCGCTGTCGTTGGGCATGCGGATTTCTCCCATTGGCGTGCCGTTGAGCGCGAATTCGACTCCGACCCAGCGCTCCTCGCCGGTGGTCTCCCCGGCGTGCGCGGCGGCGCCGGCTATTGCCACCCGCAGGGTGCCCCGGCCCTCGAGCGCTTCGTCCAGGTGAAATCGGATTCGCCATTCGGGCAGTCGCCATTCTCCGTGTTCGTCCTGGACCGCGGTGTGCAGGTAATTCCAGTCATAACGTTCCTTGTCGCGGCCGATGAGAAAGTCGACGTCGTCGGGGAACTGTTCCGGGTAGCGCAGCCAGAGGCCCCAGTGCCGGTAATCGAAGCCATTGCGAAATTCCCGCGCGGTGCGGTCGGGATGACCGATTTGCCACAGGGGCATGCCGTTGAGAGGCGGAGCCCAGGACAGTTCTCCCAGGTCCGTTTCGCGGTCGGCTTCAACCGTGATTCCGTCATGACGGAACTCGTTGAAAAATCCGTCGGACACCGCCCACAAGGTGTATTCGCCGGGGATGATATTGTGAATGTGAAACGCGCCGTTGGCGCCCACGCGGGTCCAGAACTGGTAACCGTCCCGGCCCATGGTCTGCCAGTTGGGCTGGCCCTCAGCCGGTGGAGAACTCAGCACCACCAGGGTGCCCGCCGGAGCGGGGCGACCGTCGATCAATAGGCGTCCGCCCGCTTCGCCGCGGCGGTGCACGAATTCCGGATGTTTGACCCAGGAATAAGGCCACTGGGCATCGAGTTCCGCCGAGCGGGCATCGGCCTGGGCCTGCATTTCGGCATAGGATGCACCCGTTACCGGGTAAAATGCCCAGGGACCGCCGATCTTGCGCCAGCCGGCGTCGTCCGGGGTCAGGGTGATCCGTCCGGCGCCGTAGTGTCCGGCCACAAAATGGCGGAGCAGGATGGGAGTCGAAGGGGTCTGATGCACGCTGAGTTCACGTGCGGAAGGCCCGCCCTGCATGTGCTCGCCGGGATCCTTGAGCACAAAAACCCCGATGTCATCGCCCATCAGGCCGAAGGTCCGCTGTTTAGACCATTCGTCCATAGTCCAGTCGTATTTGGCGTCCACCGTGCCGTCTGAGATTCGAAAGGTGGCGTCCATCACGACCTCCCCGTCGCGCAGTTCGTGGGGAGGAGGGAGATAGCCCTGTTTGGCCGGCCCGATCGAGGCGAATCGGAAGATCTCCGGATCCAGACGAAGACCGGTATTGATCTGCTCCAGGACGGCGCCGTCGCCCTCTCCGCCGTACTCGACGACGAAATAATTGTAGATCGCCGGATCCTCCGCCCGCACCAGCCAGTGGTGGTGAATCAAAATGCCGTTGCTGATTTCGCGCACGAAGGCGACGTCCACCAGATCATCGGATCGCTGGTGTATGACGCGCTCCACCGGACGAACCATGGCGCTTCCGCCGGGCAGGTGCCGGTTGACGTAGACCTGGATAAATCCGACCCCGCCGTTGTCCAGCATCTCCCGGTCTTCGAAGGTCCAGGACACCAGGCGGTGACGTTCAAAATCGAAAACCGCTTCGATGCGGTCGTTGGCGATCACCCAGCGATCCTCCAGTTCCGTCAGGGTGACCGTATCGGCGGAGGCGTTTGCGCCGAACGAAAGCAGAAGCAACCGGGCGAGAGCGGCGTAGCCGAAGCTGAACGCCTGCCTTTGAGTGGTGTGGAATACGTTCATTGTAGCGTGGACGGCAGATTTGCCTCAACGTACGGACCGACCCGAATCCCGGGCAAACGAAATCCCGGCAGGAAGGAACGAAATGTTCCGCAAATCTTTGCAGTACGCGCTGGCACCCCGTATCGCGAACAACGGGATCGCAAGGGGCCGGTCCTGTCAAAGCCGGTGGCACGGGCAGCAACATCCCGAAGAAGATTGCGCCGACGTCATCGGACGTCGGATATCCTGATCCCGGATGGGTCCGGTCAGGCGCCCCACATCATTTGGCAAACAATGGCCAGCACCACAAACAGAAAGAAAATGCGAAGTTCACCTCTCATGGTCTCGGGATCATACCCCGGTCTCTCAACTTTGCCCATCAGGGTAACCCCAGGCGTCGTTAAGTAAATGGTTGGGGTCCCTGCGTAATGGAAGCCCCGATGGATCTGGCGAAATTTGAGTCCGTGAGATCCATCGGGTAAAACGACGGATATCGAGAGTGCGGTGAAATCCTGGAATCCTATCCCGATGGATATAGGCGGTTTATATCGGCGAGGTAGAAACCTATGCGGGGAAATTTACAATGTTTGACATTAACTGGTTTGGATGCAGAAAAACACATAAAATTGTCGTAAAAATACAAGATTTGGTTATAGATTTTGTGTATCTTTACCTAAGATATAAAAAATCCCATGTCTCCCATTCCCAATCTGTGGATTTTGGCTGTTTCCGAAACTGACGACCAACTGAAGTCGTCCCCTTTGTTACACTTTTTAGTCTCTTAATCAGTGTGCCTTGTTGCGTGGTATTCCGCCGTTTCGGCTGCGGGATGCCTTGCGATAGTGAATCCTGATTTCCCGATCTCTGATGTCCAACTCAGCATCGAAACACAACACCAACAAAAACCTACTACCTGTACCTGATATGACACCAAAGCTAAGATCGCTTAAAAAAGGTGTGTTGGCCGGGCTGGTCGCGGCGGTATTTATTCCCGCCGTGTCCCTCTCCGCCAACACCGTTGCCCATTACCGATTTGAAGAGGGCAGTGCCGGCGCCGCGGCGACGGGCGCCGTGGATTCGTCTGGAAACGGCTACAACCTCGGCGTCCTCGTAGCCGGCGAGAATTCGCCGGTGTACAGCTCCGATGTGCCGGAATCGCCGCTTCCCCGAACGGGACAGGCCAACACCCTATCGGCGGATGTCTCCACCGGAAACGTGGCCTTCCAGGGAGTCGACGGTGAGGGCCTCAGCAACGTGGTCTTCGACGATTTCACCATCGAACTCTACGTCAAGTTCAACGCCGTCGGCGGTTGGCAGACCATCATCGGCCGTGACGACCGGAACAATCAGACCAACGACAACCACGCGATATTCTATCTGCAAAGGAGAGATGACTCCGGGAATTTCGGTGTGTCCTGGGTGGACCGCAATGGTGCGGTGGTGGCGCCGGGTCTCCAAGGCGTTAACGTTCAACCGAATACCTGGTACCACGTCGCGGTTGTCGCGGATCTCGCGGGCGAAACAATTGCGCTCTATATCGACGGCATTGAAGTGGACCGCAACAACAACTTTGCCGGCCTTTTCACTCCCACCGGCGTCAACCCGCACTGGAATATCGGGCGCGGGCAATGGGCAGGCAATCCGGGTGACTGGGTCAACGGGCTGATCGACGAAGTGCGATTCAGCAGCGTGGCTTTGTCGCCTTCGGACTTCCTGAATTTCGCCGGTGACCGGATCGAGATTGTCCAGGAGCCATCGGATGTGATCGCCTGGGCGGGACAAAATGTCAGCTTCAGCGTGAACGCCCTTTTGATCGGTGACGGCGAGCTCAGTTACCAGTGGCAAGTCTCCAGTGACGATGGAAATACATTCGAGCCCGTCGCTGGCGGAACGGCCGCCACCCTGACCTTGAACTCTGTTTCGGCCGCCCTGGATCGCAACCTGTACCGAGTTGAGGTCTCATCCAGTGAAATTAGTGAGTTCGCCGGACCTGCGCTTCTGCGGGTAGGAGATGCCACGCCGCCGTCGCAGCCTGCGGGGGTGGTGGCGTACTACCGGTTCGAGGAAGGCGCCAATGGGGCGGTGGCCACCGGGGCACAGGATTCTTCCGGTAATAATCATCATATGACGTCAGTGAACGGCAGCCCGACCTTTACCTCGGACGGAGCGGTTTCGCCGCTGCCGCAAACGAGGGCGACCAACAATCTGGCCATGGACTTCCGAGGTGGGAACTTCGCGGTGCAGGGTACCGATGGGGACTCTCTGAGCCAGGTCGTGTTTGACGATTTCACCATCGAAGTATTCGTCAACTTCGCGGCCGTAGGCGGTTGGCAGACCATGGTGGGCCGTGATGACCGCGGCCGGCAGTGGGATAACAACCAATCGTTGCTGTATTTCTCGAACAGCGGTGGTGGCACTTCGCAGCCTGACGGCACCCCAAGCCCGGCGAACACCTTCCGCATAGAAGTGTTCACCAACCAGAACCAGATGATCGCGGCGAACAGTGGATTCGTGATTCAGCCGAACACCTGGTATCACGTGGCGGCGATCGGTGATTCCCAGGCCGGAACCTTGTCCCTGTATGTGGATGGAGCCCTGGTGAGCCAACAAACCGGATTCACCGGACTCTTCCAACCCAACCCGGCCACCCGCTGGAGCATTGGTCGCGGTCAGTGGGGTGGGAACGACGCGGTCGGTGCTGCCGACACGGATTATGTAAACGGTCGCATCGACGAGGTCCGTTTCAGCAATGTCGCGCTTGCGCCGACCGAGTTGCTCGGATTCCATACGGCGGTCATCAATTATGCGGTGCAACCGCAGGATGTCACCGCGGCGGTGGGTGACGATGTCACCTTCACCGCGCTGGCCGGCGGCGGCGGCACCGGTCCATTGACCTACCAGTGGCAAGTCTTGCCCAATGGAGCCTCTAACTGGGAAAATGTTTCCGGGGCCACCGATGCCAGCCTGACGCTCACTTCGGTGCAAATGGCCGATCACCTTAGTCAGTACCGGGTTGTCGCCTCCCGCGACGGCAATAGCGAGCCCAGTAATGCGGCGCTCCTGAGTGTTCCCGACTATCCGCCGCCCAATGTGGTGCAAGGGATTAACCCGGCGCCGCTCCTGTTTGCCGGCGACCCGCTTGTCTACTCGGTCGAAGTGACCGGTTTGGGAAATATCACTTACCAGTGGCAACGGGATGGAGTGGATATCGAGGGCGCCACGTCCAACAGCCTGGATCTTGGGGTTCTCTCGATCGAGGATTCCGGGATCTATTCGGTGATTATTACGGACGATGCCGCCGCCGGCGAGGGTCTCGATCCGACCACAGTGACGCTGACCTCGCGCCTAATGGTGCTTACCCACTCCAAGGGAGCCATCAGCCTCAATTTCGTGGGCGCGGCCACGGATACGACCTGGAATGTGGATATCGGCCCGCTAAACCCGAATCATGTGGCCGGGGTGGTTCCGGTGGCCAACTGGAACAATTCCTCGACGGTTCATGGGGTGGCCAATCAGACCACACCGTTTCCGCTGGTGAATGATGTCGGCGACAGCACCACGGCCACCGCGACCTGGGCTTCCGGCAACACTTGGGCATCCCGCGTTAATGCGGGGGGAGTGCTCGCCGCCAAGGATCCGAATCAGCGGATTTTCCACGGCTATATCGAAGGCCGTGGTGGTTCTTCGGTCACAGTCCAGAACATTCCGTACGCCACCTACGACGTCTACGTCTACCCGATGGGGGTGGAAGGCCCGGTGGACGGGGGCTTCGTGCGCAGCGTGACGCTCCAGGGCGGCAACGGTGATCAGCAACTGTTCGGGCGGAATCTTTCGGGGAATCCCACCCTGGCGGAGATACCGTTCGTCCTGGCCCATGCCGCTTCGATCGAAGAGGCCCAGGCCAGCGCCGCTCCGACGGTGTTTCGCTTCTCCAACGTGAGCGGTTCCTCGTTCACGGTGGATCACCAGGACGAAATCGACTGGAACCTCGGAGGGATTGCCGGTATCTCGATCGTCAATACGACCCCTGCGGCTCCGGTTCGTCCGTTGTTGACCTCGCGTCCTTCCGGCCGTTTCGTGCCGGCGGGTACCGATGTTCAGCTCTCGGTGACCGCCCGGGCGATGAACAATGGTTCCCTGTCCTATCAGTGGCAGAGAAACGGCGCCAACATCGGCGGGGCGACCGGGGCTTCCTTGACCCTGTCGAACGTGACCTCGGCGGATACCGGTAATTACACGGTGATCGTCACGGAAGGCTCGATCAATAATAAGGCCACGGTTCCGGTCGTGGTGGTCGATGACAACCGGCGGGCCCTGCTGAGTGTGGATGTCAATGTGGGCACCCACCCCTGGATGCAGGGTCACGGGCGTCTGCGGACCACCGGCCTGGTGCCCTTCGTTTATCCGGCGAATGAAACGGACAACCCGATGGAAATCGGACGGGGCGACACCATCTGGAATCGCTTCTGGGGCCGCAGCGGCACCTTCACCTATGGCGACTTCGTGGACTCGGAAGGCCGGCCGCTGCAGGGAGTGACCTTCACGGTGGCCGGCGCCAATGGCGCGGGTAACGTGGCCAGCGGAGGGGGACTGGAATCGTTGGCGGAAACGGCGCCCGAGTTCTACTCGGCTCCGTTGCTGCGAGATTACGTCTTCGCCAACGACGCCAATACCATGACGCTGACCCTGGGTGGCTTGCAGGCCTTTGCCGGGCGTGATCTCGATCTGGTGGTTTATGCGCTCGGCCCATTGAGCAACTTCGATTTCGCCCACGATGCGGACGATATCGCAACCGTGACTCTGGCCGAGGTGAATAACCACTTGGTGCTCGCGCCGGTGGTTACGGAAACCGCGGACGAAGGTCGCGAACTGCGGTGGAACGATGAAGCCATCGCTTCCTTCCAGGCTCGGGTGGCCGCCAACGGCACTGTATCCTGGACCGTTGGTCAGGTGCCGGACAGGCCGGGAATCAACGCGATGAACGGCTTCCAGGTCCTCTTCTCCGACCAGGGTGAGCCGATCGACCCGCCGGAATCCGGAATCGCGGATTGGCGTCAGGAAAACTTCGGTTCGCCGGAAAACTCCGGTCCGGGGGCCAATGATGCCGAGTTCACCGGTGACGGATTCAAGAACCTGGTGAAATACGCACTGGGCGCGGATCCCACGGTTGCCGGCTCGGCTCACGGCTTGATCGACGTTGGACAGCAAGGGGACTTCCTGACCCTGACCTTCAGCCACATCGATGATCCCAACCTGGTGTTCTTCATCCTGGCCACCAATAATCTGAACGACGGCTTCCAGGTGGTGCACACCTTCCCGCCGTTCAACTCGGTCGGTGAAGCAACCTACACGGACACTGTGCCGATCAGTTCGGGTGCCCAACGGTTTATTCGTCTGGGTGTCAGCATCAACGAGTAGCCTGAAATCGGGCTGCCGTTAGCCTGAAAAGTTAACAGCCGCCGGCTCGGATCTCCGGGTCGGCGGCTTTTTTGTGCGCTGCCGGATGGGGGTGGGACAAGGCTTTCTTAATATGCGTTTGCCTTTTTCCTCAGGTCACTGAGTGTTGAAAGTGTATGAGTGTTTCCTCTCCCGAGCCAATTGAGATTAACGGTGAGAAGCTGCGATTTGCCATCGTGGCTGCCCGCTACAACCAGGACCTGGTGGATCACCTGCTGGAAAAGGTGGTTTCGGCGCTGTCCGCCGCGGGAGTTCCCGAAGCTGGAATCGAGGTTCTAAGGGTGCCGGGATCGAACGAAGTGCCCTATGCCCTTCAACTGCAGGCGGAAACCGGCCGTTTTGATTGCTGTGTGGCGCTGGGAGTGTTGATCAAAGGGGCGACGGCGCACTACCACCTGGTAGGTCAAAGCGTCAGCGACGCTCTCCAGATGGTGTCATTGAACACCGGCATACCCGCGATTAATGGAGTCGTAGTGGCCGACAGCCGGGTGCAGGCGGAGGAGCGTATCCGCGGGACTTTCGACCGGGGGGCTGAATTCGCTCAGGCCGCCCTGGAGATGGCCGAGCTCAAGAAGAGCCGGGAGGTCGAGGATCATGAGTAGCCGCTCTCGCCGAAGGGAAAACCGTATCGCTGCGGTGCAGTACCTTTACTCCTGGGACATTAACCGGCCGGAGGATTTGCATGAGAGTGTGCGGGGTTTTTTCGCCAACAAGGAAGAGCCGCGCGACTATTACAGTTTCGGCGAGGAATTGCTCTACGGGGTTCTCGAGAACCGCGAAGACGTGGATTCCGAAATCCGGGGCCTGGCCAAAAACTGGGATTTCAATCGCATCGCAAAAATCGATCTGGCGATTCTTCGCCTGGCGATTTACGAGCTGCTTTTTCGGCGGGATATTCCCCCGGTCGTGTCGATCAACGAGGCGATTGAAATCGGAAAGCTCTTCTCCAACGAGGATGCCAAACGTTTTATCAACGGCATCCTGGACAAAATGAAGGATAAGCTGAATCGTCCGCTGCGGGAGGCGGCGCTGGACTGATTCCAGGGTTGCCTGGCGGGGGTTGATTTCGGCAGAGGTTTTTCATGTTTGGATTCTACAAAAAGTTCAAGGAAGGTCTGTCCAAGACCACTCGTCAGTTGTTCGGTTCGGTGGGCGGGCTGTTCGGTTCGCGTAAACTGGACGCCGATTCCATCGACTCCCTGGAGGAGGCCCTCTACGGCGCCGATTTCGGAGTGGAGACCACCGAGGAAATCGTCGAAGAGATCCAATCCGCTTTCCGCCGGGAAAAGGAACTCCGCACCCGCGACGCCTCGTCGATCGGCGCCACCGTTTTGCGCCGTGTCCTGCAGGGTTCGGAGGTGGATTTGGGTTTGGCGTCGGCCGTGCCTACGGTGGTCATTCTGTTAGGAGTCAACGGCAGCGGGAAAACCACCACCACCGCGAAGATCGGGCACAAACTGAAGGAGGACGGCAAGAGTGTGCTCATTGCCGCCTGCGATACCTTCCGCGCCGCCGCCAACGAACAGCTCAAGTCCTGGTGTGATCGGCTGGGGTTGGACCTGGTGACCAGTCAGCACGGGGCCGACGCCGCGGCAGTGGCCTTCGACGCCTGGCAGGCGGCCAAGAGCCGGGGCAAGGATTTTCTGCTCATCGACACCGCCGGAAGGCTCCACAACAAGGCCAACCTCATGGCCGAGTTGGCGAAGATTCGACGGGTGTTGCAGCGACACGACCCGGAGGCGCCGCACCATTCCATTCTGGTCGCCGACGGCAGCCTGGGTTCCAATTCCATCGAGCAGGCGAGGGTGTTCCACAAGGAGTTTGGTCTGACCGGTCTGGTGGTGACCAAACTGGACGGCACCAGCCGCGGCGGTGCTTTGGTCGGGATTTTCCGTGAACTTCGCCTCCCCGTTTATTTTCTGGGTCTCGGTGAACGGGAGGAGGATCTCCAGCCGTTCACCGTGAATAATTACGTCGACGCCATTTTTCCAGTCGAAACCGCCGAAGTGGAAGGCCGGGAGTAGGCCGAATGGCGCCCGGTTAAGGCGGTGGATCGAAGGAGCTTGGCTCAATCGGATCGGCCGTTCCCGTGGAGGGCCATGCTCCCGCATGGCCGTCGTTTTGGGAGCGCGGGCATCCTGCCCGCACCGGCTGGGCGGGAGCGCCGCCCTCCAGGAAACAGAAGCGCGATTTCGATTCGGTTTATCAATCGAAAAACGGTCTTTTATGAGTGCCATTCGGAATAGGTCTCAATCCATGAACGCCCAGAGGATCCGCCGGCTTTTCTGATCGAGGCCTTCCGGGTCCGCGACTCGGTAGAGGTCGCCGGCGATGTCGCGGATCAGCAGGCTTCCATCGGGCAGAGGGCGCGGCCAGTCGTCGAGTTTGGTTTGAAACCGGCGCTTGCCTTCCCGAGTGGTCACCTTCCATACCCGCAACTCGAAATCGGGATCGGCTGATTCGATTTCGGTTATGGTAAAAACAAAACGGGTGTCGTCCGCCAGGGCTTGCAGGGCCGCGCGGGAGGCGCCGTCCAACTCTGCCGGGTCTTCGATCAGGACGAGCTCGTTTTTTTTCTCGTCCCGCAACGACAGGTAGCGCCCGGGCGCGCTCCAGGGGAAACAGAGGTGCAGGTTGACCCGAATTTCCTTTTCGTCGCCGCGTCGGAACCAGACGGTGCCATCGTCGTCCCGGCGGAGCCGGAACGCGCTTTCACCGGTGGGTTCGTTCACTTGTGTTGATTCGTTTGTGTCGTTCATACCGCGTACATTTCGTGCAGTTCGCGCTGCATGTCGTGCAGTTTCCGATACACGCCGTCGGGGTTGGCCAGCAGCGCTTCGTGGGTTCCCTGCTCGACGAGTTGTCCGTCCTTGATGACAAAAAGGCGGGAGGCCCGGGTCAGGGTGGAGAGGCGGTGGGCGATGGCGAACACCGTCCGTCCAGCCACCAAACGGTCCAGGGCTTCCTGGATTTTGCGTTCGGTCTCGGTGTCGACGCTGCTGGTGGCTTCGTCGAGAATGAGGATTCTCGGGTTGTGCAGAATGGCCCGGGCGATGGAGATCCGCTGGCGCTCGCCGCCGGAAAGGGTGTGACCGCGTTCGCCGACGATGGTGTCGTACCCGTGCGCCAGTTTGCAGATGAAGTCGTGGGCGTTGGCCGCCCGCGCCGCCGCCACCACCTGATCGATGGAGGCGCCGTGCAAGCCGTAGCGGATGTTGTCCAGGATGCTCCCGTGAAACAGATAAGGGTCCTGCAGGACCATGCCGATGCGTTCGCGGTAGCGGCCGGAATCGACCTCGCGGAGATCGTGCCCGTCGATGGTGATGCGTCCGCCGGTGGGATCGTAGAAGCGGGCCACCAGGTTGATGATGGTGGTTTTGCCGGAGCCGGAAGGCCCCACCAGACCGATCATCTCGCCGGGACGGACGTCGAACGAAATCCCCTTGAGCACCGGGCGCACCGGGTCATAGGCGAAGGACACGTTTTCAAAAGTCACCTCGCCGCGAATCTCTTCCAGAGGGACCGGTTCCGGCTGGTCGGTCAGGTCCGGCTCGGTGTCGAGGACTTCAAAAATCCGGTGGGCCGAGCTGACCGAACGGTTGATCATGCGCGACATCTGGCCGAACACTTCGATCGGCTGAAAGAACATGCCCAGGTAGAGCAGGAACGACACGAAGGTTCCGGCGGTGAGGGTCGGTTCGTCGCCGAGGATGCGGGGCAGGGCAAAAAACCACACCGCCACCGTCATGGCGTGGACCAGCAGCAGCAGGAAAGGCCAGAACGCCGTCCAATGGTGGTGGATACGGAAAAACTCGTCGGTGACCGTGCGGTTGCGCTCTCCGAAACGCCCTTTTTCGTAGGTGCTCTGATTGAACGCCTTGACCACCCGGATGCCTGGAATGGTATCGGAAAGGACATCGGTCAGGTTGGACCACTTCCGCCAGGCTCGCAAAAACATGCGCTGCATGCCGCGTCCGTTGCGGTAGATGAGGTAGAGCATCAAAGGCACCGGCAACGCCATGAGCAGCCCGAGTTGCCAGTCGAGGAAGATGAGCACTCCGCCCAGTCCGATCAGCATGAGGAGCGACAGGGAAACCTCCACCACGCCGAAAGCGATGAAGTCCCAGATCCGGTCGGTGTCGGAGCTCACCCGGCTGATGATGCTCCCGGTCTGTTTGGAGGAGAAATAACTGACGCTCAGCTTGTGCAGGTGTTCGTAGAGGTCGTTGCGCAGGTCGCGGGCCACGTGTTCCCCCAAAACCGCCATTTTGCGCAAGCGTATCCAGGTCATGGTTTCGCGGGTGATAAAGACCGCGGCCAGGCCGGCGATGGTGACCAGCGCCATGCGGGCGGCATCCGACTGCGAGAGCGAGCCGTCCTGGAACGGACGGATTACGTTGTCGATGATGTAACCCGTCAGGTAGGGCGGCACCAGCCCGACCAGGGTCATCGCGGAGGCGGCCAGCATGCCGATGACCACCTGTTTGCGGTACGGTCTCAGGTAGCCGAGCAGGCGCCAGACGATGGCGGCGCGATTGGAGGCCACGCTGGCCTGGGCTTCGCGGATCGGCTGGGCGATGCCTTCGGCGTACACGGCGTCGGCGGCCTCATGCTCGGGGGTTTTCCCCTCGACTCGTTGTCGCAGCACATAGAGCAGGGCGCCCATGGCCCGCCGCTGGCGCTGGGAGTAGCGAAACTCGGCCAATGCGGGTTCGTCGGGCGCAGTGATCAAGGTGACCTTGGTGCAGGTCAATCCGGGCGATTCCTTGACCTCCCGGATTCGGGAGATGTCGATCAACCGGAGGTCGATCGTTTCTCCGGACCCGTTTTCCCGGCGCAGGGCCAGTTGGTCCGGACCGAGGGCGACCCAGTCGGTGCGCAGGCGCAGCGCCGGGTCCAGGTCCGCGAGAGCGTAAAGCTGGACCGGGCCGTTTCCCCAGGCCGATTCGATTTCGCGGCGGATTTCCGGCGGCAGCGTGTCCGGTTGGCCGGTGTAGCGATTGATGATCTGGCGGTTGCGTTCGGTTCGTGCGGTCACGGGATTTTTGGAGAAAAGTGAGACGGGAAAAGGGGAAAAATACGGAAACGGCCAAAGCCTCCAAAGGGAGATGCCTGCCGCCGGACGCAAGAAAGGGCGCGGCGGTCGTCTGACGTCGCCGGCCTCGGATGGGTGTGGGTGGGAGAGGGGTTAGGGAGTCAGAATCGTCGTTCTGAAAAAAAGGATACCCACGCCATCGGAAGCCGTTTCGCAAGGCGAATGAAATTGTGCGAATGATTGTTGATCATGTTACGGCCTCCTGATTCTTCGGGGGTAGGCGTAAGATGGCAGCACAACTCCGTCCCGTTGGCAAGAGGGAATTTTAATCGCTTTGCGGAAGTTATATGGGAGCAATCCGAAGTTGATGGGAGACGGCAGATTGAAGGGGTCTCCTGCTTGGGGAAAGGCGGGGTTTTAAGGGTCCCCTTTGTGCAATACTCCGGGGACCCGTGCTGAAAAAATCAACACCTTTGAGTTATTTCACAGGCGTCCACTTTTGATCGCTTTTAGCGGATGCAATGACCGTTTCGATGAATTGCATGCCCCGAAGCCCGTCTTTTGCCGTCGGGAAATCGAGCACTTCGGATGACGGTTTCTCACCCTGCATTCGACTGCCCAGCGTGTGTGCGAAGTTCCGGTATATGTTGGCAAACGCCTCGATATAGCCTTCCGGATGGCCGCCCGGCACCCGCGTGTTGTGCATGGCGGCGTCACATAGATAGCCGCCGTGATCGACGCCGGTCCGGTAGACTTCCGCGGGACGATCCAGGTGCTTTACCAGAAGGGTGTTGGGATCGTGCTGATGCCACTCGATGCCTCCCTTTTCTCCGTAGATGAAGATCCTGAGAGCGTTTTCTTCGCCCGCGCTTATCTGGGAGGCATGCATTACACCGCGGGCGCCGTTTTCAAAACGTAGCAGGACGTTGACATCGTCGTCCAGCGCCCGGCCTGCGACATGAGTTGTCAGATCGGCGCAGATTTCGGAAATGCGCAATCCTGTTATGTATTCGGCGAGGTTTTCGGCATGAGAACCGATATCGCCCATTGCCCCCGCCGGTCCGGCTTTCTTGGGATCCGTGCGCCAGGTTGCCTGCTGGACGGTCCCTTCAAGTTTAGTCGAGAGCCATCCCTGCGGATATTCGACAACCACCTTGCGGATCTTACCCAGATCTCCGTTGCGGACCATATGGCGAGCCTGCTTGACCATGGGATATCCGGTATAAGTATGCGTTACGGCAAACTCAAGGCCGGTCTTTTCGGCCAAAGCAACCAGTTCGGCGGCCTCTTCACTGGTGACTGTCATCGGTTTTTCACTGACGACGTGAAAGCCGTTTTCAAGGGCGGCCTTGGCGACTGGAAAATGAACATGGTTTGGTGTGACGATTGACACGAAATCCATACGTTCGCCTTCGGGCAGCTTCTTCTCCGCCGCGAACAGCTCCTGGTAGGTTCCGTAAACCCGGTCGTCCGGCAGGAAAAACAGTTTTCCGGCTTCTTTGGATTTCTCCGGATCAATGTCGAACGCCCCGCAGACCAGTTCAATCTGGCCGTCCATGGCAGCTGCCTTGCGATGTACTTCTCCGATGAAAGCTCCAATGCCTCCACCGACCATTCCCATTTTGATTTTTCGTTTCATGATTTCAATATTTCTATCGGTTAATGTTATTCTAATGAATGCAAATCTATTCGATGTGCAGGTTGAAATGATTCTCTTCTTCCGGTGAATGCGGCATTCTTTGGGTTAGGCCCGTCAACGCCAATAGACCGGATGTAAAGGCCTTTCTGTCATTCCCCGAGTTGAATAGGGGTTGTCGGATTCCGGGCCTTCGCGTTTGATTCTGGCAACACCGTGAAAACATTCGGTTATGCTCGTAATCACGAGAATTAATTGTTATGTTGATTGAGTATTTTCGATGCGGCGCGAATACATCATGGTATTCCAGTGCCTGTCAATCCTTCAACGCCGCGAAGACGTTTACGACCGGGGTTTGCGGCTTATCTGGTAAGAAACCTCAGTGTGTGGGGGAAGTCCGGAAGTCGCGGGTTTGTGTTCGTTTTTTCGTGACGTTTTCCACTGGATTGGCAAGATGGGCGAAATTCGATCGCCTCATGCCGAGGCGCCTTTCTTTCACCGAATACCTGAAACCCGAAGAATCATGAAACGACCTGTCACACTCTTCACCGGCCAATGGGCTGATCTTTCGCTTAAGGAACTGGCGCCGCTCGCCGCGAAAATGGGTTACGACGGCCTGGAACTCGCCTGCTGGGGCGACCACTTCGATGTCGAGGAAGCCGCCGGCAGCGACCAATACTGTCAGGAGAAGTGGCAGCTTCTGAGCGATAACGGCCTCACGTGTTATTCCATTTCCAACCACCTGGTGGGGCAGGCCGTTTGCGACAACATCGATGAACGGCACCAGGCCATTCTTCCCGAATCGGTGTGGGGCGATGGCGATCCCGAGGGCGTCCGCTCCCGGGCGGCCGAAACAATGATCACCACCGGACGAGCGTGCCGGAAGTTTTTCGACGCCAAGCCGGGCCGCCAGGGCAAGGATGATTTTCCGGCGGTGGTTAACGGGTTTACCGGATCCAGCATCTGGCACGCGCTTTACGCTTTTCCGCCGACCAACCAGGAATATCTTGAGAAAGGTTTCCAGGATTTCGCCAAGCGTTGGACCCCGATCCTTGAGGCGTACGACAAGGTGAATGTCAATTTCGCCCTGGAGGCGCATCCGACCGAAATCGCCTTCGATATCGCTTCGGCGCGTCGGGCGGTTGACGCCGTGAATGGGCACAAGCGTTTTGGGTTCAACTACGATCCTTCCCACCTCGGATACCAGGGTGTGGACTACGTCCGGTTCATTCGTGAATTCGCGGATCGGATCTACCACGTTCACATGAAGGACGCCTGGTGGGGGCACGGCGACGGCGCGGTGGGGGTTTTCGGCGGGCACACCGATTTCGGCGATCCCCGGCGGTATTGGGATTTTCGGTCCGTGGGGCGCGGCGACATCAATTTCGAAGAGGTGATTGTGGCGCTCAACGACATCGGTTACTCGGGCCCGCTTTCCGTCGAATGGGAGGACATACGCATGGACCGGGTGCATGGCGCCACCGAAGCGGCGGAACACGTGCGGCAAATCGATTTTCCCCGGAGCGATATCGCGTTCGACGCCGCCTTCGACAAGTCCGCGCAATAAGAAGAGTCGAGAACGATACCAATACTGCGGGTACGGAATTGGAATTCCTCTTTATTCCGGCAAGGTAACCTGAATTCTCAGGAATGCCCGGGGTGTTCCGCCCAGTTCAATCTCTACGGTGACCCACTCGAATTCGTTGTCACCGGCTGGAATTCTGGGCGGAACCTCCCGGATGCCGTTCGTGTTCCAGCCGTCGGTGAGCCGTGAACTCGTTTGTGGCGTATACAGTAAGTCATCAGCATCGATTCGTTCCGGATAGGTGAGCCGGAGGGTGTCGCCGGTTACGACCGGGCGGGGGAGATTGTGGCCGCCGGCGGGGAGGGCGGGGTCTAGGCCGAAGGCGTATTTGATCAGGTTGGACACGCCGTCGCCCAGCGGAGCCGCCCGGGGGCCGGAAACGGCGGGGTCGTTTCGCAGGTCGCCGGAAAAGTTGTGATTCCGCCAATCGTTGAACGTTCGGATCTCCGGTCCAACTTCCGGGCGGGCGGGAAGCGGGATGACCGGAGTCAGGGTGTGACGGGCGGTTGGCATTGGATAATCAGGGGTCATGTTTTCTATCAACACCCAGGCCTCATCCTCCGAGTTTCGGCCATACAGGCGCCACCGAACCGGATCCCTTCCCGCGGCGTCGTTGGCGGTGCCGAGTTGATAGGAATCGATTTCCACCACGGTCCCGAAATCGAAAAGGAGATGACTTCCTTCTTCATGGGCGCCGTGGAAGTCGAGCCATTTGGCGTCCTGGTCTCCCAGCAGGTTGGCCGGGCCCTCCGCCGATGGGTTGTTCCCCTTGGGATTTGTCACTTCGACCGCCTCCACCGGCTGTCCTTCGCGGTAGAAGAAGAACCGGGACAATTGCACCATGCCGGCGCCAGAATCGCGCAGGGCCGAATAATCGGGGAGGTCGAAGCGGAGGAACCGGTACGCGTGGGGATGCGGCTCACGGGAGCGCACCTTGACGGTGGCCGTGCGGGGTTCGTCATCGATTCCGACGGCCACCAGGGTGAAATCGGTGTCGGCGTTTTCCGCCGGAGTGATTTCCAGGGATCCCGAGGTGGCGACTTCTCCCAGGTCCGGATGCAGGCTGACGGTGGCGGCAAAGGCGGCTTCCCATTCCAGGGTGACGGACTCTCCGTTGCGAATGACGGTGAACTCGTGTCCCGGGGCCTGACCGATATGAAATCGGCTCACGATGGCGCCGGTGGGCAGATTGAAGGCGTCTGTTTCCAGGAAACGGGTGAACCGCGTTGTCGGGGTGGGAAACTCCTGAACCCGATCGAGCAGGATCCATTCGTTTTCATCGTTGCTGCCCTCCAGGGTCCAGGAAACCGGGTCTCGGTCGATCGCGTCGTTGGCGGTCCACATCATGTAGGCGTCCATGGGGGTCGTTTCGCCGAAATCGAAAATGAGCGGCGCCGGATTGCTGCCACCGAACCATTTTGTGTCCAGGTCGCCGTCGACCAGATTGGCGGGAGATTCATTACTGACTGGAGCGGGGCCGAGGACGTCCGGCAGATCCTTGAGTTGGTCGGCGCGGCGGCTTTCGAGGATGTCTTCGCCGTCGTGATAAAAGGTGAACTCCGAAAGTTGTACGCTCGAACTGCCCCGGGTGGCCAGCGGGGTCCAGCGGTAATAGCGGAAAGCCGGGGTCGAGGGATCCACCGCCGGGCGCTCCCGGGAGGTGACTCTGATGTCATCGAGACGCAGTTCGGCACGGGGTCCCGAGCCGGATAGGAAGTAATAGCGCCATTTGAGCTGTACCAGGGGCTGGTTCTCCAGAAGGCGGGGGAGGCGAATTGGTCCGAAGTGCTCGGTATGTCCTGCCTCGGCCTGTCGCCGGTATTCCAGCGGGCGTCCATCCTGGAAGAGATCGGACCATTTGCCCGCGGCGCCGATCCGGTAGCGCAGGCGCAGCGCGTACTCTCGCTCGTTGGGTTGGATGGTTGCGGCCAGCCAGCTGACGTCTATATCGGCGGCGTCGCGGGTGTCGAGTGCCAGCAGGGCGCCTCCCAGGTCGCGTCCCCGGCCGGTGTTTATAAAACTGATACCATCGGACCCGAGGGCGTTTATCCGGGTGCGCGAGAAGGCCGCGTAGGGGTAAATGACGTCCACCGGCTGCGCGGCGTCGCTTTCCGGAATGGCGTAGGCGTATTCAAGAACGTCGTCCAGCAGGGGATCGTTGCGATCGCTTTGCAGGAACAACATGTGCGCCGGATACTCTCCCGCCTGCATCGATGGCGACCAGAAATCAAACTCGTAATCCCCGGCGGCCAGGCGGTGGGGGGCCGGATACACCAGGACGCGGATTACCTGGGACACCGCGATGCCGTCTTCGTTGGCGGCTGTGATTACGAGATTCGTGCTGCCGCTACTCCGGCCCTCGACCCGGAGGTTGTGGCCCGCGATTTCGGCTGTGGCCACGCTTTCATCGCCGGAGGCGGCGGAAAACGAAAGTTGACCCGAATGGGAAAAGTGCTGGTGGAGGTCGATGGACGGAGCGGAATCGCCGGCGATGATTTCCTGGTTCGGGAGGATTGCGACCAGGACCGGTGGTGGGTTGGTTCCGGGCAGGGGCAATCCTTCCACGGTGAAATTGTCGAAACGATTATTGCCGGCGGTCCCGCCATCACCCGGTTCGAAGGTGATTCTCAATCCGAAGTTCGGGTTGTCTCCGGCGCCGGGACGGTCGCTGAAATCAAAGGTGTGGCGTGCTGGAACTCCGTTTTCGACTTCGATGACACGGAAGGTTTGAAACGTTTCGCCATCAAGGGTGTATTCCACCGTTTGGCGTCCGGCGCCTTGACCGGACCGGCGGGCTTCATAGCGAACGACGATGTTCTGGTAACCGGAGGTCGGGACTTCGACGGTGATGGCAGCCCCCACCGGATTGTTGACCCGCAGATGTTCGCCGACCTGAAATCCCAGTCGGGAGTTTTCTCCGGTGAAGTCCTGTCCGGTTCCGAAAACGAATTCGGTCGCCGCCCCCGGTTCAAGCTGCAGGGTGGCCGATCCGAGGGCGAAATCCGGATCGATTGTCTCCCCGTTGAAACTCCAGTAGGCCATCAGGCTCAGTAGCGATGCGGTTTCGATCAGGGACGGAGTGCTCCAGTGCTCGCCGTCGAACCTGCGGGCGACGAGAACAGCGCCGGGAGCGACGGCCAACGGCGACGAGTAGGCCGGCACTGACGGCTGCCCTCCGGGGCCCCTGGGATCGCTGCCGTCCGAAGTGACATGGATTGTGTCCGCTTCGTCGGAAGAAAAGGCGACGGAGACCTTGCCGGCTTCGCGATCGATTTCGAGGGAGGCGACCGGTGGTGAGGGCAGGAGGCCGCCGTCGAGGCGGCGGCGCTCCATCCAGGCGGCCCGGCGGGTGGTCCAGTCAATAATATGGGCGATTTCAGCACGGAAGGTTCCGCCCCAGGGAGGATTCTCGCTCCAGCGGGCGAAGTTTCGCCGGGCGGCGGAGCCGATTCCCCGGATGTCGCGGTCGATCTCGTCGGCCATTCCTTGAATCATCGCCGACAGGGACTCATCCGAGTAGACGGTGACCCGCATTTCCGCCCAACGGTCGTAAAAGGCCTGCTCGAAGTCGGGATCCTCGATCAGGATTTCCCACCAGTGGGGCGCGTGTTCCGGACGGTAGTCGAAATAGCGGGTGGCGTCACCGGTTCCGTGCCAGGTGTTCCATTCGTTGTCGCGGCTGTCGAACGATCCCATGGATCGGTCGAAATCCCAGACCGGACCGGCGGCCAGAGGGCGGTCCTGGGGTTTGTGGAAAAAGGCGCTGAGACGAAGGGCGTCGACGTTTTTGGTGAAGGCGTTGATGATCAAATGATCGACAAATGAATCCCGGTCGATGTAGCGGAGGTATTCCCGAGTGTCGAAACCCGACGCGTGATCTGTGTACAAGGCGTCTTCCATAGCCTGGACGTAGCGGGTGAGGTAATCGACCTGGAGCGAAGCGTTGGCTGCGGACGCGCTGTCGGAGTACGGCCCGCCATCCAGACTGTGCAGCTTGGGGCGGGAAAGCGTCAAGTGATGGTAGCCCGGCACTCCGCGATCGGTATTCCAGCGGTATTCGTCGGCCGCCGACCGGTCCGCCTTGAAGATGTAGCCCCCGGTGCAGGGACCTTCGCTCAGGGGCTCAATGGGTCCGTCCGGGGGCAGGACGTGGGAATCGACAACGTCCATTCCCAAACGATGGTCGCCTTGTTTGATGCGCTCGACCACGGCGTAATACCCCATGTAGTCGTCGGGGCTGCTGCCCAGGACTCCGCCATCGTGGTTGACATAGACCTCGGCGAAACGCGTTTCCGGCGCCCAGCGTCCCATGGCGCGCGACAGGTCGAATGCCAGTGAATTGCGGATACCGGCACGGTCGTACTGGTAGCCGTTATAAAGAATCCAGTCGGAATCCGCAGCCATACCCAGAAGAGGGAGTGACCGATCGTGGTCGGATTCGTCCCAGAGTTCGACCGAGTAGTGGCGTTTTGGCCAGCTGCGCGAGCTCGATCCGCGAAAGCGTAACCCCTGTCGGGTGGCCAGATCGGGAACGGACGACAGGTCGCTGATCCCGGAGCCGTCGCGGTCGAACAGCAGCAGGTAGCCGGCCACCCGCGGCGTGCCCAGCGGAGTGGTCTGGGTGTTCAATTCCTGGTTGCTGGCGCCATGGGCATCCATGACGATTATGGGGAGGTTGGACCGCTTGGCGGCCAGGGAAGGGGAGACCTGGATGAAGTGGCGGGTCTCGACCTCTCCGGTTGCACCGTGGGCGTCCGACACCCGGGCGCGCAGGGTCGTGGTCCTGTCGATAAGGAGCGGCGCCTCATAACGGAGACTGTTGATGTCCGGACGGGTGTTGTCGGTGGTGTAATAGATTTCCTGGTCCGGAGCGGCTCCCGAGAGCGCGACGGTCAGGGATTCGGAAAAAAGCCGGGATTCGGAGGAAAAGGTTACGGTCTCCGGCAGGTGGTGGGTGCCGGGACCGCCGTTGGGCTTACCCGGGGTGGGCAGGGCAAAGAATACCCAGCTTTCGGTATCCGCGGCGGACCGGCCGAAGGAGACATCCCGGGGAATGGAGGTGGGAGGAATCTCGTCGACCCGAAGGCCGTCCGGCCGAGTCAGCAGGATCTCTTCCCCGTCGGAATCGATGCGGAAATTGGTGTGTGGGTGTCCTCCGGGCGAATCCGAGGCAGGGCGATCTTTGCCGGAGGCCCAGACCAGGAGAAATTCGCCGGGTTTCAAGGTGACTCCCGGGGAGAAGGTCCAGCGGAAAGGACGGTTGAAATCATCGGAAAGGCCCCAGCCGGAAAGATCGACCGGTGCGGAGCCGGGGTTGTGAAGCTCGATCCAATCCTCGTAATCTCCGTCCTCGTCAGCCAGGGTGGTGCCGTTGGAGGCCATGATCTCGTTGATCCAAACCCGCCCCTCGAGCGGAACACAGAGCACCAACAGGAGCGCGGCTATCGAAATGTGAAGAAAAGGGGACAAATTGGCTGCTGGCGACGGGATCATAGCCTCACGGGTCGGTGCTTTCGGCTCCGCGCAACGGCGGAAACGGATTCTTTGTATACCTTTGCGGACGAATATTCGCTTCGTAACGACCGGTCACCGTAAAATTCATTCATCTAACTATAGCGCTTGGCAAGCCTGTGTTCGGTCGAAATATATAAAACATATCGGAGCGAAAATAGGGTGCCGAGGATTCAGAGCATACAGGGAAACATCACTAAGGCAAACATTCAAGCTGCTGATTTATAAATATTAAAACCGTCGACCCCATTTAATTGTTAATTTCGTTCGTTGATTTTTCTTTGCGTCGCGAGTCTTTTTTGTTGCGTGACGATCCTGTATATATCAAAAGTAATTTCCATTCAGTCGGTCCAGGGGTTCGGCGTGCCCCTCAACAGAACCATGACCTTACATACAGGATCTTTTTTTCTCCGTACTGCGCACCGGAAGGTGCAGTTGAAAGAGGTATTTTTCCTGTCGAATTCGGGCGGGCGTCACAGTCCGTCGTTACGTCGGGTAGGACGCGGCATACCGGTTTTGGGACCGGTATTTTTTGTTTTGGGCGGTGGTAATCGGTCGACTCTTCGATTCGAAGGTCTTCGCGCAAACGAGCTGAAAGTATAATCGAGCAACCGTAGTTGATCCAGCATGACAAATCGAGCGAGTAATTATTCCCCGGCGATCAAGCGGGGTTTCACTTTAATCGAACTCCTCACGGTGATAGCCATTATCGGCATCCTGGCGGCGATTCTCATTCCGGTCGTAAATCAGGTAAGGGACACGGCCCGCCGGGCGGTGTGTTCCTCGAATCTACGGCAGATTTCCCTGGCCATGATCATGTATGCCGATGATCACAATGGAATTCTTCCCACCTCGGGGGACATGGACGCCCGTCCAACCGATTGGATTCAGTGGCGTGATGACGGGGAGTTTCACCGGTTGAGTGAAAGCGTCATTGTTCCCTATTTGGGCGGTCGGCTGGGAACGATGTTTTCCCCGGATATTTTCCGTTGTCCGTCTGACGAAAACATCGCCGAGAATCTCGGGAATCCCATCGGGGGATGGGCGGCGTATTCCTACAGTTATACCATGAACATGGGGATCTCCGAGCGCAGTCAGTTGAACGGACGTTTGTACAACGTCAAGGATCCCACTCATATCATCATGTTGGTGGAAGAAGGACGACCGAACGACAGCGGAGCCTATTTGAACAGCGATCTCGACTTCCTGACCGAGCGTCACGGGGGGAAGGGGCACGTTTCCTTCCTGGATGCCCATGTACGGCTGGTTTACCCGGAATTCGCCAAACACCCGTCAAACTGGGATCCGTTCTACACCGGCCGCCCGTACACGGGGCCGCGGTAACCTTGGTTCGTTCTCACGACCGGGTGGCAACGTTCCCCCCGGCCGCGGAGTCCGGCTTTTTTTTAAGTTCACACGATTCACCCAAAAACAGACCAATGAAAAATAGATTCGAACCCAGTTCCCGAGCATGGGGCCTTATGGCGGCCGGAGCCGTCGCGGCTTCGACCCTGTGCGCACCTCTCTTCGCATCCGAAGCCGAACCGATACTCAACTTCGACGGAATCGAGAGTATTATTCAGACCGATCTGCATCCCGAAGACCTTGGCATCCAGGGAAACAATCCCAAAACGTTCGAAGCCTGGGCTTACACCCGGGCTTTCACCGAGGGAGGGGTTTTTCATGTCGGCACCTCGAACGCCGGTGAGGAATTCGCCCTGCGCACCCACGGGCTCAACGACCGTTGGATGGCGCAGTTCTGGGGAAGCCCGGACCAGGTGTTTTCCGTGATCGGATCGAGCAACAACTGGACCCACTTCGCTTTTGTTTACGACGGGACCACTCTGCGGGTTTACGCCAACGGCGAGGTTGTGGTTGACGAGGAAGTGGTGCTGGACACCCAGGGGGATGAATGGCCCCTTCGAATCGGCGCGTGGCGGGAACAGCATTTCAACGGTGCCATCCGTGATGTTCGGGTTTGGAACGTGGCTCGTACCCAGGCGCAGATCCAGGCGAACATGTCCGACACCTCTTCGCTGCCGCAGGCCAATCTGGTGGCCTGGTGGCCCTTGGATGAAGGGGAGGGGCGCGTTGCCAACGATGCTTCGGGCAACGGACGTCACGCCGATATTTTTGCCGCCCAATGGGAAGGGCATCAACTTGCCTACGACCCGGAGATCGAGGCCGACTTTGTCCTGGATTTTGGCGTCGGAGCCGGCCAGGCGAACGAGTCCGGACTGCTGCGCAATCGTGCGGATCATTTCTCTCTTGAGGACGATTCCCTCCGCATGACCAACACCACGGGCAACTTCATTTCCAGCGGCGCGGTGGCGTCCGTGAGCAACTACCAATCCGGACAGAGTTTTGTCCTGGAATCCGAGATCACCCTGACCGCTTTTCCGGATGTGCGCGCTTCCCGGCCGGGACTGATTGTACTGGGTGGGCCTCATGTTCCCCTGGAGCAGCCGTTTAATACCGGGGCGGACCAGAACTTTTACAGTGTATCCTTTTTTCCGGCTCTGCCTCCCGGAACAGTGACTTCGCTATTTCCTGCGATTGCGCCGGCCGGTGACTCGACCGCGGTGATCGCCATTTCCAACGGATTCAATGGTCCGTTCCTGGCGGCCCAACGTTGGGACGGTCGCCGTCCCGGGCCGGAGGCTTTGTTCGCCGACGATTTCGAAACTCCGGCCAACGATTCCCAATGGCAACGCGGCGGGCCGCAGGACAGCTGGGAGATCGGGAGCTTGGGATACCCGTCGGAAACCGTATTGCCGCCGGTGGAAGGCAGCACGCGGGTCGCCGCGACCAACCTGAACAGCCGCGTTTCCGAGAACTCGGAAGATTGGCTCCGTTCACCCGTGATCGACCTGACCGGGGTGGCGGCCGCGGAGGTCAGTTATCGCGAGGCCTTGTGGATTGATGATCACGTGGAAGACGGAGTGCAAGTTCACACCGCGACCGTTTCGGTAGTGGATGCCGACGGCAACTTTATCGCCCAACTGGCCCAGGACTGGGGCAACAGTGACGGCTGGCGGAACCGATCGTTGAGCCTGCCGCCGGAAGCACTCGGTCAGCCGGTGCGGGTGGAGTTCCTGATGGTGACGGATAACTTCGCCATGAACGACCATTACGGCTGGATCATCGACGACTTCGAGGTGAGCGCATTCTCTATGGAGCCGGGTGCGTTCGCCATGCGCGCCGAGGGCGCCTACGGGTTCGGCGGGGAGCTCACTCTTACCATGACGCTTACCGATCTGGCCGATGCGGCGGAATACAGCCAATCCGTTTCGACCCATATCCTGAATCCGCGTGAAGGGAACCTTTTCGGGCTGGGAGGTCGCTTGCAGACCACCCCTTCGGGTGATCCGCAAATCGATTTCGCGAACCTCTCCATGACCCTGGTGGAGTCGCCGGAGTTGGTGCCGACAACGCCTGCGTCGGCGTTCTATTATCCGTTCGGCTCGGCGGGCACCCGGGTGAGTCCCGGAAATTTCGCCCTATATGCTGCGGAGGACTGGTCTCTGCAGTCCAATTCGCTGCAATTGACAGCAAGTCCGGCGGCGGAAAATTCACTGGCGGTTACCCGCGTCCGTGAATTCAGGCCGGGCAATGCGATTCACGTGGAATCCGACATCGTGCTGTCGAGCCTGAATGCCGGCGCCGCGGGCAATATTGGACTGGTCCTTTTCGGGCAGGAGGATTCGGCCGCATTCGATCCAAATGACAGCGGAACGTATTACACGTTTCAATACATGGCCGACGCCAACGGCGGCAGCCGAATCGCGCTGAGGGAAGGGACTTCAGGCCCGATTCTTTATGAGTCTCCTTTTGCCGCGCCGGTCGAAGGAGCGACCTATCGCTTTGAGTTCACGGGAACTCCAAACGGGGACGGGGTTATCGACTTCACGGCCATCCTCTCCGCCGGCAACGGAGCCAACGGAACGCTAAGTGGAGAGATACACGCTTCCATGGAAGGGCGCAACCGGTTCGGTTTCGGTTCCTCCCAGGGCGGCGGCGATGTCTGGGACGTCGTAAATTTCGGCGGCTACACCACGGTGGAGCAGGATGCGGAGTTCCAACTTTATCGTTGGACCCCCCTGCAGGTCAGAGGCGCCAGCAGCATCCAGATGTCCGAATTCACCTTCTTCTACCAGGGGACCGATATCCTGGAGGCCCGACGGGCGGCGGAACAACCGATGCCGACGGTGACGGGTTCTCACCCCATCGGTCACGAGGGTCCGCCCCAATTGGTGGACGGTGATACCGGGACGAAATGGTTCGGTAATGACACCTCGCAACCGGTGCTCTTCACCTTTGACGAGCCGGTGCAAATCGACGCCTACATGATGTGGACGGCCAACGACGCTCCTGATCGGGATCCGTTGAGCTGGCGTCTGGAAGGCAGTAACGACGGGTTTGACTGGGTGCTCCTTGATACGGTCATGAATTTCCCGACACCGACAGACCGGTTTACTCGATTCATGGAAAGCGGCGAATTCGATCTGCCCACGGGAGCGTTGCTGAATGAATTCAATATCGGAGGCCTCCAGGGAGCCACCTTCCGGGTGGTCCGCAACGGTGAACCCTTTACCCTTGCATGGGATACGACCTTTGCCACGAGCGTCAGCATTCAGCCCGATATCGGCCAGGTATCGGCGGCCGGAACGGTCGAGGTGACCGCTCCGGAGGATGATGAAACCGTCTACACGTTGACCGCTGTCGGCGCTGATGGCGCACCGCAGGTGGCGTCGGTAACGGTCCGTTCGGTGGCGGCTTCGGCACACACTTACCAGTATGTGCGTTTTGACCTGCCGGATGCCACTTCCCGCCGCGGCGCCGGAAACAGTATCCAATTGGCGCAGTTCCAATTCTATCTCGAGGGCGAGGAAGTTGTTCCGGTCGGGGTAAGCAACCCTGGGGGCAATACTCCGGCCAACGAACCGGTTTCAAACCTGTTGGTACCAAGCGGGAAATGGCTCGATTTCAACGGTGCAACCCGCATGCCGGGAGCCATTCAAGGCAGTCGCGTGGTCTTCGATTTCGGTGAAACCGTATCCATCGACGGGTATCGTTTCGTGACCGCCAACGACGCTCCCGAACGCGATCCCGTGCGGTGGCGGCTTTGGGGGCGGAATGTGGAGACCGAGGATTGGACACTGATTGAGCACATGGCCGAGGCCTACCCGGTTCCGACGGCGCGAAACACGCCGACCCAGACGTTCCCGCTGGTTTCGGATCCGGTGCCAACCACCGGAGTGATCGATCGATTCAGCGTGGACCGGATTGGCGGCGAGGAAGTCAACAGCACCTTGTTCGCCATCGTATACGATGGAACCACCGTGGGGCTCACCTGGGAAACGATCGGCACGACCAATGCCAGCATCAACCCGACTCCCGGAGCTGTCGATCCGAGTGGAACCAGCGATGTGCTGCCGCCGCAAAGCGCCAGCACCAACATCACGATTTCCGCTCCGCGCGACGGCGGTACGGATACGGCGACAGCCTGGGTTCGGTCGGTGCCGGAGGATCATTTCGAATCGGTGCGTTATGTCCGTTTCGACATTCCGGGGAATGCGGCGCTGCGTAATCCGAACGAGAACAGTATTCAACTCTCGCGTTTCTTCTTCTATCGCAACGGAACCCGGGTGGATGCGATCAGTGTGAGTAATCCCGGGGGCGATACGCCCTCGGCCGAACCGGCCGGGAACCTGCTGGGCGACAGCGACTCCAAATGGCTTGATTTCAATCGAGCCAATGTGAACGACAGCCACCTGGTTTTCGACTTCGGCCAGGTGGTCGAAATCGATTCCTATCAGTTTGGGACGGCCAACGATTCCAACGGACGCGACCCGTTGCGCTGGCGGCTGTATGGACGGGTCTCGGAGGAGGACGAATGGGAATTGATCGAGAATATGCCGGTGAATTATCCGGTTCCGACCGCGAGATTGACCCTCACCAATATTATTCCACTCCCGGGTGCCGCTCTGGCGGTTCCCTCGGGCGCGTCGTTCGCCGACTGGCGTGAGACCTTCTTCGAAGGCGGCGATCAGACTGACGATACCGTTTCCGGTCCGCTGGCGACTCCGGCGGGCGACGGCGTCGCCAATCTGCTCAAATACGCATTCGGTCTGGATCCCTGGACTCCGGTAAGCGCGGCGGATATGCCGCAGCCGGAGGTGGACGGCGCGACCTTGCGTCTGACCTACCTCGAACGGGTCGGAGCAACCGATATCCTCTACACGCCGCAGAGGTCCTACACCCTGGGCAATGACTGGGATACGCAGGGAATCCAGGAGGTGCCTCCGAGAGTTCCGGTCATGGAAGGCGAGTTCGAATGGGTCACCGTCGAACTGCCGTTGAACGGGGAAAGCAAAGCCTTCCTGCGGGTTCAAGTGCGGGCGCTGGATTAAGGTAGGTCAGCGGCACAGGCAATTCAATCAGAGGCCCCCGGCGTAGATCGCCGGGGGCCTTTTTTATTGCCTATGCGGAATCGAAAGGCTTCTTAATCCGGCCTCTGGAGGCCTCGTGAAAAAGGATATCCGATCGACGATCTGAAATTTGAGACTATTCGGAATGCCACTCGGTTAAGGCGGTGTATAGTTCGACGAAGCGAAAAATAAAGCGGAAATTTGACTCACACGGAGCCACAAAGTCACGGAGATTTTTACAGGACCCACCTCCGTGAGCTCCGTGGCTCCGTGTGAGAACCTTCACCGTTCAGCAACGCTCATTCGGTCAATGACCTTAACCGAGTGCCATTCAGACTATTCGCTAAGAAATAGAGAGATCATAGCTCGGGTCTGGAGGACAGACCGCTACTCGTTTAAGGCGCCCGATCGTAGCATCCCGCCTTGCCGGAATGAACCCCCGGAACAGGAACCTTCAGCCACAGATCTCGAGCCGTCGGTCTTACAACTAATCTTCACTAATCAGCACTAATAAATGCATTACAGACAGCCACAGCTATCGATTTCATTCACCCGGGGCTAAACCACGGCAAGCATCATTTTTGTACCAGGTTTTTGATTAGTGTGAATTAGTGTCAATCAGTGGTTCTCAAAACTCTCGGGAAGGATCTAACGCATTCCGCATCGGACAGTATTCTTAACCTCGCGCCATTCGAATCAGCTCCACGTTTTCGACACCGAATGGGGTCGGGCCCTGTCTTGGCTTCATTCTTCAGGCCGGCGAGGGAATCATCCGGGCTTTCGACCGCGAGAAGATACCCTTCGTTCTCTGGAAACAAAAGGGGCGTCACCAATGACCGGCGACGCCCCTTTCTTCAACTATGAACGGTTTTATTCGTGCAAATCAGTCACCGACCTTTTCCAGATGAACCGCCTTGTAACCGCCTTTGCGACGATCACTCAGGAACATCAAGCCGAAGAATACCACCATGATAAGCGGAACCCAGGCGAGCTGTTTGATCGCTCGTTGACCGGCATAACCTTCGGCCGGTCCCATGATGGTGTTGGACAGGTAAGCGGCGTGGAAGATGCTTTGTCCGGCAAAGGCGGCCACATCGGAGGGATCGCCTTCCGCCGCGGCTCGAACCCGTTCCCCGAAAGCTTCACGTGCGGCCGCCAATTCGGCGGTGGCGAGCACCGCGGTGTCGTGCCCCTCGGCGACGAGAATTCGATCGCCTAAACCGAGCACGGTTCCGCCCACGGCACGCAGAGCCTGTGGAGCCGCAGTGCCGGCGATTTCGCCGTCGGCTTCAATCCCGGCCAAGGCTTCCGCAGCCATGTTCATGGCGCGTTCAGCGTCCGCCTGGGTGTAACCCAATTCCTCCACCGGGTTTTCCGCTTGTGCCGCCTGTTGAATGTGGGCGGGGAAAGTCTCGGTGATGGTTTCCAGAAGCGTGACTGTGGTCTCGCGCCGCTCTTCATTGAGGAAGGAAGCGAGCTGTCTGTCCCCCAGGGCGCCAACCCCCATGTTCCCCAGCGTGCCGGCGGAAAGGAGTCCGATTCCACAGGTCAAAACGATACCAAGCGAACCGGTCTTGGGCAGCCGCTCGGAAACCAGTCCGACAATGGTGGGGAAGAAGAAGGCAACGCCGGCGCCGAAGAAGGTGGCGGAAAGGAAGCCAACGGCCGTGCTTTCAGCGATGCCGAACAGGAAAATGCCGATGCAGGTGGAGAGCGCCGCAAGGGAAAGCAACGCGGGAGGGGAGATGCGGGCCAGGATGGGACCAGACATGAAACGAAGGACCATCATGATGCCCGAGACCCAGGCGAGCATCAGCAAGCCGGGGAGTTCGACGGCGCTGTAGATCGCGGGAATCCAACGGCCAATTCCCAACTCCAGACCGATGGCGATCGCCATCACGATCAAAAACGCGTACATCAGCGGGCTGGTAAAGGTGAAGCGGAACATTTCCTTTACCGGCAACCCGGCTTCGGCGTTCTCCGTCTTGGGGAACTTTTGCGGCAGCACCATGACGCCGTAGATGATAACCGGGATGTAGATCAGGGCCACATAGAAGGTCCAGTGACCGATGAACGTGCTCGGTTCAAAACGGGCCAGGAAGGTGGCGATCAGCGCACCCCCCACGATGCCCAGCGGGAAAAAGGCGTGAAATATATTCAACATGTGCGCCTTCCGCCGCGTATACATGGCGGCTGTCAGCGGGTTGCCCGAGACCTCGATCATACCGTTGCCGATGGCTAGAAGAGCGGCTCCCAGCATCAAAACCCAGAATGCCATATCCGGCGACTCCCGGAACAATACGGCGCTGATCATCACGGTGACTCCGAGCAGGTGTCCCAGAAAGGCCGCCCAGGTGGCCTTTTTCATGCCGAGGCCCTCCAGTAGCGGGCCGATAACCAGCAATGAAATCGCCATTCCCCAGATAGCAGCGCCGGCGATGGCACCGACCTGCAGGTTGGTCAGAATGAATTCGACCTTTAATTGGGGGATAATGCTGGCGATCAGCGAGAAGGATGCCCCCGTTGGAATAAGGGCAAGACAGATACCGGAGAACAAGCGTGTCCGGTGAATACCATTGGATTGGGTCTGAGGTTCGTTCATATCGTTTTGGTTGATGAATTAAGGGTTTCGACGAATCGCGGAATACTTATATAGATTGATTTCTTTTCCAAGAGAAAATTTGAATCAGTGTATTGAACCGCCACAATGGTGGATTTCCATGCCCTTGTGACCTTTAACGCCTTGATGCTTTACATTTTTCCGGGAACCGGTCGACACTGAACTGGACTAAAAACGCATTGCGGGTTTCACTGAAATGATCGACGGATACATCAGCAAGTAAATTTCACCGGATAACGTCAATCCGCGCCAAAGCATTCGCCTGGCGACGACAAACAAGAATCCAATGCCAGATATGAAAAACAATCACCTCAATCTCCTTAAGGCGGCCTTCCTCGGGGCCATTGCCTGTGCCGCCGGCACTCAGTTTGCCGGCGCCGAAGAATTGCCGGCGGACTCCACTGAGCCCATGGGGCAGACGTTTTCCGACCCCGCGGAGGCGGATGTGTTGCGCGTCCTGTTGGCCGGAGCGGGTGATCATCACCACTTTCCACGTTACTTTTTGGGGACGGACTCCGAGACCTTGAATGCGGTCGAAGGGATTGAAACCGCGGCGACTCCCAACCTTCGGGAGACGCTGGAATTATTGCCTCAGGCCGATGTTGTCGTTTTCAGCGGAAATCACCGGATGTACGGCCGAGGGGCTTTCCAGGATGCGTTGCGCGCTCATGCCGACGCGGGGAAAGGGATCGTGCTCGTACACGCGGCGGTATGGGTGCACGACTGGGACGGATACAATGAACGGTTCGTGCAGGGCGGTTCCCGCAGCCACGGTTTTGGTGAAATCGAGGCGACGGTCCTGAAATCCGACCACCCGGTGACGGCAGGAGTCCCGGAAACGTTCACCATCGTGGACGAGAGTTACCACCATTACTTTCAGGAGGGCGCTGATGTCGAGGTTCTCGTCGAGAACGCTCCGGACGGTCAAACCGACCGCCCGCACGCCAGCGTTTGGGTGGTAAACGATTCCGAGGCGCGAATTGTTTGCATCACCTTCGGACACGATGGACGGGCTCATGACAATCCCGCGTATCAGACCTTGTTGACGAATGCCGTCAAATGGGTCGCCGGTAAAGAATGAGGCGGTGCGTTTTGGTTTGCGCTGACGTGATTCCCCGTCACGCGGCCCGCAGCGCCATTTTTCCTTTTTTCAGCGAATCTTCTGAGCGTCGCAAAAATACAAGAATCAGTCGGAAATTTACAAGCTATATCCCGTTTCCATAGGGTAGGCTCTTCTTTTGTTCTTAATTTCTTCTTAAGTCGCCCGGTTTGTGTTGTTTCATCCGGGTTTTCACCCTCAATCAAAGCATACCGATATGTCTTCCCTCACTTTTGGCGCCAGCACCTGGCTATGGACTTCGCCGTTTAAAACCGCCGCCGCGGAAGAGCTCTTTCCCCGGATTCGGGAAATGGGTTTCGGCTTGGTGGAATTGCCGATCGAGGATCCCGGCTTGATCGATGTCGATCGTGTGCGATCTCTTTTGGATGAGAATGGCTTGAAAGCAGTGGTCTGCGGCGCTTTCGGGCCCGGCCGCGATCTCACCCATCCCGAGGCGGCCGTCCGGCAGGAGTCACTGGGCTACATCGAGCGCTGCCTGGATATCTGCTCCGGGGTGGGCGCGGCTTTTTTCGCCGGTCCGATGTACTCCCAGGTCGGAAAAGTGCGCCAACTTTCTCCCGAGGACCGGCAAAAGGATTGGGATATGGCGGTGGATGGGATTCGTCAGGCGGCGGAAATGGCCGCGGCACGCGACCTTTCCCTGGCGATCGAGCCGCTCAATCGCTTTGAAAGCGACCTGGTGAACACGGCGGCGGACGCGGTCCGCATGGTGAACGATATTGGGCATCCGGCGGCGCGGGTGATGCTGGACAGTTTTCACATGACGATTGAAGAGGAGGACCTGGAGGCGGCCATCCTTCATGCCGGCGATCAGCTGTTGCACGTGCAGGTTTCGGAGAATCACCGCGGGATTCCGGGAACCGGTCTCACCGATTGGGCGGCGTTCGCCCGCGGTCTGAAAGGCGCCAATTACCGCGGTGCGGTCGTGATCGAAAGCTTTACACCGGAAAACCGGGATCTCGCGGCTGCCGTTTGTATTTGGAAGCGCCGGTGCGATGATCAGAACGTGTTTGCCCGTCAGGGGCTGGACTTTCTGAAAAAGGCCCTGGCTTGAGTCATAACCTTAACCCTACACGAAGAAAATAAGGAACCGTATGAGCGATAAGAAATTCAATGTAGCCATTGTGGGTCTCGGCTTTGGCGCCGAGTTTATCCCCATCTATCAGAAGCATCCGAATGCCAATATGTACGCCATTTCTCAGCGTACCAAAGAGAAGCTCGACGCGGTAGGCGACCAGTTCGGAGTGGAAAAGCGCTACACCGACTACGCGGAACTGCTGCAGGATCCGAATGTGGACTATGTTCACATCAACAGCCCGATCGGCGATCACGGGCGGATGAGCATTGAGGCTCTGAAGGCCGGCAAGCATGTGGCGTGCACGGTGCCGATGGCCACGACGATCGAGGAGTGCGAGCAGATCGTGGACCTGGTTAACCAGACGGGCCTGAAGTACATGATGATGGAGACGGTGGTCTACAGCCGTGAGTACCTCTTTGTGAAGGAGCTTTACGACAAGGGCGAACTCGGCCGTATCCAGTGGCTGCAGGCATCGCACCCCCAGGACATGGAGGGCTGGCCCAGTTACTGGGAATCGATGATCCCGATGCACTACGCGACGCACGTGGTGAGTCCGATGCTGGGACTGACCAAGGGCGATGCGGAGTTCGTCTCATGTTTCGGTTCAGGAAGAATCGAGGAGCGGCTGGCCAAAAAGTCCGGCTGTCCGTACGCGGTGGAGTCGTGCCACATCCAGCTCAAGGACTCGGACGTTTCGGCGCATATCTACCGGTCGCTTTTTGACACGGCGAGGCAGTATCGCGAGTCGATCAATGTGTACGGCACGAAGAAGAGCTTCGAGTGGCCGCTGATCGAGGGAGAGGACCCGGTGATCCACACCGCGAAGAAACCCGAGCCGGAGATTCCCGAGCGGGTGAAGGTCCCCGATTACGGTCATTTGCTGCCGGATGAGATCGCACCGTTCACCCAGGCGGGGGTGTACGACGCGGAGGACCACGCCCACCTGTCGTTTGTGCAGGGTGGCGGACACGGCGGGTCGCACCCGCACATGTGCCACGAGTTTCTGATGGCGCTGTTGGAGGATCGCGATCCGTTCCCCAACGCGCGGCAATCGGCGAACTGGACTTGCACCGGGCTGTGTGCGCACGAGTCGGCAATGAAAGGCGGGCAGATCGTGAAACTGCCGGCATTCACCCTGTCGAAGTAAACCGGACCGCGTCCGCGAGTTACCGGGAAAGTGAAAAGAATGCCGCCGCTTGTCGAAGCGGCGGCATTCTTTTGTTTCCCGCCCAGGGTGCGAAGGGGGGATTTGTCGGCGCCTCCGGCCGGGGAAGGTCATGCGCGTTGCGATTTCGGCCGGTTAGCCGCCGCGTTGTCGAAAGGTGCTGGGTGCGGTTCCGTTCAATCGTTTGAAGGCGCGGGAAAAGGAAAAAGCGTCCGAATACCCGGTCATTTCGGCGATCCGTTCGAGCCGGTAGTCCGAATTGAGCAGCAGTTCGCGGGCCTGACGGATTCGGATTTCCTCGATGAGGCCGCCCGGGGATTTGCCGAACAGCCTTTCACTCTCCCGGTAAAGGCGGGAAGTTGATATTCCCGCCAGGCGAGCCAGATCGTTCACGGACGGGCGTGAGGTAAGGTTTTCCTCAAGCTCGCGGAGAGCGGCGTTCAGACGCTCGCGGGAGGCGTTGAGCTTTCGGGGCATCCCAAGCGCGCTGACACGGCGCTCGATGCACAGTGCGATGAGTTCCGCCAAATGAGTGAGGGCGGCATCGCCATACGCTCCCGGTTGGCGAACTTCGGCGCGGAAGTACTGGCAGTAATCGACCAGGTCCTGAAGGGGGAACAGGTTGCTGTGCCTTAATTCCCCGATGATGTCCTGCCCAAAGCTCATGGCATCGATATGAAGCCAGAGAAATTCGGTCGCGTCCTCCGCGCGATACGATCCGATCGTTCCCGAAGGAATGAGGAAGGTGCAACCTTCGTCCAAAGTGCGGTGGGCGGATGGGTCCGTGGTAAAAACCAGGCTTCCGCGGATAACCATGCTCAGAAAGTGAAATCTGGCCGGATGGCGCTCCACGCTGTAGCCTTTATGGGTGTGGGTGAATCCGCCCAACAGGATACCCTTGGCCCGCAATTGAGCCAGGCCACGGGTTCCGGAATGGAGAAATCGTTCGTTGCTGCCGCGGGGGATGGAAATCTTTTCCTGGACCGATTGATTGCGGTAACGGATATGGGTCACTTCGACCGAACCGGTGCCGCGGATGAGCGTCAGGTGTCCTTCAAACTGAATTTCCGTCGCTTCGCTCAGGTGGGGCAGGACCCACTTGGAGAATCCGGCGGCGGTCCGGGTGGCGGCGTCCAGGGCGATTATGCCATGGACGCTTTCCGGCTGCGGAGCCTGTGCCGCGATTCGTCTGTTTTCGATCAGGAGAATTCGCCGCTCCCTTTCGGAAGTGCGAAAGAGTGCTTCGAGAGACGTTTCGCCGGTGAGAGCAATGTCGAATTTCATCGTCCGCAGGGAGCGGACGATGTGACCGGGCAGGCTCTCGGGCAGGAGCATTCTCATCGATTACTTGATCGCGTCAGGAAAGATTTTGACATGGAAATGGATTCAATTCAACTAGACGGAAAACGCCGGAATAGCAAGTTTTAATGGATACTGCTGATGTTGCGTTGTTTTCGCAACAAACACCGGTGCAATAAATTGACATGCATTCGGGAAATTCAGCCATTCCGGAAAGTGGGAGAAATCGGTAGGCTGACGGTTATGTTGATTTTCCGTCGTCGATCGACGGCTCGAAGCGGTTCACAGCTCCGAAGCTGGAAATCAACGCTGTTCCTGAAACGAATGATCCTGAAAACAGAAAGTCAGTGTGAGGTCGGCGCCGGATCCGGGCGCGTTCGATGCGACCGGAGCCTCTGTGTTTGCGGCGTTGTTTCATGCGTCTTGGCTACTTGTCTTATCGAGGGATTCGCCGGCACCGCGGCCTATTGGACACTGGAGGAAGGTCCGCCGGCTTACAACGTTCCGGCGGAGGCGGATGCCGTTTGGGATGTTTCCGGGAACGGAAATCACCTTCGCCCGTTTGCCGATTGGACGTCGCCGGCCTACCTGTCCGACACCCCCTTCAATCCCGTGCCCCAAACTGGGGAGGCCAATCACCTTTCGGTACATTTCACTCCCAATCGCGATTTGTTCACCGATGGAAAGCCGATCAATTCCAGGACCTTCAGCGCCTGGACCATCGAGGCCTCCTTTAAACCTCACGCGACGAATCGCTGGCAGGTAGTGGTGGGCAAGGACGGCAATCCCATCGGTACGGCGCCGCCCGTGGCCTTGAAGATCCGGGGCAGCGACGGCCGCCTGGAAATGGGGGTGGTCGACGGTTCCGCAGTTTCGCGAACGGCTTCCAGCCGCGCTCCATTGCAGTCGGGGGAATGGTACGCCGCTGCCGGGGTCGCTACGTCTTTGTCCCTGGCGCTCTGGTTAAAGGAACCGGGGGATTCGATGTACGTCTTGCAAGAGACGGTTCCTATAAACGGCGCCTTTTACAATGGCTATTCGGGAATCAACCGGACCTGGACTGTCGGGCGCGGGATGTGGGCTGGCTCGCTGGCCGACTGGTTCGACGGGGCGATAGGGCAGGTGAGGATTTCAGAAGTCGCCCGTGACCCCGCTGAATTTTTGGGCCATTGGGAGCCCGCGACCGAACCGGATAAGCTCGCACCTGAAGCCGTGGTCGTCCCGGTTAGGGAGGGGCGAGGTCTGACGCGATATCTGGGCATGGAAACAGGAGTGGCCAAGCCGGGAGAACTGCTTTTACTCGATCGGTCCGCCGACCTCTTAACCTGGAACCGGGCGTCCGTCGTCTTCGAGGAAGCGAGCGATGACGATCGGGTGCTGTTGGTCAGTAATGTCCGAATCGACGACCATATGCGGCATCATTTACGCGCCCGGGTGGTGCGGGAGACGCCCGTTATGGATCCGGCGAATCCTTTCCTCCAGGGCGCCGATCCCGATGTGCTCCTCGTGGGAGACACGGTCTGGGTTTATCCGACCTATCGCTCGGGCGACCGGCGGTTTTTCGCGTATTCGTCGACGGACCTCGTGCATTGGAACGTCCACGGCCCGGTTCTGGATTACGAGAACGTCGATTGGATGCCTTCGGACAAACACGCCTGGGCGCCGGGTGTCGCTGAGAAAGACGGCCAGTATTTCCTTTATTTCTCCGGCGGACCAAAACCCTCCTCCATCGGGGTCGCGGTGGCGGATTCTCCCGCCGGCCCCTTTATCGACAGCGGACAGCCCCTGTTGCAGGACCGCGGGGACCCCGGATTTGAAGCGATTGACGCCATGGTATTCACCGATCCCAAGTCGGGTGTATCATATCTTTACGCCGGGGGCAGCGCCGGGGCCACGTTGAGGGTCTTCAGGTTGAGCGACGATAGGGTTGCCTTGAGCCGCGAACAGTCGGTGGCCACCCCCCAGAATTTCACCGAAGCGCCCTTCATGCATTACCGCGATGGCACGTACTACATTTCCTACAGCCAGGGTTACTGGAGGGACGCCTCTTACCGGGTCCATTACTCCACTGGTTCGAGCCCTACGGGTCCTTGGACTTACCGGGGAGTGATCCTTGAAAGCGACGATCAACACAAAGGTCCCGGGCACCATTCCGTTCTGCTCAATCCTCATTCCGACGAGTGGTACATCATCTATCACCGCTGGAACAATCGAACCGGTTCCGGTCCCTACGACGGCGAGCGAATGGTGGCCATCGATCGTCTGGAGTACGACGAGGAGGGTTTGATTGTTCCGGTGACAATGACCGACACCGGCGTGGGCCCCGTGTCCCTGGGAACGGAGGAGAATTGAACAAGTCCGGGTTTGGCTCACAAGGGCCGTTGTATTCGCCCGACCTTTTTTCGAACCAACACAAAGACACCTTATGACTATGAATACAATCGATTCCGCTAAGAGCTATGGCTCCCTGAAAACGCCCTGGGCTGACGAGGTCGACCGGAAGCATCCGCTGCCGGAATACCCGCGTCCACAGATGGTGCGTGAAGACAATTGGATCAACCTGAACGGTGAATGGGACTTTGCCGTGACGGCGTCGGGAGCTTCCCGCCCGATGGGCTGGCAGGGCCGGATCCTGGTGCCGTTCGCCATCGAATCCCAGTTGTCCGGGGTGCAGCGGGTGGTTGGTCCGAATCAGGAACTCTGGTATCGCCGTGCCTTCACAGCCCCTAAAGGCGAGCGGGTTCTGCTCCATTTCGGCGCGGTGAACTGGCGCGCCACCGTTTGGGTGAACGGCGTCGAGGTCGGCCGCCACAAAGGCGGTTATACGCCCTTCAGTTTTGATATCACGGAAGCCCTGACGGTGGCTGATGCGCCGGAACTGGTGGTTCGGGTCTGGAATCCGATCGACAGCGAGCCTCAACCGCGGGGTAAACAGGTGCGCAAGCCGGAATCGATTTACTACACCGCGGTGACCGGCATCTGGCAGACCGTCTGGCTTGAAGCGGTTCCGGCCGTTTCCATCGATAACGTTCAACCGGAGGCCGACCTGACCGGCAACCTGGTACGCGTTTCGGTGGAAGGGCGGGGAGCCGACACCGAAGAACGGGTTCGCGTGCGGGCGTTTGACGGCGACCGGCTGGTTGGGGAAGGGGAAGGTTTTCTGGGCGACGCCATCGATGTTCCGGTGCCGAACGCCCGGTTGTGGAGTCCGGACGATCCCCACTTGTATCAACTGGAGGTTTCTCTGGTCGACGGAGAGGATGTGGTGCGGAGTTATTTCGCCATGCGTGAAATCTCCACCGCCAAGGATGCGCAGGGCGTGCCCCGTTTGTTTCTCAACGGCAAACCGCTGTTTCAATTTGGTCCGCTGGATCAGGGCTACTGGCCGGACGGCCTTTACACCGCTCCCACCGACGAGGCCTTGCTTTGGGACATCGAAATGACCCGGAAGATGGGATTCAACCTGATCCGAAAACACGTCAAGGTGGAGCCCGCCCGTTGGTACCATTATGCCGATAAACTTGGGCTTCTGGTTTGGCAGGACATGCCCAGCGGAGGCAACGATCCCAGCCAGTCCGCCCGCGACGGGTCCGGCAAGGAAGGTAAAATGCCCGCTCTGTGGAGCGAGAACTTCCGCACCGAGTTGCGGGCGATGATCGATGCTTTGCGATTCTTTCCTTCGGTGGTGCTGTGGATGCCCTTTAACGAAGGCTGGGGGCAGCATGACACCAACAATATCCTGCAATGGACGGCTGACTACGATCCGACCCGGTTTGTGGGCGGACCGAGCGGCTGGGAGGATATGGGTTGGGGACATACCCATGACCGGCATTCCTATCCGGGACCGGACATGTTCCCGGTGAGTCCGGACCGGGTTTCGGTTCTGGGGGAGTTCGGCGGCCTTGGGCTGGTGCTTCCCGGTCACCTCTGGCAGGAGGACCGCAATTGGGGCTATCAGAGTTTCGCCGATAAAAAGGAGCTGTTGGAGCGTTATCGGCAATTGATGGACGATCTGCGTCCGCTGATTGAAAAAGGCCTTGCCGCCGCGGTATACACTCAAACCACCGACGTGGAGATCGAGGTTAACGGACTGATCACCTATGATCGGCGTGTGATCAAGATCGATCCCGAAACCCTGCGCGAACTCCACCGGCCGATGTACGCCGCTTCTCCGCAGGAATAACGCGATGCGGCGACACCTTCCTCCCGAATTCCCGCGGTCGAATCCTTAAAACATGATTCGGCCGCGGGGAACTTCGCGATGGAATCGTCCGATGTCCTGGTCCACCGGTTATTCGGCGGACGTCGGCCAGTCGGTGATGCCCTCGTCGGTCATGGTGATGGGTTTGATGACGCCGTTTTCCCCATGCTCGAGCCTGTCGATGGCCGTCGAGCGGGAGCCGCGGAAGGGTCCGTTGTCCTCCCGATCGTTCCAGCGGTGATAAACGATAAACCACTCATCGGAATGCGGGTTCTGGATTATCGAGTGGTGCCCCGGACCTTTGTGACGCTCGTCACTTTGCAGAATCACTCCGCGATAGGTCCAGGGGCCGGTGGGTCCGGGCGCGGTGGAGTGGTGGACGTGATAGGTGGCGTCGCGCCAGTATCCACGACTGTAGGTGAAGTGGTAAAGGCCGTCGTGGTAATGGATGAACGCGCCCTCGGTGAAATATCGGGGGGTCTCTACCTCGATTTCGCGTTTAAAGGATACCAGGTCTTCGTTCAGCTCGAAAACGCGCAGGGTGGCGCCCGCGCTGCCGCCGGCGTAAAAATACGGTGTGCCGTCGGCCGGATCGATGAACACCATGGCGTCGATGGCTTCGAAGCCGGGTTCGCCGTGATCGGAAAGCAGCGCCTGGCCGCTGTCGGAAAATGGACCTTCCGGGGAGTCAGCCACCGCCACCCCGATATGGGAGGGCTTCGGGCCGACCGAATAGTACAGGTAGTATTTGCCGTCCTTTTCCAGGATGCCCGGCGCCCAGGCGTGTTTGCCTTCGGGGATCCAATCGATGTCGGCGAAATTCAGAATGGGACCGTGCTGAGTCCAGTTGACCAGGTCGGGCGAGGAAAAGGCGTAAAAATGTTCGCGATGTCCGTGGGTCGGATACACCCAAACGACGTCATCGACGACGATGGCATGGGGATCGGCGCCGTCGAATACCGGATTCTGAGCGGCCAGGAAGCTGGGAAATGATGGCATGGCTAGGATGAGGGTGAGTAAAAGCGGGCGAAAAGTGTTCATGGTCTGTTATATATATCGTTTACCGCGATGTGTAAAGGGGACAATGTTCATTCGAGTCGGTCCGGGGGATTATCAGGCGGAAAAATATTCCGTTGCGGTTCGCCGCAAACCGCTTGCTTTGGGATAAGGTTCTGAACACGATCTCCCGCTTGAATTCAGTGGTTAAAACGAATCGGACCGCCGGCCGGCTAAAAAGGAACCTCCGGATCTGTACCTGGGAAGGGGTCGTCGCGCTTCCCATCGTTTTCCTGTCGTTGCCGGGTAACTTCGTGATTGCCGCCCTTTTGACCAGGAACTTCGGACTCAGCGAAGGGTGGTTTGGTTTGATCGCATCTCTGCCGGCCTGGTGCAATGTGGTGCAGATCGTTTTGATGCCTGTCCTGGCCCGGCACTTTAATCCCAAGGCAACCACGATCGCCATGGCCTGGCTGCATCTGGCCTGCTGGACCGCCCTTGCTTTTGTCCTTCCGTTCCTCCCGGTCGACGACCCGGGGAAAGCGGCGCTTTTCTTTGTGGTTTTCTTTCTGCTTTCCAGTCTGTTGGCCTCGATGACGGGGGTCAGTTGGACCTCATGGATTCAGGAGTGGATTCCCGAAAGGGTTCGCGGCAAGTACTTTGGTTATCGCAACCGTTTGATTACCTTCGGATCGGTGTTGTTTCTCCTGGGCGTGGGAAAACTTCTCGGTTTGCTGGATAACGCTTTGATCGGTTACCAGGTCGTCATTTTGTTCGGAGCGGTTTTGCGCTGTGTTTCGATCGTCGGACAGCACTTTATTCTCTCGGACGATGGCATGGGCAAACCGAAGGAAAGGGTGGCGTGGAGCCGTTACCCGGCGATCCTGACCAGCTCGCCCGGGCTCGGTCTTTTTGTGGCATTCGGAGCGGTATTCGGTTTCGCCACCGGCGTGGTAGGGCCGTTTTACAACGTGTTCATGTACGAACTGCTTGAGCTGTCGGTCAGCAAGGTGAGTTTTCTGGTGATCCTCTCCAGCGTGGGTGGCGCGGTGTCCTTTCCCGCATGGGGGGGCATGTTGCACAAGCACGGCAATAAACCGGTCCTGATTTTCTGCCTGGCGGCCTGGCAATTGCAGAATTACCTGTGGTGCGTGTTAACGCCGGGCACCGCATGGATCCTTTATTTCATGTGGGCGTGGGGAGGGATCTTCGCGGCGGGCTATTTCATGGCTTCATTCAATCTCCTGCTGAAACTGGTTCCGGCCAAAACCAAGACCACCGGTATAAGCATTTATGTCGCAATCACTTCGTTTGCGGCGGCGGTCGCCCCGGTGATCGGCGGCCAGATCTATCGCATCGCTTTTGCGGCCGACCTCGATCCCTTGTTGACCTACCGGGTCACGTTCCTGCTGCAGCCGACCCTCTGCCTGCTGGGCTGCCTGATTCTGATCCGAATCCATGAACCGAGGTCCGCTTCAGTCCGCACCGTGATCGGCGCCATGCGGTCCATGCGACAGATCGGCACTCTCCTTGGCCTTTCGTTCCTGGTCAATTATACCTTCCTTCGCCAGCGCGGCGGCAAAAAGGGCGGTGTCGCCGGCCGGAATGGTCACGCTTGAGCCGACCCAAAGGTTAAGCGGCCACCGTCAGAACCGATCCACAATGCGGAGCATCGCCGCTTCCTGATCCTCGATACTCCTGACCATGGCCAATTGTTTTCGGCAGCGGTCGAGGTTCTGCCCAGGATAAGCCGTCTTGAAATAGATATCTCCCTCAAGAAAGTCGGTGAGAAATCTCATTCCCGCCTCCAGCGCGATCAGTTTGCCGGAAAACACCAGGTGGGCCTTTTCAGCCTCGTTCAGCGATTCGCCGTTGCCGGACAGGTACCCTCGGACCAAGGCCTCGAACAGCGGAATTTCGATCTTGGCGCCTTCCGGATCGGTGTCGTCTTCGGGGGAGTGGCTGGCGGTGCTGCGCACCAGATCGCCGAAATCGTAAAGCGCAAGCCCCGGCATCACGGTATCCAAATCGATCACACAGATCCCTTCGCCGGTGAAATCGTCGATCATGACGTTGTTCAATTTGGTGTCGTTGTGGGTGACCCGTTCGGCAATTTCTCCCCGGGCATGCAGGTCCAGCAGCACGTCCACCCACGCTTCCCGTTCGCGGATAAAGGCCCACTCGGCGGCGGCGCTTTCGATGAGCGCCCGCGGCTCTTGGCGGGTGGAAACGGGCGCCGGATGCGATCCCGGCGGGGTTTCCCGACCCGTGATCGCCGCCACCTCGCGCAGGCGCTCGAAGCGTGATCGGGTGTCGTGGAACCCCGGAATGGTCACGTGCAACGGGTGTCCGGGAATGCTCCCCATTTGCTCCCGGAAATCACCGAAGGCTCTGGCGGCGGCGAATGCCTGGTCGGGCCCCTGGGTCACATTGTAGGTCCGGGCGCGTTCGATAAAGTGGTAACACCGCCAATAATTCCGATCCTCAGTCACCAGGCAGGGGGAGCCGTCGGTGGTGGGGACGAGGTTAAGAGCCCGCCGGAAAACATCCGGCGAACCGGATTCCGTCAACTTGCGCCGCTGTTCCGCGGTGACCCGCTGGATGTTTTCCATTACGGCGATCGGGTCGGCGAAGACATGATGATTGATGCGCTGGAAGATGTAGCGGAAACGGCTGCCGTTGGTTTGAAAACAGGCCAGGAAGGTGTCGTTGATGTGTCCGGATCCATAGGGCCGACTTTCAAACAAGGAACCCTCAAGATCGAACCCCGAAACCACTTCAGGGGGCAAGGTGTTGATGATCATCATTGAATCTCAGCCGGCGTTTTAAAGGCCTCACGCCGCTCTTCGGTTCGGAAAACAGTTCGAGCCTTGTAGCGTACAAACCTCATGTCGAATCAGTTAACTCTGTGTCCTGCGCAAGACGGAAGATGATTCAGATTTGCGATTGCCGTATCAAGATTCTTTTTGGCTGTGGAAAACGAATTCCAGCGGAGTTTTGGGTTGTGTCGGATGGACGAATTGCTTTTATACGTGCTTGACGGATTTATATATATAAAATCGAGTTTTTTAGGTATGATAAAACCCGCCTCCATTAAACCATCAAACTGCCCTTTACCGCTTTGAAGACGTCACGGTTTGTCCCGGGCCGGGGCGTTGTGGCCTCCAACCCCTTGGGTCAAGCACTTCGGTTTCAAGGCCAATGGCTCTTTTCATCTCAATGCTGCATTCATGAAGAAAACCAAATCGATTCACACAATAACGGCCCTGGCGGCCTTCATGGGAATGATGATGCAGAATGCGACGGGCGCGGAAGGTGACCGGGATCCGAGAGGTCGGTATCCCCGGCGTTGGGACCGTCCGCAGAACAACCCTCTCCGGCAAATCGAGATTCTCGATATGGCCAGCGCCTCGCGCGGTTTCCTCATGGGCGCTCTTGCTTTCAAGGCCCCCGGTGACGGTTCGAACGCGGAGGATTGATGAGAAAGATCGCTCTCATCGGCGCCGGCTCGGTCGTTTTCGCCAAGCAGCTGATTTCCGATATTCTTCGGTTTCCCGAGTTGGCCGATTCGCATATTTGCCTGATGGACATCGACCGGGCTCGCTTGAAGGTTGCCGAGGTCATGACGCGGAAATTGGTGGATCGGCTCGGCGTGGGCGCCCAGGTCAGCGCGACCGAGGATCGCACCGAAGCGATTCGAGACGCGCGTTACGTCATTTGCACCATTCAGGTCGGAGGTTACAAACCCGCCACCGTGACCGATTTCGAAATCCCCAAAAAGTACGGTCTGCGTCAGACCATTGCGGATACGCTGGGCATCGGCGGTGTGTTCCGGGGATTGCGCACGATTCCCGAATTGCTGAAAATCGCCCGCGACATTGAATCCGTGGGCGATCCGCGGTGCCTTTTTCTCAACTACACCAACCCGATGGCCATGAACTGCATGGCGGTCGACCGGGCGGTCGGCGTGCCCGCCGTCGGGCTCTGTCACAGCGTCCAGGGCACGTCCCGGGAACTGGCGGGTTACCTGGACGTCGATCCCAATGAGGTGAACTACCGGGTGGCAGGTATCAATCACATGGCGTTTTTCCTGGAGTTCCAACACCGCGGCCAGGATCTTTACCCCAGGCTTTTCGAACTTGCCGAGAAGGGCTTCGAGAAGGACAAGGTGCGATTCGAGATGATGCGACGATTGGGATACTTCGTCACCGAGTCGTCGGAACACCAGAGCGAATACGTTCCTTATTTTATTCATCACGGAGAGGAAATAATCCGGCGGTTTGATATCCCGCTCGACGAATACCTCAGACGTTGCGAGGCGATTATCGAGGAGTGGGAGAAAACGGAAAAGGACCTGCTCGGCGCTGACGGCGAAATCGAAGTCAAACCGCGTTCGCACGAATACGGGTCCTACATTATCCACTCCCGCGAAACCAACTCCCCGCGAGTGATCTACGGAAACGTCCCGAATACCGGATTGATCTCCAATCTGCCGGCCGGGTGCTGTGTCGAGGTCCCGGTCCTGGTCGACGCCCAGGGAATCCAGCCGACGTGCATCGGCGACCTGCCGCCACAACTGGCGGCCATTTGCCGGACCAATATCAACGTGCAGGAATTGACGGTTGAGGCCGCGCTTACCGGAAACCGCGAGCACATCTATCACGCCGCCATGCTGGATCCCCATACCGCGGCGACGTTGCCCCTGGATCGGATTTGGGCGCTCTGCGACGAGTTGATTGCGGCCCATCAGAAAGATGGATTTTTAAAGGAATTCCCGGAATCGACCGGTTGAGCAGCCACCTTGGGAAGCGGCGACCGGTCCGGCGAGATTTCACAGTTTTTATGGAAAAATTCAGCAGAATTTATGAAAACCGCTACGCTCGTGTTATCGAGCAGATGACGGCTCATATTTACACCGGCCGGGCGGACGTTTCCGTGGAGGCCTTTCAACCGCGCGGGGAACCGGTGTCTCCGGAAGAGGCGCTAAACGCGACCTATCACCCGTTCTCCGTGGGCGATACCTGGGGCGGCGCCTGGAATACGGCCTGGTTTCGTATTACCGGCGCCGTGCCGGCGGAGTGGGAGGGGCGACAGGTGGTTGCCCTGATAGCCCTGTCCCCCTGGGAGCACATTCCGTTTTCCGGAGAAGGGTTTGCCGGCGAGGGCCTGGTTTGGCAGAACGGCAAGCCGGTGCGGGCCATCAATATCAATCGCCGCGACGTTCCCATCGCTTCTCCGGCCAAAGGCGGTGAGACGTTCGAGTTCTATGTCGAGGCCGCGGCAAATCCCCAGGCCACCTCAATCGGGGCGAAAATGATGGTCAGTCCGGAGCCGGACGGCGCCCGGAAATTCACATTGGACAGGGCCGAGCTCACCTGTTTCGACCGCGAGGTCTGGGATCTCTATCGCGATTATCTCGCTTGTTACGAGGCCATGCGGGCACTGCCGGAACAGACGCCGCGCCGCGGCCAACTGCACTACGCGCTGAACGAGGCTTCAAACCGGTTGGACATCGAGAATTCCGAAACCTACGAAGGCGCCCGAGCCGCATTGCGCGAGGTCATGTCCCGCACCAATTCCGCCACCACCCACACCATTTCCGCGGTGGGCCATGCCCACATCGATACCGCCTGGCTTTGGCCGCTGCGGGAGGCCATTCGGAAGTGCGCCCGCACCTTTTCCACCGCGTTGCGGTACATGGAGGAATACCCGGACTACAAGTTCAGTTGTTCCCAGGCCCAGCATTATGCGTGGATGAAGCATTATTACCCCTCGATCTACGCCGATATCAAAAAGGCGATAGCGCGAGGCGAGTGGGAGCCGATCGGGTCGATGTGGATCGAGGTTGATTGCAACATCCCTTCGGGCGAGTCCCTGGTGCGTCAGATCCTCCAGGGAAAACGCTTTTTTGAAAAGGAACTCGGGGTGGAGACCACCGATGTCTGGATTCCCGATGTTTTCGGATACAGCGCGTCGATGCCTCAGATCATGAAAAAAGCGGGTATCCGCTACTTCATGACCAGTAAAATCTCCTGGAACGAGATCAATCGGTTCCCGCATCACACTTTCCTCTGGGAGGGAATCGACGGAACCCGGGTGTTTTCGCACTTCCCCCCCGCCGACACCTACATGGGCAAGATGACGGGTCCGGAAATGATTCGTTGCGTTTCCCGCTTCACCGAGAACGATCGGGCGACGCGTTCCCTTTATCCCTACGGTTTCGGCGACGGGGGCGGTGGTCCAACGCGGGGCATGCTGGAAACCGCGCGGCGCTGGAAGGATTTTGAGGGGATTCCACGGGTGGAGCTCGACCGGGTGCGCGATTTTTTCCCCAAGGCCGAAGCGGATGCCAAGGACCTCCCGGTCTGGAGCGGCGAACTCTACCTGGAGTTTCACCGCGGCACCTACACCAGTCAGGCCGCGACCAAACGAGGCAATCGCAAGTGCGAGTTCCTGCTGCGCGAGGCGGAATTCTTCGATGCCGTTTCGCTGGCAATCTCCGGTCGGCGTCCCGAGGCCGGGGAGATGCCGCCTCACGCGGCCTACGATGTGGTGGCCCGGGACCGGGTCGACGCGGCCGGAGCCCTGGAGCGGGCTTGGAAGCTTTTGCTGCTGAATCAATTTCACGACATCATCCCCGGGAGCTCCATCAATTGGGTTTACGAGGACGCGGCCCGGGACTACCAAACGATCGAAGCGTTGGGCGCCCCGATCGTCCGTCACGGGCAGACCAGCCTGGAGTCCCGTATCCAAACCGCGGACTTTTCCGAACCGACAGTGATCTTTAATACCCTGGGCTTTGAACGCGCCGAGGTCGTATCCGACTCGTCCGGACACCCGTTCTGGGCGCAAGCCCCGTCCTGCGGGTACCGTGTGGTGGAAAAACGCGAGGAATTACCGGAGGCAGTGGCGCCGGTGACGGTGAAACAGGAGGACGGTGAATTCCGACTGGAGAACGGTCTGCTGCGGGTGATGGTGGATGGCGAAGGGCGTCTCTCCAGCGTCTATGACCTTGGTGCGAAACGTGAGGTGCTGGCGCCGGGGAAGAAGGGAAATCAGTTTCAGTTGTACGGCGACACACCGAGTCAATGGGATGCCTGGGACATCGAGGTTTTTTATGGCGAGGTGGGGTATGAGCTGCACGAGATGGACGTGGTGGAAATCGTCGAGTCCGGACCGCTGCGGGCCGTCCTGCAAGCCAAGCGTCATTTCCGGAATTCCTGGATCAGCCAGCGAATCGTCCTGCGGGCCGGATCGGCCCGAATCGATTTCGAGACCGAGGTGGACTGGCAGGAGGAGCGCAAGCTTCTCAAGGTCGCGTTTCCGGTCAATGTCCGTTCACCCCGGGCTACCTATGAAATCCAGTTCGGGCACACCGAGAGACCGACTCACCGCAACACGAGTTGGGACGCGGCCAAGTTCGAGGTTTGTGCGCAGAAGTGGGCCGACCTTTCGGAAGGCGATTACGGGGTCGCCATTCTCAACGACTGCAAGTACGGACACGACATCCTGGACAACGTGATGCGTTTGAGTCTGCTGCGCGCGCCCAACGCTCCGGATCCTCTGGCCGACCGGGGCAGACATCGCTTTACCTATTCCCTCTTTCCTCACAGCGGAGGGAACCCGCAAACCGGCGGGGTGATCGAGGAGGCGTTTGCCCTGAACGTTCCTCTGAGCCTGGTTGAAACCGAACCCCACCCGGGCGAACTGCCGGCGGTGCAAAGCTTCTTCCAGACGGATCGTCCGGGGCTGATGCTCGACACGGTGAAGGTCGCGGAAGACGCCGATGCCGTTATCCTGCGCGCCTACGAAGCCTACGGGACCCGGGGGCCCGCGCGTATCCGCACCGGTCTGCCACTTGAATCGGCGCTGATGGCCGATTTGCTGGAACGCCCGGCGAAATCCCTCGAAATGAATGACGGGGCGGTGGAAGTCGATGTGTCGCCTTTTGAAATCGTCACTTTGAAGTTTCCGATCACCAACTGAGCCATGCCACGCCTGTCCAGCATTCTTATGGGGTTGTTCGTACTGGTGCTTCTCCTCCCAACAGCGGGAGCGACCACCAGGAAGCTGGATCTTTTCGGGCCGGCGCCATTGACGCAGCCATTGTCCCACCTCCTGGAACGTTTCGAGCAGGCGAACCCGGGGGTGCGGGTGGTGGTGGCGCAGAACGCCTCGGGCGACCAAACCGCCGACCCGACCCGTTTCCTGGTTTCGGTGGCCGGCGGACAGCCGCCGGATTTGATCATCTTCGACCGTTACGCGGTCGCGGAATGGGCGGCGCGCAACGCTTTTCTGCCGCTGGACGAGTTTATCGAACGGGAGCGGGAAAGCGGTGACGGCTGGATTGTTCCGGAGAACTATTTCCTGACCGCCTGGGACGAGGGCACCTGGGAGGACCGGGTATATGGAATTCCCATGACGGTGGACGTGCGACTGCTGTTTTACAATCGCGACGAACTTGCCGCCGCCGGGTACGTGGACGAACGGGGCGAGGCGCGCCCTCCGGCCACCTGGAGCGAACTGCGCGAAATGGCGGTCGAGTTGTCGCAGTGGGGACCCCGGGGGAATCTGGTTCGGGCGGGCTTTATCCCCACTGTCGGTGACGCCCACCTTTACCTCTATGGGTGGCTCAATGGCGCCCGGTTTGTGGACGATTTGGGGCGGCCTTCATTTCAGGATCCAAGGATACTGGAAGCGCTCACCTTCATGACCGACCTCTACGAGGAGCTCGGGGGGTACCGCGACGTGACGGCGTTCGAACAGACCTTCCGTTTTGGTACCGGGGATCCTTTTGTTAATGAGCAGGTGCTCATGATGATCACCCACAGCATGTACTTTGAAACCATCTCGGCCTATGCCCCGGATTTCAACTGGGGTGTGGCGCCGCTGCCGCTTTCCGACTCGATGGCGGCCGCGGGAGCCGATCCGGTCACGTGGTCGGGCGGGTTCTGTTTTGCCATTCCGGTGAACTCCCGCGATCCCGAACTGGCCTGGGAATTGATTCGCTGGCTGACCTCGGAGGAAGCGGCCCTGCTGCAAGGGGAAATCCAGGTGGAGCATCAGCGGGCGCAAGGTCGCCTGGGGTTGGTGTCGCCAAGCCCCAACATTCATGTGAACCAACTTCTGATGGAGCGTTTCACCCGTGACCTGCCGCCGGCGTTCCGGGCCGGTTACGAGCTGTTTGAGGAACTCATCCCGCACAGTCATTTCCGTCCCAAGACTCCCGTGGGACAGCGCATGTGGCACGAACAGCTCAACGCTACCGACCAGGCCTTGTATGGGAACCTCACTCCGGCGCAGGCATTGCTCCGCGCCCAGGAGAATCTGGAGGAGGCACAGGAGCAGTTCGCTTTTTTCCAGGAAAGCGGAGCCATCATTCGCTGGGGACTGGTGTTGCCGGTATTTGGAATCCTGATCGTGATTTGTTTCGCTTCCATTTATCGATTCGGCGGCGGGCAATTGAGCGGAGAACAGTATATGCGCGAGGGTTGGGCCGGGTACCTGTTCGCTTCGCCATGGTTGATCGGTTTCTTCTTCCTGACCTTCGGAACCATGCTCTTTACCATCCTGATCAGCTTTGGTCGTTACGACCTGATCAACCCCGCCGAATGGATGGGCACCCGCAATTACAGTTATCTGATGCAGGACGAGTTGTTCTGGAAATCACTGTGGAATACCACCTTCATGGTGATTGGCGTGCCGCTCGGCATGGCGCTCGGACTGGGATTCGCATTGCTGGTCGTGCGGGAGATCAAATTCGCTCCCATGTGGACCACCCTGATCTACCTTCCCAGCATTATCCCGATTGTGGCCGCCTCGATCGTGTGGATCGAGATTCTGGGCGCCAACACGGGTCTGATCAACCAGATGCTGGCCGCGGTTGGCGTCGACGGCCCCAACTGGCTCGGCGATGCCCGCATGAGCAAACCGGCGCTTATCATGATGGGATTGTGGGTGAGCGGCGGAAGTATTGTTATATGGATCGCCGGATTGCGGGAGATTCCGCGCAGTTACTACGAAGCGGCCGAACTCGACGGGGCCGGTTACTGGCGGCAACTGTTTGCGGTCACCCTGCCATTGCTGACGCCCTACATTCTTTTCAATTTGATTATGGGTCTGATTGGAACCTTCCGCATCTTCGACCAGGCTTACATCATGACTTCCGGCGGTCCGGTGAACTCGACGCTGTTCTATGCGTATTACCTGTTCAATCAGGCTTTCCGTTTCTTGAATATGGGAGTCGCGTCGGCGATGGCGTGGATTCTTTTTATCGTGGTGGTCTCCCTGACCATCTGGCAAATGGTCCTTTCCAGGAGGTGGGTGCACTATGAAGGGTCGTAGTTGGTTTGTGGAGGCGGTTCTGTACGGACTGCTGATTCTCATCGGGGCCGTGTTTTCGCTGCCTCTGATCTATATGATGCTGATCTCGGTCAAGGTGGATCGGGAGTTCATGGAGGTGGGACGTGTCTTTCCGGCAATTCCGAATCCGTCAGCGTACTCTCCCTTTCTGGCCGATGAAATTGCGGACGCCGAGGAGATGTGGAGAGACCGGTGGTTACGGGAATTGGAGGAGGTGCACGGCGCCGCTATTCCCCGGGACCTTGCGCTGGCGGTGGCCGCGGAGGCGGCGGAGCTCAATCGCGGCGCCGAGATCACTTCGCGGGAGCAGGTCGAGTTTGTTCTCGACCGGGCCTGGCGGCGTCAGGTGCGGGAACTCCTGGTAGCCCAGCCTGTATTGCGTTCCCGCGATCGCCAGACTTTCCTTTACGAATCGGAAGGGTGGGTAATCGCCGGAGACGGGCCTGAGGCGCGGGTGGCGCCCCCGTACCGGGAGATGGCGGATCGGGTGTTGGTGGAGTACGATTTCCGCGAAGGAGGTGACGCCTTCGCACTGAGGATGCGTCTGCAAATGAATGAAGAGGATACCGGGAGTATCGACGAAATCGTACTTCCGGTACACGCGGATGATTCGTGGCACCGGACCTACATCACCCTGGAAACAGAGGAAGGCGTTTGGCGATCCCCGGCGCCGTTTTATCTGCTCCTGAGCAGCGGAGGCTGGAGCGATCTCACCTGGCGCAAGCCCGACTTTACCGGTTCGCGTTTCGCCTTCGAGTATTTCAAACCCATGCGACCTTCCGGCATGCCGCGTTCCGACCTTCAGCCGGGAGAAGTGATTCTGACCCTGGAGGTGGAAAAAAGCAGTCGCTTGCGGGCTATATGGGGGAAGGCGGCGCGCAATTACGAAATGGTGTTCGCGGCAATGCCGTTCGCCCGTTACCTGGTCAACAGTTTCATTCTGGTTATTCTCAACATAATCGCGGCGCTCATCAGCTGTTCGCTGGCCGGGTACGCTTTCGCCCGGCTCCGCTGGCGCGGGCGTCAGGTGTATTTTATCATCATGTTGGCCACCATGGCGATTCCCCCGCAGGTGACCATGGTCCCGACCTTTATCATCATGCGCCACCTCGGGTTTTATAATACCTATTTGCCGCTGGTTCTGCCCTCGATGATCGCGGTGCCGTTTTTTGTGTTCCTGCTCCGCCAATTTCTGATGAACGTGCCGCGGGATCTGGAGGACGCGGCGGTGATGGACGGGTGTTCGCACTTCCGCATCTATTGGAATGTGATGCTTCCGTTGATTCGTCCCACCCTGGTCATTGTGGCGCTGTTCAGCTTCATTTTCGCCTGGAACGATTTTCTGGGTCCCCTGATTTATCTCAGTGACCAGAATCTCTACCCGGTTTCCCTGGGCATCTTCGCTTTTCAGAGTTATGCCACCGAGATCGGTTTGGGCAGTCCGGCGATCATGATGGCCGCCTCCACCCTGATGGTGGTGCCGGTGATCCTGGTGTTCTTCTTCGCCCAGCGCTACTTCGTGCAGGGAATCAAGATGACCGGATTGAAGTAAAGAGCGAAGGCCGGCTAACGGAAAAGAAAGACGCCCTGCCTTGGGGTTTCAGTTTCCGGATCCTGGTTGTTCTTTTCGTAGCGGCCTTCGTTTGCGGAATCGAAGGTCAGCAGGAGTTCATCCTCCAGGATTGCCCCGGGGTCGCCGACCGGGGCGAGAAGGAGCGTGATTTGCGCCCGGCGGGAATCGATAATCTCATAACGGTAGCTGCCGGCCTCGTCGGAAAGGGGGACTGTGATTTCACCGTCCTCACCGAACTCGATCGTGTACCTCAGGCCCGGCCCGGTTTCCTGGTCCGCGTCCTCCAGGAGGATAAGCTCGAGGCCCGGTTCGAAGGCATTAGGATCGAGCCGAAACGCGGTCACATCGTTTCTGGCATGATGAAACAAGCGTACCCAAACATCCGGAACCTGTGCGCCGTTTTCCTCGCGGTAACTGCTGAACCACTGTCGCCGCGGGAAAAGGGGAGAGTCCGGGTAAAAGTAGAACCAGCCGACCTGGTGGACGTACACGAATGGGTAGGTCTCCCCGGTCATGTAGGTCCAGCGCTGTTGGCTGTGTCGCCAGAACCAACCGGTTCCGGACCAGTAGAGCCAGCCGTGTTGATCGTGGAATAACCAGCCCTCGACAGCATCGATATCGAAGGTGTTGTTGAGCGCCAAGGTTCCGAGCCAGCGGGATTCGACCTGTCGGCCGGCGGTCATCCGGTCCGGCTGTTCCAGATCGAAGAAGGAAGCGATTCTTTCTTCCGGGGACGAGGAGTCGGGTGGAAAGGCGGTCTGAATGGAGCCGTTGTTTCTCGGGCTGTATCGAAATTTTGGCCACGGTCCTGCAAACAGCGGGCCTTCGCCGTTGAGAGCGTAAACGCGGTGGTTCCAGGAGCCGAAATAGATGGTCCCGTCGTCGCCGATCGCCGGAGCCGACTCGATCCGGGCGGCGGTTTCAAAGGACCAGATCGGCTCGCCGGTATCGCCGTCAAGGGCGTAGAGATGCCGGTCGCTGGAGCCGATGTAAACCGTGTTGTCGGCGCCGACTGCCGCTGAGGCCTGGTCAATGACGCCGCCGGTCTCATAACTCCAGATCGTTTCACCGTTACTCGTATCTATCGCGTAGATACGACGATCGTTAGATCCCACAAAGAGTCTTTCGCCACTTCCCAGAACCGGTGACGAGTACACGGCCCCGCCGGTTCTCACCGACCAGAGCTCTTCTCCGGTCTGTCCGTCGAGGGCGTAGAGATGCCGGTCTCCGGAGCCGATGTAAACCGTTCCGTCGCTCCCGATGGCCGGGGACGAATAAACCAGACCAGAAGTGTTGAACGTCCAGATCTCTTCACCGGTGGCGCTGTTTAAGGCGTAGACGTTGCGATCGGCCGAGCCGACGTAAAGAATTCCGTTCCGGCCGATCGCGGGTGAGGATCTCACGTTGTCCCCGGTGGCAAAGGTCCATAATTCCTCGCCAGTCGTTCCGTCAATGGCGTAAACGTAACCGTCGGCGGAACCCACGTAAACCGCGCCCGTCATTCCGATGGCCGGCGACGACTCCACCTGTCCCCCGGTTTCGAAGGCCCACAGTTCTTCTCCCGTGGCCCCCGCGATGGCGTAAACATGCCGGTCGGAGGAACCGACATAAACCGTGCCGTCCGTACGAATGGCCGGGGTGGAATTCACCATCCACCCGGTGGGAAAGGCCCAGCGTTCCTCGCCACTGACACCGTCAAGGGCGTAAAGCCGTCCGTCGCGGGACCCGATGCAAACCGTTCCGTCGGGACCGATCGCCGCCGAGGACTGGATGCCGCTGTTCGTTTCAAAGAACCATTTCAGCGATCCGGGCCCGATCGTGTTCGCCACTTCGGTTCTCCCGCCCATAAATTCGTCGGTATCGCGGATTACGACGGTCCAGGCGAGTATAGAGCCCACCTCAAAAATTTCATCGACGGTATCGTAAACGAACAAGCCTTCGAAGGCGTCGCCCGGAGCGATAGTGATGTCGGTCAAGGTGGCATCGATCTCGCGGCCGGTTCCACTGAGCCTCAGGTCGACGAAGGGAATTGTCCCGGCACTTCCGCCGGAGTTTGTGATCACGAACCGGACCTCCAGGGGGTCTCTCAAATCGATGAACACCGGACTGGTGGCCTCAGTCAGGGTAAAAAAGCCCGGCAAACCCTGAACGGATGCCGCGTGGCCTATGGGTTCGCTGTCAATCTGCGGAAAAAGATTGGGTTCGCAGTTCGTGACCAAATCCGATCCCTCGCTCCGGATGGTTGCCGGGGACAGTATTTCATCTTCGGTGAGTAAAGACCGTTTCTCCGTAACCGGCTCGCCCGGCAGTGTCGGGGAAAGGGTCAGCAAACCGAAGGCGCTGAGGCAGAGGAGCAATGTGGATTTCATGGGATCGGGCTGATCGCAAGATCGGGAAGCGGGTTGACCGAAGGTTTGGAGCCTGCGGACGACAGGAAGGATTATGGGCGTATTGGAATAGGAATTGGGTCTGGTGGCAAGGCAATCCGATCGATACAGTCTCCGGGCCCGAGGCTGTATCATTTGGTATCTGAAGGACGGATGAAAAAGCATTTTAGATCGAATAGCCTCGGTTAAGAGCCTGTGTCGTAGTAACGCCGGCAAAGGCGTCGCCTCCGTTGCAGGTAAAAAACCAAAGATTCTTTTTCTCTCACGGAGGCACAAAGCACACAAAGAATGCCTCCGTGCCTTGGTGCCCTTGTGAGATAATCAGACCGTATGAACCGCCTTAACCAAGTACCATTCATCCCAGTGCCATTGGGAGTCGTGGTTTCCAGCAGGCCGATTGTAACGGACCGGCCAAAATTAAGTTGAGCCCGGCTCCCGGCCCCGGCACAAAGGAGGGCGTTGCTATGGGAGTGGAACGTTGTTTTCTGGCGCCGGAAATACCCCTGCCGTCATCCGCGGTGGAATTTCTGGCCCGTGAATGGACCTCCGGTCACCTGGATTTGCGGGAGTGGCTGGTGGTGGTGTCGAGCCGTCAGGCCGGGAGGCGTTTGCGCGAGGGGCTGGCGGCGCTGGCGGCCGGACGGGGGGCGGCGGTTTTCCCACCGCTGGTGGTGACGCCCGAGTTCCTGCTCACCTTCGGCGAGCAGGGAGGGAGGGTAGCGACGTCCCCGGATACTTTGCTGGCCTGGACAGAGGTTTTGCGGGGGATCGACTTTTCCTCCTTCGGCGCACTCTTTCCCGCGCCTCCGCGACGTCCCGATTTTTCCTGGGCTTTGGCCACCGGGAGGGAACTGGCCCGGGTCAAGCGGCTGTTGGCCGAGGGCGGGCTCGGTATGCGGGATGTTGAGACGCGGGCGCCGGACGGATTTGGCGAGAACGAGCGCTGGCGCGCCCTGGCGGAGTTGGAGCGTCGTTATCGGGAAATGCTGAAAACCCATGGCCTGACGGATCCGGACGAGGCCAAGATCGCGCGGGCGGCGAATCCGGTGACGCCGGATTCGGTGAAACGAATTGTGCTGCTGGCGGTGCCCGATCCTCTGCCGCTGGCGGTGGAGGCGCTGCAAAAGCTGAGTGAAACGCTTCCCGTCGTGGTGGCGATTCACGCCGACGCGAAGGACCGCGACGCTTTTGACGGGTGGGGGCGCCCGGTGGCGGAAGTGTGGGAGCAAAGGGTGGAGGATTGGGATTCGGGTGAGGATATGTTTTTCCCCTGCAGCGATGCAGCCGCGCAGGCGCGAACCGCCGGGCTCCTGCTCAGTGAATGCCAGGACCCGGCACGATCCGCCGCGCTGGGTGCGGCCGATCCCACGGTGATTCCATTCCTGGACCGGTCCTTGCCCCGCGATTGCGACCTGGAGGCTTACGATCCGGAAGGGCGCCCGGTGAAGGCGGAGGAACTGTATAACCTGCTCGCTTGTTTTCGGGATTTGTTGCGCGTCCGCGACTATGGATCCTGCGGTGAGTTGATTCGTTGTCCGGTGGTGATCCGTTACTTCGACCGTCTGTCCGGTTTGCCGCCGTTTCCCGCCTGGCTGCGTATTTGGGAGGAGTTCGGCGCGGACCATTTGCCCGGAGATCTCGCGGCCGCGCGTGGTTTGGCCCATGCCGAAGCGCGGAGAAATGTCGCGGTTCTGCGAATACACGAAGCCGTTGAGGAAATGCTCGGGCAATTGGATCGAGCCCCGGTCTGGGAGGCGTTGCCATCGGTGTTGCGGACGTTGCACGGCGACCGCAGTTTCCGCGAAGATGCGCCGGCGGATCGGCGTTATCTCGCAACCGCGGAAGCGATGATAGGAGTTCTGGAGGAACTGCGCGATTCACCCCTGACCGCCGAGCAGGGGGCGGTTGGCGGCGACGGCCTCGATCTGTTGCTGGGGCTTCTGGGAGACAAGCATATCGAGGAGGATCGACCGGAGACGGCGATTGACGTGCAGGGGTGGCTCGAGTTGCCCTGGGAGGAGGCGCCTTTTTTGGTCTTGACCGGCATGAACGAACACCATGTTCCGGAAACCATCGCCGGGGATCCGTTTGTTCCCGAGTCTTTGCGCCGGCCTCTGGGGTTGAAAAGCAACCGGATGCGCTTCGCCCGCGACCGTTATCTGCTGGAGTCTTTGATTAAGTGTCGACGGGAGAAAGGGAAGGTGGCCATTCTCTTTGGAAGATTCGGACCCGAGGGAGAGCCGATGCGTCCGTCGCGCCTGCTGATGCGCTGCTCCCGCGAGGAGCTTCCTCAGCGCGTCAAACATCTCTTCGCCGACCCTCCAGCGGTTGACCGCCGGTCGGCCTGGAGTCATCCGTGGCGCTTGCGACCTGGCAGGGCGGCGGCGCCGGAAAGGATAAGCGTAACCCAATTCGGGGCCTACCTGCGCTGTCCTTTTCGATTTTACCTGTCGAATCTGCTGCGAATGGAACCGGTGGATCCTCGCAAGACGGAGATGGACGCGGCGGAATTCGGCAGCGCCTGCCATCGGATTCTGGAAGCGTTTGGGCGGGATGAGGAGCTCCGACGCAGTCAGGACGCCGCGAAAATTCGGGCATTCTTCGACGGCGAATTGGACCGCTTTTTCCACGTTCGCTACGGTCGCGATTTACCGGTGCCGCTTGTGATCCAGAAGGAAGCGATTTCCGGGCGCCTGGCCCGGTTCGCCGAGGTACAGGCGGAGGAACGGCGGCGCGGCTGGATAATCGAGGAAGTGGAATGGCAATTCCCTGACGACAACACGCTTTGTATCGGAGGTCTGCCGGTGCGGGGAGTGATCGACCGTATTGAGCGAAACGAAACGGACGGGGCGTATCGGGTCTTGGATTACAAGACCGCCGATCAGGATCGGGAGCCGGAAAAGGATCATTTCGTTGAGATCAAAAAAGACGAGGATGCTGAAGGGGTTCCGGAATACGCGCGTTTTGAGCTCGACGGCAAAGCCCACCGGTGGATCGGACTGCAATTGCCGCTTTATCTGTGGGCCTTGCGCGGGCGCTGCGGTGAGAAAACGGTCTGCGGCTATGTCAATTTGCCGAAAGCGGTGACCGAAACCGGGATCAGTCTCTGGCGAAACCGCTCGCGGGAGTTGGAGGAATCGGCCCATCGTTGTGCCGAAGGGGTGGTCGCGGATCTGCGGGCGGGAGTTTTCTGGCCGCCCGCTGCAAAAGTGACGTTCGATGATTTTAAAGAATTATTCTTCGGTGATATCGAAGGCCTGACCGACCCGAGTGACCTGCGCTTCCAGAACTTCGAATCATGAAAACGTCGATACAGAACGAGATGATTCTCGCCTCGGCCGGATCGGGCAAGACGTACCGTCTGACCAATCGCTACCTTCGGCTGATGGCCCTGGGGGCGGAGCCGGAGCGTATCGTGGCGTTGACCTTCACCCGCAAGGCGGCGGGCGAGTTCTTCGATGAGATTCTGAAAAAACTGGCTTGGGCGGCGGAAGATACTTCCGCAGGGGCCGCTCTGGCGGAAGGCATTGGTTGTCCCGATCTCGATTCCGTCGCGGCAACGGAAATGTTGGCGACCCTGGTCGATCGAATGCACCTGTTGGAACTGGGAACCCTTGACGGTTTTTTCTATCGCATCGTGCGCAACTTTCCTTTCGAACTGGGACTTTCGGCCCCTCCGGAACTGCTTGATGAAAACGCCATGCGGACGGAGAAGCGCCGGGTGTTCCGGCATGTGTTCAGAACTCCGGGGCAAAGCGGAGAAGCCGCCCGGCGCGAGTTCATCGAAGCGTTCAAACAGGCCACCTGGGGGTCCGAGGAAAAACGGTTGTCTTCCAAACTCGACCGGTTTGTCGACGAGCATCATGAGGTTTACCTGGCGGCGCCCGAAAGAGAATTGTGGGGCGTGGAACGCCGCATCTGGCCCGAGGGTTGCCGTTGGCTTGGCTCCCGTGTCGATCACCGGAAGGCGCTGGCCGTGCTGGAGGAAAGTTTCCGCAGGAGGGAACTTACCGAGGGACAGCGCAAGGCCTGGGGCAAGCTTTTCGCCGCGGCGGAGGAATGGGAGCCGGGGTCACCCTGGAGGGCCGAGTTCAAAACCCCGGTGGGCAACGCGCTCAAGGTTTGGCCCGATCTGGAAGCCGGGTCGGCTGAGTTTATGATCGGACGCAAGGCGCTGCCGCTCGACCGGGCCGAATGTGCCGCGTTGAGGGATCTGGTGCGTTGCCTCTTTGCGTCGGAACTGGAGAAAAAACTGCAGATCACCCGCGGCCTTTATGAGATCCTGCGCGGGTTTGAATCCGCTTATGCGGACCTGGTTCGGTCGGGGGGGCGTTTGACCTTCGGGGATATCCTGATACTGCTCGCCGGCGGCGGAGACCAGGGACAGCGCCCCCGATTGAGTCAGGATGACCACGGTCCGGGCCGGCTGGCGATCAATTACCGGATCGATGGACACTACGATCACTGGCTGCTGGACGAGTTTCAGGATACCAGCTTCGTGCAGTGGCGCGCGTTGAGCGACCTGATCGATGAAGTCGTGCAGGATGCGGAAGGGCGACGCAGCTTTTTCTACGTGGGTGACGTCAAGCAGGCGATCTTCGCCTGGCGGGAGGGGGATTCCCGTTTGTTCCGTGAGATCTATGATCATTACAACTGGGCGGGGTCCGGCGCCGGTATTGTCGAGCAGCGCATGAGCGAATCGTGGCGCTCCTCGCCGGCGGTGATCGAAAGCGTCAACCGGGTTTTCGGAGATCATGAGATTCTCAAGACGCTGTTTCCCTCCGACGCGGTTGTCCGATGGACCGATGGTTGGGATTCGCATCGGGCGCGTCACGAAGAACGTCAGGGCTGCGTTCGATTTTTTCAGGCCCCCGACCGGGAGAGTCGTCACGCCGCGGTATTGGCCCTCCTGCGGGAAGTCGATCCGCTGGCGCGGGGCCTTTCCTGTGCCATCCTGGTGCAGAAAAACGATCAGGCCGCGGAAATTCTGCAGTACCTTCGGGCGCATGGTGAATTTCCCGTGGCCGGTGAAATGGATGTTCGACCGGGAACTGACAATCCGTTGGGCATGGCGCTGATATCCCTTTTTAAATGGGCGGCGTATCCGGGTGATACCTACGCCTGGGAGCATATTCGCATGACCCCGATCGGATCGGTAATTGAGGCGAGGCAATCTTCCGCCGGGTGGGATTCGGTGGCGCGCGGGATCCTGGAGTCGATTCACCGGGACGGTTTCGCCGTCACGGCTGCCGAATGGATCGCGCAGTTGGAGAGGATAAACGGCATGGACCCGTTCAACCGGGAACGGGGAGAAATCATCGTGACCGCAGCGCGAGCCTTCGACGCTTTGGGAAGGCGATCGGTGGCCGACTTTGTTGAGTTTCTCAGCGATTACTCCCGGCACGAAACCGGCTCGGATGGCACGGTGCGGGTAATGACGATTCACAAATCCAAGGGCTTGGGATTCGATGTGGTGATCCTCCCCGAATTGCAGGGGGAGCGGCTGGATGCCCGCCGGCGAAAGCTGGCCGTGAGCCGAACGGCGGCGCGCGAAGTGGAGTGGGTATTGGATCCTCCCGCCAGGCAGATCGTGGAGCACGATGCCGTCTTGGCGGCCCACGACCGGACGGCGGGTGCCGACGCCTGTTACGAACGCTTTTGCCAGCTGTACGTCGCTATGACGCGCGCGAAACGGGCGACGTATCTGGTGGCGGAGCCTCTGAAGAAAAGCGCTTCCTCGGCGAACTTCGTCCGGTGGCTGAACACCGCGTTGGCAAAAGGCGATCCGGTAAACGTTTCCTGTGGAGATACCGTCCTGGAATTGCTCTACGAGACGGGAAATCCCGAGTGGTACGGCGAATTCACGCCGCCGCCGGAGGCAGTGATCGCGGAAAGCGGACGGCGGGAGGCGCGGGAATACGGGGTGCGCGAGCGACGTCGCCGTGGAACCCCGTCGCGGGCCAAACCGCGGGCGGTTGGCGCGGAAGGGTTGTTTTCGCTGGACTCCCATCGAAGCCTGGAATTCGGCAGCCGGGTCCACGAGATCTTCTCCCGTGTTGGCTGGATTGAATCCGGTACCGTGGAGGAGTTGGAGCGCATGCGGAACGTCGAGGCCGATTCGCCTTTGATGGTCCGGGCCTTTGATGAGGTGCTTGCCTGTTTGCGGGATCCGGCGGTTCGCGCCGCTTTGACCCGGCCTGAAGGCGAGGTGGAGGTCTGGAGGGAGCGGACTTTCGAAGTGATTCTCGACAAAGAATGGTTAACTGGAACCTTTGACCGCGTGACGCTGGTCAGCGGGCCGGAGGGAACGATTCAGCGGGCGGAAATCATTGATTTCAAGACCGACAAGGGCGAAGGCGATCTGGCCGCATACACCCGGCAATTGGCTGCCTACCGGCGGGTTCTCGCTTTTATGACCGGTCTGCCGCCCAAGGGTATTCTTTGCCGTCTCCTTTACACCCACCACCGGGAATTGGTGACGGTTTTTTAGGTTCTGAAAAATCAGCGTTCGTTATTTCAAACGAGTGGCGAAAGGACAGGTAAACAAAGTATAAAAAGTGGGATTCTGTTTGACTGCGAAGTGGTTTTCCCTCCGTTACCGGCATTGGGATGCTTCGTTAGGTTCTATGGATGAACGACTTGGCTTGGATAAACGATCGTATTTGACCGGAATGTTCCAACGTGATGTCCCTAACGTTAAAAGCTGGATTACAGTTGCGAAACAAATGACTTGGCTGCAAATATCGTGCTTGTTTCCCACTTAAGTGATAGGAGTAAGTTATGATCAGACGACATGCGGCAGCTATTGTGACTGCTTTTCTCGTGCCTGTGGCATTGGGCGCCCAGCTTGCGTTCGAGCAAACGGAGATTCGTGTGGAGCTTGATTTTGGCGCCGAACGAGTCAGCCGGGATTTTGTCTTTACCAACGAGGGAGATTTTCCGGTGGAGATTCTGGAAGTGCGCAGCAGTTGCGGGTGCACCACGGCGGCCCTGGATAAGACCGTTTATGAGCCGGGAGAAAGCGGCAGGATAACGGCGGAGTTCGAGGTGGGTCAACGGGTGGGCGAGCAGTCCAATCCCATTATGATCCGCACCGACAATGCCGAGCGGTCCATTCATTCGCTTGTGCTGTTTGTGGACATTCCCAGGGCGCTGACGCTTTCTCATCGATTTCTGATCTGGCAACGCGATGCCGACCCGGATACCCGTCGGGTGGAGGTCGTTTTCCATCCGAATGCACCCTACCGCCTGGAAGAGGTAGAAGTCGAAGGCGAAGCTTTCCGGGTCGAACTGACCAAGGACGAGGACGTGGAAGGCCGTTATTATCTTGATGTTACACCGCTGAACCTTTCGGAGTCCGACCGGGCGGCGATCGTTCTTCGTACAGATCCCGAGCCCTCGACTCCCCGGGCCTTCTCGCTTTACGCCTACGTCCGTTAAGCAGCAAAGCTCTTACGATCCACGGTGTGGCAAACAATTGTCCGCCAGATGTCTTGGCGGCATCTGGCGGTTTTCGTTTAGTGGGTGGCTATCACTCGCGGGGCAGGAATTCGACATGCAGTCGAATGAACCGCCGGGGTGTTTCGCTTGAGATCGGCTCGGGGTCGGTGACACGATAGCGGGGAACGCCGTCGTGGTCGGGTTCGACGCTTTCCCAGGTACCGTTCAGGGGTTGCCAGGAAACCAGATCCTCGCTGACCTGGACTTCGTAAAGGAGGTCGCTGCGATCGTCGCGTTCCGCTTCACCTTCCGGCCGGCGTACCACAAGCGAGAGAAAGCTTTCCTCTCCGTTGCTCACAATCTCGGGTTGCGGCAGGTAGGGGGCGGCGTTTTCCGCGGGCGGGTATCCAAGGGCGTAGGCCAGGAGATTGGGGTGACCGTCGCCCGAAATATCGGCCGTAAGGGCGGCGTGAGGCTCGCGGGCTTCTTCCCGAAAATGACTCACGATCCACCAGTCGATCGGCGCGGGATCGACGAGAAAATAGAACGGGTGCGGCTGGCCCGAGGTTTCCTCACCCGAAGTCAGAACACCGTGGGGCCGAAACCAAAGCAGGTAGATCCCGGGATCGCGAAAAATCCAGTTCTGATGGGAATGTCCGCCGGCGAATTCCCGCTTCGTCCCATAGGGCGGTTCGGCGGAGGTGCTGTCCATTAGGAGGTCGAGATTGTTCGGGCCGCCGGTGTAGAGGAAGAAGTCTCCGGCGCCGTCGAAGTCGGACAATTCGATAAAAAACTCCCCGCCAGATGGCCCCTGGAAAACGCCCTGACCGACCCCGTAGCCGTTGAACCCGAGGAAAACTACGCCCTCGAGTTCCGTGGTGATGACGCGATAGTAGCTGTCACCCGCCTGTCCGAGAAAGGAGAGGGTGGGGGGCGGATCGGATTCCAGGGTCCGTTTGGACGCTTCGGTCAGGTGGAGAATTGTCCGGTCGGGGGTCAGAATTTCACCCGTTTCGCCGGGGACGTTGAAGGCCCCGCGGTCGACCGTCATGGTCCATTCGTCCTCCACCGGATCGTATCCCGTGCTCAAGTCGGTGTGTTCTTCGAAAACGACCACCCAGTCTTTCCAGGCGACCGCACCGGCCCACGCCGGCACCGGCAGACCGACCGCAGTAAACAGGTGGCCCAGTCCGATCAAAAAGACGACCGCCGATCTGATACTCTGCTCCCTCATTTCGCCCGGGCTTCCGGAGGCAGGGCAATATTGATGCCGCTTTCGATCTGGCGGCGAACCTCCGCCGCGGGAATGGTTTCGACATGGCCGTCGGCATACAAATAGTTTGCCGTGCCCTGGGTGCGATCCGTGCTGCGGCTTCCCGCGTGATGGCGATCGGGGGCGATGTCGTTGATGACCGCGGCCCAGTTATTGGCCCAGGATGAGGCATGAGTGTGGTCTTCGGTGACGGCAAGCCCGCGCGAATCGGAGCCGATAAAAGCGAGTTTCGTCTGGGACGGAGATCGCAGCCGGTCGAGGCGACGAAAATCGTTGCCCACGGGTTGACCAAGTTCGTCCTCGGCGGCGAAAAAAACCAGGTCGTTCATCAGATAACTGGTGGCGTAGTCGATCCGCCGCATTTCATCAGCCCGCGGATCGGCGGGGCAGATGCGAACGTCGTCCACATCGTCGAGATAGGGCCGCAGGGAATAAATCCACGACTCTTCGGGGTTAATGTGGGCCGTGCCCGGAAGCCATCCGTTATGGTCGTCCGCGAATAACCGCAGGGCGGTCCCCAGTTGCCGCATGTTGGACGCGCATTTGGCCCGGTGAGCGGATGCCCGGACCTGACCGACCACCGGGATCAGGATCGACGCCAGGATCCCTATGATGGCAATCACGGTCAGGAGTTCGATCAGGGTGAACCCGGCCCGCGGTTTTCCGGTGGTGGTCATTTATCGCAAAAAGTTGGCAATATGTGGCAAGAGTGCAAGTGTCTTTTTTAATAAGACCTCGGCGGAGCGGAAAAATTCCACGTTTCCGTGGTGGATTTCGGTTATAGTTAACCTGCGAACGATAATGACGATCGGTCCTATTCCCGCAGCTTTCTTCCGGTAGACAGCAGGTAATAGGCGGCGGCGCCGAAAACCGCGACCGAAGCCGCTACCAGAAGCAGTCCGAGTCCGACCGGAACGTCGCTGACCCCGGTCATGCCGTAGCGTAGCCCGTTCACCATGTAGAGAATCGGATTGGCCAGCGATAGGGTGTCCCACGGGGCGGGAAGCATTTCGATGGAGTAAAAAACGCCACCCAGGAACGTCAACGGCATGAGAAGAAACGCCGGGAACAGGTTGATGTGATCGAAATCTTCCGCCAGGATGGCCACCGTCAGCCCGAAAAGCGCGAAGGCGGTCGAGGTCAGGATCATAAACAGCAGGGTGAATGCCGGGTTGTGCAGAGTGGATGCGCCCATGACGCCCGCAACCAGCCAAATCATGCAACCGATGATCATTGCCCGCAACAGCGAGGCGGCGATGTAACCGACAATGAGCTGGATTGGAGTCAGGGGGGTCAGAAGCACGTCCACCACCGAACCGTGCACCTTGGAAATAAAGAGGGAAAATCCGGTATTCAGGAAGGCGTTGTTGATCAGGTTCAGCATGATCAGCCCCGGGACCAGAAAGTCGACGTAGGGCACGCCTTGAATCTCCTCGAGGCGGCTGCCGAGGGAATAACCGAACACCACGAACCAAAGCATGGTGGTGAGAACCGGGCTCACGATGGTTTGTCCGGCGACTCTCATAAACCTCGCCAGTTCGCGACGAAACAGCATCCAGGTCCCCAACCAGCCGCGGTTGTCGAGGGCGCGCTGTTCGACGCGGCTGATGTGTCGGCGCGCGGCCTCTTCCACAGCGGGGGGCAGCACACCCTCGTCGCTGTCCGTCGGCGAGGACTGCTGCCTGAAGGTGAGTTCGGTGGCGGGATTGTTAGTATTCATGGTCGGGGGATGGTATTCGCATATCGTGGCCGTTTCAGGAATCCGCGTGCACGACCTCGCGGAAGATATCTTCCAGGCGACTGCGGCCGCCATCCAGGGTTTCAATTTCCAGACCGGCGCCTTGAATGGCCTGGGTCAGACGACGAACGGGGGCGCCGTCACCGCCGGTGCCGTGATCCCGTTCGGGAAAGCTGATACGCACCCGGTCGGGTTGGGGCGTTTCCGGATGTAGACCTTCAAGGGCGTTAAGCAGTTCTCCGGTAGCCGGAGCCGAGAGGCGAACCTCGATCCAACGTCTGCCGAAATCCCGCATCAGGCTTTCCCGCGTGTCGACCCGCAGCAGGCGGCCGCGATTCACGATGCCGATTCGGTCGGCCAGGTTCTCCGCCTCCTCCAGGTAATGAGTGGTCAGCACGATGGTGGTGCCGGTATCGCGAAGTTTCTGAATGTAGGCCCAGAGCTCCTCGCGCAGATCCACGTCGACTCCCGCGGTGGGTTCGTCGAGGAAAAGCAGGGCCGGCTCGTGCATCAGGGCTTTGCAGACCATTAGCCGGCGCTTCATGCCGCCGGAGAGTTTACGGGTATTCGCCTGGGCTTTTTCCGTAAGGGCAAAGGTTTTCAACAGATTCTCGGTGCGACGGCGAAGGTCCCGGCCACCAAAGTAGCCGCCCTGATAACGAACCGTTTCGGCGGTGGGAAAGAAGCCGTCGAAGTTCAATTCCTGCGGCACCAGTCCCACCAGTTGGCGGGTGATACGATAATCGGTGCGCACATTGTATCCGGCGACGCGGATTTCGCCTTCGTAACGCGATATTAGTCCGGTAATGCAGCCGATCATCGTGGTTTTGCCGGCACCGTTCACCCCGAGCAGGGCGAAAATCTCGCCCGGCGCGATGTCCAGAGAAACGTTGTTTACCGCGGTGAGATCGCCGTAGCGTTTGGTCAGGTTGCGAATGGAAAGAAGGTGGGATTGCGAATAAGGTTCGACCATTGTACTGAACGGCGCTGTTGATCAGGATTTGGCATTGAGGCCGCGACCGGCAAAGCCTTTACTTCTTACCTGAATCGAGGGGAAACGCAAGAATCATGGATCTTAAGGAGTTTTGGGACGAACTGAACGCTCCCGCCAAACCATTGCTGGAGCAGCGCTGGCCGGAAAACCGACGTTTCGGGTTCGTTGACGCGTTGCGGGAGATTCTTCCCGAGAAGCAAAGCCGTCTGGCGACCACCTTTCGCATTGCCCGGGAATTTGGTGACGTGCCCATTCTCGCGGTGGCGGGTCCCATCAACGGCGGCAAGTCCTCCCTGGTAAGCACTTTTCTAAGCGAGCGCGGTCGCGACAGGATCCCTACCGGATTGAGCGGTCGCGACGGAACGCAGCGATTTGTTTTGTGGATTCCGCGTTCCTGGGAGCAGGACGAGGCGGTCTACACCCGGTTGGAGGAAATGCTGGCATTGGTCTTCGATGCGCTTCCCGAAAGACTGCCGGAGGACCCGGAGGAAGCTCGTGCGCTCTACGCGGATGTGGAAGCGTTTTCCCGCCCTTTGATTGCCTCCGATTCCGAACTCGATCGGCATGGAATCGCGCTGATGGATTGTCCCGACATGCAGCGTCAGCATTCCGGGGAGGAGACGGGAGAAAACCGGCGATTGGAGGCGATCGTCAGGGCGTCCGAACTCTGCGCCGGGGTAATTATCGTCACCCCCCGTTCTCAATTGGAAATCCGCGACCTGGCCGAACTCGTGCGCCGGCGTCTGCCTCAGGCGGTCCGGGTTTACGCCGTCAATCTGATCCGTCCGCCCGAACCCCCGGAAGTGGTTTACCGCGAGTTGCTCCTGGCCTTGGGAAAAGAGGAAGAAGACGTCATTTGCTACGGCGCCTATGATTTCCTGGTGCCGTCGTCCCGCGATTTCGCGCCTCCCTGGGACGAGTCCCCGAACCGGCCGGAGGAACTGCGCACGCCTTGTTTTTTTCGGGTTTTTCCGCAGGCGGATAAGAATCGTCCGGAAAGTGTTGCTTCCGACCGATCCATCCTGAGGCTGGCGGAGTGTATCCGTCCGGCCATGATGCGACAGAGGCGCCGGCAGGAGATTGTGGAGGATCTGTCGCGCCAGGTGCGCGAAGGCATCGAGGGACTCGAAAAACGGTCGGAAGCGGACCGGGAGCGAATGGCTCTGGCGGCTGAAGAACTTTACCTCCTGGCGCGGGACCTGATGCACGACGCCGACGGGCGTTTGCGTATCAAAATCGATCCGGCCATTGTCATGAGCTTTAAGGAAAGTATGGAACGGACGGCGCCTCTGCACCTGAAGCCGGTCATGGCCATGCGCCGCCGCATGGTCGATCGAGCGGCCGAGGCGGTTGGGCGAGGCCGCGACGCCATCGTGCGTGCTTTTCCCTGGATGCGCGTGCGCGGCGGACGGTATGAGACCATAAAAAGCCGGCTGCAGAAACGATTGATCCAGGAGGAGGACATTCGCCAACTTCTCGAACGCTGGGCGGTGGCGGCGAAGGTCGACGCTCTGGACCGCGCCTGGGATACGGAAGCGCGTGAAATCCTGGAGCGTTATCGGGTAGAGGAAAGTACCGACATGACTCCGGAGGATTGGGACCGAATCACGCGCCGGATCTGGAAAAGCACCGGAAGGTTGCGGGCCACGGTGACGATTTTCGGTTCCTTCTTTGCCGGATTGGTCGCGGTGATTCTGATTCCATTCGACGGAGGCGTCTCGGTGCTCGGTATCACGGCCCTGGAATTGCTTGGAGTGCTCGGCTTCAGCGGCCTGATCGCCGGCGGTACCCTCAAATTGCTGGAAGAAGAGATGAAAGAAAAAATCGGCTACCGCCAATTCGGAAACTTTCTCGCCATCGCCGGGGATCGTATCGGAGTGCCTCGCGAGATGACGAACGAGGTCCTGCACCAACACAGTTTCCTGGAGCCCGCCATGGAGACGGCCCCCGCAGACCGAACTTTCGGCGCCGCGGAGGTCGGTTGGCGGCTTTGCCGGGTCGATCCGCAACGCCGGAAAGCGCTGTTCCGCACGCTTGACCGTTTTACCCGGGAGGAACATGTCGCCCACACCGCTTGAATCCTGCCGGCAACTGGCCGACGATGTGGAACGGCATGCCGGCGTTCTCGGGCTGGAATGGGAGGACCTTGCCGTCGTCCTGCGGATGTGCGAGGATTTCCGGCGCTCCTGCGAAGAGGTCGCCGGAAACCGCGGCATCGATCATGTCACCATCGCGTTCACCGGTCCAAAAAATTCCGGCAAAACCCGTCTGTTGTCGCTTTTCCTCACAGGGGAGGGCGTCCGGCGGCGATTGCGGGTCGGGTACGGGCGTTCCGACGCCACCGAAAAAGTCACCTGGATCGGGCCGCGTCCCCCCGGCGACCTGCTCGAAGAGAGCGAAGCTCACATCCCCTGCCACCAGGAGGATCTGGTCGACCTGGGATTCCCCTATACCCTGGTTGATGTGCCGGGCCTGAACGAAGCGGAGGAGCGTCGGTCGGAGGCCGCGGTACGCGCGCTGGACAGCGCGCTGGTCAAGGTGTTGGTCACCGCCCAGCGCGAACTGGAAGACAAGGCGCTGGGAAGCTACCTGGCGCGGGCCGATGGCAGCATGATCCTTCCGGTAATCAATTTTGTGCGCGCCGAACCGCCTCGGGAGGATATCGACGAGTTTCAGGCCATGTTGCGACAGGTATTGCCGCACAGCGAGGTGCGACCGCCGGTGTTGGTGCGTGACGGAGCCATCGCAGGTCGCGAGGAGGGAGGCGCCGGCGGCGGGGAGATCCTCCAGCGAGACGCGGATAATCTGCGCCGCGCGATACGCGAAGCGGCCGGACCGCGGCGTTTGCGGGATTTACCGCAGGCGCGGTTGAATCGGAAGTATCGGCAGTTTAAGGACGACATGGGCCGTTTTATGGCGGAGCGCCTGCCCGCCAGCCGGCGGGCATTGGAAGCTTTGCGCGAATCGGAGGAAGGGTTGCCGCAGGAGACCCTGGGGCATTTGTTGGGGGCGGACCGGAACCTCCGCGCCGGGGTTCGCCAGCGGCTGCGCGCCACCCTGTTGCAGCGCACGCCATACGTTTTGTTTCCCTGGCGGGCGGCGCTGGCGCTGGCGAACCTGCTGCACGGTGCGGTGGAGCGGGTTCCGCTCGCTCTCATGGGCAGCATTCCGGCCTGGGTTTCCGGCGCCTTTACCGCCGCCCGCAATGTCAAGGGGGCCCGCGATTTCAACCGAGGCGTGGAAAGCGGTGTGCGCGGTTACGTGGAGGGCGCCGTGCGCGAAAAGATCCTCCCCAAAGTCCGCGACCTGGAATTTGTGCTCCAACGTGAGGTGCGGGCGGGCCGTGAGGAAATTCCGACCACCCCGACGGATCTGCAGGTGAAAATATCCGGGCTGGACAACCTGCAATCACGCTCTTCGGAAATCTTTCATTCCGCGGTGGAGCGGTGGTCCCCCTCCCGCGGCGCGGCGACTCTGATTGGTCTTGTCGGATTTCTGGTTTTCTGGGGATTCTTTGCCTGGCCGGTCTACGGGTTGTATCTGGATTTCTTCGACGCCGTGCGCGGACTTTGGGTTGACGAAGGCGGCGCCTCCGGCCGTTTTCCTTCGGCGCCTTTCGGGATGCTGGGAACCAGTTTGCTGCTGGCATTGTTGCCCATGGGATTCTTCATGCTCGCTTCGGTTTCGCTTTTGATCCGGCCCGGAAGGGTGACTTCCTGCCTGGAGCAAATCCGTAGCGGACATAGCCGCGCGGTGGCCGAACTGGTCGATGCCGGACTTCTGAGAATCAAAGTCGAACAACCGCGCATCGACGCCTGCCTTTTCCTGCTCAAGCTGGCTCCGCAGGAAGCGGAGGAGAACTCCTCGGACCATCAGGCTTGAGTCGGATAAGAGTTCGTGAAGGGCTTCAGTTTCGCATTTCACGAAACCTTTGGAATTGAGTTTCGAAATCGCGGAAAGAACGATCAGGTCCTCTTTGGCCTACGGCGGGATCTCCGAAGACTCTTTTTGTCCTAGGGATTGTTCCAGTGTTTCCAAGCCACTTGGGTGCGATAGCGACAACCGGGCCAAGGCGGCATGGGACCGGCTCAAGAGGTTTCCAAGCCACTTGGGTGCGATAGCGACGGATTGCCGGAAGGGCTGGCGGCCATGTATTATGGAGTTTCCAAGCCACTTGGGTGCGATAGCGACGCTTCCGGGACTTGCTGCTGCTGATCCGTCTCTTGAGTTTCCAAGCCACTTGGGTGCGATAGCGACGGGAAACGCATACCTGTTTAACTTTTCGTGCGAGGATGTTTCCAAGCCACTTGGGTGCGATAGCGACGATGCAGCAGTCGATCCCCGGGATAGGGCAATACGTGTTTCCAAGCCACTTGGGTGCGATAGCGACCGAACGCGGGCTATTTGCAGACGCTGAAGCGTACGGGTTTCCAAGCCACTTGGGTGCGATAGCGACGGCCGGCCGCTACTCACCAAAGCCGGAGCGCTGAAAAGTTTCCAAGCCACTTGGGTGCGATAGCGACCGTTTTCCCTTCGCGCCGGGAGGGGCGGGTTTCACCGTTTCCAAGCCACTTGGGTGCGATAGCGACACGACCCCGGCCGCGTTCCGCGTCAATGCGGTAAACGTTTCCAAGCCACTTGGGTGCGATAGCGACCCTGGAGTACAAGCGTGCTGCCTGGCATCCCGCAACGTTTCCAAGCCACTTGGGTGCGATAGCGACGCAGGAACTGCGTCAGGCGGTGGCGGCGGATCCGTTGTTTCCAAGCCACTTGGGTGCGATAGCGACACCGACGAGGATTTCGTGCGCTGGGATGGCGCGATCGTTTCCAAGCCACTTGGGTGCGATAGCGACGCAACTTTCGTAGTCAGGGCGGGTTGGGTCTTGGAGCGTTTCCAAGCCACTTGGGTGCGATAGCGACGATTCGGGGTTGTTCCTGCTCTTTCTGGAGAGTTCGGGTTTCCAAGCCACTTGGGTGCGATAGCGACGGCCTCGGAAGGGAAAGGATGGATGAGAATTAGGGAGGTTTCCAAGCCACTTGGGTGCGATAGCGACGATTCGGGGTTGTTCCTGCTCTTTCTGGAGAGTTCGGGTTTCCAAGCCACTTGGGTGCGATAGCGACTTACCGACGATTTCGACCATGACGACGGCACGTTCACGTTTCCAAGCCACTTGGGTGCGATAGCGACGGTCCAAAAGGTGGTTTCTTTGCGCTGGCGGGCCAAGTTTCCAAGCCACTTGGGTGCGATAGCGACGGCGCCATCGCCGAGTGGATGAATGTCCAGAGCGAAGTTTCCAAGCCACTTGGGTGCGATAGCGACCCGGAACATTTGATGGGGCGCGATCCGACATTGAGATGTTTCCAAGCCACTTGGGTGCGATAGCGACGAGCCATACAAGGGAACCCTGGCACTGACGGTTCTAGTTTCCAAGCCACTTGGGTGCGATAGCGACCCGGCCGTCGCCGCGATGGACCAGGCGCTCACCAACAGTTTCCAAGCCACTTGGGTGCGATAGCGACGGAGAGCGTCGGCGGCCCGGTAGTAGAGATCCGTATGTTTCCAAGCCACTTGGGTGCGATAGCGACGACGAGCAGCCCATCACCCCGCAAAACCTTTCCGAGGTTTCCAAGCCACTTGGGTGCGATAGCGACAGGTTGTCCACCACCGGCGCGTCGCCGCCCGTCGGGGTTTCCAAGCCACTTGGGTGCGATAGCGACTTCCCGCTCCATGGCGGGCGGATCGGCGAGAGTTGCAGTTTCCAAGCCACTTGGGTGCGATAGCGACCGTGCTGATGCCCACCAAAACGGCCAGGATCTGGTGTTTCCAAGCCACTTGGGTGCGATAGCGACCACGCACCTCCCTCAGTGTTTTGTAGGCGCTCCTGGGTTTCCAAGCCACTTGGGTGCGATAGCGACATCCCGAGGTAAATGAGATTGCGCAGTTCTGAAGGAGTTTCCAAGCCACTTGGGTGCGATAGCGACCCCACCTGGTCATTCGGCCGCGAGGGCAACCAGATAAGTTTCCAAGCCACTTGGGTGCGATAGCGACCTGAGAGCGGCGAGGACGAAGAGGAAGAGGATTACAGTTTCCAAGCCACTTGGGTGCGATAGCGACGGAGATTCGGTGAGATCGTAATTCAAACTCTCCAATGTTTCCAAGCCACTTGGGTGCGATAGCGACATCGAGGAGAGGCGACGGACGGACGGGCAATACACGTTTCCAAGCCACTTGGGTGCGATAGCGACCCTGGCCGCCGATCTCCGCGAGGCGATCGATCACCGTTTCCAAGCCACTTGGGTGCGATAGCGACCAAGTGAGAGAGGATGCGGCTCTGCGTCAACAAATGTTTCCAAGCCACTTGGGTGCGATAGCGACGACCGGTTTCGGGGTGCCCTGGTTGCCGGTGATCGGGGTTTCCAAGCCACTTGGGTGCGATAGCGACGAGCCTTCCGTTGCTCACGAAGGATCGGCTCAATCTGTTTCCAAGCCACTTGGGTGCGATAGCGACGGCAAACTCGCTCGGATTCGCGCCGCCATTGCCGGAGTTTCCAAGCCACTTGGGTGCGATAGCGACGCGGTCGCGGGCGTGTTTGCGGGTGAGTTGTTCGAGTTTCCAAGCCACTTGGGTGCGATAGCGACGGTGAAAAACCCGCCTCTAAACGGGCAGGAACGCAAGTTTCCAAGCCACTTGGGTGCGATAGCGACCCGCGCAACCCTCGGCGTCATCATCCCAGACCTTCATCGTTTCCAAGCCACTTGGGTGCGATAGCGACTCGGAACGATGCTCGCCCTGACCCGAACCGTTTCGCGTTTCCAAGCCACTTGGGTGCGATAGCGACCCTGGGAGGTTTTGCGGAGTTTTGAGTGGCTGTCTGTTTCCAAGCCACTTGGGTGCGATAGCGACTACGGGTCCGGGGATCGGTCTGGGCGATTACCTGGGTTTCCAAGCCACTTGGGTGCGATAGCGACTCAAACAGGCGGAGCCGGTCGACTCTCCCGGATCGGTGTTTCCAAGCCACTTGGGTGCGATAGCGACGCGCGAAACGTCGGGGACATGCGGGGAGGCGGGAGGAGTTTCCAAGCCACTTGGGTGCGATAGCGACTTCGGCAGCTTGGCTCGGGATCGAATTGTTTCTTTTGTTTCCAAGCCACTTGGGTGCGATAGCGACCCCGCGATTCTGGCGGGATCTGGATAGCAAAAGCCTTTTGGAATGCGGTTTGCGCGGTATGTTCGATTTAGGTTTGACTCAATTTTCTCTGTCGATCCCCGGTGATGTTTTCACGTTCCCGTTCAGTCATAATGTGCATTGGTTGGTCAGAGGATATTGGAAACATGTCCTTCGCCCGTGCCAAGTTCTTCTTTTTCGAGCATCTTTTCGTTATCGACCTTAAAGAAGACGATGTAGCTACTCGGATGGCGTACTTTTTTCAGGAGATGCTTGATTTCAACATATTGAGCTTCAGTCACGTTTCCTTCGAAAACGGAACGTTGATTCCACATCAAATGCTTTTTCAGTGACTTGTGGAGCTTCGCGCAGTTTTTCCGGTCCGTGTCGTAAACAATAATCAGATACATCGAGAATACGGTTCAAAGTTTCAATTCTCAGGTTCGTGTTCAGTAGTTGATTCGGTGAGGTTCGTAGGGCGCGTCTTCCAAAAGGTGCTTGATCAGCTTGTAGCAGTCGAGCCGGAGCAATTGTCGGTAGGAAACATGACGATTCAGCCGCGGGTGCGCGACAGTCGTCTTCAAGAGTTCGTCCCAGCGTTCAAGGATTTTCTTCCGCGAGGCATCCTTGAGAAGGACTCCGTTTGAGTGGGCGTGAAAATCGGAGGCGCCGATCTCCTGTCGGTCCCATAGGCGGAATAGAAGGCGGTCGACCAGCATGGGTTTGAAGGGTTCGACCAAATCGAGGGCGAGGGAGAAGCGACGAGACTGGGGGGAATGGAGATAGCTGATCCCCGGGTAAAGGGCGGTCCGGTAGAGTTCGGACACCATGGCGGTGTAGAGAAGAGAATTCAGAAACGAGATGAGGGCGTTGAGGGGGTTGTCGGGCGGGTGGTACTTGCGAGTGAATTTTTGGCCGGAGTCCGGGAGCCAATGTCTCCAGCATCCGTAGTAGTAGCGGCGTGCGGAGCCTTCCAATCCCATTTGACCGTCGGTATCCGGGGTCTGGTCGATCTGGTTCCGGAGGGCTTCGCTTTTCGATATTTCGGCGGCGACATCGGCGCCGCGTCGCTGATAGTACCGGAGATTCGACAGGAGATTCCGAAAGGTTGCGTGCAGAATCTTTCCGGAAATATGAAGGCGCCGTTGCGGATCGCGGAACGCCTCCCCCTGGCGGATCACAAGGTCGCCGGAGAGTTGTTCTCCGTGGGGCAGAAACGTCCCGGAATGGTGACCGTAGTAATTAAAGAAGTGAACGGGAATTTTCTTTTGGGCGAGAAAGTTGAGCAGCTTCGAATTTAGGGAGGTTTCGCCGAAAACGTAAATCGCATCGACGCTTTCGACCGGGAGGTGAACGCGTTTGTCGTGAGCGCCGTCTTCGAGTATGGGCGAATCTTCGTCGGAAAAAACGCTGTCTTCGGACAGGGTAACCAGTTCGAAGGTCAGACTGTTGTCTTTACGCCGCAGCCGTCCGGATCGTGTCAGGTAAAGGTTCATTCGGGCTTTGAATTTTGGATCGCGGATTTTCGATTACACAAGGGGAACGGATGTATTGATGGCGGAGGGCAGATGAACGTTCAAGCAAGCTGGAAGCATGCTCAACTTTCGTTCAGGAAAAACAAAATTCGAAGAAGGCGCAGCTCTTGCAGTAAGGAAGTTTCACGACCGATGGAGGGCGGTCCCGGGAGATGACTTGCCGGGCTTCGGCCAGGGCGTCCTCTACCTCCCGATGGAACGCGCCGTTCCACTCGATCTCCTTCGTTCGTTTTTGTTTGGGATAATGAATGCGGGCGCCGCGGATGTCGATGCCGTGGTCACGCATCCACACCATGTAGTACTTGACCTGAAGCTCGTCGGCGTAAGCCGGCGTTTTACCTTTCTTGGTCTCGTGAAGTATCCCTTGTTTGAACTCCGCCCAATCGATCACGCCGACATCGCCGAGGGGAATGTCCTTTTCCTTCCGGTCGAAAGTCGAGTTTTGGATGTGCTTCCCGATCTTCACGTTGACGTGAGCGTTTTCCGGCTTGATGCCGTGTGTGTGCAGCCAGAGTTTGCGGCGGCAGATTTTCAGGTAGGTCAGCGCCGTGGCGGTAACGGGAGCGGGCGGGCTTGACATGGCCATGTTTTTAGAGGAACCTGGCCATGCGATGCAAGTGAAAACCGCGGAGTTAAAAAACAACCTGAGCAAGTATCTGCGACGAGTGCGGGAGACCGGGGAGTCGATAACCGTTTGCGACCGGGACAGGCCGGTGGCGGTTCTTTCGCCGTTGCCGGCGGAGCAAGTCGAGGTGGTGGAGAATCGCGAATGGCTGAAGGAGCGGGAACGGATATTGAAGAAAGCGAAGCGGTTCGGCGTTCGCCTCACCATGCCCAAAAAGAAGCCGCGACCGATGCGGGAACTCGGGATTTATCCGACGGTGGCGCCGGACGGGCGGACGGACATCAAGACGATCGACCTGGTGCGCGGCGGACGCGATTATTGAGGAGCGATGGTAACCTACTGGGACACGAGCGCGCTGCTCGCCTTGCTTTTCGAAGAAGTGCATTCCGCTCGGGCAAAGGCGGCCAACGACCGGACTGATTCCTTCCTTGCCTGGCGATGGATCGAAGTTGAGGCGCGCCTCGGGTGCGACCGACGAAACGCAAATCCGATCCAGCTGGATTTTCTCGACCGGTGGTTGAGCAACGCGGAATACGCAAATCTTCAGGAAGACGACTATCCCGTACTGATCGACCTCGGTCTCCGCCACAAACTCCGCGCTGCCGACGCCGGACACCTGCACTCCCTTCTCCAGGTCCGCCGCCTCTTTCCCGAGATCGCTTTTGTCTGCTTCGACGAAGCCCTGACCGCCGCCGCGAAGGCGGAAGGAGTTGCGGTTTGGGAGGGGTGAGTGGGCGCAGTCAGTTATATTACGATTCCTGGGCCTCCCACAGGCGTTTCAGAAAATTCCAAACCTCGATCAGCACTGTAAGGCTGGTCCGCCAACATAATTCGGTGTTCGGAACAGCGTGTGATCAATTGCTTGGCGCTCAGCATCCTGAAATGACCGTGCGAAATTGGAACCGTTAACATCCCGGCCTCAAGGTATCTTCCTTCGGCATGAAGCTCCAGGAATTCCTGGAAGAGAGATGATGGAAGAATTTCAGTTCCGTCGAAAAGGGCTTCGAACTGCTCAACGGCATCTTCGTCGGACTGGAACGCGATCAGCCGCTTCGAACCACAAATGCTCTCGAACGCTTCAATACCATTTTCAATACACTCTTCGATTATTTGCCGTTCCGGAGCGTAGATTTCATCCAGCCATTCCGACACCGTTGCTTCATCCAAGATTTCCCCATCATGTTTTTTTAAGTGTTCGACCGTCCGATGAAGCAGAGCCTCCTGCCCATAAGGACGTCTCCAATCCACAGGTTCATTGAAAACGATGACAGGGCGGTGATCGTGTAACCGCCGGCGATTAACCCGCCCAAAACGCTGAAAGAGAGCTTCCAATGGGGCGGGTTCGGTGAACAGAACATCAAAGTCCACGTCCAGGCTTACCTCGACAACTTGCGTAGCTGCCACAATCAACCCCTTTCCGTCCTGAGAATTCGTGCATTTTAAAACGTAATCCTCTTTTTCAAAGCGATCACGTGCGGTAAACCGGCTATGAAGCAGCAACACTTCCAGTTGATCCTCTGATTCGCGAAGCGCTGAAAAAACCTCTTGCGCCGTCTTAACCATATTGGCGACGACCAGAACTTTCATTCCTAGCCGGGCTTTTATCAGAATTTCTTGTATTGATGCCTCAGCCGTTACTGGACCACTTATGACCGTCATGCGATGCCGCTTGAATTCTTCGAATAATGCAGGCGCTGCTTCCACTTTCGCGCATGGGGCTAGTGCCTCGGCGCAGCGTTCGTTGAGCCAAGTCGGCATGGTAGCCGACATGCAAAGGATCCGGCCCTGGCACTGCTCGCGTAGAGCTCGAAGCAGCCCGAGTATCAGGCCAAGGCGCTTCGGCTCGTAGCCATGAATTTCGTCGAGGATGAACCGGCCATGTCGCAGCATAAGCCATTGGGCTTCGTAACCGGGCAGCCGAAATGCCGCTCGCAGGAGCTGGTAAGGAGTGGCGACCATCACGGGGTTTGTGGCCAATTTCGAAAGCGAACGACTTTGCTTTGCCCGATGAGACGCTGTAAGAAAGTCCACACCCTGTTCGTCCAGGTCCCGATAAAGCGCAGCCGTGGCGCGACTGTGTAAAAGAGCGGTTTGTGCTTCGCCAAATTCGTATCTGTCACGAATTCGTTGATACATGGCATTGATGCTCGCTTGAAACGGAAGGACATAAAATAGTGATGGCGCACCCGCCGCCGTTTCCAGATTCCGTTTTGCCCAGAATAGAGCCGCTTCGGTCTTGCCACTTCCCGTCGGAGCTCGCAGGAGGACGTTTCCTTCGATTTCTCCACACTCGCGTTGGTGTTCAAACCAGTCGGTCCGTGTGCGCGCCAAGAATTCGATTCTCTCCAAATTTGGCTTGGAAAGCGTCTCGGCACCAGCACTGGCGAGACGGTCGGCTTCGAGGATTAGCCCGCGCAGGACTAGAAGCTGACGACGGAGACGGGGGTTACCGTTCCTGTTGCGAAAAGACGATTTCTGTTCTTTGAAAAGGCAATCGAAAATTCTCAAAGCCGCTTGGATCAGTTCAGGTGCTTTCTGAAAGAAACCAGCAAGCTCCTTTTGGCTGAAAGCTAAGCACGTCGCCGGAAGATCTCCGACAACGGCAGATCGAGCGGTGTCTGCCTCTTCCACCGTCCACCGCCAAAGAGCGTCGATAATATCGTAGGAGATTTCCGAGCGCCATCTTTCATCTATAACGGATTCGGAAATCTCCGGTTGATCGGTTATGTAAGTTCGTTCGATAAAATCATGGTCGCGGTGATGGGAAACGACCGCCGCGGCCGCGAACTTGAACTCTTCGCTGTCCGGCTCAAACACCCAAGCTAAGAACGGCAGAGACAAAACCTCATGGCGATATCCCCAAGGGGTCTTCGTCCGCAGTTGGCGCTGGAACCCGGGAGCCGCTTTCCCGAAATCATGAAACCAAACTGCCCAAGAGACGATTTGCCATAGTTGCGGGAGTTCGATCTCGTCCGCTAAAGCCGGTAATCGCTGGCGCAACTGCCCCAAGCGACGCATTACTTGCCGGGTATGTTCAGGTAGCGTCTCGCCGCCTGGCACAGGGCTTTTGGCGTAGAACCTTTCTGCCTCAATCGGCATTGGAGAAATGGTGAAACTCAATCAAGTGAGGTTCCCCGGGCGACAGCGCCGCATCCGCCCAGAGTTCCAGCGATCCATCAAGGCAAACAGCGCGATTTGGTCCGGCCAATAGAAATTGGGAGACGGCGATGTACAAGCCCCACGATCTATTTTCCCGATTCGTAGGGTCCATCACCCTTGGCATTCGGAGCATTTCACCGGCGGGGAGAACCTCGGCCATCTCAGGAGAAAACAATCCGGGACCCAAGCGACCATGGTTCGCCTTTTCCAGCGTAACCTTCGTGACCGTTCTGATCGAAGCCAGATCCTGAGATCGTCCCAAAACCGGCGGATAGCGAGGGGAACGAAAAGCATTTATCCAGAAATCCAGAGATTCACCCGCCAAATACAACGTCAATCGGGGAAAGATCAACCATTCGCGCGGCAGGATATTGCTGTTCCCCTCGAGGTTGAATTCTTTCGATGGACCCCGGGTCGATTTGTTTGGCTCCAAAAACCAAATTTTTTCGATATCGTCGATCCGCTCACCTTCGCATTCAAAGCGATAAGCGAATGAAATACTGGCCGGGTCCGGAGGGATTCCGGCAGCACAGGTCAACAGACCGTAAATTGTCGAAGGAGGCGGCATCGGGAATGTTGGCTGCCGCCCAATCAGAAAATGCGGAAAGCGAAACGAGGCGGTAGGGCCGCTAATTTCAATGCGCAAGGCATTCATACTCTCTTAAATCAATTGAACCAATCCGGGTTTTTATCGACTAAATCGGCGAGACGCTCAAAGGCATGCCGCGGATGGCAGAGTTCCAGTCCATGGGGGAAACTGCTCTGAAGTTTTTCGAGGTTCGATTTGAGTTTCAGACGGCCTTCCTCGCAATATCCGGTCGTCCATCCGACGAATACGGGAGAAAGAGTTTGATCTCCCCACACTTCCCCGGCTTCCCGGAGTGAATCGAGCGCGGGGGTAATCTCTCCGTTTTCCATTGCCTGAACGCTGTATTGGAAAGGGTTGTTCGCACCCTTGAACGCGGCGGCAATGACGATGACCGGCGATACGTCCGTATAATGCAATCCCAGTTTGGCACCACCAGACACATGCGGCACAGCTCTGAGCAGCATTCCGACACGGTTTTGCCTTGTTTTGATAGGAAGCCGGAATGCCTTATTCGGTTCGTCGTTTTCAAGGTTCTTTTCTTCGCAGAGCTTCCTTCGTTCCTTATCCAGATTCAGATGCCCGGTCTGGTTAAGGTAGGAAAACGAGCCGGAGGTCGAAAGGTCGAGGGAAAACAATCCTTTTAGCGCGGTCTTGTAGAACTGATGCTCGTGCGGCACCGCATCGCCTTCATGCCGGCTCATGGTTCCGAAGTCAGAGGTGATTCCATCGGTCATTCCGACTAAAGTTCCCACGCGAAAGGGAGAAACACGCGTTATGGTGACTTTCGCCTCAACCGGGGTTGCGCCCACCATCGTTGCCCGGCTTTCAGCTGCCTCGACCTTCTTTCCTGGCGCTCGCATATAACCGAAAAGGTCGTCGTCACTATAACGGATAGGATTGGCATCGGTGTAGGCTACCTTTGCCTCTCGATAAATCGGGGCTCGTTCCCATTCGTCCGGGTAGAGCCTCTCGACGGTCTCGCGAAGCCACCGTCGATAAGCTTGGGCGGAAACATAGGGATATTGTTTGCGACCGACACGAAGAAACTTGGTTGCGACAGCATTCTCCATTGTCGTGCCAGACGCTGCGCCAGCATTGTTCAATGCGCTCCCAGGGGCGTCGATAATTTGAATTCCGGTTATATGGGCCATGACTATTTTTTCTCGCTTGTGTTTATAGAGCTAAAAGCCTCGCAAACGGTCAACGAAGCTCATCGATTGTTTCAATTGCAATTTCGTCCGGGGCGACAACCTCATCGTCTTCCTCACGTCTGAGCGCGGGCCAATTCTTGAGTTGCTCAAGGCAGCGTATGCGGATCATATCACGCGCTAGGAAAAATCCTCCGTGAGGAACGTTTTCCTCGTCCTCGAAGATCTCCGTAAAATCGTCCAGGGTGAGGAGAAGTTTGGGTTCGTTCTTCAACAGCTTCAGCGCGGTCCGAACAAGAATTGCGCGGAACGCCGTATAAGAATTGGTGGACTGAGTCCGTCCCATGATCTGGCTGAAGAGCTTCTTATCGTTTGTTTTCTGGATGATGCCAGAAAGTTCATCGGCCAGGAGTCGTATTTTCTCAATTTGTTCTTTTTTCATAAGGATTACAATTCGCAGAAAGACGGAAAGTAGATCCCAGAGCTGAATAGGAGTCGCATCCAGATTCTTTCGGTACCCCGCCAGGTTTTCGGCATAACTTTGAAAATAGCGTCGAAGGAAGGCTTGGACATTGGCGGGAAGGCTGTAGAGATCATCGTATAAGGAGTTGTTGGAAACCCGATTTTTCTCGTTGGTCAAAACATCGTCGGAAGACTCCGTTTTACCCTTCCACCAAAACGCATTGACAAAGGTCAGCCACGACTGCCGAAGGTCTGCCATGTTCACTCGGATTAGGAATCGTGAGACCATGGGCTGCAGCGAATAAATATCGATGGCGCAACCCTGACTGCTGTTCGACAGAAAGTAGAGAATTACGCCGGGGCGTTTAGTCGAACGCGACAAATCCCGTGTGAGTTTGGATTCCGCTGCGAAAATATCATCCAATCGTTGGGCTACACGAGTTTTTTGACCCTTCCTGTCGGGTAACGCTGTTCCATGAAGTCGAGCTTTCGCGAGATCGGTTTGTTGCTGTTCATACCAACCGAACAAGAAGGAAAGCAGGAGATCTTTGCTTTCCATGGCGACAACCGGCATTCGTCCGCTTACCACGGGAAGTACTTGAGGAATCGCGAGCAGACAGCCATAGGCGATTCCTGAAAGTGGAATCTCCGCACGGCCGCTAGGATAGAAATTCACCTGGTTTCGCCCCTGAACCATTGGAAATTGATCCCTCGCCGCCCGGATGACCGCAGGAAACTCCTGGAAGAAAGCACAACGATCAACCGTCGTGTCTTCGATGTCCGACAGACTGTTCACGAACCCAAACGCTTCCTCAATCGCCTTCTTTCGTTTTTCCCCTTTGAATGCCGGATTATCGAAGCTGTTTGTGGTAAAGAGGATTCCAGTTGGCTTCTTCAACAAGCCATCGAGATAATCCTCTTTGATGCGGTTCATCGTTTTTACCCAATCAGTCCAAGTCACCTCGCAAGGATTTCCCACCTCACAAGCCAAAACGACTGAGGCCACGCCCGTGTCGATTAGGGGCTCGCCAGTCCACCGGAGGAACTTAGAGCGGTTGGTTCTGGTATCGGTCATGGTTTGGCGTTGTCCGCATTGACGGGAAAGGAGCTTAGTTCTTTTTTAATGAGAAACATGTTTTCAAGCCACTTTAAGGTACGATAGATTACTATGGCTCCTTTCCCGTCAGATCGCGGCAAATCTTTCGTGCAAGGCGTTCTGGTATCTCGTTATGGCGAGGGACAGCTTGCCATTCTCCTGTCTTCGTATTCTCCCAGAGGCTGTGTCTTGACCCTTCACGTCGGAGGCGACATCCATGGCGACGAAGAAACCGGAGAAGTAGCGCTCTCTTCATCCTGACTTGAAAACCTTTCCGTTTGAAAAATCCAATTTAATGAGTAACATTGGATCTTTTCAATCGAACGCAACCAGACAAGTCAAGCACTTCTTGGGGTTAAGTCACCGTTATTATCAGGAGATGGCTTCGATAACCACGGACTCGGTCTTCGCTCTGCCGATCTCCGTGTTTCTTCTTTCTTCGAAGATTAAGTCGATCGCCGCCTTCAGATCTTCGATACACTCTTCGCGTGTCTTTCCCATCCCGTTGGCAGCGGGCACTTCGGCACACGTGGCTGTCCACCAATCGCCTTCCTCGCGTAATATGGCTGTGAAAGTTTGGATCATAGTTCTCCATTACAATGGCTGATTCATTCGCGGGAAGCAAATGGATTTCCTTCATCAACCCCAATCCTGTGCGCGGTTCAATTTTTTGAGGATCCGATCAATGCGAGGATCGGACGGGTCGGGTTCTGGAACGGATAGCCGGCCAACCCATTTCCTTACGAAGCTGCCGTCGAATTCGCCTTCCTCCACAAAAGCCCGAAGATCCTTCTCGACTACTGCGGAAAGGGAAATTCCTTCATTCCGTGCCATCAATCGGGCTTTGCGAAGCACCTCCGGATCGATTCTAACGGTGAGATTCTTTTTCATTGGAGTAAGAATCAAGTGCATTTGCCTTCCTGAACATTTTCATCCCGCGTCCACCGCTCCGAAGCCCATGGAGTTCATTTCGCCGAGGCCGGCGGACCAGATGAGGCGCTGGAGTGGGATTGGGGCGGTGACTTTGACCGGTGCGGCCCAACTGCGGACGGGGATATTTTTGATGTGAAAGAGCCGGGTTCGGGCCTTGCCCGGATCGGCGAGTTCCACCTGGACGTCCTGGCGGGCGGCCCAGGCTTTGGTTTCCGTCGGAGTCGCGCCGTTGAGACCGGCCCAGCGGGCTGCAATGTCGGGACGGCCGGTTTCGTCAGTGAAACGAAGCCATTTGTGGAAGAGGTTTTGACAGATCAGTTCCGCGCAGTCGTGGCCTTCGGCCGGATTGTCGGGCAGGGCGTAGTGCTTGGCGCCGGTTTCCCGGTTTTTCCAGCTCGTCACGATCGACGCTTCTCGGACGGGTTGCCAGAACATTGTTTCCCGGAAGGCGGGTTGGGGGATGACTATGGCGGATTTGATCAGGAAGTCGGAGGCGGCCAATCGAAGATTTCCGGCGGCGAGGAGTCCTTCACTGACCGCCGATAACAATTCCGGCCAGGGGGAAAACAGGCGAAACGTCGCTTCGCCTTCGATGAGGAGCCCAGGGCGGGTTGTTTCGCCGTTTTCGTTGTCAGGCAAGTGAGATCCTTTTCCGCCGCGATTGACCGTCATGCGACGGCACCGGAGCGGCGAAAATCCGAATAGTTTGATCCGGTCTTTATGCTGTTCGCCGTGGTGCAAATCGGCGGCGAACTCCGGCTGAACAGTTTCAAGGGATTGATACAATGCGGCCGAAAGAAACGGATAATAGGAAAACGGCAGGTTCGCCGGTGTGGTAGGGGCTATGGTAACAGCGAATTGCATGCGGAGATGACGCCTGGTGGAGTTAGCAATTGACGGGCTTAATCGAGGAAGTGCGAGGTGGCCGGAATCGAAACGACAAGATAGCCTCAACCAAGTCAAACGATTTCGAACGCCATCGGTTCCTGCCGACATCATTGCGCCGGACCGAGGCCCACCGAATCGTTTTTGTGGATGGGGGTTGAACTCTTGGGTGGGGCCGCTATCGAGGGGTTCGGCGTAGAGTGAACCTGTGTCACGGCGGACACAGGTGGATCTTTTCATTTGGGTGCCTTGAAAATAGTGAGAGCCGGATGCTCGCGTTCCCGGTGGTGATTTTTTTGGTCGCGGACCACGAAAGCGCGGGTCGGCTAACGATTGCGCTCGGCGATTGCCTCCAACCGCTCGTCGAGGGTCTCCCGGGAAAACCAGCGGCCGTGCCGCACCACTCCTTCGATAGCCTGGGCGTTGGCGAGGTCTTCCAGGGGATTCGCGCGCAAGAGAACCAGGTCCGCTTTTAAACCCTCGGCCACCCGGCCAAAGACGTCCTCTTCGCCCAGATATACGGCGGGATTTACAGTGCCGGTTCGCAATACTTCGTATGGGCTGAGCCCGGCGCTTTCCATCACCGCCATTTCACGATGCACCGAAAAACCGGGGACATTGAACCACTGGGGAGCGTCCGAACCGAGAAGCAGGCCGGCGCCGGCATCGTGCAGCGCCTTGATCAGGTCCAGTCGAACCTGGATAAATGCATCGCCCGCTTCCTGATCGTAATGGCTCTCATTGCGGAAATTGGTCACCCAGTTGATCCAGCCGTCGACGATGTTCTGCGGCATGTAACGAAATTCCGGCCGCTCCTCCCGGACGGTTTCCAGGTCGACGGCGAAAGCGCTGTGCATGATGGTTTCGGTCGGAACGTTCCACACGCCGGCTTCTTTGGTTTGTTCCACGATCGCCTGGAGGCGGTCCTCCCGGGCATAGGGCGCCAGGCGGTAGCCAAAGAATCCGCCGTCAATGCCTTCGGTTTCGTCGGGATCCACCAGGGTCGGCATGTAGGCGTCGAAGTGATCGATGGTGGAGTACCCGGCTTCGAGTGCCCGGGGAACGCCCACCGCGCCCGGCACGTGACCGGAGAACTCAATGTTCGCCGCATGGGCGGCTTCCGCCATGGCGTTGAAGGCGTCGAGCGGCATACCCCAGAAGATCTTTAGCAAATCGTACCCGGCTTCGGCTTGCTGCCGGGCGATGCGGATTCCGTCGGCCGGAGTCTGCACGTTGCCCCCGAGTCCGGGTCCGGCTGAAATCAGGCGCGGTCCGTCGACCGAACCATCGGCCAGTTGTTGACGCAATTGCAGGTGTACCGGAGCTCCGAGCATGCTCCGCGCCAGGGTGACTCCATTGGCCAGGTACAGGAATGCCACGTCTTCGCGGTATTGCCGGTCATCACCCTGTCCGGGCATGTGAGCGTGCATCTCCGCCAGGCCGGGCATGAGATAGTGGCCGCCGGCATCGATCACCTGGGCGCCACCGGGAACGTCGGCCTCAGCCGCCGGGGTGATACTTACAATGCGCCCGGCGTCGATTACCACGGTTTGGTCCCGCAGGACACGCTCTTCGTCCATGGGGATTACGTTGACGCCGCTGAAAACCAGCGTTCCCTGGGATCGGAGATCGGTGAGTCCCAGAGATATGAGGAGAATGGCTATTAGGGTAAAACGTGAGGCGGTCATGGATCGGCCCTTTCGGTTGATCGGTTAACGTTGATAGAGAGCAGTTGTTCGCAAACAGGACGCTTTATTTTGCCGGAAATCGTTGGCAGGTCAAGTGGGGAGGGATATTTGTGTTTTCGCTGGCGGAGCTTGATGGGTTTTGCTACGGTTTCCTCTATTATGAGATCAATTCCCACCATTGATGAATTGCGCCGGCGAGCCGGTGCAGTGTTGTTTTCGTTGGCTTGTGCCGCATACCTGACCGGGGGATTGCCTGCCACGGTTACCGCGGCTGAAACGGAGGATGGCGAGGTGAAGAAACTGGTGCTGGTGGCTGGAACCCCGAGTCACGGCCGCGGCCAGCACGAGCACAACGCCGGAGTCCGTCTCTTCAAGGATTCTCTGGCTGATTTTCCGGGACTTGAAGTCACGGCCCACTACAATGGCTGGCCGGAAGACGAGAATGCGTTTGCCGAAGCCGATGCGATCCTGATTTACATGGATGGAGGAGGCGGGCACCCGATTCTTCGCCGCCAACGCCTGGAGCAAATGGCGGAATTGATGGAGCGAGGGGTGGGACTGGCTGCTTTCCATTTCGCGGTGGAGGTGCCCGCGGATCGCGCGGGAGAACATTTTCAGGACTGGATCGGCGGTTTTTACGAGTCGAATTATTCCGTGAACCCGATCTGGACCGCCGAATTCGTCGAGCTTCCCGATCATCCGATAACCCGTGGAGTGGAGCCTTTTGCCATCCGCGATGAATGGTACTTCAATATTCGTTTTCGCCCCGAAATGGAAGGGGTCGTGCCTATTCTGCAAGCCAAGCCATCGGACGATACCCGGGCTGGACCCTATGTCCACCCGCAAGGCCCGTACCCGCACATCGTGGAAGCCAGCGGCCGGACGGAAACCCTGGCCTGGGCGGTGGAACGCGAGAATGGCGGTCGTGGATTCGGATTTACCGGCGGGCATTTTCACCAAAACTGGGGTGATCCGAATTTTCGCAAAATCGCCTTGAATGCCCTGGTATGGATCACCGGCGGCGAAGTCCCTGAAAACGGAGTAGCCTTCACGGTGACCGACGAATATCTCGAAGCTCACCTCGATTGAAGTGTTTCAACCTCTACGTTAACGACCTTATGAACAGACACACCGTATCCGAAACCTCATCATCTTCACCCATCAGCCGTCGCGACATGCTAATTCGCAGTGCCGGGCTGCTGGCCGCCGGAGGCGCAGCGCTTACCGGTATCAACCGAGCCGTCGCCGCGGACGGTCCGCAAAGGCGTCCGGAGGGGCCGGCGGTGCGCAATGGACGCATCAAGCAATCGATCGTGCAATGGCCGTTTGAATATTTCGGCGAACACTGGACCCTGGAGCAGACCTGCGAGGTCGCCAAAAGCCTTGGGGTGGACAGTATCGAGCTGCTCACCGCCGATCAGTTTCATATCGTGGCGGAACACGGCCTCACCTGCGCCATCGCCCAGATCAACATGGCGCCGGATCCGCCATTTCTGCGGGGCTTCAACAACCCGGATTTCTGGCCCGAGGTGATGGCCACCACCCGCGAAACGATCGAAGCCGCCGCCGAGTACGGCATTCCCAATGTGATCTGTTTCACCGGATTCAGCGCCAAGGATCCCCACGACCCTGACAGCCCGGAGTGGGACCTCGACGAGGGCGCCCAAAACTGCATTGAGGGGATCAAGCAGATCATCGGTTTCGCCGAGGAGAAGGGGGTCACCCTCTGTCTGGAGAATTTGAATACCCGGGACGACAGTCATCCCATGAAGGGACACCCAGGTTACCAGGGCGCCGAGACCGATTACTGCATCGACATCATCAAGGGAGTGGGGTCACCGCGGATGAAGATGCTTTTCGACATTTACCATGCTCAGATCATGGACGGCGACATCATCCGTCGCATTCGCGAGCACGCCGAATATATCGGGCACGTCCATACCGCCGGAAACCCGGGACGGCACGAACTGGACGACACCCAGGAGCTCAACTACCGTCCGATGATGGAAGCCCTCCTGGAGGTTGGTTACACCGGCTACGTCGGCCAGGAATTTCTGTCCACCCGCGACCCCTACCAAGGGCTGTACGAAGCCATCCGCCTGTGTGACGTCTGATCGACTCGGTTGATCCCGGTGCCGATTCGCAACGAAAAGGCGTTCGACTCTCCCGTCGAACGCCTTTTCTCGTGCCGGCTTACACCGCAGAACACCGGTCAGTTTGGTCTTGAGGAAAGGCTTGGTGTCTTACCCTTTCACCGCCCCGGAAGTGAGACCCCCTATGAACTCGCGCTGCAGGAGCAGGAAGAGCACGGCGATGGGAAAGATGGACAGGAAGGTACCGGCGAGGAAGAGTCCGTAGTCTTCGGAGAACTCGGTGACGTATTGATTGAGCACGACAGGGAGCGGGTACTTGTAGGTGGACTGGAGAAAGACCTGCGGTCCGATAAAGCCGTTCCATTGTCCCATGAACACAATAAGGCAGAATGCCGCCGTCATTGGCCGAACGAGGGGGATCACGATCGACCAATAGATATAAAACTCTCCCGCGCCGTCCACCCGGGCCGCTTCAATGAGTCCGTCGGGCACGCTGAGCATGGACTGGCGGAAAAGGAAAATACCAAAGGCGCTGGCCGCGCCGGGCACGAGCAGGGCGAGGTAGGTGTCGATCCAGCCGAAGCGCGCGATCAATTCGTAAAGGGGCGCCAGAAAGAGCATGACCGGCAGCATCATGGTCCCCAGCATAAAGAGCATCAGGGCCTTGCGGCCGCGGAAGCGGTACTTCGCCAGGGCGTAGCCCGCCATGGAGCAAAAGAAAACCTGAATGACGGTCGCCGCGCTGGCCAGAAAGAGGGAGTTGAGGAAATGCTGGCCGAATCCGACTTCCCCCTGGAGGGTGGGACGGGGAGTGAAGAGGTTGCGGAAGTTGTCGAGACCGAGCGTGGCGTGCCATTCGGTAATGGGCGGAAGAAACGGGTACTGCATCAGCACCGGTCCGAGCTTGAAGGCGGCGCTCGTCACCCAAACGAACGGCGTCAGGATAACGGCGGAGATCAGGCACAGCAGAACCAACCGGGCGTAGCGCCAGGCGAGTTGAGGGCGGCGCGGATCGATCGCCACGAGAAAGAGACCGACGGCGAGCAGGGCGAGAAGCAGCCAATGTATCCAATTCAGGCTCATGACTCAGCTTTCATCCCTGTAGGCTCCGGAAAGGCCGATTTGGGTAATACTCACGGTGATCATGATAAGGGCCAGAACCCACCCCACCGCGGCCGCCAGTTTGTTTGAGCGACTGGTACGTCGTCATTTTTCATGACAACGTCCATCGAATTCCCACTGGCCAATTCCCGGTCCGTGCCGGCAGAATCCTTGCGGCTTCTCCAACTTTTACCGACACACGCTCATGCCTTCTCCGGAACCTCCCGCCCGATCGCCACATCAATTCGATCTTGCCGCGCTTCCCTGGAAAATGCGCCAGGCAGGACAGCGCGACTGGCTGCCCGCAACAGTTCCCGGGTGCCTTCATACCGACTTGATCGCTGCGAAGCGCATCTCCGATCCGTTTTACGGGCTCAACGAACTTGACCTTCAATGGATCGAAGAGGAGACCTGGGAGTACCGGGTTGGATTCGACTGCTCCGATGAACTGCGCCAAGAGGAATGCGTCGACCTGGTCGCCGATGGATTGGATACCGTCGCCCTGGTCACGCTCAATGGAAAAGAGGTCGCCCGCACCGAGAACATGTTCACCGGTTACCGCTGGCCGGTGAAGGCGCTGTTGAAACCCGCCGGCAACGAACTGGTGGTTCGGTTCGAAAGCGCCATGGATTACATCCGCAACCACCGAACCAATCACCGGCCGAGGGAGATCAATGATCCGGTCGGTGGCTGCACCAGGATTCGCAAGCAGCAATGCCAGTTCGGTTGGGACTGGGGGCCGCGCTTCGTGACCGCCGGCATCTGGCGGGGCATCCGGCTGGAGGGCTGGAGCGTCGATCGTCTCGACTCGGTTCGCATCGAACAAAAGCACGGCAAAGACGGAGGTGTCTCTCTGAGGTTAAGTCCCGAACCGGCTCGCGGGGCCGTCAAGGTGAATTGCCAGTACCGCCTGACGCTGGACGGGGTGATTGTGGCCGAAGGGAAGGGGACGAACGTACGGGTGCCCGAACCTCGTTTGTGGTGGCCCAACGGGCAGGGCGAGCAGCCGCTTTACCATCTGGAGGTGGACGTCGCCGGGCAGGGTGGACGCCGAATGGGACGGTGGTCGCGGCGCATAGGGCTCAGGAAGATCGAACTCGACCGCCGCAAGGACAAATGGGGCGAGGCGTTTCAGTTTCGGATTAATGGCCGTCCGGTTTTCGCCAAGGGCGCCAACTGGATTCCCGCCCATACCTTCGTGGCCGGCTTGGCCCGTAAAGACTACGAACGCGACATCCGGGCCGCCGCCGAAGCGAACATGAACATGATCCGTGTCTGGGGAGGCGGTATCTACGAAAGCGAAGATTTTTTCGACTTATGCGATGAGCTCGGATTGCTGGTGTGGCAGGACTTTATGTTCGCCTGTACCCTCTATCCGGGCGACGCGAGTTTCGTTAAAAGCGTCGAGGCGGAAGCCGAATACCAGGTGCGCCGCCTGCGACACCGGGCGAGCCTCGCCTTGTGGTGCGGCAACAACGAAGTCTGGCACTGCAACGGACACCAACTGGAAGACCCTAAGTTCAAGCGTTATCGCAAGGCGGCCGAGCGGCTTTTCCACGAGGTCCTTCCGAAGGTGGTCGAGAGGGAGGATCCGGCGACGCCGTACTGGCCTTCCTCTCCCTGGAGAGGAGACGAATCGCGCGACCATGAGACCGGGACTCAGCGGGGAGACACCCATTTCTGGGATGTCTGGCACGGGCGGGCGCCGGTCGGCGATTACGAAAAATGGCCGTTCCGCTTCGTATCCGAATTCGGAATGCAAAGCTATTCGTCTCCCGCCACCAACGCGACCTTTTGCCCCAAAGACAACGACAACATCTTTGGGCCGGTGATGGAAAACCACCAGAAGAACCGGGGTGGCAATCAGGTGATCCTCGACTACGTGTCCCGGCGCTACCGTTTTCCCAAGTCGCAGGAGGATCTGATCTACCTGTCACAGCTCAATCAAGCCCACTGCATGCAGACCGGCGTCGAGTACTACCGCCGAAACCGTCCTCGCTGCATGGGCGCCCTCTACTGGCAGCTCAACGACTGCTGGCCGGTGGCCTCCTGGAGCTCAATCGAATTCACGGGGCGCTGGCGGGTCCTCCACCACCTGGCGCGACGCTTTTTTGCACCCGTGCTGGTGACCGCACAGGTGCAGGGAACCGAAGGGGTCGTCATCGGCAACTACCGCAAGTCGACGGTTCATGCGGTGGAACTGTACACCGTAAACGACCGGCCCGAGGTTTGTCCGGCACTGCTGCGGTGGGACGTCATGCATGTCGACGGCCGGCGTCTCGGCGGTGGAATGAAACGGATCCGGCTGGCGGCCGGCGCCAGCCAGGCCTGGAAAGAACTGGACCTGTCGCGAATCCTGGCCGACCACGGAACGGACAACCTTTATCTCCGTATCGCACTGGACATCGACGGCGCCCGCGAGAGCGAGGAGACGGTTTTCCTGACCGCCCCGCGATTCGTCGCCCTGCCGAAAGGCAAAACGACGACGGAGGTCAAATCCGTCAGCCCGCGCGAGTACGACCTGACCCTCGTCTCAACCGTTTTCCAGCACCGTTTCGCGGTCGACTTCAAAGGTCTTGGTCTGGCCTTCAAAGCAAGCGACAATTCCTTCGAACTCTATCCCGACGAACCCAAACGGATCCGCTTGCGCTTCGACAGGGACGTGACCGTCACCCGCGTCCGCCGCGCCCTGATCTGCCGCTCACTGGTCGATACCTATTGATCGGCGCAAGTCGCTTAGATCGAAATCCCGTCGAGTTTATCCCTTCTGAATTTTGTAGCTTACCGGTCTGCCGATAACCACGGGCAATTTCTATCGGCTTCATGGCTCTGAAATTCTGATGTTGCTTCCTTCGTTTTCTTCGACCGGGCCGCGGGTGATGATCTCGCAGTCCTCGGCCTGGGCGGCGATGATGATCGGCATGGTGGTATTGTTGACGAGCGTCAGGTCGCGGGCCGGACGGCGGCCGTAGGGGGACATGGCTTCGCCGGCGCCGGGTTGGGAGTAGGCGACCAGGATGGGGATGGGAAGGGTGCGGTTCTGGTCTCCGGCGGGGCGGATGCTCACGCGGTGGCCGGACCCGTGGATGGTGGCCAAACCATGGACGGTCATACCGGATTCATCGGGCAGGAGTTCCAGTTCAACCGAGGCGTTGTCACCTTCCAGAAAGAGCAGCGGCCCGTAGCGTGCGTCGCCGCGGCTGTTGATGACCCGGGCGTTACTGGATACCCAGAACCCGCGTTCGCAGCCGATGGCGGCGCTGTTTTCCACATGAACCCCTCCCTGGGTGCGCAGTTCGAATCCGCCGCGCATGTAGCGGGCGGTGCAGTTGATGAAGGTCAGGTTTTCGGCTTGGGAATAGGTGCGAAAACCGTCCTCGGCCAGGGACTTCATGTACCCGGGGGTCACGCGATGCTCGCCGTCGCGGTTTCGGTATTCGGAGCGGAACTCCACGTCATAGGCGGGACCCGAGGTTTCGGCCAGCATATCGTCGGTCGAGCGCATCACGCCCTCAACATAACAATCTTCAAAGTGATGATTGTTGCCGCCCTGGATGAAATACCCGTGCCCGTAGGAGCGCATAAAAAGGCGGCATCCGATCAGGGTGGCGCTTTCGCCGGTGATGAGTACGCCGCTGTGTTTGCGGTGATGGATCACCGGGCTGCCGCCTTTGCCGAAGAGGTCCCCATAGCCGTAGGGAAAGGATCCCTGCACCCAGAAAGCACAATCGCGCAGGGTGTTGCGGTCGCCGGAAATGCGGAGCAGTTCGCCGGCGGCCGAGGTGCCGTCGCCGATGGTGGTGATATTCAGTCCGATGATTTCATTGTTGTCGCCGGAGACGATGAACTCCGGATTGTGGATAGGCGCGCGCAGCGCCTGCCGCAGCGCGGTGTCGACTTCGATGGTGACGCCGTTCAGATGGAAGACGTTGTCGCTGCCGCTGAAGCTGATAAATTGCAACTCACCGCGCTCGCGGCGCTCCGGCATGGTTTCGACCGGCAGGTAGTCGGAAATCGCATACAGTCCGGGTTGCATGATAATCGTATTGCCGCTCTCCCCGGCGTAGCGATCGAGTTCCTCCAGGCTGGAAATACGAATGGGCTCCTCAGCTTGAATACAGGAAGCGGAGAAGACCATCCCGATAATCAAGGCAAAAGGTGCACGGGATTGTTTGAAGGAACGAAGTGTGGGTTTTGATTTCATTGCATTCTTAGGTTTGGACGTTGTATCGGGAAGAGACTCACACGGAGGTCCGGAGCCACGGCTCCATAGCTATCACCAGGAAGATTCTCCGTCATACTTTCCATTCTCCGTGTCTCCGTGCCTCCGTGTGAGACATTGCTTTTCCCTCGGTGGTTTCGTTTGTTGATCCGGCGCCCTTGTTGAACTCCGGATCCTTGCGTTTGGAAATCGCGTAGAACCATAATCCCAGTCCGGCAATGGTGCCGCCGCAAAAGAGAAAGGCCGCTCGGCCCCACAGGGGATTGGGCAGGAGTAGGAGGAGCAGAATAAACCCGCCGTAGGCCATACAGACCATGCTGATGACCCGGTACTGGACGCGGTCTTCCGCCCAACCGGCCACGCCCTCGGCTTTCTGGTCGATGGGGGTGTGCATGTCGCGGAAGAACTTCTCGACCTCCTCCCGATACTTCGGGGAGGTTCGTTTCCAAAAGAGCATCGAGAAAAGAAACCAGCTCAGGCAGACCGTGAAATTGGCGCCGGTGGTGATGGCCAGGCGGAGGTCCCTCACTTCCTCGGGTCCGAGTTCGGCCCCGCCGCGACCCTGAACGAGGGCTTGCAGGTTGGGCTCGGCGATCAGGCCGGTAACCCCGAATACAGGGAGGCCGTGCAACACCAGGAACATGCCGAAACCGACCAGCACGGTGCTCCAACCCGCCCAGGGAGGGGTGCGTTTGATGAAGATTCCGAAGAACAGCGGCACCGCGGTCGGCAGCCCGACGATGGCCGAAATCAGGAGGATCAGATCGAAAAGCGGCAGGCTCGGGTACTGGGCAAAGATGAGTCCGACGATGATCTGGGAGGCGCCAAGGAGCAGGGTGAAGACCTTGCCCAGTCCGATCTGCCGGGCTTCGCTGATATCGGGATTGATCACCTGACGGTAAAAATTCCGCACCAGAATGCCGGCGGCCCGGTTGAGCCCGGTGTCCATGCTGGACATGGTGGCGGCGAAAATCGCGCACGTGAGCAGTCCCAGCATGCCGGTGGGCAGCACTTCCATGGCCATGACGACGTAGGCGGCTTCGGACGGATTATTGAGGTTCGGGTACTGCGCGGCCAGGTCGGGGTGGACGATGCTCGCGGCCATGGCGGGGATGATGAACACCGGGGTGATGATCGCGCTGCCGAGGATCGAAATCACAATGGCTTTGCGCGCCTCGCGGCCGCTTTTGACGTAAATGAATTTCTGCGCTCCTTCGTTGATGCTGTTGGGCTGTATGGTCTGGGTGATGAGCAGTCCCAATACAAAAAGAACCAGGACCCACGGGCGGTTGAATTCGGTCCAGTCCAGGTGGGCGGCCGGGAGTTGCTCCAGCATTCCGGAAAGCCCGCCGACCTGCGGGTGGACGAGCACCAGCAGCGCCATCACCAAGGTAATGGTGAGAATGGTCATCATCTGCACGTAGTCGCTGGCAATGACCGCCCAGGCGCCGCCGAAGACGGCCATTACGGTGACCACGACGCCGAGTGTGATGATGACCGTGGGCAGGTCCACGCCGAAGACCACAGACATGAAAATTCCGATGGCGTAAAGCCCGATGCCTCCGAACAGAATGCCGAACGGAATCGGCATCCAGGTGAAGAACTGCTCGTTGGCCGGACCGAAGCGTTTGCGCACGGCTTCGACGATCGTTATCACCCGCATCTGACGAAACCGATGGGCGGTGAAGAAGAACGTGAAAAACAATCCAACGATGTTCGCCCCGATGAGCGTGAAGAAAAACGTTCCCTCGGTGTAGGCTTTCCCGGCGCCTCCGGTGAAGGTCCACGCGCTGAACGTCATCACCCAGGCCGACGCCCCCACCATCCACCACAACATGCCGCCCCCGGCCCGAAAGTAGTCGCTCGCCGTTTTACTGAAACGTTTGTAAACCGGCCCAAGCGCCAGGACAAAGGCAAGGTAGGTTCCAATGACCAGGTAGTCGATGAGTGTCATAATAGGACCGGGGTTATCGCGTTTCCAACAGGATCACGTTTCCCTGAAAGTCGCCGGACAGGTTTAGGCTGAGCGTTTGATCGACAATCGATGCTTTGGGTTCCGTAAGGGAATCCGCGATACGCCAGGAAGCCGGCGAGGGCGGGAGCGGAATCTCCACTTCGGCCGGCGATTCGGCGAAGGTATGGATCACGACCAGCGCCTGCGGCCCATTGCTTCCGGTCCGTACCACGGCCTGCCAGCCGCGCGGGTGCCGCCAGCTTTCGCCAATTTGGCCGAAACGACGGCTGCGCCCGTGTTTGATAACGGGGACCGCCAAACGGTACAGGCGCTGGGCGTTCAGGACGAGGTCCCATTGCTTCTCGGAAAGCTCGGCGATGCCCCCGGAGAGACACATACGACCCAGGAAGGTGGCGGCCAGACTGTAGGCCAGGCGCCGCATGCTGTCAGAGCGGTGCAGAACGGCCCAGATCTGGGATTGGCGGGGGAGCATGAGGCGATGCAGGTTGGCGGCGATGATGGGGATTTCCACCGCTTCGTGGGCGTCGGAGAACGAGGACATGGCGGTGCGTCCGAGCATGGAAGGCTCCAGCCGGTGGCCGCCGGAGGCGCAGTTTTCGATCACCAGTCCAGGCAGGCGCTCGCGGAGGGCCGTCAGAAACCGGTATCCGGCCAGAACCTGCCGGCGCAGCCCTTCTCCGAGCGAATCGGGGTGGTCGGATCCGATGCCGGCGGTCTCGTTGTAATCGATTTTCAGATACCCGAATCCGTCCCGTTCGAGACGATCGATCACTTTTTCGGTGAGGTAGTCGAAGGCCTTTGGATCGTTCAGGTTGAGGAATCGTCGTTCCCGCACCGTGATCGGCTGCCCGTCGCGTTGCAGGGTGTGCGCGGCCATTTCGCAGAAGGCGGTGGACTGGGAGCCCAGCGTTTCCATTTCGAACCAGAGTCCGGGAATCATGCCGGCTTCCCGGATGGCCGCCGCGGTTTGGTCGAGGCCGCCGGGAAAAAGGTCTTCGCCGGGGTTCCAGTCCCCGTGCCCACTGCTCCAATCCGTATTCTTCTCTTTGTACCAGCCCGCGTCGATCACCAAGTAGCGCACCTCGGATCCTTTCAGCCGGTTGGCGATGGCGACGATTTTTTCGTGACGCGGATCGCCCCAGGTGGTGCACCATTCATTAAAGACGATGGGCAGGTCGTGTTCGACCTCCGGATGCGTTTCCGCAGACCGTTGCTGTACGGCGGTCATTCGGTCGCAAAGGTCGTCAAGGTCGCCGGCGACGCAGGAAATATAGGCGGGGGGAGTGATGAGGGATTCGCCCGGCGCCAGGGTTTTCATCCAGTGCCCGAACTCGCGGTCGGCCAGGCCGCCGGACAGGCAGACGTCGTCGTGTTGGCGGAAAACTTCCATCTGCCAGGAACCCGCCCAGGCGAGTTGCGCGCCCCAGAGGACACCCGCTTCGGTGTCCTCCACGGCCACAAACGGGAACCAGCGTCGCACCGGCAGGGTGCCGACCTGACCGAAACGCTCGCTGAAAGCTCCGGCCCCGCTCCAGGAACGCTCCAGGTGCAGGCCTTCGATTGATTGGGTGTCCAGGCGTCCCTCCGCGCTCCAGACGGATCGGAAGCGGTGCACTTTGAGGCGCCCGGGAGCGTCGGCGGAATGGAACGGGGTGATTCCGCCCAGGGAAAAGCTGCTGAGCATTTCGAGGGTGATCGGGTGGGAGGACCGATTGTGGCAAAGGGTGGAAACCTCGATCGCGGACTCGCCTTCGATCCAGGAGATGCGGTGTTCGAGGTTGATGCCGGCGGAGTCCTCCAGACGGGTGATCCGGGTGGCGCGGTTGCCTTCGGTCACGGTTTCGTGGGACGCATACCGGAAGCGGTCCACCGATGGGCTGTTGCGCATGCTGTGCCCCTGGACAAAGGCGCCCGGATAGGGATCGCCGAGTCGTTTGATTTGCACCAATGAATCGATGCTCGCGGCCGGCGCATCATGGGGTCCCGGGGTTCCAGGAAGGTGTGGAAGCCCGCCCAGGGTCTTGCGACGAGGCTTCAACGATCCGTTGAGCGCGGAAGGGAAAAGCATCAGCCCCAGAGCTCCGGTTTCCGGATCGTACGGGAAGCGAACGGTGATGTCGGCAATGCGCAAGTCGGCAATCATAAATTGCAAAAGGAATAATGGAAGCCCGAGATGCGCGACGAAACCCGTACAGGAGTTTCATTGGAAACTGACCGCGGGAACCGGGGGAATCGGCGACGTCGTCTCCGTAGCGCCGCTCTTCAGACGGCGTCTTCCAACCGGCGGGCAAACTGCCCGCGCCCCAGAACCGGAACCAAGCTTCACCACGAAGGACACGAAAAGCACGAAGGGTAACGTCGCGGAACCAGGAACCCCGATCTTCGAACCAAGAACTCAACCACAGATTTCTCAGATGGACACGGATAAGGGAGAGGGGAGTGTGGCGCCGGTTGATGGTTGCTGGTTGTGGGGGATCTTCCGTAGCGCCCTGCTTTAGCGGGCGAACCACCGTCGCAAGGAGGCGAGGAGCGCGGAAGTATTGGAGCAGTGGAGCCGGAGCGAGGGGGCGGAATCACTGGGAACGCGGGCATACCTGCCTGTGGGAATCCAGCAATCTGTGGTCAAAATCTCCGTGACCCCTCACCGGCCCGAGCTTGTCATTTCGACCCAAACTCCAACAATTGGTGGCAATCCTCCCCCCCTCCCAGGATCGTCGCCCGAGATCCGCCTGAACAGCCGTTTCTTGCCCTGGGCCTTGTGAGGAACGGAAAAATCTTTTTCTTGACTTCATTATGTTCCGTGATTTCTGTCCTTACAGAAATGGAGAAAATAGACCTTACGCCCGCGCAGCAGCATTACATCCTTCACTGGGGAGAGATGGGGACCCATTGGGGCATCAACCGGACGGTGGCCCAGGTCCATGCTTTGCTTTTCATTTCGCCGGATCCGCTCAATGCTGAACAGATCAGTAACACTCTCCAGGTGGCGCGGTCGAATGTCAGCAACTCGCTTCGTGAACTGATGGGCTGGGGCATCGTTCGCCGGGTCCATGTCCTCAGTGATCGCCGCGATCACTTCGAGTCGCTGGAGGATGTTTGGGACATGTTTCGAATCATCCTGAATGAACGCAAGAAACGGGAGATCGACCCCACCCTGGTGATGCTGGAAGAGTGCCTGAAGGAGGCCCGGAAGGAAAAAGGGGACGGAAGCCGCTATACCGCCAATCGTCTGCAGGACCTTCACGACTTCATGAACATCACCTCCCGATGGTACGGCCAGATCAGCAAGTGGCCGACCAACTTGCTGGTCCGTTTTCTCAAAACCGGGGACGGTCTGCTCGGACTGTTTCAGAAGAAAAAGAAGGAAACGGAGTAACGCCAAACCAAAGGAAGTCCTATCGGGTTTATCACCGAATTTTATTTCTGTTATTTCTGAAATTCCTGTTATTATGATCACGCAAGACAGGCAACAAGGTGGCGGCCGCCGGATCTGCGCCGTTCTTTACCGGTGGGTTGCGACAAACCATTATCGCTACGGCGTCGTCTGCGCCATGCGGCGCTCATTTTTTCCGGCCATTTTGGTAACGGCGGCCGCCTTCCTGCCGATCGCCGCTTTCGCGACGACTCGTCACCTGGAACCGTGGATCATGATGTGGGCTCTCGCGGTCGGGATCTTTTTCGCCTGCAAACTCCTGATGCTCGCCCGGCATTTTCGGAACTGGACGGCCTCCTGGAAAATCGTCTCCTACCTGTTCTTTTGGCCGGGAATGGATCCTCGCCCTTTTAGGGAACGAGCGAAGTCGGCACCGCGTCCGCCGATTCAGGCATGGCTTGCTCCTGCCGCGAAACTTACGGCTGGGATCCTCCTCCTGGGGGCGATCGTGCCAACGATCGGAGGCGCCCGGCCACTGGCGGCCGCTTGGTTCGGAATGGCCGGGATCGTTCTCGTGTTGCACTTCGGACTGTTTCATCTCCTCACCCTGTTTTGGCAATTGAGGGGGGTTCCGGTTCGTCCGCTGATGGAGACCCCGTTTCGAGCCACCTCGCTGGCCGATTTCTGGGGCGGCCGCTGGAACCGTCCCTTCAGCGACCTTTCTCGGGACCTGGTCTATCGTCCGCTCTGGCGGCGGATCGGTCCGGCGTCCTGCACGATGCTCGTCTTCCTGATCTCGGGCCTGGTGCATGATCTGGTGATCTCGGCGCCGTCCCGGGGCGGCTATGGCCTGCCGACGCTCTACTTTCTCGTCCAGGGAATCGGACTTCTCGTGGAGCGGTCTGCGGCCGGGAGGCGGCTTGGTTTCGGTGAAGGGCTTCGGGGGCGGGTTTTTGCCCTGACGGTTTTGGCCGCACCGCTTTTTTGGCTCTTCCATCCGGCCTTCATTGAACGGGTCGTTCTTCCATTCCTCAAAACCATCCAAAGCTTATGAAACTCGAAATCCTAATCTTACTTGGAGGAGCCCTTCACTTCCTGATCCTGATCGCGAGCGCGCAGGCTCCGCGACTCCTCGGGTGGAAGGAACATCTCGCCAGCCTTCCGGAGCAACTGCGCCTCCTGTTTTGGGTTTACGGCGGGTTTATCGTGCTGACGATCGTTGGCTTTGGCGTTCTCTCGGCCCTGTTCTTCGAAGAGATCGCCGCCGGCTCTCCGCTGGCGCGCGGATTCGCCGCCTTTGTGGCTCTGTTTTGGGCCGCCCGGCTCGGCGTGCAGTTCTGGATCTTCGATGCCAAAGCAATGCTCACGCGGCCGATTCACCGGTTTGGATACCACCTTTTAACGATTCTCTTCGTCCTCATCGTTCTGATCTATGCGTCAGCGGCACTTCAACTGGAGCCCTTCGGGTGACGCGACCTGTTGTCCTTTGCCAACCGTATAATGAAATGAATACAATCGAAAATCTAACCTTTTCGCTTCAGACGGTGGCCGTCCTGCAGTTGGGTGTCGCCATTATCAATCTGAGACTTGTCAGAATTCTTCACTGGGAGGAGGAAGTGAAAAACATGAGCCTGCTCCTCCGCCAGGTCTTTCAGATCCATGGCTGGTATATTTCTCTGACGATGGCGATCTTTGCGGTGCTGACCTGGCGGTTCGCCGGCGAGATGGCGATTGGCGCCCACCCCGCCCTGCAGTGGCTTTGCGGGTCGATCGCGCTCTTTTGGGGATCGCGGGTCATTCTCCAGTTCGTTCACTACAGCCCGAGTCACTGGAAAGGCCGCCCTGGACGAACGGTGATTCATTGCCTGTTGATCCTGACCTATACCGGTTTCACCATCACCTATTTGCTCGGGGCAATTGCGATCGCCACGGGCTAGGAACATGAAAACGACCTGTGAGGCCCCTCCGACAATTTCTGAAGACGCTCGCGCCACATTCCTGGAGTGGGAGGGGCGGCCCATCCTTTTCGCGGACTGGAAACCGGCGCTGTTCGTTCACTTCGCGGTCGAGCCGAGGCTTCTCCAACCGCCCGACAAACCACGCACGCCCCCAAAACCGGAACCAAGCTTCACCACGAAGGAGTGCTTCCGTGTGACCCAGTTCTCATCGAGCAAGACTCGCCCCTATGCGCCTCCTTACTCGCTCCGAAGCTTCTTCCGTCCGCGAAGCCGCCTTGCTCCAATCCATAGTGCACAAAAGGTGGCTATAAAGGTCGCGCTCGTTGCCGGTTCGGGGATAATGGTAATACTGTGAAATGTCAGGCTGGTTTCGGGAAGAATCCTGCTATTGAATCAACTCCGCGGGTGCGTCCGGAATGGGTTCCATGCGGCGGTGGCGTCAGTCATCAATCCTTCGGGGAACAATTGGATTAGCGTGAATGGGATTCGGTTAATCGGTTGATTGTTTGAGAAACCGAATCGAAATCGAAATCGATCCTCTGCTCGCCGCCGGTGCGGGGCAGGATGCCCGCGCTCGTGTGCCGGCGGCCATTGGGGAGCATGGCCGCCCTCCAGGGGAACGGCCGATGCGATCAAGCTAAGCTCCTTTGATCCACCACCTTAACCGAGTGCCATTCGGATTACAGTGCGCTCGGAAAGATTTACATCGTCACTGCTACTGGATCTCGCGAATTCGTTGCGACCATTCCCGGGGAGTGATGATCGGATCGCTGCGGTCGTTGATGCGAAAGCGTTCCCGGGCCTCCTCTCGCGCGCCGTTGAAGTCGAGGAGATCGTGTTCGTGAAGCACGTTGTCGGCGAGTCCGGGGAAGAGGATTCGGAGGTCGTTTCGCAGCGGGCGGGCGGTCAGTTTGTTGACGTGGAGGAGAATGTTGGTCACGCAGTTGTTGGTGACGGAGTTGTAGTACTCGGGGTGCCGCGACAGGTGGTCAGCGCGTTCAATCATGGAGCGAAAGAGAGCCCGGGCGTTTTCCGGGGCGGTCCGAATCGGGTAAAGGTAAACCGGATTCCGGCGCACGTTCGTACGCTCGCCGATCAGGTCGGTTTCTCGCCCGATTACGTAGATCAGTTCATAGTTTCGGAACAGGCCGGGAAGTGGGTGGTAGGATTGACCTGCCGGTCGCCTGGCCTCGACCGAGATTGCCAGGTGTCTGCCGTCGGAGAAGGCAAACGTTAGAAATCCGTGCGCCACTAGGCCTCTGGGCGAGAGGATTTCGTGCACGAAATCGACCCGTTCGATTTCGTCGATCGGGAAGGCATCCGATTCCCAGTTGCGCAATGTTATCTGGCCGTCCTCGCCAAACGTCCGGTTGCGGATGTTTTCGATGATGACGGTTTCGTCAATGAACGAGACCCGCACCGCGTTCTCCTGGTCAGGGATCCAGGCGCGCGCGGCGCTCGGGGCGCGGGTGAAGTGGATCGTGCCGATCACGACAATCCCGGCTGCGGTGGCGCCGATCCAGAGGGAATCGAAGCGCCTGTGGAACCCTCCGCCTGCAACCGCGAGCGCCCAGAGCGATGCCAGGAGGACGCCGGCCGTCAGAGGTAATGCCGGGGAAAGGACAGTGGCGAGGCACGACCAGAGGAAGAACGGAGCGAGACTCCCCGCAAATATCAGATTGGTTCTGCGAGCCATCTTGGTTGAATCCTGACGGCCCCGGCTGCACGAGTGAAGCCGGAAATCAATTGCCCGGCGATTCATCATGTCGATTTTCGGAATGGCTCCCTTTGGCGATCATCGAAATCCGGAGGAGGCGTGGGAGGTCATACCGTCGGCGGTCGAACTCGGTGAATCCGGATCGCAGCCCACACTTGAAGGACGCCTTGTACGGCGGTTCGAGGTTCCATTTGAAGGTTCCTGGTATGAGCTTGCCGAGTTCAACATGGCGCACGCTCACTTGCTCGTTAAGTACGACGAAATTCGATGGCGAGCCGAGGAAACCCGCCCTGGGTGCCTACGGCGACGGGACGGCTATCACTCCGGAGATGGATCGGCTGGCCGCGATGGGCATGCGTTTCGAGTCGGCGTATTCGAATCAGGCGGTATGCGCTCCGTCCCGCTACAGCCTGATGCTGGGAAGCCGCTCCACGTCGACCGGGATCTACGATTTCGGCAGGAACTTTCGGGATTTTTATCCGCATGCGATCACGCTTCCCCAGCAATTCATGCATCACGGATATCATGCCGAAGCGATGGGCAAGGTGTACCATATCGGTCACAATACTTACAATGACGACGCTCCTCGAATTGGCCGGAGTGCCGATGCGTGAGACCTCGCAACCGATCGACGGCGTCAGCTTGGTTCCGGTCCTGCGGGATCCCGAGGCCCGGGTGCGTGACTACGCTTATCACTGCTTCGGACACGGGGGACGTATGGGGCGCGCGATCCGGACGGCCGACTACCGTCTCGTCGAATGGAAGCGAATCGGCGAAGCGCCGGAAACCGCGGATATCGAGCTTTACGAATACGGCGAAGGTCCGGTCGAGCGCCGGAATATCGCCGACGAAAAACCTGAAGTCGTGGCCGAATTGCGCGCGATACTGGATCGCCATCCGGAAGCGAGGCACGTCAGACCGGAGAGCGCGTGGCGGTGAGTGAGCCGGCGGCCGCGTGAGAAGTGCGGACGTTTATTGTTTTTTGAAAACCACTAATTAAAGATCGATTTTGCTTCGGAGTCATCCCGCAAGGCGAGATGCCACGACCGAGGACCTTAACCGGATTAGTACTTGTTTAAGATGGTGGATCGAAGGCGTGTATCTAAACGCATCGGCTGTTCCGCTGGAGGGCCATGCTCCCGCATGGCCGCCGGCTTGGGAGCGCGGGCATCCAGGAAGCAGAGACGCGATTCCGATTTCGATTCGGTTTATCAAATGATGAACTCGCTTGACTGAGTGGCATTCGCCTTAACCGAGTGGCATGCGGGCTACACTAGGTTCGCGAGTTCCATGCTTGCAGGACGGCCGCCAGTTTCTCCGGATGTTTGCCCCCGCCCATGGCGAAGTCGGGTTTGCCGCCGCCTTTGCCGCCGAGTTGGGGGGCGAGTTCCCGGATAATGTCGCCGGCGCGGTGACCCGCCTTGACGGCCTCCTTGGAGGCGAAGGCGACCAGAGTGGTTTTTTCGCCGAAGGCTGCGCCGAGAACAACGATGCCTTCCCGGAGTTCGCCGAGGACCTGCATGCCCAAAGAGCGGAGTTCGTCCGGCGAGCCGGCGTCCACTTTGGCGGACACGGTTTTGAGACCGTTGCGATCATTTGCACCGGCGGCCAGATCGCCGGCCTGGGCGGCGGCTTCACGTTGACGATTCCTGCGGACTTCCTTTTCGAGGCTTTCGGTTTCGGCGCGAAGGTGTTCCAGTCGGGATTCGAGTTCGTCCGGCCGGCAGGAGAGACGACGGGAGAGGTTCTGTAACAGGGCGTGACTTTCACTCAGGAGCTGCCAGGCGGGGTCGCCGGCTACGGCTTCCAGTCGCCGGGTGCCGGCGGCGATGCCGCTTTCGGCGGTGATCTTGAACGGACCGATCTCGCCGGTGGCGCCCACATGAGTGCCGCCGCAAAGCTCTTTGGAATAACCGCCGATATCGACCACCCGCACGCGTTCGCCGTATTTTTCCCCGAAAAAGGCGATGATGTCGTCGGGTTTGTCGGCGAAGTCGATCTCATAGGCCTGCACCGGACTGTTCCCGAGGATGCATCGATTCACGATCGATTCGATCTCGCGAATCTGCTCCGGGGTCACCGGCTCGAAATGGGAGAAGTCGAAGCGCAGCCGGTCGGGAGCGACCAGCGAGCCGGCCTGGTGGACGTGCGTGCCGACGATATTCCGCAGGGCGTGATGGAGCAGGTGGGTGGCGGAGTGGTGCCTCTCGATGGCTCGGCGCCGGTCGAGATCGAGGTTGACTTGGGCGCGTTGACCGGCGAGATCAGCGGGGACCTCGGAATCGGCGCGGTGAAGGAATCGTCCGGCCGAATCCTTGCGGGTGTCCGTGAGCCGCAGGGTGAGATTGCCGGCGCGCAGGGTTCCGATGTCGCCGAGCTGTCCCCCCATTTCGGCGTAGAAAGGCGTTTGATCGAAGACCAGCCAGGTTTCTCCGTCCTGCCGGATTACGTCGACCACGTTGACCTCGAACGGGCCGGCGGAATCGATTTCGTAGCCGGTGAACGGGGTGGCGCCGGCGGAGTCGTCGCCGGTGGCCACTTTGATTTCGGTTTTCTTCTGGGCGGCGCGGGCGCGTTTCCGCTGTTGGTCCATTTCCGCTTCAAATCCCGCCGTGTCCACGGCCAGGCCGCGTTCGCGCGCCAGGATCTGGGTCAGATCGAGGGGGAACCCGTAGGTGTCGTAGAGCGTAAAGGCGTCGCGACCGGAGATGGTTCCGTCCGCCTGGTCGGCGATGCCCTGGAAAAGCTGCATGCCGCGATCGAGGGTGCGGCTGAAGGTATCCTCTTCGGCCCGAATAACCTTGCGGATGACTTCCTCCTGCCGCCGCAGTTCGGGGAAGGTTTCGCCCAGTTTGTCCACCACCGGGTCGATCAGTTTTTCGAAGAAACCGGCCTCCATTCCAAGTCGCCGGCCGAAGTGGACGGCCCGGCGGAGGATGCGGCGCAGCACGTAGTTGCGCCCCTCGTTGCCGGGAAGGATGCCGTCGGCGATGGAGCAGGAGAGGGTGCGAATGTGGTCGGCCAGGACGCGGAAGGCGACGTCGTCGGACTCCTGTTCGGAAAGGCCGCCCTCGCGCGATTCGGGCAGGGTTCCCAGGTAACGTTTGCCTGAGAGATCGACGATTCGTTCGAAGATCGAGGTGAAAAGATCGCTTTCGTAGTTGGAGGGGGGCCGGGAAAAATCGGTGAAGTTTTTGGTGGCGGCGAGAATTCCCGCGATGCGCTCGAACCCCATGCCGGTGTCCACGTGTTTGGCGGCCAGCGGGGTGAAGTTGCCCTGGCTGTCGGCGTTGAATTGAATGAAGACCAGGTTCCAGATCTCCATGCACCAGGGGGAGTCCTGATTGACCAGTTCGCCGCCGGTGTCGCCGCCGGGGGTGAGGTCGATGTGGATTTCGCTGCACGGCCCGCAGGGGCCGGTGTCGCCCATCATCCAGAAGTTGTCGGCCTTGTTGCCGTACCGAATATGGACCTCCGGGTTCAGTCCGGCGGCGGTGAAAATGGCCTTCCAGTGATCGTAGGCTTCCTGGTCGAAATCGGCGGGATCGCCGGGGCCGGGTTTATAGACTGTGGCGTAGAGGCGTTCCTTGGGGAATCCCCAACCTTCGGTGAGCAGTTCCCAGGCCCAGGCAATCGCTTCCGCTTTAAAGTAGTCCCCGAACGACCAGTTCCCCAGCATCTCGAAGAAGGTGTGGTGGTAACTGTCGAACCCGACATCCTCCAGGTCGTTGTGTTTTCCCCCGGCGCGGATGCATTTCTGGGTGTCGGCCACCCGTGGATCCGGAGCGGTGCGCTCGCCCAGGAAATAGGGCACGAACGGATTCATTCCGGCGTTGGTGAACAGGAGGTTGGGGGCCGTCGGCAGCAGGGACGCCGAAGGCACGATCTTGTGTCCGCGGGCCGCGAAGAAATCGAGAAAGGATTGGCGGATTTCCTGGGAAGTCATTTTAAAGGTTCCGGATTATCGCTTCACCCATTTCGCGGGTGCCGACACTTTGGCCCCCGAAGGCGATGTCGCCGGTGCGGGTGCCGGAGGTTACGGTTTTCCGCACCGCGGCTTCGATGCGGTCGGCCAGGGCTTCGAGTCCGAAACTGAAACGCAGCATCATGGCGGCGGAAAGGACCTGGGCGCAGGGATTGGCCAGGTTTTTGCCGGCGATATCGGGAGCGGTTCCCCCGGCGGGTTCGTAGAGACCGAAGCGGTGCCCGTGACGATTGCTTCCGGTACCCAGGCTGGCGGAGGACAACATTCCGAGTGAGCCGCACACCACGGCCATTTCGTCGGAAAGAATGTCGCCGAACATGTTTTCAGTCAGAATGACATCGAACTGGTTCGGATCGCGCGCCAGTTGCATGGCGGCATTATCCACGTACATGTGGGTCAGTTCGATCTCCGGGGCCTTGGCCGCCAGGTAGTCGGTTACTGTTTGCCGCCAGAGGACCGAGGTTTCCAGGACGTTGGCTTTGTCCACCGAGCAAATCCGGTTTTTGCGTCCGCGGGCGGTGGTTATGGCGACCTCGGTGATGCGTTCGACTTCGCTCTGGCGGTAAACCATGGTGTCGATGGCCTCCCGGTCGCCGTCGGGCAAATCCCTGGTGGCCTTGGGCTGACCGAAATAGATGCCGCCGGTAAGTTCGCGAATGCAGACCAGGTCGATGCCGTCGGGAATTCTTTCCTTTTTCAGCGGAGAGGCGTCCACCAGTTCCGGGTAAAGCAAACCCGGGCGGATGTTGGCAAAAAGGGAGAAATGTTTCCTCAGCGGCAGCAGGGCGGCGCGTTCCGGCTGTTCTTTGGGGGGAAGGGACTCCCATTTCGGGCCGCCGACGGAGCCGAACAGAATGGCGTCGCTTTGGGTGCAGGTCTCAAGGGTTTCCGCCGGGAGAGCGCTGCCATGACGATCGATGGCGATGCCGCCGGCGTCGGCTTCTGACGCTTCCAGTCGAAGGCCTTCTGACTCGGCGGCGCGTTCCAGGACGGCCAGGGCGACCGCCATAACTTCAGGTCCGATCCCGTCTCCGGGCAATACGGCGAATTTGAGCGTATCCATAAAGGATTGAATTATATGCGCCGGGATGGATTGGGTTTAAAGGAAATTTTTCCGGCAAAGAATTCGTTCGATGATTCTTGATGGCGGCGATTTGGCCGTTAGGCTCTCGCTTTAGGTTGTTTTTTTTCGTGGATGACTCTTTGATGCCTGGAATGAGCGGTTTATTTAAGCGTGGTGTGTCGATTTGGGCCTGCGGAGCTTTTGTCCTTGCCGGTTGCCAACACACCCAGGACCGCGGTGACGATCCTTCCCGGGGAGGGGATCGGGCGATGGGCCAGCGGGTGAGCGACCGGTACGACGATGAGATCCGCGAAGTGCTCTCGCTGGTGAGGCGTAACGAGTGGGATGCGGCTCAGGCGCAGGCGGCGGCACTGCATGCGCTCGATCCGGAAGATCCCGAGATCGAAAGGATTCACAACTGGGTGGTAATGGAGAACCAGCGGCGCCAGCAAAAGGCGCTGGAGGAGGAACTCCGCGATATTGAAGCACAGGATTCCCGGTTTTCTCCCAGTGTGAGGAACATTCTTTTCGACCGGCGTTCGCGCGGATTGAGCCTGCCGACCGATCTCCGCAACACTCTGGACGAACTCAGCCGCCAGCCCCTGGTGCCGTCATCCTTTAACCGGGTGATTGAGCGTCAGGGTCCATTATATGACTTTGATCGCGCTCCCCGCGCCATGGAGGAAGTCCTCGGTAGAAAGGTGAGCATTCAGTTGGATAATGTAACCCTCGAAGAAATCATCTTCACCATGGGGCGATCGGAGAACATCAATTTTGTCGCCGACCGCAACCTGGCCGCGTTCGCGCAGACGCTGAGTGTTCGCATGGAAGACGTGTCGATGTCCGAGTTTCTCGATTACGTCTCCCGTAATTTCGACATCCACTTCCACGTGGGACCGAATCTGGTCTGGATCGTTGACGGCGCAGCCAACACGAATCGCCTCGAGGAAACGCGTTTTTACCGCCTTCGCCGGGGGTTCATTATGCCGGCGGAATTCGGGGCTGCCGAAATACGGCGGGAAACCCGGGGTCGGGGTGACGACCAGGTCACCATCGAAACCCAGCAAATCGAGAAGTTCGTCCGGGACAACGCCCCCAACGAGCCGGCCATCCAGCAGGCGATCGAAAGGTTTTTCCAGGGGTCGGATTACATGATTGATTTTGAGCGAAACCTGATCGTGGCCACCGGCACCCCGTTGCAGCTAAGAACCCTGGAGCGGATAATCGAGCAGTTCGATCAACCGGTTCAACAGGTTTTGATCGAGGCCCGTTTTGTCACCGTTACCGAGGCCGCCTTTCTGCAACTGGGTACGATCTGGGAAACCACCGGCGACCCTCGCGCCGACCGGAGAACCCCGGAAGACTTCACCGGCTTTGGCACCGACGTCGGTCGCGGATTGGCGAGGACGTTCACCAACGTGTTGTCGGTTCGGAACCTAAACGCAACCTTGACCGCGCTGGAACAAAGCGGGGAGAGCCAGACGCTCAGTTCCCCCCGCCTGACGGTGGTCAATAACCGGCCCGCCACCATTTCCGACGGCAAACGGCAGTTTTATTATGAAGAGTACGAGGTGTCGCAACAGATCCTGGAGCGGCGGTCGAGTTCCACGCTGGTTCCCAAGGGCCGGCCGACCGAATTGCGTTCGGGCGTTTCCCTCGATGTTCTGGCCAGCATCGGAGGTGACGGGGAAAGTATAATGCTGGCTTTGAATCCGAAGGTGAAGCAGGACGTTGAGCTCGTGACTTTTGCCACGGTGAGTGACTTTGATGAGTTTGGCAACGTGATCAAGGACTTCGAAATTCGCCTGCCGGAATCGCGGGACCAGGAACTGTCCACCCGGGTGGTCGTCCGCTCCGGTGAGACCGTTGTGATGGGTGGAGTCATGGAAAATGTGCAAACCACCTTCACCGAGGCGGTGCCGATTTTGGGAAATCTGCCGATTATCGGCGCGGCGTTCCGGCGGCAGACTGAATTCGAGCAGCCGCGGTACCTCCTAATTTTTGTGACTGCCACTCTGCTCTCCGAGAGCGGTGAATTCATTCAGCAGACTTCCCTGTGGTAGGCCGGGGAAGGGGCGGCAGCTTTTAAGGATGATCAGTATTGGGAAAACCCGTTCGGCGGGCTTGATGGCCAGGATTTTCAGGGGACAACGTTCCCTGGTTATCGATCACGGTGGCAGCGCGATTAAGGTTCTGCTGGCGGAGCGTTCCGGCGGCGGCATTAGGGTGTTGCATGCGCTTACGGTCAATCTCCGGGATGAAGGTCTGCTGAACGCCGACGAAATCGGTCGTTACCTGTCTCGCATGCTGGAAGCCTTCGGCGATGTGCCGGTGACCCTCCTTGTGCGGCAATCGAGCACCATTTCGCAACTCATGGAGATGGGGGGCAAGTGGCCCCACAATGTGCGCCGTGCAATCCGGGAGGAGACGCGGAACCTCAGTGGTTTAAGTGAACGGGCCATACTTTACGATTTTGTGCCCATGCGTCCCTTTGCCCGGTTTCAGGCGCCTTACTGGGTGACCATCGCGCGGGAGAACGAAGTCGAGGAACAGATTGAACCGCTACGCCATCAAGAGTGCCAGATTTCCGCGGTCACCACTCCGGCCAATTCACTGATCAACGCGTTCACCACCCTCAATCCGGGCGGCAAGGAAGGATTGCTCCTGGAAATCGGGGAGACCTCGACCACCGTCGCCATCGTCGAAGGAGGCCAGGGTGTGTTCGCCACCAATGTCGCGCTGGGCGGGGAGCATGTCACCGAGGCGATCTCCGACGATTTGGGGGTGGATTATGATCGGGCGGAGTCACTCAAGCACGAGTCCGATGTTTTTGCCGAGGGCCGGCCCACCGAGATGCTTGGGCGGGTCCTGGGCCGCTGGCGTGAGGAGATCGATGAAGTCGTGCTCGAGTGGAGCCGGGAGCAGGGGCTTGATGTCAATCATTACCGTTACCTGCCGTGCTGGCTTTCCGGCGGAGGTTCACGACAGCCGGGGCTGCGCCGTCACCTCGCCGGCCAATGGGAACGCGAGATTTGCGATTGGCCCCAGTTGTCGAAAGATCTGCCGGATGGCGGGGCGGCGGACTATGCGGTGGCCTATGGCGCCGCGTTGGGTTCGTTTCGCAAGGGTCCCTGTCCGGTAAACCTGTTGCCGACCGATTTGCGCCGGGCACGCGGATTCGAGCGCAAGGTCCATGCTCTCTACTGGGTTTGCGCCTTGTGTTTCGTGCTGGCTTTTTTTCTCGTATTCCGGGGAGCTGAGAATTTGCGGGAGGAGATCAGGGTAGGCCGTGCGGATCTCGAGAGCGCGCGCGAGGCGGTTCGACTCGCCAATGAAGTCGATTCCCAACGCGAGCTGAGACGCCGGATCTATTACGAGACGCTTCCGGTGTTGCACCGGAAGAAACTCACCCGGGATTTCCTCGAGACGCTGGCCTTTCTGCGCGGGCTCAGTGAGAGAGAGGAATATTGGTTTGTGCTTTTTTCCGATGACGACAGTTATTTTGGAGAAGGAACCGGCGTTGCTGCTCCGCGAGTTACCTCTGAGACGATCTCGCTTTCAGAGCTGGTCGGTCGGTCGCCCGGTTTTATCGTTGAGCTTTGTGTGCCCGGCGAGGAGGAGTTGGCGGAGGATTCGGCGCTTGGCGAGGTAGTGAGCGGACTTCGTGTCGCTGATTTTCTAAGCGGGGTCGACAAACTTCCGGCGGGCCAACGGCGGTTGAGGGTTCCGTCACAGGCCACCCTTCCGGAATACACCTACACACTCACCCTGGAGTTGGAACCGTTCCAGCACGGACTGGGGGATCTTTCCCAGGGGAATGGGACCCGATCGCAATTGCTGTTTCCTCGCCCTTGATTCGACCGGACAAGATGAACCTTTTTACCGAAAGAAAAACCTACGAGAAGACCATCCTGCTTTTTGGCGTGGTCGTGCTGCTGGCGTTTCTTTTCGTCTATTTGCCGCTGACCCGTGAAAAGCGTGAGTTGGCGAATGATCTCAAGGAGACTCTCGGCATTCTGGAAGAGCGGGGGTATGGAGTGGAGCAGGAATGGATCATGGCGAATCTTCGGACCGTCGAAGGTGAAATCCGTTTGCTGAAGAATGAGAACGGAACGGAAGGTTGGACCCTGGAAAACGATCCGTTTATCAGGGACCGGATTAACGCCCCGTTTCAGTACTTTGAATTTGATCGCGAACGAAACAGTGTGGTGTCCCAACTCAGGGTGCTGGCCGCCGAGCGCGGGGTTTCCTTGAATCCCGGAGTTACCGAATCCCTTCCCGAGTACGTCGGACAAACACGCGACTATCGCCTTTGGGCGCAGTTGGCGCTGGCCCATCAGGTGCTGCGCGGTGCGATGGAGAATGGGGTGAGTGCCGTCGAATCACTCAGTTTGCCGCGGATCCGGGTGGTTGTGGGAGAGGACGCGGAGTTGTACGAAGAGGTCGGAGTGACCATTCGGCTTACGGGGCGAATGGACGCGTTGCAGCCATTTTTTCTTTTCCTGGCGATGGATGCGGCGCAAGTGGAGGCCGCTGGAATGCCTGAGATCTATCCCGGCAAGCGTCCACTTTTTATCGACCGGTTTTTGTTGCGGAAAAAGGACCTGCGCGAACCCGACGAGGTGATTGCCGATCTTTCAATCAAGAGCTTCCTCAGAATCCATTGAACCTGTGAAACATCCCTGGAAGATTCTGATTGCACCGGTCTTATTGCTCTTTGTTGCGATAACACTGATTGTCGGGCTCCTGTGGTCCCAACGGTCCGCCGGGCCGGTACAGAGCATCGCTGTCACTTCGGAAGGCCACGATGTCCCGGAGCGGCTTTCGCCTCAGGAATCGGACTTGATCGAATTCTTTGGCCGCCTCCCGCTGGAGGTCAGTCGTCTCACGGCCGGGGGAAATCCGTTTTACAATATTTACCGGGAACCTGAACCCGTACCCGAGGAGCCTCCCGAGCCGGAGGAACCGGAAGAGCCGGAAGAACCGGAGGAAGTAGAGGAGCCACCGCCTCCGCCTCGCCGGGTTGAAATCCGCTATGTCGGTTTCCTGCGCGGGAGTGTCGGTAACGATCAAGTGTACCTCACAAAGAACGGGACCACGTTGATTGGTGAGGAGGGAATGCAAGTGGTTGACGTCTGGAGGGTCACTGACTTTGATTCCCTGCGAGTGATCATGGAAGACGATTCGGGTGAGAGGTTGGAAATCGGCTTTAATCAAACCGGGATACTGGAGATCCCGGTGGATTCGAACGGCCGGTGAACCCATGGCAGGCGGACGCGACATAGGCGCCCTCCTTTTGGAGAAGGGTGAAATCACGGCGGATCAGCTGGAAATGGCCCGCCGGCGATCTCTCCGCCAACGCACGCCGCTGGTGCGCGCCCTGACCGAGTTGAACCTGGTTTCCGAGGAAACCGCCTACCGCGTATCGGCCCAGTTCCACGGGTTGGAATTCGTTGAACCGGAGAACATTTCCGTGGACCGCTCCGTGCTGGAACTGGTCCCTATCAAGCTGGTTCTTCACTACCGTCTGGCGCCGGTGCGATTCGAAGGAGGCGTGATTACGCTGGCGTTTTCCGACCCACCCGATTTGAGCGAGATGGGCAATCTCCGCCTGTTGATCGGTTATCGCATCCGGGCGGTTTTGGCCACTCCGAGCGGGATCCACGCCTTTATCAAAAAGAACTACGGGTTGGGCGCGGAGACGATTCAGCACCTGCGCCACGACGAGTCTCTGCCCGATCTGAATCAGGAGATCACCTTCGATGTCGATGCCTCGGAGGAACAGGGCGAACTGGACATCTCGATTTCGCGATTCGTCAATCAGATCCTGATGGAGGCTCTGCGCTTGGGCGCCACCGACGTCCATATCGAGCCCTACACCGCGAGTATTCGGTTGCGTTACCGCATTGACGGAGTGCTGCAAACGATTCCGGTACCCCCCGGGTTGCGCCAGTTGTATCCCACGATCATTTCGCGTCTCAAGGTGATGGCCGGTCTGAACATTACGGAAAAACGCGTTCCCCACGACGGCCGGATTTCGATGAAGACCAGTTCCGACGCCTACGATCTTCGCGTTTCCATCATTCCCACCACCTTCGGCGAAGCGGTCTGCCTCCGCATTCTCGGGCGCGAGAGCATGTTCATGGATCTCGAACAGCTTGGCATGGAACGCGACCAGATGCGCATCCTGGAAGACATTACCCAACTCCCCCAGGGAATGGTGCTTCTGACCGGTCCGACGGGAAGTGGAAAGACAACAACTCTTTATGCTTTGCTTGCCCACGCCAACGACGAAGGGCGGAAAATCGTCACCATCGAAAATCCCGTTGAATACAAACTGGAGGGCATTTCGCAGATACAAATTCGGCCGGAGGTCGGCCTCGATTTTTCCAGCTGTCTGCGGTCGGTCCTCCGGCACGATCCCGATGTCATTCTCATCGGGGAGATCCGCGACCAGGAAACGGCGGAAATCGCCATTCGTTCGGCGCAGACGGGCCACCTGGTCTTCTCGACCCTGCACACCAACGACAGCGTGAGCACCGTGACCCGGTTGCTGGAAATGCGTGTGGAGCCATTCCTCATTGGTTCGACCCTGGTGTGCAGTATCGCCCAGCGCCTGGCTCGACGCATCTGCCGTCATTGCCAACGCGAAGATACCGACATCCCGGCTCAGGCTCGCGAGGAAATGGCGGCGGTCCTGGGAATCAAACCCGATGCGGTGCGGGCCTCGGTCGGCTACGGTTGCGTCGAGTGTAACGACCGCGGTTATCGGGGACGAGTGGCGATTTACGAGTTTTTCCTGCTCGACGAAGCGGTAATGGACGCGCTTGAACCCGGGATAAAAACCAGTGAATTGCGCCGTATCGCCCAAAGAGGCGGCTGGAAATCCTTGCGGGAACAGGGGTGGCACAAGGTACAGGACGGGGTGATTTCCGTGGAGGAAAACCAGCGCCTTACCCGCCGTCTGCAGATCACTTATTGAAGGGGGGCGTGGGGCGAGGGGCGAAAACTGGGGGCGGGGGTTGCAAAAGCGGGGTTTTCGTCAAAGGTTCATCACATGATGAAGTTGCGTGCCCTTTGCCTTGCCTCCCTTTTTGCTTTCTATGGCCTCGTGTACGGTCAGGAGTATGAAGGGGTCAATCTGATCGAGCCCAGCATTCTGGCGGACAGCGAAACTCTGGTGCCCGGCCAGCCGGTGACGGTCGCCATTCGGCTTTCCATTGCCGATGGATGGCATACCTACTGGGAGAACCCCGGTGATTCCGGCATACCGGCTCGTGTCGTTTGGGACGTTCCGGAAGGGATTCGTGTCGGTCCCATGCAGTGGCCGGTGCCGCAGCGCCTGGTTGAGCCAGGAAATTTGCAGGTCTACGCCTTTAAGGACGAAGTGGTTCTCCTTGCGCGCCTGTTTGTGGCTCCCGGGCTGGATCTGGACGAGGTCACCCTCAAGGCTTCGGCCGATTGGTTGGTCTGTCGTGAAAGCTGCATTCCCGGCGAGGCTGAACTCAGCTTGACTCTTCCGGTGGCCGATGAACTCGTGCCGGTGAACCGCGAACGCTTTGCCGAATACCGGCAGCGGTTACCGCGAAGGCTGGCGCTCGACCCGGAGAACGGATTGAGAACAGATTGGAAGAGAGACGGAAACACGTTGTACCTGCTTCTGGCCGAGGTTCCTGAAGGATCAAAACTGGAGTTTTTTCCCTTGCCCGACGCGGGAGTGCTCACCGGGCACTCCAATCCGGTGGAATCGTGGTCGGGAGAGGCATCGTTCGAGCCGGATCAGGTGCTGTCCATTCCGCTGGAAGCGAGCCCGGCCGGGCTTGAGCGATTGCGCGGCGTGCTGGTGGTTTCAGGGGAAGACGGGGAGTCAACGGGCTGGCTTTTCTAGATATTTTCGCGCGATAAGTGCAACAAATGTCGCCTCTGCGTGTTTAATAAGTGGCGTGAGATTTATTAATACTGAAAACGAAAAACTGAAGACACTATGAAAAAACTGACTGCCTTATTCGCCTCCCTGGCCATCACCTTTACCGCGTCCGCCACTTTGAGCGGCGCTGAAATCGGAGAGCCGGCTCCCGATTTCACCTTGAAATGTTCCAACGGTAACGACGTCTCTCTTTCGGATTTCGAAGGCAAGTTCGTGGTCCTGGAATGGGTCAACCACGGTTGCCCGTTTGTTAGGAAGTTCTACCAGGTAGGCGAAATGCAGCGCCTGCAAAAGGAGTACACCGATCAAGGTGTGATCTGGCTGACCATGAACTCTTCCGCGCCCGGACTGCAGGGGCACATGACCGCCGAGCAGGCGAATCAGAGCATTGTGGACCTGGAAGCCCATCCCACGGCCATATTGCTCGATCATGACGGCGTCGTTGGCAAATCGTACGATGCCAGGGTGACTCCTCATATGTACGTCATCAATCCGGACGGGGTACTCATCTACAACGGAGCGATCGACAGCAATTCATCCAGCCGGTCGGAGGACATCGCGGACGCTGAAAACTATGTTGTATCGGCATTGACCGCTGCCATGAACGGGGAAGAAGTGGCGACGCCGCGGACCCGCCCCTATGGCTGTTCCATGAAATACGCGAACTGAGTCGGAACGATTTATTTTTTGGTAGTTCCGCCGGCAACCGCCGGCGGAACTTTTTTTGTGCCCGGCATTGCCATTCCGAAGGTGAACGGGGACTTTGGCAGGGTGACTGACCGACCCTACAGGCGGCATCTGATTATCGATGGGTACAACGTAATCCATCAATGGCCGGAACTGAAACCTCATCTCCAGGGCGGAGGTGCGGTGGCTCGGGAACGCCTCACCGAGGCGGTGCGTGTCATTCACGATGTCGACGCGGTGCGAGTCACCCTGATGTTCGACGGCAAGGGGCACAATATCGAGGTCGAACGACCGGGTGAAGATTTGACTTTTTCCGTGGTTTTTTCGCCGGCGGGCATGTCAGCCGACGCGGTGATCGAACGCATGGTCGAAGTGGCGGAGAATCGGGACTCAATCCATGTCGTCACCCGGGACAACCTCGAACGCGAAACCGTACAGGCGTTGGGGGCTTTTGCATTGGATCCGGAGGGGTTGCGTGACTGGATCGCGCGCTGCCAACAAAAACTCGCGCGGGACTTGGGTCGGCGCCAATCCCTGGTGGAACGCAAATGGAGGAAATAATATTGCTCCGGTCCCCGGTTGCGCTTATTCGTTTGCCATTGCCATGACTGCACCCGAAGTCGCGGAATTTCAAGGACTCTACGGCCCCTACACGGTATCCGAACTCTTGTTGCAAAAGATTTGGGCCCGGGGGTTGTTCCAGCAGGATGGGTTGACCACCGCGGATGGGCAAAGTCTGGTTATCCGGCATCCGGGGGAGTGGAATCGACTGGGAGGTCCGGATTTTCGGCGTGCGTTGCTAATGTTGGATGGCCAACCGCTGTGCGGAGATGTCGAGGTGCATTTTCGTCAGGCGGATTGGCGCCGGCACGGGCACGATACCGACGATGGCTATAACGACGTTGTGTTGCATGTGGTGCTCTTTCCTCCGGCCCCGGGCGATTTGCCCGCCCGCAGTTCCCGCGGCAAATCCTTGCCCTGCTTCGCACTGCTGGACCGTCTGCATCACGATCTGGAGGAATACGCCATGGACGATGCCCTTTCCGGGGAACTGGAGCCTCGGCGGGATCGGTTAATGGAACGTCTGCTGGCCATTCCGCTTGATGAAAGGCGGGAACGTCTGCTCGGGCAGGCGTGGAAACGTTGGGAACAAAAGGTTTGCTTCGCCGATGTCCGGCTCAAGGCGCTCGGCTGGAAGGATGCCTGTCATCACACCGCCCTGGAATGCCTCGGTTACCGGGTAAACCGCGGGCCGATGTTGTCCCTGGCCGCCCGCTTTCCTCTGGAACAGATGGCCGAACGACGGCCCCGGCCGGAAGCCCTGGTCGGAGCCGTGCCGGACACCTGGACGCGCGATGGGTTGCGGCCGGCCAACCATCCGGTGGTGAGAATTCGCCAATACCTCGTTTGGGCGAAGAAGCGACCCGATTGGCCGGACCGTCTGCGGAGCGAAATTTCATCATGGCCTCGCTCTGGCGCCGAGCCCCGTCGCCCCGGCGAGCTGTTGAGCCTGGCCGGTTCTTTTCGTCGTGATTACGAACTTCCCGCCCGCCACCGGCGCCTGGAGGAGTATGTGGCGGCCGGTTCCGTCCCGGGCAGCCGATTCGCCACCATTGTCTGTGACGGATTTCTTCCCCTGGCCGCGGCCGCGGGGGAGCGGGGGCTCTTTCCCTATTGGTTCTACTGGTATCCGGGCGATGCTCCTGAATTGGTTCGGGAGGTCATCAAAACGGCCGAGATAACGGATGGCCGTTCACTGTCGGCCGCCAACGGCTGGATTCAGGGAGTCCTGTTTTCTTTGCTGGACCGGTGAACGGGTTTTCAAATCTCAAATTTAAAATTATTCTCCAGGAGGGCCTTCAATCGATTTTGGTCGCCTGGTGCAGGGTCACGATGCTGCCGGTCATGGGCCGCACCCGAACATCCTGAAAGCCTGCCTCTTCAATTTCCCGGGTGATGCTTTCCTTGGACGGAAACCCTTCGATCGAGGTATTGAGATAACGGTAGGCGGAGACGTCGCCGCTGATTCGGCCGGCGAGTTGGGGAAGGATGTGCCGTAGATACGGGAAGTAAAACGGTCGAATCCACCGGGCGGGCTGGGTGAATTCCAGTATGAAGAGGTGTCCGCCCTTTTTCAGGATGCGCCGCATCTCCCCGAGGCCGCAGGCACGGTCGGCCAGGTTTCTGAGGCCAAAAGAAATGGTGACGGCGTCGGCGTGATCGTCCGGCAAGGGCAAGTCGAGAATGTCTCCAAATCCGAACGAAAGATTCTGGACGGCTTTTCCCGCGGCGGCCTTTTTCTCTTCCGCTTTGTCCAGCATGGGCCGGCAGAAATCGAGACCGATGATCTCGGCCTCGCCCGGCAGCGCGCGGCGCAGGGCGAAGGCGACGTCGCCGCTGCCAGTCGCCAGGTCGACGGCGATGGAAGGGGAGGCGGCTTTCACCGCGCGCACCAAAGCACGCCGCCAGCGGATATCGATTCCACCGGTCAGGAGATGGTTAACCAGATCGTAACGCCCGGCTATCCGGCCGAACATGGCGCTTACCGCTTCCGGGTCGGGAGCGGAACGCGCCGCGATTTCGTCATCCTGAGAATGGGGGTCGCTCATCTCCCGCAGGACTTCTCGGGTTGTCCGGCCGTTCTCATTCCGCGGACTGATCCGGTTTGGCGTTTCCGGAATGCCGGTAGCTTTGCAGGACCCACTGAGACAGTTCACGGTCTGGATTGCGCGCGGCTTCGGCGTTGATGGTGAAACGCGTCTGGCCGGTATTGCGGGCGATCAGCTTGAGACCGTGTTGAAAATCACGAAACCGGTCCTCGCAGAGAGTGCGCACGGTCTTGTCAGCCTGGAGGCTCTCTTCGACCAGGACGTCAAGGGCGTCCTCATCGAATTCCAACTCCATGCCGTGTTTCTGCAAAAAGCGTTCACCGAATCGCCGAACCTCGTCGCGGAGCAGATTCCGCTGGGAGGATTCGTTTCCCTGCAGGAGTTGTTTCAGGCCGCCGGCCGGATCGCTGACCGTGTCGGCGTCGATGACCACCTTTTTGATGGAAGTCGATGGCAACTCGTATTTGTGATTGCGAAAGATCTTTTCCAGGACCGTCATCAATCCCCGGGCGCCCGTTTTTTCGCTGTCGGCCCGGGCCGCGATTTCCTTGATGGCGGCGGGGGTGATCTCGCATTCGATGCCGAAGCCGCGGAAATCGGTTTTGTACTGCTCGAGGATGCTGCCCTCGGACTGAAGCAGAATCTGCTCCAGGTCGGATTGGCTGAGCGGCGAACAGGCGATCCTTACCGGCAGCCGTCCGATGAACTCCGGCTCGAAACCGTAGTCGATAAAGTCCGTGGTGCTGGCTTCCGACAGGTATTCCGCCGGGACGCGTTCGGTGGAACCGCCGGGTTGGGCGAATCCGATACGGCCGCTTTCAACCCGTTTCTTGATGTTTTCCCCCAGCGTGCCGAAGGCGCCGCTGACGATAAAAAGGATGTGTCGGGTGTTGATGGTCCTTCGGCTCACCTTGCCGCCGCGCTGCATCTCCATCATGGCCTGCATCTGCCCCATGATGTCCGTCTGGCTGTTGCGGTTGACCTCGCTCTCCTCCATCAGTTTGAGCAGATTGATCTGCACCCCTCGCCCTGAAACATCACGACCTCCGGCGGTATTTTGTCCCGCGATCTTGTCGATTTCATCAATATATATGATTCCGTATTCGGCGAGGTCCACGTTGCCCTCGGCCGCTTTAACCAGATCCCGGACCAGGTCTTCGACGTCGTGTCCGACGTATCCCGTTTCGGAGAATTTGGTGGCGTCGGCTTTAACGAAGGGCACTCCGATGAGTCGCGCGATACAACGCATCAGGTAGGTTTTACCGACTCCGGTCGGCCCCAGCAGCAGGATGTTTTGTTTGGCGTATTCCTTCTTACCCAGGGCGGGATTCTCCAGGCACTGGCGCACGTGGTTGTAGTGGTCACAAATGGCGACCGAAAGGACCTTTTTCGCCTCGTTTTGCTGGATGACGAAACGATCGAGGTATTCCTTGATTTCACGGGGTTTACGATTGAAATCGCGGATCCGGCGCAGGATTTCCTCCTGTCGCTTGTCTTCGTCTTCGTCGCCGCTATCCTGGGGCTTGGCTTCGGTGCTCTTTACGCCCGCGCCAGGCGAGAAAAAGGGATTCATGTTCTGGTTGCGCAACATCTCCTGAAGTTGCTTTTGCATTTCCTCGAAAGGATTCTTGTCGTCTTTGTCGCTCATAAATCGGTTTCACAAATTCATGCTTTGATATTGACGCAATTTCAAGAACATGAGATGTTTATCTATAAATCCTGCAAAGTAGCGTCAATCTATTCTCAATTTTATCGAGGAATTAGCATGGCTGAGAATCTAACCAAACGCGACATCGTTCTAAAGATCTACCAGAAAACCGGGCACTCGCAAAAAGTGGTCCGGGACACCGTCCAAATGACTCTGGACACCATCGCTGACGCGTTGAGTGAGGGGCGGAATGTGGAACTCCGCAATTTCGGAGTTTTCGAAGTGCAGAAGCGCAAAGCACGTGTGGGTCGCAATCCGAACAAGCCTGACAAGGATGTGATCATTCCGACCCGCGCGGTTGTCAAGTTCAAGGCCGGTAAGGTACTCAAGGCCAGGCTGAAAAGCATTGACTTGAAGCGTCTGCAACACTGATCGCCCGACCCGATGTTTGAGCGGTTGCCTGGTTTTCGGGATTTTTATCCCGAGGAATGTGCTGTGCGTAATCACATTTTCCGGAGCTGGCGCGCCAGCGCGCGGCGCTTCGGTTTTTCTGAGTATGACGCCCCGGCCCTGGAAGCGTTGGATTTGTTCCGCGCCAAATCGGGGGATGAGATTGTTGAACAGCTATTCAGTTTTACCGATCGCGGCGGACGCGAAGTGGCGCTGCGTCCCGAAATGACTCCGAGCCTGGCCCGCCTCGCCGGCGCGCGCGCGAACTCGCTCAGAAAACCGGTCAAGTGGTTCAGTATCGGTGAACAGTTCCGTTACGAGAGGCAACAACGGGGGCGCCTCCGGTCGTTTTACCAGTTCAACGCCGATCTGCTGGGCGAACCGGGGCCGGAGGCCGAAATCGAACTGATCGCCCTCCTGATTCAGACCCTGTCCGCGTTCGGTTTGAAGGAAGAGGATTTTGTCGTTCGTTTGAGCGACCGGGATTTGTGGGTCGATTACCTGCGCGGATTCGGGCTGGACGACGAACGTTGTGCCCAGGTTTTGTCCATTATCGACAAGGTTGGGCGCGAACCGGAAGAAAAGACGCTGGAAAAGCTGGAGGCCTTTTTTGATACCGAGGCCAACACCTTTTTCGCCGGGATTTCCCGGCTCAGGGAAATTGTTTCCCTGGAGGAATTGGAGGATTTCTTTGCCGCTCGGGCGAGCGGTCATGCCTCGGCGCCGCGGATCGCGGAAAGACTGGCCCATTGGAGAGTGCTTCTGGCCGGCATCGAGGCCATGGGCCTGGGTGGCTTTGTCCGAATCGATCTCAGTATCGTGCGGGGCCTGGCCTACTACACCGGATTTGTCTTTGAGGCCTTTGACCGGCAAGGACGATTCAGGGCTTTGGCCGGAGGGGGGCGGTACGATCACCTCATCGAAAAACTCGGCGGACCGGCCATGGCCGCGACCGGTTTCGCCGTCGGCGATGTGACCCTTTGGGAATATTTGCAGGACCGGAAACTTTTGCCCTCCTACGTCGATGCACCGGACGTTTTTGTGGTGGTCGGCGGTGAAGGCGAGCGCCGGGCGGCTTTCGCCGATATCAGCCGTTTGCGCGCGGCCGGGTTTCGAGTGGAATATTCCCTGAAGCAGGTCGCGTTTGGAAAGCAGTTTAAGCTGGCCGGTTCGAGCGGCGCCCGTTTTGCGCTGATCTACGGATCCGAAGAACTCGCCTCCGGCACAGTCAAGGTCCGCAATCTGCACGACCGCACCGAACAAAACGTCCCGCCCCCGCAACTGGTCGATTATCTGGGGAATTCGTTCTGAGACGGAACAACTGCGGGATACCCGAACCGTCACGATTTGGGCGCCTTCCCCGGAGATTCACATCAATCGCCGCCGCCTGATCAGGTTCGGGGATTCCGATTGCGAAACGGATCCCGGAGAACGTGACAACTCCGGGAGCGTAATTCCGCGGTTGTCCGCAGCTTGCGGGACCTTTTCAATTCTACCGTTGCCATTTCCCGGGCTGGCTGTATGCGTGGTTCTTTTACCAGAGACGTAACACAATGAAAGTACTAGTAGCCGATAAGATCGCGCCAAGTGGAGTTGAATTCCTGCGTAAGCAGGAGAATATCGAGGTGGTCGAAGCCTACGGATCCTCTCCGGAAAAGATTCTCGAACTGGTGAAGGACGTCGACGCCATCATCGTCCGCAGTGAGACCAAGATCACCCGCGAGGTGATGGAAGCCGCACCCAGCCTGAAGGCCGTCGGGCGGGCCGGGGTGGGTGTTGACAACATCGATGTGGACGCCGCCACCAATCGCGGGGTGATCGTCATGAACACCCCGGGCGGCAATACCGTGGCCACTGCGGAATTGACCTTTACCCATCTCCTGTGCGGCGCTCGTCCCGTGGCGCAGGCCGCGGAATCGATGCGTGCGGGAAAATGGGACCGCAAGGCGTTTTCCGGAACCGAGCTCTTTCGTAAAACTTTGGGTATCTGCGGCCTTGGACGCATTGGCAGCGAGGTGGCTCGTCGCGCGCAGGCGTTTGGCATGCGGGTTTTGGCCTACGATCCCTACCTCGCAGCCAGCCGCGCCAAAGCGATGGATGTGGAGGCGGTTGAACTGGAGACCATTTTCCGGGAATCCGACTATATCACGGTCCATATGCCCAAAACCGAGCGTACCGCCAATATGATCGACCGCGAGGCGTTCGAGAAGATGAAGGACGGCGTTCATATCGTAAACTGCGCCCGCGGGGGATTGATCAACGAGAGCGATCTCCTGGAGGCGCTCAAATCGGGGAAAGTTGCTTCGGTCGGGCTCGACGTTTACGAAGCCGAACCCCTGGCCGCCGACAGCGAATTCCGCAAACTGCCCAACGCCGTGCTCACGCCCCACCTCGGAGCGTCGACCAAAGAGGCGCAGGAAAATGTGGGCGTCGAGGTGGCGGAAGCGATCCTCGAGGCCCTTGCGGGCGGGGTGATCATGAACGCGGTCAACATGCCTTCGGTCGACAAGAAAACGCTCCAGGCCCTCAGTCCCTACCTGGAACTGGCGGCCAAACTGGGCACCGTCGTGCAGCAGATTTCGCCCGAGTCCATCGAAAAGCTTAAAGTCACCTATTGGGGCAAACTGGTCGACCTCGACGCCAATCCGGTCACGCGCAGCGTCATGTACGGTTACCTGCAGGGCATCAGCGGTGAAAACGTCAATCACGTCAACGCCCCCGTCCTGATCAAAGGTCTGGGAATCGAGGTGGATGTCACCAAATCCAACGTCGAAAGCGACTACACCGAACTGGTGCAGGTCGAGGCTCTGACCGCCGACGGAAATAAGTTCAGCGTTTCCGGCACCCTGATCGGCAAGAACCACCGGCCCCGCGTCGTGGAGATCAACGAACGGGCGGTGGAGGCCAATCCGGAGGGAATGCTGCTGATCCTGGAGAACCAGGACGTTCCCGGTATGGTCGGCACGCTCGGTCAGATTCTGGGCCGGGAGAGTGTGAACATCGCCGCCATGTCCCTCAGCCGCAACGAAGTGGGAGGGCGCGCCCTCACGGTTCTGGCGCTCGACAGCGAGCCGGGCAAGGCGGCACTCGACGAGATCAGCGCTCATTCGGCGATCAGCAATGTAATGCTGGTCCGCACCTGATGGGCGGCTCCGGGTAGAAAGCCTTTCACATGTCTTCCCTTTTCTGGGTTCTTTGCTCCGTGGTGATCGGCTACGTTTGCGGCGCCATCCCGTTCGCGTGGTTGATCGCGCGCCATTACGGCGTCGATATCCTTAAGGTGGGCAGCGGAAATCCCGGGGCCACCAACGTCCGGCGCACCGTAGGCAAGGGTGCCGGGAATGCGGTGTTTGTCCTGGATTTCCTCAAAGGGCTGGTGGCCGCCGGCTGGCCTTTGATGTTGGTCAACGACGAGAATTCCGCCGTCTACGCCGCCATTGGCGGCCTGGCCGGTGCGGTCGCCGGGCACAGTTACTCGGTGTTTCTCCATTTTCGTGGTGGAAAGGGAGTTGCGACCTCTATGGGAGGTCTGGCCGCGATTCTGTTTCCGGCGGTGGTGATCGGAATTGGGATATGGCTGATCACGTATTACAGTTTCCGGTACGTTTCGCTGGCGTCACTTCTGTTCGCTTTCAGCCTGCCGGTTTCGGTGGGCCTGATCGCCCCGGAGCCGCGGGTTCCTTTGTTCGTTTTCAGCGTGGTGATCGCGGCGCTGATTTTTTATCGCCACCGGAGCAACATTAAACAATTGCTGGACGGATCGGAGCATCAGTTCGGCCGGAATACCTCGCAGCAAGTGGCTGAAAGCAACCGGAAAAACAATGGCAAAGGATAAAACGATAAAGATCGGTGTCTGCGGTCTCGGAGTGGTCGGGCAGGGGGTGTGGAAGCACTTCCAACGCAATCGGAAACTCCTCGAGGCCCGGTTGGGCGTGCGCCTGGAGCTGGCCCGAGCCGCCGTGCGGGACCTGACCAAGAGCCGCTCGGTGAAGATTCCCTCCGACCGCCTGACGAACGATGTCATGAGCCTGGCCCGGGATCCCGACCTTGATATCGTGTGTGAACTGATGGGCGGCACCGGTCTGGCTCGGGAGTTCACGTTGGAGGCGTTGGAGCGTGGCAAGGTGGTAGTCAGCGCCAACAAAGCCCTGGTCTGCGATCACGGTCGCGAGGTCTTTGAAACCGCCCGCCGGGGCGGCGGCCATTTCTTCTTCGAGGCGAGTGTGGCCGGGGGAATACCCATTATAAAGGCCTTGCGTGAAGGATTGGTCGCCAACCGTTTCCGTCTGATTTACGGCGTCCTGAACGGAACCTGCAATTACATCCTCACCAGGATGGAGGCGGAGGAGCTCTCCTTTGAGACTTTGTTGAAACGCGCCCGCAAGCTCGGGTACATGGAAGCCGACGAGTCGCTCGACCTCGACGGGATCGATACCGCCCACAAAGCGGTGATCCTGGGCTTCCTGGCCCACGGTCGCTGGGTGGGGATGGACGAGATGCTGGTGGAAGGCATCCGTCGCGTCACCCTGGAGGATATCCGGCAGGCGGCGGCGCTAGGTTACGCCATCAAACTGCTGGCCGTCATCACCCGCGATTTTGAGTCCGACCGGATGTTTATTCGGGTCCACCCAGCTTTGGTGCCCCGGGGACGCGTCCTGGCCAACCTGGATGGCGCGTTTAACGGAATCTGCCTCTCCGGCGACGTGGTCGGGACCACGTTTTACATTGGAAAAGGTGCCGGACAGGACGCCACCGCCAGCGCGGTGATCAGTGATATCGCGGACGCGGCGCTGGTGCTCAAGGGGTCACACAAACTTCTCTTGCCCGACGAGGCGCTCAGCATTCACGAGGAACAGTCCCGCCCCTGCGGCATCCTGCCTCTGGCTGAAGTGCGGTCGCGGTACTATCTGCGGCTCACGGTCAAGGATCAGCCGGGAGTGTTGGCCCGGGTCGCTTCGGTGATGGCCTCCCGCGAGGTCAGCATTGCCAGTGTGCTGCAGCGTGAGTTGGCCGCGGCCGCCGGGGGTGCGTCCTTGATTTTGACCACTCATGAAAGCAACGAAAGGGATATTCGGGCGGCGTTGGCCGACCTCGGTGCGCTCGACAGCACTTTGGAGGAGCCTTTCTTAATGAGAATCGCCGATTTCGAGGAATGAAGCGCCTCAATGACAGGTGAGTGTATTATTTGAAAAACAGGTCTGATTTCGGCATGGCAAGAATTGTACAGAAATACGGAGGAACTTCGGTGGCCGACGTGGAGCGTATTCGCCGGGTGGCGGCTCGCGTAAAGAAGTCCTACGATAGCGGCAACCAGGTGGTGGTGGTGGTTTCCGCCCGTTCCGGGGTAACCAACGAACTCATCGGCAAGGCTCGCTACCTCAACCCCGCTCCCAACGACCGCGAAATGGATATGCTCCTGGCGGTCGGCGAGCAGGAGACCATCGCCCTGACCGCGATGGCGCTCCACGCCACGGGGACGCCGGCGGTTTCCCGAACCGGGGGACAGGCGGGAATTCTGACCGATCCGGCCCACACCAGGGCGCGTATTGTCAGTATCAACGCCGGCAATATCGAGCAGGCGCTGGGTGAGGGGAATGTGGTTATCGTCGCAGGTTTCCAGGGGGTCAATGCCGATGGTCAAATTACCACTCTGGGTCGCGGCGGATCCGATCTCAGCGCTATCGCGGTGGCCAGCGCGATTAAAGCCGACCTTTGTCAGATTTTCACCGATGTTGAAGGCGTCTACACCGCGGACCCGAGAATTGTCCCGGATGCCGTAAAAATCGCGGAAATCAGCTATGATGAAATGCTCGAGTTGGCCAGCCTCGGATCCAAGGTGATGCAGGCCCGCGCGGTGGAATTCGCCAAGAAATACGGCGTGGTGTTTGAAGTCCGCTCCAGTTTTAACGAAAACCCGGGAACCATTGTGAAAGATGAAGTCGCATCCATGGAGGACGTCGTGGTACGCGGCGTCGCCGTAGACAAGAATCAGGTCAAAGTTTCGGTGAGTAACATTCCCGACCAGCCGGGAACCGCCGCTCAGGTGTTTCACGCCCTGGCCGAGGCCGAGGTGGTGGTTGACATGATCGTGCAGAACGTCGGTCGCGGGGGGAAAGCCAATCTCACGTTTACCGTCCCTCGCGACGATGCCGACCGGGCCCGACGGGCGGTCGAGGCGATTCTCCAATCGCTCGGCGGCGGTAGTGTCAATGTGGTCGACGAGGTAGCCAAACTTTCGGTTGTCGGCGTGGGAATGCGCACCCACTCCGGGGTGGCATCAACGCTATTCACGACGCTGGCGGAGAAAGGTATCAATATTCAGTTGATCAGCACTTCGGAGATCAAGATTTCGATCGTCATCGACCTCGCGTCCGCCGACGAAGCGGTTCGCTCGGTGCACGCCGCTTTCGGTCTCGGTCAGGAGAAGGGGGCCAATGCCGCGAACGCTCCGGCGACCTGATCTTTTTCCGGGATAAAACGCCATGCGTTACATCAGCACCCGCGGAGGCGTCAGGCCTCATTCCTTCACCGAGGCGGTGGCGACCGGAATGGCGCCGGACGGCGGGTTGTTCCTGCCGGAATCCCTGCCCGATCTCTCGGGTTCGCTTTCCGAGTGGGCCGATTTGAATTATTCCTCGCTTTGTCACGCCTTCCTGCGTTTGTTCGCCACCGACCTGGACGACACGCGTTTACGCGAAATCGTGGAGGCGTCCTACGGGGGTTTCGATCATCCGGAGACGGCGCCGCTGGTGCGGTTGGATGACGATCTGTTCGTCCTGGAGCTTTTTCACGGGCCGACGCTGGCCTTCAAGGATTTCGCCCTCCAATTGTTGGGCAATCTTTACGCCGACCAGATCGTGCGAACGGGAGAGGGAATCAACGTGCTGGGAGCGACCTCGGGTGATACCGGGGCGGCGGCCATTCACGGGTTGCTCGGCAAGGAAAAACTGGCGGTGTTCATCCTTTATCCGGACGGACGCGTCTCGCCGCTGCAGGAGCGGCAGATGGTCTGCACCGGGGCGGAAAACGTCTTTCCCCTGGCCATACAAGGCAGCTTCGACGACGCCCAGGCGGCGCTGAAGGAGGTCTTCGCCGAAGCCGAGTTCAAACGCGAACACCGGGTTTCCGCGGTCAACTCCATCAACCTCGCCCGGATCCTGGCGCAGAGCGTCTATTACCTGTACGCCTGGTTTCGATTGCCCGAGGAAAAACGCGATCGCTGCCGTTTTGTCGTTCCCACCGGCAACTTCGGCAACGTGCTGGCCGGTTGGCTGCTGCGCCGCATGGGGGTTCCGATTCCCGGTTTTCGGGTGGCCACCAATCGCAATGACATCCTGTACCGCCTCTTCACCACCGGAGAATACCGGGTTGGGGACGTCGCGCCCAGCCTGGCGCCGTCCATGGACATCCAGGTGGCTTCCAATTTCGAGCGTTTCCTCTACTACATGACCGGCGAGGACGGCGATGAGGTGTCGCGAGTCATGCGCGAGCTAAAGGAAAAGCGACACTACCGTTTCCGCGATCTGGATACCGGCGTCTTTTCCGCCTCCCGCATGGGTGACGAGGAAATCCCCGAAGTGATCAAGTCCGTGTACGAGAGGTTTGAATACATCGCCGATCCGCATACCGCCTGCGGTTTTGGCGAAGAGGAACCCGGTGAAACCCGGGTGATTCTTTCAACCGCGCACCCGGCGAAATTCCCGGAGACCATTCACAACGCGCTCGGCATCGAACCCCTTCACGAAAGCCTGGAAGCCCTGAAAAACCGTCCCGTGGTCAAATACCCGATTCGGGGGACCAAACAGGAAATCATGCGCTTTATAGCCGATCACGCCGCGCCCTGAACCCGGGTTTAATAGGGGGCTCCTGGGATCCCCAGGTTCTCGTGAATTCGACTGGCTCAGGCGCAAGCGGAGCATCGGCGATAAAAAAATCGGCGGAATCCCAAAAACTTCTTGGCAGGTCGTGCCACTGTGCTAACGTCATTGGTTTTACGTTGGGGTGGGATACCCAAGTGGCCAAAGGGGGCAGACTGTAAATCTGCTGCGGTTACGCTTCACAGGTTCGAATCCTGTTCCCACCACCCAACGACTTACAAAACTTCTGGAGAGATTCACCGCGGCCGTATTAACAGGACGCCAGTTCGATCCGGCCAGCCTTGACCGCCTCTGAGCTCGGACCAGCCTGAATGGCATGGTTAGGGCGGTTTGGTTGGCGGTTGCCCCATACACCGGGATATTGCATGAGTTTGGTTAGAATTTTATTTGGACTTATCCTGTTCGTTTCGCCGAAACCCCTTTCGGCGAATCTGGATTTTTCAGTCGTCATCGATGACCCGGAGGATGATTTTCTTGCACTTCATGCCGACGTGGAGGCGGCGGTGTTGGCGGCGGGAGCGCGGTGGGCGGAAGTCTTTGAGGTGTCGCAACCGATTACGCTGGACGTTCTCGTGCGCCTGGGAGCCGACGTCACCCGCGCCGGGGGCCGGAGCGGGACGTCGGTTTATGCGGGGTACGACGGACAACGGGACCTATGGGAGCAGGGCGCCGCGGCCAAAATCCGTACCGGCATCGATCCCAATCCGGGCGAGCCGGATGTCGTTTTGTATGTCGAACGCAACTATCTGCTCAATGAACTGTGGTTTGATCCGAATCCCTTCGAGCAAACCGCTCCCGTTCCCTCGAACCGGACGGATGCGGTCTCGGTGTTCAAGCATGAATTCGGGCATGCCCTGGCGTTCAATGGCTGGCTGGACTGGGCGACCGGCGCGCGTCCCGAGAATTTTCACTCAACCTTCGATGCGCTCACCGTGGTTTCGAGGGGCAACTTTCGTTTTCACGGTCCCCGAACGATTCACCTGTATGGAAGTGTGGTTCCGCTCACCTCGGGCAACATCTACCATTTCGGCAATCCGTCGGGTCAACCGGGGCATGACCTGGTGCCCGACCTGATGAACGGAGTTGTCTTTCAGCGTGGCACCCGCTACGACCTGTCGGCACACACCCTGGCCGTCCTCGAGGACTTGTTGGCGCCGGTGGGCCTGACCTGGGAACGTTGGTCACAGCTTGCCTTTCGGGAACACCGGGCGGCGTACCCATTAACGAAAGAAGGGGACGGCGACGGCGACGGCGTCCCCAACCTTCTCGAATTTCTTATGGGAACCGATCCACGCAATCCCCGTTCGCGCGAAACGTTGTCGGTGGTTCTCGACGGATCCGGCGTCAGTGTGACCTTCCCCCTGGTTCGATCGGTGCGGGGGTATCGCCTCCAACTGCAAACAGCCGCTTACGCGCCGGCGGCTTTTATCGTCCGGGAACTATTCAACCCGGCCTCGGCCGAAACGCCGCTGCGCTACCAGAGCTTCCCTCTCGATCCCGGGCAGGGCGCAGCCTACGCCCGCTTGGTCCCGGTGGCCGTATCCGATCGCGTACGCGAACGTCTCGCCGAACCGCAAAGCGAAACCCGGCTAATCACCGGCCCGACCCCGGTGCTGCAGGATTGTTTCATCTGCCGTATGGAATGAACGCTTCGGAGCAATGGGGGAAGACGCCCCGACTCTTTATGAAACAGAACGGCCTGAGGTGCGGAAGAAAGCATAACATGAACAAACAAAATGAGGTGGCAGTTGAGTTTTAATCTAAGGGCTGACCCCAGGGCTAGCCACCGTAGCGCCGCTCTTCAGACGGCGGCGCCAACCGCCCAACAAACCACCCGTGCCCCAGAACCGGACCCAAGCTTCACCACGAAGGACACGAAAAGCACGAAGGGTAAGGTAGCTGAACCAAGAACCAAGAACCAAGAACCCAAACCGATCTTCAACCACAGATTGCTCAGATGGGCACAGATTGGGACGAGGGGCGAGGGGCGCGATCAGGACGCGGACATCCCTGCCCGCCAAAGATCCGTAATCTATGATCAAATAATTCCGGGCGGACCGCAGCTCCGTAGTGTGTCCGCTCGAGGACGCTTCAGGCCGACAGTTCCAAAACCGACACGGCGGTTCGCCCGCTTGAGCAGGGCGCTACGAGTTCCGCACTCCCAGTAGCTCCGTGCTTAAGCCGGAGTCCTCTTGACGGGAACCGGCGCGCCCACGCCGCACGATTCGCCCGCTAAAAGCTGGGCGCTACGAGTTCCGCACTCCCAGTAGCTCCGTGCTTAAGCCGGAGTCCTCTTGACGGGAACCGGCGCGCCCACGCCGCACGATTCGCCCGCTAAAAGCTGGGCGCTACGAGTTCCGCACTCCCA
>JBJHCF010000004.1:0-157810 GCA_050506795.1 Opitutia bacterium
GGATTGGCGTGAGTGCCAGAAGGCGTACCGGGTGCACCTGTTTGGGCGTGCGAACGCGGCGTTGATGGGCGAAGGGCAGGGGTTGCCCAAGAGTGTGGTGGCGCGGGTAAAGGGGCGGGAAGGTGAGTTGAGCCTGCCGGAGGTGTTGCGTTGCCGGGTGCGTTATTTCACGGCCGGAGCGGCGATTGGGACGCGAGAGTTCGTGGAGGAGGTGTTGCGCCAGAACGTGGGTATGTTCGGGAAGAACCGCAAGAGCGGAGCGGTGCGAATGCGGGGGAAGGGGTTGGGGGAGTTTTACAGTCTACGCAATCTGCGGAAGGACGTGTTCGGGTAGTAATACCCGAATACGTCCATTAAGATATGCAGTGAAGGTGCAAGCCAGTCAGGATCCGTAAAGGGCGTAAACCAGGCCGATGAGGATCAAGCTCAAAGCAGCAAAAACCGCCAGGTAAATGAGGCACCCACGCCGGACCTCTTGCCGGATGGCACGATGATCGATTTCGAGCGAATCCTGGGCTATTGTTTCGGTCGGCTGGGGTTCCGCGAGTGACGTTTCAGGGATCGGATTTACGGTCTTGCATTTGAAATCGGATGGAGGTGGGTCGGAAGACACCAACTCCATCCGGTGGTTGCTTTCTCGCGCGATTTCGGAATCCAGCCAGTCGAGGTGGTCCTGCAACAGCTTTTTCTGGGCATAAAGTTCTTCCAGACGGTCCCTCATGCAATGAATCGAGTTTTGTTGTCTGGTGGATTAAGCCAAGAACTAAAAAAGAGAACGCTGACGACGTTCTCTTTTTTTAGCCGGACGGACGAACCGACCGCATTACGGGATGATTCTCAGGCAACCGGTTCCACGTGGACCTTGCGGTGAGCCTTGTCGAACTTGACTTGACCGTCAGTCAACGCGAACAGCGTGAAGTCACGTCCGATGCCGACGTTGCGACCGGGGTGTGTCTTGGTGCCACGCTGGCGAATAATAATGTTGCCGGCAATCACTTTCTCGCCGCCGAATTTCTTGACACCCAGGCGCTTGCTGATGCTGTCCCGGCCGTTTCTGGATGTGCCTTGTCCTTTTTTGTGAGCCATGGCTTATGCTCCTTATGCTTGAATACTGTCGATTTTGATGACGGAAAGCTCCTGGCGATGCCCGCGGGTGCGCTCATAGCCTTTCCGTTTTTTCTTTTTGAATATCATCACCTTCTTACCCCGCTTGTTCTCCAGCACGGTGGCTTTGACCGAGGCGCCTTCGACGAAGGGCTGACCGATTTTCGCTTCGGCGCCCTCACCTGCAGTGAGGACTTCCTTGATCTCCACTTGGGAGCCGGCCTCGGTGTTGGGATAACGGTTTACCGAAAGGATATCCCCCTCCGAAACAGTGAATTGTCTGCCCTGAGTTTTAATCGTCGCTTTCATGGAAAAGGACCAAATAAAAACGCCGGCTCGAGGAAAGCAAGGAGAAATTCCTCGACGCGGCCGCTTTTCTTTGGGAATGCAATGCTCGTTGACGTGCGGCAGCGCGCTGAACAAGGACCGACCGCATGGAACCGGAAAGAGTCAGGCAAACCTTCAGGCAACCCGAGGCGGTGGCGCATTACACCCGGGCGGCGCGAGATCTCGGGCTTTGGCGATCGGAAGTCCGCCTATTGACCGGCTTATTCCGGGATCACGATTCTCTGCTTGACCTTGGGTGTGGCGCCGGGCGGATCGCGTTCGGTCTTTGGGAACTCGGGTACCACCGTCTGCAGGGCATCGACTATTCCGTCGAGATGATCCGTGAAGCGCGTCGGATTGCCCGGCTCCGCCGCTATGGAATCGACTTTCGTACCGCCGACGCGATCGCGTTGCGGCTGGATGATGATTCACTCGACGGCGTCATCTTCGGATTTAACGGACTCATGCAGATTCCGGGGCGCGAACGCCGGCGGCGGGCCATGGGGGAGGTGCGCCGGGTGGTGCGACCAGGTGGACGGTTTGTGTTCACTACTCATGATCGGGAGCACCGGGTGTTTCGGGATTTCCTTCGGGTCCAAACGACGATCTGGGCTTGCGGGGAACAGCCGGTTGAGTTGGAGGAATTCGGAGATAATTTTTTCCGGGCACCGGAAGGAGAGATATTCATGCACTTGCCCAATCGGACGGAGATCCTGGAAGACCTCGAAATCACCGGCTGGCGACATCAGAGCGACCTGATGCGTCACGAGATTGCCAACGAGTCGGCCGAGGTGCGACGTTTCTCCGACGAATGCCGTTTCTGGGTGGCGGAAAAAATGGATGACGATATTCCGATATGAAACCTCACTCGGGGATACCCGGGATTGAAATGACCGCCCATCGGGGACCGCGGGCATCTGGGGATTTGCTCGTTCGCTTGGTTTGAAGCTGTAGCGGTTTGACTGGAAAGGCGGCGGAGGGATGAGTTGCGTTATCAAGCGATTTGGCTTCTTTTAGTGAGGAGTAGAGAGGCTATGGGAATTCGTCTTATCGGCATAGGTGGTTTGGTTGCCCTCATCGCGGTGGGATGGGTGCTGTTTTTTGATCGTGGAGTCGAAGATCCGGTGGTGCCGGAAGAGAGGTCTGCTGTGGTTCCGGAACGAGCGGCTCCGGGATCGGCTTTTTTCGGTTATCAGGCTCCGGATCGTCCAGGGTTGCAGGAGGCGCGGGATGACGGATGGGAGAGGGCGGCGCCTCCGGGCGCTTATGAGAATGAGATGATTCTGAGCTTTCCTGGCGGAGACGACAGGCGAAGGTTCCTCTCGGAAATAGCAGGCCTTGATATCCGTGAGATAGAAACGATCCCGGGAACGAATATTGTCCGGGTGCGATACGGCGATGCCGCGACCGGGGCGCGTTTGCGGAACCTGCTCCCTCCCGGTGCCGGAGCGGAGTACAATCAGTTGGTGCTTTCCCCCACCTTGCCACCGCCGGTGGAGGAGGTCGAAAGCGGGCCGTTCTACGGTTTCGGCGATAATCTTTTACGCTGGCTCGGGATTCCGGACGATAACAGCGACTGGGGTCGGGGGGTTACCGTGGCGGTGCTCGATACTGGAATCGTCCGTCATCCGGCTTTCGGTGGCGCGTTTATTCCCACGATTGATATGCTGGGAGACCGGGCTGCGGGATTCAGTTATCACGGACACGGTACGGCGGTGGCTTCGCTGATGGGTGGACAGCACGGGGTGGCGCCGGCGGCGAACCTCTTGGCGCTCAGGGTCCTGGATGGAGACGGGGCGGGCAGCAGCTTTCATCTGGCGCAGGGGATTTACGAAGCGGTGAACCGGGGAGCTCGGGTTATTCCGATGGCGCTGGGAACCTATGGAGAGAGTTCGGTTCTGCGGGAGGCGGTGGAGTACGCGCTCGACCGCGATGTCATTCTTTTGGCCGCCGCGGGTAACGAGGGGGTGCAGGGTCTCCCGTACCCGGCTGCTTATGCAGGTGTTATCGCTGTAACGGCCATTGACGCAGAACGACGTCGACCTCCATTTGCCAACGTGGCTCCCCAGGTTGATATCGCTGCTCCCGGGGTGTGGATTGTAGCGGCCTGGGAGGACGAGGGCTATATTGAGTTTAGTGGGACCTCCGCCGCGGTGGCGGTTGCCGGTGGAGCGGTGGCGGCCTTGTTGGGTACCGAGCCGACCCTTTCCTCAACTGAGGTTGCGGCAATCCTGCGCGGTAATGCTGACGATACCGGACCTCCGGGGCCCGATCCGGAGACCGGGGCCGGAGTGATAAATCTCAACCGGATTTTCAGTCGCAACGAATCGGGAATTCACGACCTGGCATTGGCCGATTTTCACCTGAGTCCGGAAGCTCGGGAAGGCAACGGGCCGCTGCAGGTTGTCGTGCAAAACCGCGGAACCGAACCGGTTCGGGATGTCCGGGTGGAGGTGGTCTTTGATGGCGATTCCCATTTAATCGATATCGGGGCCCTGGAGGTGAATGAAGTCGGGGTGGCGGAAATCGATTTTGCCGCGGAACGGTTGATGGTTCCGGGAGGAGTGGAAATTGTCGCCCGTACCTTTGCGCCGCGGGTTGATGACAATCGGCCCGAGAACAATGTTCGAGGGGCACGCATCGGTTTGGCCCCGCCAGAGGAGTAAAGCGTAACGCGCCGGGGCTCCGGTCGGATCCGCGGAACAAACCGCTGAAATGCGATTGTTTCGGATCAGTGGTGGTTGTCGATCTCGTCGCGGCAATCCGGACAGATGCTGTGTGAGAGCTGAGGGAGGGGCGATTCGTCAAACAGCCCGAGAATGGCGATGGCGAATTCCACCTCGGTCCATCCCCCGGGCACCGCGACCCGTTTGCACCAACTGCAAATCCGGACAAAGTCCTTGGTCTTGTCGCCAGTGACGTCAAGCAGACCTATCCGGGACCGCTTTTCCGTTCGAATCGTTTCGCTGATAAACTCGACTCCCTCATCGGGAATGGGTGAGAGGGTGAGACGTAGGTAGCGACGGGTGTCGGGGGAGTCGCAGCGCAGCGGGAACGAGAGGGCACTTTGCCGAGCGCGAACTTTGTCCAGTAATGACGAGAAAATCTCCCGGGTTTCAGCATCCCGGAGGAAATCCCATAAAGAACGGCCGAGGATTGAATCTCGGGCCAGGTCCCAGGCTCGATTCGCTTCCGCGAATCGGCGCCAGCCATCATCCACCTCGATCAGGCGGTCACGCGAGTCAATGCGGTATACGATTCGGGAGGTTACCTCTTGTGATGCTTGCACAATTGCAACTAGATGGAATTTAGCGTGGTGGCAAGTGACTGCTCTCAATCGTTCCGGCGGCAATCGCCGTTTTTTCCCGTGGCGTGGTCGCGGTTATCATGAATTTGTTAAATTTTATGGTCTGTGGCAAATAATTTGACGTTTGAATCTATTTTCTGAGTAATGAGCTTGATCGTTGTTGAATTGGGCTGGTGAAAGTGATTCGGCCGGGTCGAGATTTCCAATCCCTGAAGAGACAACAATCTGGTTTCATCGTTGTGTATGCTTGACTGGATCCGCGCCGGCAGGAGTTGAGTAAACCAGGCATCGTATTTTGGGATTTTTTGTCCGGGCGGGAGCCTTTTGCCCCATGAAATAGTATTGTTTATGCTAAACGCTACTTCGATCAGATGGAAGCAAACTCTGATTGTAACCCTCATTAGCGGCATTGCGGTTTTGCTGTTCGGTGGTGCAATTGTTGCGCGGGACGGGGTGAACCTGCGACGGAGCTTGTTGTGGGAGGTTACGGTGTTGGCCCAGGTGACGGCACAAAACAGCGGAATCGCCCTAAGCAATGAGGACCCGGTTTTGGCATCGGACTGCCTGGCTGCGCTGGCGGAGCACGGTAATATCGTCACCGCGGCACTGTTCGACCGCAACGGCGAGTTGGTTGCGAGGTACGACCGCGAAGGATCGGTTGTGTCCGGGCCTTCCGGGAGTTTGAGGAACGCCGGGCATGTGTTTACAAATGACCGGTTGCAGTTGGTTCAATCTGTCGAGTGGGAGGGGGGGCGGCTTGGAACGATCTATCTAGAGGCCGACCTGGGAGTGCTGCGGGAACGAGCCGGAAACCAGGTTGCGTTTGTAGGGGGGGTGCTGGCTGCGTGTCTTGTGCTGACATTTTTTCTGGCGAACATTTTACAACGCTGGTTATGGGCACCGGTGGTCAGTCTGATTGAAACCGCCGGCGAAGATATGGATCGTCAGGTGGAGAGACGAACCGAAGAGCTCAATCGGGCGCGTGAACGTGCCGACCGCGAACAGGCCCGGTTGCGTTTGATTTTCGACTCCGTTCCCATGGGGATCGCGCTGCGCACGGTGCGGCCGGACGGGACGGAGGAGGTAATGATGAACGATGTTCAGTGGGAGATTTGCGGTTTGCGCCGGGATCAGCACGAAACCTCCGTGTTTTTCGAAATCACTCACCCTGAGGATCGGGAGAAGCAGAACGCGTTGCACATGCAGGTAGACGCCAGAGAATTCGACCGGTATTCGATGGAAAAGCGTTATTTGTGTCCCAATGGGAAACAGGTTTGGGTCTATTTCTCGGTGCAGCGGCAATGGGCTGCGGATGGCGGGTATGAGGACCTGGCGACCGCGGTCGACATAACCGCTCTGAAGGAAGCCCAGCGGGAAGCGGATTACGAGCGTGATCTGTTGCGTGGGTTGTTGGACCACTCGGAGGATTATATTTATTTCAAGGATCTCCAATCCCGGTTCATCAAGGTCAGCACTTTTCAAGCCAGGCAGTTTGGTTTGGATTCTCCAAAGGAAATCGAAGGCAAAACCGATTTCGATTTCTTTTCGGAAACACACGCGAGGGAAGCCTTCGATGACGAGCAGCGTATTATCAAAACCGGCGTGCCGATACTGGGCAAGGTGGAGCGTGAGTCTTGGGAAAACAAGGAGGGCGGCTTCTGGGTGTTGACCAGCAAAATGCCCTGGCGAAACAAGGATGGCGAAATCATCGGCACGTTCGGCATGAGCCGCGACATAACCGAAATGAAGGAAGCCGAGACGAAACTGGAGCAGGTGCATCAGCAGTTGCTGGTGACCTCACGCCAAGCCGGAATGGCCGAGATTGCCACCAGCGTGCTGCACAATGTCGGCAACGTTCTCAATACCGTGAATGTGTCGGCCGGGTTGGTCGGCGACCGATTGCGGAATTCAAGAATTGCCAGCCTGGGAAAAGTGGTGGCGCTTCTGCGGGAGCATCAAGACGATATGAGTTCGTTTCTTACCCGGGATCCCCGGGGCCAAACCGTGCCCGGTTTCCTGGCCCAGTTGTGGGACCATGTTGAGGCTGAGCGGACGACTGTCATTGGCGAGCTTGAGTCGGTCCAAAAGAACATCGAGCACATTAAGGAAATCGTTGCCATGCAGCAGAACTACGCCCGGGTTTCCGGAGTCGCGGAAACGGTGGACCTGCGTGATTTGATCGAGGACAGTGTGCGGATGGATGGAGGATCCATGAATAGACACGGAGTCGAGTTGATTCGGGAATTCGAGGATCTGGCGCCAATCACGGTCGATCGTCACAAGGTACTTCAAGTCCTGGTAAACCTGGTACGCAACGCCAAGCACGCCTGCCAGGATTCGGACCGTCCGGATAAACGAATCGTCCTCCGATTGTCCAACGGCGACGGCCGGGTGCGGGTATCGGTGATTGACAACGGAGTGGGAATTCCGGAGGCCAGTATGACCCGCATCTTCAGCCACGGCTTTTCCACCCGTAAAGACGGGCACGGATTCGGCTTGCACAGCAGTGCTTTGCTAGCCACGGAATTGGGAGGAATTCTCGAGGTTCACAGCGAAGGAGAAGGACGCGGCGCCTCATTCACACTCACCTTGCCATTGCATCCGTCGTGATTCGAACTGCCGCCCGCTTGAACCTGCACCAGACAGACTTCCTTTCACACGGGCTCCGACCGGTTCGGGAAATCATGTCCGCCGTCGTGGGAATCCTGCTGGTTTTTTTCATAGTGGCGGTGAGTTCCGGAGTGGCGACTCCGGCAAACGGGACGGAGGAGTTCGGCGATTTCTCCCGTGAGGAGCCGCTTACCAGTTTGAGCGCATTCTGGGAATTGGAACCGGTGGCGGGTGACCGGGTATTCCCGATGAGGATGAGGCTTGAGATCAGTTTTTATCATCCGGTTTGGCGGGTTCTATGGGTACGGGATACGAACGGCGGCACTTTTCTTGATCCCGGTGCGGACCCTCTTCCCGTCCGTTCCGGCCAGGTCGTTGACCTGGATGGGTTTGCGCGGCCCGGGCGACAGCAAATCCTTTGGGATCAGACGGCAATAAACGTGGTGGAGGGTGTGGAACCACGGGCTCCGGCCCCCTGGCCCGAGACGGAAAGGGATCGGGAGGCGAACAATCTTCGGGTAGTGGAAGCCGAAGGTCTGGTGGTGTCGCAGATCAGGGTCGACTCCCATTTCGAAAGACTGGTACTCGCGGTGGGCGAGCAGGTGGTATCCGTGTACCTTTCGTTCGATTCGAGTCGCCGGGTCCCCGTCTTCGAGGGAGCGTTTGTTTCGATGGATGGAGTTTTCGTGATGCACAGGGACGGCGAGGGCCGGCCTGCCGGGCTGGAGCTTTGGGTTATTGGGCCTGAGCGTATCGAACTCCTTTCTTGGTTGTCCGACGACGAGCGTTTTTCGATTGATCCGGTTGCGATCGGGGACCTCCCGCCAATCTCCGCCGATACCCGGGTAAGGATACAAGGCACAGTCCATGCGCTCACCGGGGAGGACGAGGTGGTGGTGCGTGATGGAACGGGGCAGGTCAGGTTTCAGGTGTTGCTGCGCTCGGAGCGTGATCTGGCTGTTTTTTTGTCCGACGATCCCCAGGGTCGACGCGTTCTGCCGTTTCTGGATCAACTGGCGATGCACCTCGAATCGGAAAGGGACGGCGTGAGACGTGAGCTTGATTCCTTGCGTGAGAGCGTGGAGCACATCAAGGAGATTGTTTCTATGCAGCAGACCTACGCGGGCGGCGCCGATTTGAAGGAAAACCTGCCGCTTGCGGATCTGGTGGAGGACAGTTTGCGCATTGAGGGTGAACTTTCCACCCGCAAGGGCGGTCACGGATTTGGCTTGCATAGCAGTGCGCTATTTGCCCAGGAAATGGGCGCGACATTGCGTGTCGAAAGCGATGGAGCCGGCTTTGGCGCTCGTTTCATCCTGGAGCTTCCTCGCTACCCAAACCAAAACCAGACATGACCGATCAAGGGCAAGAGAACAATCGCCGGATTTTGATCATCGACGATAACCGTGCGATCCACGACGATTTTCGCAAGATTCTTTCCCCGGATGACGCGGAAAGTTCCGCGGCGCTCGACGTCAGCGAAGCCAAGCTTTTTGGTGAACCGGAGCCTCAGGTCCGAAAAGTCGCGTTTCAGCTCGATTCCGCCTATCAGGGTCAGGAGGGGGTGGCGATGGTGGAGAAGGCGTTGAGCGAGGGTCGGCCTTACTCCATGGCGTTTGTGGATGTTCGGATGCCTCCCGGCTGGGACGGCGTGGAAACAACCAGCCGAATGCTGCAAATTGATCCGCGGATACAGATTGTGATCTGCACTGCCTACGCCGATTATTCATGGGATGACATGTTCGCCCGTATCGGGAATCGGGACGGCCTGGTGATTTTGAAGAAGCCGTTCGACACGGTCGAGGCCCTCCAATTGGCGTTCGCGTTTACCGAAAAATGGCGCCTTCACGCAGAGGCGCAGGCCAGGATGCAGGATTTGGAAGCTCGGGTGGACGAGCGCACTCGGGAGATTCAACGGGCGAATCTCGCCTTACGTGAGAGCGAGGAACGCTTCTCGCGCGCTTTCGAGTACGCGGCGGCCGGAATGGCGCTGGTGGCGCCGGATGGAAGCTGGCTGAAGGTGAATCGTGCGCTGTGCGACCTCTTCGGCTATTCAGCGGAGGAGTTCAACCAGGATTTGTGGGAGAGGATCGTGGATTCCAGCTGCCGCGACAACGATGTTGATCACCGTCGCAAGCTTCTGGCCGGCGAGGTTCCGGTCTACCATGTTCAGAAGCGATGTAGCGACCGTCACGGGAGAACTGTTTGGGTCGTCCTCAGTGTTTCCCTGGTTCGGGAGCGGGATGAGCCTCGGTACTTTATTTGGCAGTTGCAGGATATCACCAAACGAAAAAGGGCGGAACAGCAACTCAGTCTCGAATACGCGATTAGTCGGGTTTTGGCTGAGTCGGTGGGAGAGGATCTTGTTGGCCCAAAGTTGCTCGAGGTCCTCTGCCTGGAGTGCGAATGGGATGCGGGCGTGCTGTGGCGGGTGACGCAGCGGTCCGATGCCCTGCGGCGGACGGCGGTCTGGCCCGAGAGTCCGGAGGGTAACGCGCTGGAAGCAGACGAGTTTGAGCTCATCGCCGCCGGAAGTGACGGAATCCCGGGCCAGGTATGGTCTTCGGTTGAACCGACCTGGGTTCCGGATCTTTCCGTCGCGGGAGAGTCGAAGGATCTGGTAGCCGCGCACCGGGCGGGCTATACTGCGGCATTCGCCTTTCCAATCCTGATCGGGAGCCGGGTGGCCGGCGTGGTCTCGCTTTACGGCCGTAATGCGCGTGAACTGGACGAGGACCTGAAAAGAATCCTGGTGGTTCTGGGCGGCCAACTGGGGCAGTTCTTCCAGCGAATCGCTCTGGAAGATAAACTGTTTCAGGCGGAAAAACTCAAGACAGTAGGAAAACTGGCCGGGGGAGTGGCTCATGAGTTCAACAGTATTTTGACCGCTATAATCGGCCGGAGCGAGATGATGCTGGCGGAGGTTTCCGAAGGTTCCAGGGCGCAGGTCCAGGGGATCGAGATTCGCAACGCGGCGGAACGGGCAGCGGTATTGACCCGGCAGTTGCTGGCTTACGGGCGCAAGCAGTTTCTCCGCGTCGAGCGTCTTGATATGAATCAGGTGATCCTGGGTATGGAGGGGATGTTGGGACACCTGCTGGGCGCACAGATCGACATCCGCCTCCAGCCTGGGGGAGATCTGGCCAAGGTCGAAGCGGACGCCGGTCAGATCGAGGAGGTGATCGTGAACCTCGCCCTGAATTCCGCCGACGCCATGCCCAACGGAGGCAAACTTACCCTGCAAACCTCTAACGAGACTATCCAGGAAGATGCGATCGGCCGCGAGGAGGATCTAAAAGCCGGTGCGTACGTGATGCTGGCCGTTTCCGATACCGGTATCGGTATGACTTCGGAAGTGCACCAGAGAGTGTTTGAGCCCTTCTTTACCACCAAGGCGGTGGGAAAGGGCTCCGGCTTGGGCCTGGCCACCTGTTACGGGATCGTCAAGCAGAGCGGCGGTCATATCACGATCTACAGCGAGCCCGACCGCGGCACCACCGTAAAAATCTACCTTCCCCAGGCTCCCGAGGCTTCGAGGGCCGAGGTGAAAAGGAAAACGGACGGTGAAGATTCGATGGTCGAGTTGCCGCGGGGCAAGGAGACAATCCTTCTCGTCGAGGATGATCGCGGGCTGCGCGAAATGGCGGAAGCGCTGCTCCGTCGATTGGGATATACGGTAGTGTGTGCGTCGAATGGCGCCAAGGCCCTGGCATTGGTTAAAACCGGCGGCAACGGAGGAATCGACTTGCTGTTCACGGATATTGTAATGCCGGAAATGGACGGATTGAAACTGGCGGAGAATTTCAGAAACGTTTGTCCATCGATTCGGGTGCTCTTCACCTCCGCTTATACCGGGAAGGCCATAAATCATCAGGGTTTGGTTCAGGCGGGAGCGGAACTTCTGGAAAAGCCTTTTACCCCAAGCGCACTGGCACGGAAGGTGCGTCAGGTGCTGGACCGCCCGTCACCGCCCGTCGGCCGACACACCGAAGGAAACAGCAACTGACCGAGCGCTGTTTCGTTTAATTCCCGTACGTATGGATTTGCATCACTTACGTGCACGCGCTATCATGGCATCGAAACGGGGTGCATCCATTGGATGGCCGTCTTTGTTCCGGATAACACACCAAAGGAGATTATTATGATCAGGGTAAAGCACTTCACGGTCGGAACGTCGGAATCAGCACTCGAGTTCCTCGATCGCGACATAAATAAATGGCTGGATACCAACCATGTTCAGGATGTGAAGCATGTGTTGCAGACGTACGGACAGGCTCCTCGTGGTATGAGCGGGCACAGCGAGGATTCTCTCTTTATTCAGGTATGGTATGTGGTTCCCGACCATTTGGTCAAAGATTACGATTGAGCCGCCGGGCCAGGGATCGGGCAGTCCGCTCCCGAATGGGTGAAAATCGGCGATTAACGTGTTATATATCTTTGTTTGAAAGACTTATGTGTTCTGCTCGGTTTGAGCTCCTATTTTTATGGAAATTCCTTCGGATAGTGATTTGACCCTGGACGGGTTTCGTTCTGATGTCAGGTGGGTCGCTGAGACCAGGCGCGCCGACAATGTGGCGGGAACGTAGGCCCGGCGGAATGAGTCTTAGGTGAACGACTGTTTAAAGTTTATGAATTTTGGTTTGATGGATCGAGTTTCAGGCGGATTTTTCCGGTACGGCGTGATGTCGGCCACCCGATGGCACGCCATTGTGGCGGGTTTTGTCTTGTTGACGAATCCGCTTGTTTCCGAGTTGCGTCTGACTCCCGTTTCGATCGAGGCGTTTCTGGCCTCTCCTGAAGCGGAATCCGTACTGGAATTCGAGTTGGAGGGAAGTTCGCCTCCTCAATCCTTGCAGTATCGGATTCGGGAGTACGATGGTTCCGAACGGTACCGTTCATCGGTGGCCGTTGAGGATGGCAGGATAAGCGTCACTTTGGATCCGAGGCCGGGGTATCGTGAGGTTTATTTTCCGCTGACCGATCAGATTTTTGGAGTTGGGGAAGCTGCCGGTGTATCTGGGGCCCGAGATCCGTTTTTCGGTATTGACGCCGGGCTTTCCTGGCTGGCCGAGGAAGACATCCGCGAGGCGTTGATCGCCAATCTCGCCCGGGGTGGGATCGGCATGGCTCGGGAGCGCGTTGACTGGCGGGCGCTAAACCCGCGTCGTGGCAATTGGAACTGGCATGCCCGAGAAACGTGGTTTCATCCTTACCCCGGAGGTTATGAGCGCGCCCGTATCACTTATGGGCAGCACGATATCAAGGTGGTGGATCCGATATTTCACGTTCCGGAATGGATGCGCCGAAGTCAAAACGCTTTTGCTTTTCCCACCGATCTCGGAGCGATGGCTGAGGGCATGAGGACCATAGGCTCGCAGTGGTCGTCCTACCACGGCGGCATCGAGGCATGGAATCGGCCGGACCTGGACTTTGGGCGTTACCTGCCTGCCGATCAGTATGTGCCTTTGGTGAAAGCCGCTCGGGTCGGCTTCGAACAGGGCGGCATCAACACTCCTCTCGGAGGAGGCGGATTCGCCGCTCTCAATCGTCCCTACCTGGACCTGGCTGCCCGCAACGGTTTGCTGGATCACGTCGATTACGTCAGTTTTCGTTTTTCAGGCGACCCCGTTTGGATGGAAGATCTGGTGGCCTCCGTTCGCTCCTGGCTGGAGGATTTCGGATACGATGCGATGCCGGTGTGGATCACAGAAAGCGGCGCTTCGATGGCCGGACTGGAGGGGCGCCCTGAGGGGCAGATAGAGCGCGTTCGGGCGATGCGGTACGTGATGAACGCCGTCGAAGCCAAGGCCACCGGCGTCAAGCGGCATTTCCCCTCGCTCTATTCACAGCCCGGAGTTTCGACGCCACACACATCGATGACCGACGAGTTCGGAGTGCCTCTGCGTTCGCTCATTGCCTATTTTCATGCCGTGCAGGCGCTTTCGCACCGGACCTACGCCGGCGATCTGGACCTGTCCCCGGGAACGCTAAAACGGGTGCGGGCGTTCGCTCGGGAAGGTCAGGATACGGTGATCGTCCTCTACAACGGACACCCTGCCTGGACGCAGTCGATCCGGATGCCTTTTCAGGTGACGCGAGCACGGGGAATTGACGGAAGGGAACTCCGTGTGACTGAGGGGCGCTCGGTGACCATTTCCGATGGCCTGATCTACGTGTGGGCCTCGGCTGCCGACGTCGAGAGTTTTCTGAATAATGACACGCGTGCGGCGGGCCTCTTTAGCCAGGCTTCCGGTCGGATGCCCGAACGCCCTCCGGTTTCTCAAATCGTGTTGCAGCCCACCCCCGGTTTCGGCGAGAATGCCTTCGCCAGTCAGGTTGGTTATTTTGTCGCCGCCGGTGCTAACCGGTTTCTGCTGCCGGTGCGTATTCATAATCTGGGGGAGAATCCGGTTGAGCTCGAACTGGAGGCACGGGAAGCTTCGCGACCGGGCGATGTTGTTTCGTTGGGACGGAACCGGGTGATGGTGCCGGCCAATAGTCACCGTGATCTGTCGTTTGATTTTTCCGTCTCCCGTTTGCGTCCCAGAGAAGGAACCGCCGTGGTCGAAGTTGTCGAATTGGCGGATCGGCCAACGGTCAGTCCGTTGGCGGTCAATATCCTGACCCAAGGTGCGCTGGAGGAGGTCGCTGGAAGGTATGAGGAATCCCAACGACTGGTTTTGCGCGATATGGAACGCCGGGCGGTCCTCTCCACCACGGAAGGTGTGGATGGCGCAACTCTCCTGGTCACCCGTGACGGCTATTTGCGGATATCGGCTGGTTTCAGCGAGGCGGGTACTTCGGCTCTCAGTCTCGATCTACCGATGCCGCGGAACGTGACTTGGAACGGCGTTGAAGCTGTCGCCCTTCGGATCCGTTTCGAACGTCCGGGATTGGCGCGGCTGGGCATTCGCACCGAGTACGGCACCGTCCATTCGGCGGTCAACCGAATGATCAAGCGCGACGGTGAGTGGGGGGTGTTTGTTTTTCCCCTCGATACCGACCACTTTCAGGATCTGCACGGCATGACCGGTCGACAGGCCGATTTGATGCGTAACGGTTTGCAGCCACTGGAACGTATTTCCCTTGAGTTCATCCATCTGGATGAAGACCGTTCGGGCAATGTGGTTGAGATCGGCGACATGTTGTTGCTCGGCGGCAGGCGGTCTTCCGTGAATTGACCCAATCGATTCGGGAGCGGGCTCAGATCCGCCTGTTTTCCATGACGAGGTCCACGATTTCGTACGGTTCGAAGGCGATTTCCTGCACGGGGTCGTTGCCCTTTTGGCCGTTGGTCGGATCATAAGCATGGGCCGTCCAATCGCTGTTGAGCCGCAGTTGGGCGCTTCCGCGACGCCCCAGGGTTTCGTGGAGTCTCAGCACCCATCGACCCTGCCCCAGCGGTTCAGCCCAGCAGGGTTGGAGGGATTCTCCGCCGTGCAGGACCGGTGCCCCGCAGCTTCGTGCCGGTCCTCGGTACCGGATGAAAGGAGCGAAAAGAATTTCCGCCTGGGCCGAAGGATGGCTCTCACGTCGACCATGAGAGTCGTAAAACCCCGCCGCCAACCGTATGAGATGGCGGCCCTGGTCCGAGAATCGCTCGGCTGGGGGATTGCGCCGCAGCGAGGGGGGGATCACCCGTGCGTAGTGACGGTCCTCGCCGGTAACGGCGGCCGCGCGCAGCAGACTGACACCAAGCGTCCCTTCCCGACAAGAGAACCCGTATTTGGCTTCGGTCGCGATCCAAAAGCCCGCGCCTTCACCTTCATCAGCGACGGCCGCCCACCGGCTGCCGGGAACCTCCCATTGGGCTTCGTCCGCGGGGGATCCCGGCAACTGGGGACGGGTGATGCTGCCGTACGGCTGTCCGTATCGAGCCAGGGGCGCGGCGTAAGAAGTCGGGAAAACCGCTTTCAGCAGCGTGCGCTCCTCATGCCAGTCGATGTCGTACTCGATGCGCAACGCCTCGCTTCCGGCTTCGAGCCGGTAACGCACGGTGACCCGGCTGGCCTTCCCGAGTGGGCCGCTCCAGGCGAGGGTTGATCGGAGGGCGTGTTGCTGAACTGGCTCGGGCTTGAGAGCACCGTTTGCGGCCTGTCCGAGGCTGAGCGTCCAGCGGTCGATGTCCCAGGCTTCGTGGCCTCGAGGATGGTCGGAGAAGAGATGCAATTCGGCGGAGGGCCGGGCGAACGCTACCTTGGCGCCCTTTACGGTCAGTCCGGTCAACCGGCCGTGGGGATCGAAATCCGCCCTTAGAATCCCGTTATCCAAAAACCTTTTTCCCGCCCGAACCGGATGGTCGAACGGAGGGGCGGCACATTCATCCAACGGCGCACCGGTCAGAGCCGGCAGAAAATAGATGGCGGGGTCCTCTTTCTGCGGGACGTTCGTGACCAGCCGCCTCGGGTACGGAAGTGGATTGAAAAGAGCCGGTTTTCCCCTCGAAGCCGACAACTCGCGTGCCGCCTGGTCGTTGGCGTGCTCGGCCAGAGCCTCCAACTCGCGACCGGCGGCCTGGCAAACCTCGTGGATGGAACTTCCCGGCAGGCAGTCATGGAATTGGGTGAAAACCAGTCGTCTCCAAATCGATGAATCGATTTTTTGACCCGATCCCGCGCAGCGGACCGATTCCCAGGTTTGAAGTGCTTTCTCCGCACTGCGGTAGGCGGCTTTGAGACGACTGTGGGTTGTGTGGACTCCCATGTGGTACTCCAGGAAGAGCTCTCCCTGATAGCACGGAAGCGCCGAACGCTTTTCAGCCAGCCGATCGAAATAGGCCTCCGAGGTGCTCCATTCCACGGCGGGAAGAAAGCCCAGGCCGGAGACCCGACGAACCCGTTCACACATTTCCTCCGTCGGACCGCCGCCGCCGTCACCATAGCCGGTCGGCAGCAGGAACTCGTCGTGCACGTCCGATTGCCGGTAGGCGAGCTGACCTTCCTGGATTTCCTTCACCGAGGCGGCGCCGTTGTACCCGCTGGGGGTTTGCATCACATGGGCCAGGACTTCGGACCCGTCATTTCCTCTCCAGATGAAGCTGCTGTGGGGGAATCTGCTGATTGAACTCCAGGTGAGTTTGGTGGTGAAAAAATAGTCCACTCCGGTCCGGAGCATGAGTTGCGGCAGGCAGGCGGAATAGCCGAAAACATCCGGCAGCCAGAGCAGGCGGGACGGGGTTCCCCTCAGGTCGAGGAATCCCTCCTGACCGAGGCGGAGCGACCGGTACAGTGCTTCCCCGCAAGGTAGAAGCGTGTCCGATTCCACCTCCATGGCGCCGGTGGCTTCCCATCGACCGTCGCGGATATGGCGGCGAACCTGCGCCATTAGTTGCCCGCTTCGCCGCTCCACGGCACGGTAACTGGCCGGCTGGCTGTAACCGAATCGAAATTCCGGATACTGATCCAGCAGACGGTTGACCGTGGCGAATGTGTGAACCGCCTTGGCTGTTCCGACCCGTTCCGGCCAAAGCCAAACAAGGTCGATGTGGGCGTGGCCGGTCATGGCGGCGCGCATGGCGGGAGCCGAGGAAAGCTCGCGGTAGATCCCTTTGAGGCGCCGGTGTAGGGCCTGGAGTCCGCCGGTGTCAAAGGCGTCGGCCGCCTGGTCCAGACTTCGAAGCAGTCGGCGCAGCAGCACGGTGGCCTCCTCGATGGGCGGTTGGTAGCCCACGCCGGACCGTTCCGGCTCCGGGATGTGGGGGTTACGTTTGCGCTCGAAGGTCAGCAGGTCCAGGAGAACCCTGAAATCGTGATAGGTTTCCCAGGCGGTCGCATCGCGGGAAACGAGCCAGGCTCCGCCGAACTCACTGCCCCGCGGGTCCAGCCCGGTGGCGTCGGGATGCCAGATCGCGGACTGCAGGCAGATTGCTTCGATCCAGATCTCCCGGACACCGGGCGGAAGGGGACAACGACGATGGGCCACGTCGAAACCGAACCAGGGAAGGCCATTGACGTATGCCGTGGCTTCGGCCTGATCGCGCCATTCGAGGAAGGGATAGTGTTCACTTTCGGCCGGGATCGAAACCCGAAACCAGGACTGGTCGAAGAGTTTTCCCCAGTAATGAGGATACCGGCCGATTCCGCGCATTGGACGGCTGTGGACCGCGTCAAGTGAGACGAAGTTGGGTGACGGGCGGGTCTGTTCGCACGTTAAGCGGGGCCCTCGAGTCCAGATCAGACTGCGCAGACGTTCGTCCAGCGCATCGAGCCTTCCGGGGACCAGTTGCAGAAATGGATTTTCGGGATGCATGGGAGCGGAAAGGTTTTTTCGATCTCAGAATGCCAAACACCCCCCCGGGGATCAGTTGACGTATTTCTGGACGATGGGAATGCGGCGCCCGACGCCGAAGGCCAGGGGAGTGATCTTCAGTCCGGGAGGGGCCTGTTTGCGTTTGTATTCGTTGAGGTCGACCCGGCGGATGATGTCGCGCACCAGTGCTTCATCGTACCCCAGGCGAATGAGGTCGCGGCTGGAAAAACCTTCTTCGACGTATTTTTCCAAAATATCGTCCAGGACCGGGTAGGGCGGGAGGGTGTCTTCGTCCTTTTGATCCGGACGCAGTTCGGCTGATGGCGCTTTGTCGATCACCGACCGCGGGATCATTTCCCCGTGACGATTCATGTATTCGGCCAGGGCATACACCTTCGTTTTCGGGAGGTCGGAAATGACCGCCAGGCCGCCGGACATGTCTCCGTACAAGGTGCAGTAACCCACGGCCAATTCACTTTTGTTGCCGCAGGTCAGCACCAGGTGTCCGAACTTGTTGGAGATCGCCATCCAGAGCAGGCCGCGGGTGCGCGCCTGGATATTTTCCTCCGCCACACCGGGAACGGTGCCCTGGAAAAGGGGCGCCAGCACCTCTTCGGCGGCATCCACCACCGGTGAAATGGGCAACACTTCCAAGCGGATGCCCAGGTTTTCAGCCAGACTGGCGGCGTCGTCGCGGGAATGCTGCGAGGAAATGGCGGACGGGTTGCTGATCCCCAGCACGTTGTCTTTGCCCAGGGCGTTGACCGCCAGACAGGCGGTGACGGAGGAATCAATGCCTCCGCTCAGCCCAATGAGCACCTTGGTGAATCCGCTCTTGGTGACGTAGTCGCGCAGGCCGAGCACCAGGGCGTCGTGGATGTCCTCGATCTCCGAACGTTGATAGGTCGAGTCATGGGGGGCGGATGATGCCTCCGTATCCAGAAGGGTCACCGACTCGCGAAACGCGGGGCAGGTCTGGATTATTCGGCCATCCTCTCCGGCGATCAGGCTGCGGCCGTCGAAAATCAACTCGTCGTTCCCCCCCACGGCATTACAATAAATTGCCGAACAGGAACAGCGCCGGGCGGCTTCCGCGATATAAGACTCGCGAAAGGCGGTTTTACCCCGGTGCCACGGGCTGGCGGAAAGGTTTACGAGGAGGTCGATGCCGCGGGTCGCAAGCGCGGCCACCGGATCGTAGGCATCGGGGTGCCGGCGGGAAGGAACAGGATTGGCCCAGATGTCTTCACAGATTGTCAATCCGACGTTCAGCCCTCGCCATTGCCACGAACCGGGGGACTGGGCCGGCTGGAAATAACGGTCTTCGTCGAAGACATCGTAGGTGGGCAGCAGGGATTTTCGCGCGCAGTGCCGGATCTCTCCGTGGTCGCACCAGGCCGCGCTGTTGAAGAAAGGACGCTCGTTCCTGGCCGGGTTGGTCTCGACGAAACCGACCAGCGCGGGCACCGGACCGGTGGCGGCCGCGATTTCCATCAGGCTTTCCTCGATATCGGAAACAAAGCGCCGTTTGAACAGCAGGTCTCGCGGCGGGTAACCGCAAACCGCGAGTTCAGGAAAAACGATCAGCTCGGCGCCGGCGTCGACCAGTTGACGATAGGCGTCGAGAATCTTGACGCGATTTCCCTCGAGGTCGCCCACGATGGTGTTGATTTGTCCAAAGCCAATGCGCATGAAGTGTCGGGTTGCGGTCAGGGGTTCCTTCCAAGGAACGTGTCGACGACCGTTTTTTTATCGGCGGCTTTGAAGAAGGCGGTGCCGGCGACCAGGGTGTCCGCGCCGCTTTCCCGGCAGCGCGCCGCGGTTTCCAGGTTCACCCCGCCGTCCACTTCAATGCGGAAAGCCAGTCCGCGTTCTTTCCGCTCGGCCGCCAGCCATTTCAGTTTTGGGAGCACATCTTCACGGAACTCCTGACCGCCGAATCCCGGCTGGACGGTCATAGCGAGCACCAGGTCGACGTTGTCGAGGTGCGGCAGCACATCGTCCACCGGGGTATCGGGGTTGAGCACCAGGCCGTTGTGGCAACCCAGGCGACGAATTTCGCGCAGGGTGGCGGAAACGTCGTAATCGGGTTCGATATGGACGCTGATCAGGTTGGCTCCCGCGCGGGCGAAGGCTTCCACAAATTTATCCGGATTGTCCAGCATCAGGTGCACGTCGAAAAACAGCTTGGACCGGTTTCGCAGGGCCGCAACGATGCCCGGGCCAAAGGTCAGGTTGGGCACAAAATGACCGTCCATGATGTCGATGTGCGCCCACTCCAGGCCGTATTCCTCGATTTGCCGAATTCCTTCGGCGAGGTTTGCGTGATCCGACGCCAGGAGGGAAGGCGCCAATAGCGTTTCAGGCACTGCGGTCATGATTGATTTTGCCGACGATCACAACGCGGATGCCGTCGCGCGGCAAACCCATAGTAGGGGCGTTTTTCAGTCAAATTGGTGGAATTCGTCGATTTTGGTTGAAATATTACTAAATGATTACATAGATAACTTAATCAAATGAAATACGACTACGATATCATCACAATCGGATTGGGTCCCGCCGGGATGGCGGTGTCGGCCATGGGCGCGTCCATGGGCCTCAAGGTCTGCGGGATTGAAAAGCACCGGATCGGCGGGGAGTGCATGAATGTGGGGTGCATCCCCAGCAAATCGCTGCTGCGTATGGCGAAGAAGCGGAATATTTTCCGTCACCTGGCCGGGGATGGGGACGGGGATACCGGTGCGACGCAGGTTGCCGCCGAACCGCCGTTCGCCAAGGTCCGGGAATACGTCGACTTCATCGGCGAAAAGAAGACCCTGGGTATGTTGGACAAGGTGGAACTGGTTGTGGGACAGGGGGCGGCGCGTTTCACGGGCCCGCGAACCGTGCAGGTGGGGGACCGGACTATAAGTGCACGGCGAATCTTCCTCTGCGCGGGAACCCGTCCCGCGATTCCGGAGGTGCCCGGCCTGGAGGAGGCGGATCCTTTGACCAATGAAACCATGTTCGAACTGAACGAGGTTCCCGAATCGTTGGTGGTGATCGGCGGGGGGGCCATTGCGGTGGAAATGGCGCAGGCGTTTGCCCGCCTGGGAAGTCGTGTGACCATGGTCTTTCGCGGTGAGCGCATTATGCGACGCGTGATTGCCACCGAGGCCACCGATGTGCTGGAGAGTCGTCTCGAAAAGGAGGGAATTCAACTGATGCGCGGCACTTGGATTCGTCAGGTGCGCAAAACCCCTCAAGGCGCCGAGCTGGATCTGGATAACGGTGAAACGTTGTCGGCTTCCCGTATCCTGGCGGCCCTCGGTCGCAAGTTCGCCCTCGATGATCTCGGCCTCGAGACTGCGGAAATTGCCTGGAACGAGCGCGGGGTGACGGTTGACAAGTACCTGAGGACCACCAATAAGGCGGTTTACGCCGTGGGTGATGTCAACGGTTACGCCCAGTTCTCGCACGCCGCCATGCATCAGGGGATGATCGCGCTGATGAACGCCATGATGCCGGGTCCAATGCGTCGCGATTATCGGCGGTTTGTCGTGCCCTGGACGGTGTTCACCGAGCCGCAGGTTTCGCATGTGGGGCCGACCGAGCAGGAACTGATCGACCGGGGAGTGCGGTTTGAAAAGATCACCGTGCGTTATGAAGATTACGGCGCCGCCATCGCCGAGGAAGTGGCGGAGGGGTATGCCACGGTTTACACCAATGCGCGCGGACGTGTATTTGCCGTGACCATTGTCGGAGAGGGGTCCGGCAACATGATCAACGAGTGGGCGCTTGTCGTGCAGAACCGGATACGGTTGCATTCCGTGTTGCTGCTGCAACACAGCTTTCCCACCATGGGGTTTCTCAGCAAGCGCCTGGCGGAAACCTGGATGATGACCCGCATGAAGAATCCGACGCTGCGTTCAATGGCGACGCGGATGTACCGGCTTTTCGCCCGCTGAGTCATTGAGAAATCGGTGCCGGGGGATATTGCTTCAATAGATGAACGGTTCCACCCGGTAGGGCACGGCCTGCAATCCGAGTTCGCGCGCGCCATCGCGCAGGCGGTTGCGTTGTTCGGCCATCTGGTCCGTTGTCAGCGCTCGTGCCCCGATTGAGGCCAAGGCTTCCGGGTAGGGCGTTTCCTGGTAGGATATCAGGTCCGAGAGGTAGATTCGGTCGCCTCGCTCGAGGGGAGCCCGGGCCAGAAATTCCAGGGATTGCTCCACATGTTCGTCCGCCCATTTGTCCCCTCCGGCTCCCACCAGGAGAATTACATCATTGTGGATTCCCGCTTCATGCAGGAGTTTGAGTGTTGCCAGCATGTCGTCGGTGGTGGCCGGTTTTTTCAGCCATGCCAGCAGGGCGTCGGAACCGGTTTCCACCCCGAGGTAGGTCCGCCGCAGTCCCAGGCGCCGCAGTCGATCGTAGTCTTCGGCCGATTTCTTCAAACCGGTGAATCCGTCGAGGAAGGAGCCGATACCAATAAATCTCAGGGGGTGCTCGCTGGCCCAGGATGCTCGGGGGGAGCTGTCGGGATCGGGAAGTTCTACATAGCGGTTCAACGTACGAAGCAGCGTTTCCAGTCTCGATTGCGGTGTGACCAGCGCGTTGGCTTGTCCGAGGAAAATATTGTCCATCCGGCACAGTCCGGCTCCATGAAAGGCGAGTACGGCCCGCACGTGCCGGTCGAAGGCCTCTGCGTCGCGCACGCGGAAGGGCTGGTTGCGGTAGAGGTTGCAGAAGGTGCAGGTGTTGAAACTGCAACCTTCGGTGGCCTGGACCACCAGAGAGGCGTAATGATCGGGAGGCAGAATCGGGATCGGCTGGTAGATACGTGAGAAGCGCTTGACCTCTTCTTCCAGGCGTTCCGGGGTCCAGTCCACGACTTTTTGTATCATCTCACGGACGGTGTCCACGGAGTCATCGCAGTCGGGATGGCGCCGTTTGATGGCCGCCTGCACCTGTACCGCGGTGGAGAACGCGCACGCCGTGGTCCACGCCCGGCGGCAGAACTGTTCCAGTTCCTCGGGGTTGAGGCGGGAGCGAATGAGGCCTCGCGATCCTTTGCGGCTGATCGACCCCTGGTGCGAACAGCCGCGAAAGCGGTATTCGGATCGGGTTTCTTCCCGCAACACCCGGCCTTCCAGATCGAAGAGATACTTTACGTCGTCCTCTGTGTGCAACTCGATGGCGTCGCGGCGCAGGGCCGCGGCCAACCGTTTTCCGTTCTCGTCCAGCACCTGCACCACGGCCAGGTATCCGGGACATTCGTACAAAGTTCGCGCTTCCTGGTATTTTAGAGGCCGCTCGTCCGTGGCCGTATGACTGGCGGGTTCCGCCTTGGAATCAGTATTCGTCACCGGGAAACCCTATCCGGAATCCAGCGGAAGCATCCCTCCACTTTTTGGCAAGAATTGCGCGGGGATTGTCTTCCGCGTTCGGCGGCGGCAGGGTTGACCCGCGCGGGAGTCTCATGCAGCATGCGGTGACATCGCCGATTGCCGCCAAGGAGGATCCAGGGCCTCGGAATTGCGACTTTATATCAGTATATGAGCTTCAATATGAAAACGATACGCACCTTTAGTCTTTTCGCCTGCGTCTTCCTGCTGGCCCTTACCGCTCATGGCGAACGGCTGCAGGTGTTGGTGATCGCGGGAGGGGATCCTTACGGTTTCCATCCCTGGGAGGAAAACGTTGCCCTGATCGATGCGCGCCTGGAGGCGTTTGACTTCGCCGACATCGACTACCACATCGCGCGAGGGCTCGAGGATTGGCGCCGGCCCGGTCGTCCAAGGGACTGGCGCACCTGGGACAAGGATTTTAACGACTACGACGCGGTGGTTGTTATGTACTACTGGTCGCAGGCGCCGAATGAAAGTTTGGAGGAGTTGGATCGCTATCTTCGCTCAGGGGGTGGACTGGTGGTCTTCCATTCCGCCCTGGCGGGTTTCTGGCAGCAGGAACTGTTCGACAACTGGACCGGGCTCGCTTACCGGGAGGGTGATGCGGATTACGGACACAGCTTGATTTTTAATGCCTCCGGCGAAGCGCAAATCAGAGCGCCGGGCGAGGGTCCGGGTTCCGGGCATGCCCCTATCCGGCCCTTTCCAATTCATACCCGGGCCGCCGGGCATCCCATTATGAAGGATTTGCCGCCCGCCTGGATGCAACCGGCGGACGAACTCTATCACGACTTGCGCGGGCCGGATCCCGAGATCGAGGTGCTCGCGGTGGCCGAATGGCCAGAAGGCGTTTTTCACCCGCAGGCCTGGGTCCGCGAGGTGGGAGAAGGCAGGGTTTTCTGTCTGACCCCGGGTCATCACCAGCCGGGCGCCTCGTCCGTCGGCCTTGCTACGCTGCTGGCCCGGGGCATTGAGTGGGCCGCCCGGGGCGAGGTGACCCTGGAGGTTCCCGGTAACTTCCCCACCGCAGATCAGCCGAACACCGGTCTGCCGCAATTCCCCTGATTCACTGAAGCGCTTGAACCGGGAAGCTAAGCCAGAAGGGTTTTGACGAAACGGCGCCGGACTTCCGGGATTGGCGAGGGGAGTGAAATCCACGCCAAAGGGTTCTATGGAAGGGGAGGGCGGTGTGCCCGAAAAATGGAGGACGTGCTGCCATGAAGTCATCGGAAAATTTTTTGAACGGGAGTTTCGGCTCCACCTCGCGAACGCCCGGGTGCGGTGGTCGGCTTCGGATTCTGGGATGCCTTTTCCTGCTGGCCGCGTTCCTGGGCGGGTGCGCCTCTGGACCTTCGGCTCGAATCAAGCAGAATCCGGAGGCCTTTGCCGCTTTTCCCGAGGACGTGCAGGAAAATGTCCGCGCGGGAGAGATTGAACTCGGGTACACCGAAGAGATGGTGGAGATGGCGCTGGGAAAACCCAACCGGGTAACCACCCGGGAGCGCGCCGAGGGAACCGAACGGGTCTGGATCTACACCCGCACCCGTTCTTCGCTGGGGCTATCGGTGGGAACGGGATTCGCGACCGGTTCGCGCGGTTCGGCCACCGGAGTTGGCGCCGGGGTCGGTACCCGATCCGGCGGGGCCGAAGAGACGATGCGGGTGGTCTTTTCCGGCGGCCGGGTGGCGGCTATTGAGAGGGTGGATTGACCCGGTGGGTAACGGTGCGGATGAGCTTCGTTCCCGTGGTGGATCCATCCGGCAGGGTTCGGATTGAGTTTAGCGCTCTTTTCTTCGGTCGAGAAGCAGGGTTCCGGTGACGATGGCGATCGCGGACAGTAGGAATCCCGGGATGAGTTCGTAGAGGTCGAAGAGCCCGCCTTCCAGCCGGGCCCAAATGATTACGGTCAGTCCGCCGGTGAGGATTCCCGCCAGGGCGCCGGCGAAGTTCATCCGCGGCCAGAAGAGGGAGAGCAGGATCGCCGGTCCAAAGGCGGCCCCGAAACCGGCCCAGGCGTAACCGACCATGTCGAGGATCCGGCTTTCCGGATCGCGGGAAAAGAAAAAGGCCGCCAGGGCCACCAGCACCACAGCTCCCCGTCCGGTCCAGAGGAGCTGGCGCTCACTGTGTTCGCCGGAAAAACGGCGGTAAAAATCTTCCGAGACCGTACTGGAGGCGACCAGAAGTTGGGAGTCCACCGTGCTCATGATGGCTGCGAGAATCGCCGCCAGGCACACCCCGGCGACGGCGGGATGGAAAAGCGCGTCCACCATCAGGATAAACACCCGTTCGGGATCCACCGCGCCTTCCAGCGGCGTTTCCAGGATTCCGGTGGCCAGCAGTCCGACCGAGGCAGCGGCGATCAGGCAGACCGTCACCCAGACCATGGCCACCCGTCGGGCGAAGGGAATGTCCGCGGGTTTCTCCATGGCCATGAAGCGGGCCAGAATGTGGGGTTGCCCGAAATAACCGAGACCCCAACCCAGCAGGGAGAGAATGGCGATTATTCCGAGAACCTGACCGTCTCCATCGGTGAAGGGATTCAACAACTCGGGGTTGACGTCGCGGACGGTATCCGTTCCCGCGGCAAGGCCGCCCAGCACGGCGATCCCGATCAGGGCGGTGGCGAGCAGGGCCAGGAACATCAGGATGGCTTGAAAAAAGTCGGTCCAGCTCACAGCCAGGAATCCTCCCATGAAGGTGTACAGGAGAATGGCGGCCAACCCCAGGAGCACCGCACCTTCGTAGGGAAAGCCAAAAACCGTTTCGAACAGGCGGCCACCCGCGACCAGACCGGAACTGACGTAAACGGTGAAGAATATAAGGATGAAGAACGCCGTCACCACCCGGAGGAGGTTGGTGGTGTCGGAGAAGCGCGCTTCGAAGTATTCCGGCAGGGTAATGGCGTTGCCGCAGTTCTCCGTTTGTTCCCTGAGGCGACGGGCGACGAATTTCCAATTCAAATACGTTCCCAGTGCCAGGCCCGCCACCAACCAGCCGCTTTCCAGACCGGCGACGTAGGCCAGTCCCGGCAGGCCCAGCAGTAACCAACCGCTCATATCCGATGCCTGCGCGCTGAGGGCGCCGACCCAGCGTCCCAACCGTCGGCCGCCCAGCACGTAATCCACCAGGTTGCCTGTGCGGCGGTAAGCGGCGATCCCGATCACCAGGATCACCACGAGGTAAAGGACGAAGGTAATTGCTATAATCACCGTTTGTTTACGGCGCGGGGGAAATAGACCCGTTCGATTACCCGTACCGCGTCCGGACCGCCGCTTTCCCGGGGAACGAACTCGAAGCGGCTGTACACCGTTCGGCGCGGGCGGAGGTTGTCCCGACTGGCGTGCGAGTGGTAGACCAGCAGGCGTTCCCCGGATTTGCTCCGGAGGACCCCGGCGGCACCCGTGCCTTCAAGTCCTCCGGCCCGCCTGAGGATCGGATTTCCTTCGAATTTCGTCCACGGGCCGAACGGCGAGGAAGCCGTGGCGTAGCCAACGCTGTAGTCCGGATTCCGAAAATCGTTGGCCGTGTAGAAGAGATAGTAAATGCTGTTGCGCTTCATGACCGAAGGCGATTCGGAGACCGGCCAACCGGCTTCGGCCGAGTTCTCCCAGCCGGGCTCGGCGCTGATGATTTCGCGCATGGTATCCGTTCGGAGCGTCTGCAGATCGCTGCTCAATTCGGCGACGAAGATTCGGTTCCCCTGCAGAAGACGCACAAAGAAAAGGTACGGTTGCCCGTCATCGTCGATGAAGACGTGCGGATCGATCGCGGGCATTTCCGCATCGAAGGACTGAGGTTCGTCCTGCACGAACGGCCCGGTCGGAGAGTCGCTCCGTGCGACGGAAATTCTTTCGTTGGCCGTGTAAAACATATGGAAGCGCCCGCCGTGTTTCACGACACTGGGAGCCCAGAAGCCGCGGTCCCCGAAAACGTCGTCCGCCACCAGCGCGTAACCCTCGTTGCTTTCCTCCGGAATACTCCAGTGGATGAGGTCGTCCGAAACACGAACGGGGATCCCGCGGTTCGGTCCGCTGTCCAACGTTCCGTAAAGGTAGTACCGGCCGGCGTGTTCCAGCACGAAGGGATCGGCCACCGCGACCGGATCCGGATCGGGGCCTTCGTCCCCGGGAAGGGGGACGGGCGCCGGACGCGGTTCGCCGCGGGTCGGGGTGACCTGCATGTTGTTCCGGTCGTCGAAGATCACCGGATCGATGCAGACAAAGCGATTCCAGCCAAGGTCGGTCGAGTTCTGCTGGTGGTACATCATCCAAAGCTCGCCGGCTCCGTCGCGGACGAGCGAATGGTGGCCGGGGCCAAAGATCCCACGGTCGTCGTCGCGCTGCACAATCGGATTGCCCTCGTAACGGACAAACGGACCGGTCGGGCTTTCGGAGGTCGCGTAGTTGATGCAGTAATACGGCGTGTTCGCCCCCGCCGCCGAGTACATGAGATAATAAACACCATCGCGTTTGTGGATCCAGGGGGCTTCCGCGACGTTGTGACGCTCCCAGGGAAAGCGGTCTGGTTCGGGACGGAGGAGCTCGATTTTTGGAGTGTCTTTGGGAGTGACCGGGTCCTCCATCGGCTGGACGTAGATCACGAATGGTGCTCCGAGAGTCGTGAAATACAGGTAGAGTTCGTCGTCGTCGTCGCGGAACAGGTGAGCGTCGATCGACCCTTCGAAAAGGTCGTGCACCTTCTCGAAAGGCTGGTCGGGAGCGCTCGATTTGGCGACCCCGACCGTGTGGCGTACGCTGTAGTAGAGGTAAAAGGTGTCGTCCTCCGGGTGATAGTAGAAAAACGGCGCCCAGACCTGGGGTTCCTCGATGCCCGGATCGTAGATGACCGGTCCCGCATCCCAGTTGATAAGATCGGGAGAAGTGTAGATCCGGTAGTCGCGGGCGGAGTCGGTGAACGACATGTAATATTTACCCTCGTGCTCGAAAACGTGCGGATCGGCCGGACCGAAACGGTCGATGATTGGGTTCGTGTAGGTTCGATCTGGCACTTCTTCGGCGTCCGACGATTCCGCACCAATTGCCGATCCCGTGGTTGCCGCCAGCAGCCCCAGTCCAAAACAAATCATGGGAGTGTACTTCATTCTAACTGGAATGGTTTAGCGGTTGTGTCCAAAAGGACAATAGAAATTGCGAACCCGTTCGCCAATCCAGATTTTAGGGGAATGTTTCCGTCGCCTCCGATCGGCGTGTCGCCGCTCATAGTTATTGGGGTTTCTCTACTTGTCATCGGCAGCCTATGCACCGGCCTCTTCACCGGGGATCTTATCATTCAAAGTCATCGTTCCGGACTTGAGACCACCCGCTGGATATCGAGTGATCTCTTTGGGTACGGATTAATTTCATGCGGTGTTGGAACGCTCGGCGAGGAGCGCTGCGTCTATCCCGGTGCTTCGAAGATGGGTTTAACGATCTGTGAGGCGCTTCAAACCGGTGTCTGATGGCTGAGTTGCGCCGGCCGAAGAGAGAGTCCTCCGCAAACGGGAACGCGGGGATCGGCGGGGTCAAAACACCAAACGGAACGCGGCTCCTAGAAAGATCGTGTCAGTGTCGATTCGCCGATCGTCATCTTGTAGGTCATGCCGACTTTCGAATCGGTATTGGCCGTAGAGGTCGAGATGCAGGTGAGGAGCAAGGTTCAAGTCCAGTCCGGCACGAAGGCTGTAGAATGGGTTGTCCGCAAACGAACTGTTTGTGTACACCCATCCCGCTCCGACACCCGCGTATACCAAGCTTCCGAAAAGCACGTAGGCTTGAGGCGCATAGGCGTCGGATCCAAACCGGTCCGGCAGGAACTCGAAGTCGGCGCCAAATCCGAAGAGCGATGGCTTGTACTGGTAACTGAGGAGATAGCTGAAACCGTCGCTGTCAACATCACGAACGTCGATGTTCCTTAATGCAGTCCAATAATTCACTCCCCCTCCGAAGCGATGCGTCGCCTGCGCATCCGGCGGTCCCATTCCGAATATGACAAAGCAGAGCGCCAAAGTGGAGGCGAGGGTAGTGCGCGATGGGGCGGAACGATTATGTATTGATGTTTTCATTCGGACCGTTTCTGTTTTGCGGTGTGTTGGCTTCATTTTATTGGCCAGGCATGTCCGGAGCGGCTGTCGAGATGGATTCGGTTGCGACTTTCCATTAGTGTCTGTGGCTTGTGGTCTGGGGGTTTCTCTCCTGATTAAAGCATTACCCGTGCCAGCAACGTCCGGGATCGGCGGCTTATGGTCCTTCCCCGTTTGGAATCGGATTCGAAGCGGTACCCTCAGTGAACCTGCGTTCCACGAGAGGTCCGGCTTATGTACAGAGCTGCGGGGGGGACTCCGGCTAAAGCACGGAGCTACGGGAGTCGGAACTGGTAGCGCCCTGCTTCAACGGGCGTTTGTGCGGCGTGAGGACGGCGGTTCCCGTGGGGAGGACTCCGGCTGAAGCACGGAGCTACGGGAGTCGGAACTGGTAGCGCCCTGCTTCAGCGGGCGTTTGTGCGGCGTGAGGACGGCGGTTCCCGTGAAGAGGACTCCGGCTGAAGCACGGAGCTACGGGAGTCTGGAGCGTGGCGATAACGTGTTCTATGGTTGTTTTTTTGATACACATGTGTCGTCAGGATACATAGATGGCATGGTTCTGAGCAGGAATCGCTCCTGTTGCGACGACCCTGTGACCGAACTCGAATTCCGCTTTCGGCGAGGGAAGGCATAGAGTCTGATTATCTCTGTTGATAATGGACGGTGCCTTTCCTGCAATTCGTCCGCGGTTTTTTCGCCGGTCTTGACGCGGGCAACTAATGACCGAAGGATTGTGTGCTGGATAACCAAAGAAGGTGACTGCACCATATAATACCGGAAAACAACATTATGAGCAACGAAAGTAAGTGCCCGTTTAGCGGCGCAATGGTAAAACCGAGTGCCGGTACCGGCATCCGTGACTGGTGGCCCAACCGGCTGAATCTCAATATCCTTCGTCAGCACTCGTCGCTGTCCAACCCGATGGGTGAGGATTTTAAGTATTCGGAGGAGTTCAAGAAGCTCGACCTGAACGCCGTAAAAAAGGATATCTTCGACCTGATGACCGATTCGCAGGACTGGTGGCCGGCGGACTATGGTCATTACGGCCCGCTTTTTATCCGCATGGCCTGGCACAGCGCCGGCACCTATCGTGTACAGGACGGCCGCGGCGGCGGAGGTACCGGTGATCAACGTTTTGCTCCCCTCAACAGCTGGCCCGATAACGTGAGCCTGGACAAGGCTCGCCTTCTGCTTTGGCCGGTGAAGCAAAAATACGGGAAAAAGCTCTCCTGGGCCGATCTGATGATCCTGGCCGGCAATTGCGCGCTTGAGTCCATGGGCTTCAAGACATTCGGCTTCGGCGGCGGACGAGAGGACGTCTGGGAGCCGAACGAGGATATCAACTGGGGCCCTGAAAGCGAATGGCTGGGTGACAAGCGTCACGACGCCGAAGGCGAACTGAAGGGTTCGCTGGCCGCCGACCACATGGGACTGATTTACGTCAATCCGGAAGGCCCCAACGGCGATCCCGATCCGGCCAAGTCGGCGCATTTTATTCGTCAGTCTTTCGGCCTGATGGCAATGGACGATGAGGAAACCGTCGCGCTTATCGCCGGAGGTCACACTTTCGGCAAGGTGCACGGGGCGGCATCTGAAGAGCATCTCGGTCGCGAGCCGGAGGCGGCGCCCATCGAACAACAGGGCCTCGGTTGGGCCAATAGTTATGGTACCGGCAAGGGAGCGGACACCATTACCAGTGGCCTGGAAGGTACCTGGACGGCGACTCCGACCAAATGGAGCAACAAGTATCTGGAGAACCTGTTTAAGTACGAATGGGAAAAGTACAAGGGGCCGGGAGGCAAGTGGCAGTGGCGTCCCAAAGACGGAGCCGGTGCGGGGACCATTCCCGACGCTCACGATCCGAACAAGAAACACGCACCCTTCATGCTGACCACCGATGTTGCGCTGAAAGTGGATCCGGAGTATGAAAAGATTGCCCGCCGGTTCTACGAAAATCCCGAAGAATTCGCGAATGCGTTCTCCCGGGCCTGGTACAAACTGACGCATCGGGATATGGGACCCAAAGCCCGCTATCTCGGACCTGAGGTTCCCGACGAAGACCTGATCTGGCAGGACCCGGTTCCGGAGGTGGATCACGGACTGGTTAACGATCGGGACGTCGAGGAGCTGAAAGGCAAAATCCTGGATTCCGGATTGACTCTTTCCGAGCTTGTTTCAACCGCCTGGGCTTCCGCTTCCACCTTCCGCGGATCCGACATGCGAGGGGGCGCCAACGGTGCACGCATTCGCCTGGCGCCGCAGAAGGATTGGGAGGTTAACAATCCCAAGCGGTTGTCGAAAGTTCTGGATACGCTTGAAGCGGTACAGAAGGGATTCAATGATGCGCAGTCGGGAGACAAGAGGATTTCCCTGGCGGACCTGATTGTGCTGGCTGGCTGCGCCGCGGTCGAGAAAGCGGCAGAAAAGGGCGGGCATCAGGTGAACGTGCCTTTCACGCCGGGCCGGACCGACGCCACGCAGGAGCAGACCGAAGTGGACTCCTTCAAGTTCCTTGAACCGGCGGCGGATGGATTCCGCAATTACTTTAACGCCCGGAACGCAACCGTGGAGGAAATGCTGGTGGACAAGGCTCAGTTGCTGACCCTGAGCGCTCCGGAAATGACGGTGTTGCTCGGTGGTATGCGAGTGCTCGATACCAACTACGATCAGTCCAAACACGGTGTTTTCACGGATCGTCCGGAAACCCTGAGCAACGATTTCTTTGTAAATCTGCTCGATTTGGGAACCACATGGACGGCCATATCGGATGACGGGCAACTGTTCGAAGGCCGTGATCGCAAGACGGGTGATCTAAAGTGGACCGGAACCCGGGCCGATCTGATCCACGGATCCCATTCCGAATTGCGTGCTCTGGCCGAGGTGTACGCCAGCGCGGATGGAGAGGAAAAGTTCGTGACCGACTTTGTGGCCGCCTGGAATAAGGTGATGAACCTGGATCGTTTCGATCTGAAGTGATTTCCCTTATCACGTGCCGGGTTCGTCACTGAGACCCACACAAAAAAGGGGCGTCCTGTCAGCAGGTCGCCCTTTTTTGTGGTTTCGGTTCTTCGAGGCCAAAGCGTTTCCGTGGGTTACGCGGTGAGTGACGAAGGAAAAACCGGGATTGGCAGAACGCGAGCCTTGATTGCTGGAAATACGGATCCTTCGGAAGCTACTCAACGAAACACTTTCGGAGGAAGGGGTCGTTGCGGAGATGGTCTTCAGCCTCCGGAAGACAGTCGCGAGAGGAGAGGACAGTGTAATAATCCTCTTTTATGCCTGGTGCGCGCCGAAGGGCTTCGATCCAGTCGGAACGACGGAAGGGGTTGGACTCCACGGCGCGCCAGAAACCGGTTTCTTGGAACAGCTGGGCGATGGTGTCCGAGGATTGTTTCTGCAGCAGGCTGACCAAATAGGTCGCGACACCGACCTGCAGACCATGGAAGCGGGGTGGACCGCCCAGCGCGTCGAGGGCGTGCGAAATCAAGTGCTCGCTGCCACTGGCCGGGCGGGAGGATCCGCAAACCCCCATGGCGACCCCGTTGAGCATCAGCGAGGTGCCGAGGAGTTTCATGCCCTGAAGATTTTGATTCGGACGGGCGATAAACTGAAAGACGGTCGCGTCGGAGAGGAGCGCAGCGAAGTCATCAATCGGTGTGCCCGTGGCGTGAAAAGCGAGTTTCCAGTCGAAGATGGCAGTGAGCTTGGCAACGAGATCGCCGATACCCGAAAGCCAAAGGACCTCGGGTGCGGCGAGGCAAACTTTGGTGTCGATTACGATACCGAAGGGCATGGCGGAGGGCAGGGACTTGCGACGTCCTAAGAGAGTCAGGCTGGATTGCGGACTGCAAATCCCGTCGTTCGATAGGGATGTTGGAACCGAGATGTAGGGGAGGCCAGTGAGAAAAGCGCAATATTTGGCAACATCCAGAGCTCGTCCGCCACCGAATCCCACGATGGCACTGGTTTTGGCAGGAATCCCCGGAAAGAGATCACGGGCTTGCTCAAAAGAAGCTTCCTGTACGGGCCAACTGTGCAGGATGGATACGTTCTCGTTCTTGAACCCCTCGTACAGGCGGTTCAGAAGATCCGCCGGGAGACCGTCACTGTGAACAACAACGACGTGGGAAAAGCTATTTCGGCGGGCGTAGATCCCCACACGGTCGAGCGCCCCCGCTTTGATGCGGACCAGGGTAGGGATCTGGATTTGCGTGCGCGTCATTTCCCGGTTCGACAGCTCGCGGCGCCGATTGTCGCAGGAAAAGCGGCCCCGCACTAACTGTGTTTCACCCCGTTCTCGCTCTCGTGAGTGGACCGATGAGACGAGCGTTCGACCGGGGGTGATCTCCGTGCCATTCGGGCTACACTAATTTACCCCGACGACACCACCGGACGGTGAAACCAGGATCTCGACGGGCCAATTCCAATCAGTCAAGTCATTCGCGTACTGGGGCATTGGGGCCACTTCGGCGTGCCATATTTGATCCTGCTCCCGCCATTGCAGTTGGATATCCAATTGCGCTTCCGAAGGATAATTCCGTGATTCCAGAAACAGCACAACTTCGTTTTGGATTTGCTCTTCGGTCAATCGAGTTTCTCCACATCCCAGAAAGAACCCAAAGATTCCCGCCAACACCAATGTGCGAAAAATAATTTTCATGATACTGCATTGCAGTCGAGAACGACACCGGTGTCAATTGCTTAAACCGGTTCCGGGTGCGAGGTGCGCGGGAGATAAGACTATCGGTGACCTTCGGCGGTTGGAAGACCGGAAAATGGTGTGAAGAAAATACCTCGGCGATCCCGGTTATTTCCGGAACAGGGCACCCTGTTGCCGGCGGAAGGCCTTGACGGTGTTTTTCATCAGCATTGCCACGGTCATGGGACCGACGCCCCCGGGAACGGGGGTGATTTTTGAGGCCTTTTCGGCGGCGGCGGGAAAGTCGACATCGCCGGCGAGGCGGTACCCCGATTTACGGGAGGAATCGGGGACGCGGTTGATTCCGACATCGATGACCACCGCGCCGGGCTTGATCATGTCGCCGGTCACGAATCCGGCGCGTCCGATGGCGGCAATGACGACGTCGGCCTGGCGGGTGATGGCGGGAAGATCGGCGGTACGGGAGTGACAGACCGTAACCGTGGCATTGGCCCAGTCCTTCTTCTGCAGGGCAAGCAGGGCGACGGGTTTGCCCACTATAAGACTGCGGCCGATGACGACGACATGTTTTCCGGAGAGAGAAACGTTCGAACGTCGCAGCAGTTCGATGATGCCGGCGGGGGTGCAGGCCACGAAACCCTCGTCGTCCTCCTGGCAGAGCAACCCCAGGTTGATGGTGTGGAATCCGTCCACGTCCTTTTCCGGCCGTACCCGTCGGAACGCGGCCAGTTCGTCGATATGGGAAGGCAGGGGAGATTGAATGAGAATGCCGGATACGGCGGGGTCTTCGTTGAGGCTGTCGATCAGATCGAAAAGCTCATCCTGGGAGATGGTTTCCGGGAGCACGTTGAGTCGGCTCTCGATACCGAGCTCGCGGGCGACGCGGTCCTTCTTCCTCACATAAGAAACCGATGCGGGATCCTCTCCCACGCGGATGAAGGCCACACACGGCTTTCCCGAGTCGATACGGGCGACTTCCTCTTTCAGTTCCTCCAGAATTTCCGTGGAGATTCGGTTTCCATCGATCAGGTCCATTGTGAATTGCGTGCTGATTGCCGGGTTTGAATCGGTTGCGGTCGAGGACCCGGTGCTGGAGGAAAAGTAAGGTTATCGTTCCGGGGGTGTCGAGTTTCGAGTGGTTTTTCCGCCTTTGGGATCCGGTTTACCCGGCGGGCGCGGTCATGGGAGTCGCGCTATTTTCCCTCGCCGGGAAGCGGGCGGAGGGGAAATGCTCAGGTCTTGAGCAATGCCTTGATATCCTCCGGACCGAGGACCCGGGAACTCCCCGGACCCAGGCCCTTCAGCACGTAGGCGCCGATCTGGACCCGTTTCAGGCGTTTGACGTGGAAACCGACCGCCTCGAAGATGCGGCGAACCTCACGTTTGCGGCCCTGATGGAGATGCACCTCGAGTTGGTCGGAGGCGGCGGGGCTCTGGTCCCGGCCGAGCAGGATCACCTTGTCGGGACGAAGCAACTCTCCCTCATGGCGCACCCCCTGGAGGACACGGGCCAGTGTTTCGCGCGGAAAGGGTCGGTTGAGTTGGACACGATAGCGTTTGGTGATTTTACGCGAAGGGTGGAGAATGCGATGGGCGAGGTCTCCGTCGGAGGTCAGAATGAGCAGGCCTTCGCTGTTCTTGTCCAGACGTCCGGCGCAGAACAGGCGCAATCGGCCCATTTCGGCCGGAAGCAGGTCAAAAACGGTTTTTTCATGGTGGGGATCGCTGTTGCTGCACAGGTATCCCCGGGGTTTGTTCATTGCCAAGGTGACCTGTGGCTGGCGCCGCGCCCGAAGGGGCCGGCCGGCAATGAGGATCCGGTCCCGGTCCGGGTCGGCTTTGCTGCCGATTTCAGCGGTTTCGCCGTTTACCGTTACCTCCCCGTGGCGAATGAGTTCCTCGGCCGCCCGGCGCGAGCAATAGCCGGCGTCGGCGATCAGTTTTTGGAGACGAACGGTGTTTTCGGCGGACATTTGACGGGAAGCGGTTGAATTCCAATCTGTCACTCAAATCGGGGGCGCGCGGTTTCGCAAGGCATTAGCCGGGATAATTCAGATGAAGGTTTCCCGCTTTTTCGCTTTTTTCGCGGCCATCCTTTGATAGTTTGATGGTTTGGTGTTCCGTTGCTTAATAGATCCGCGGGTTGCGGAGGGGACGGAAGCCCATCGAGATCAGGCACAACGGATATGGCGAACGAAACAAAAGAAGCTCCCACTTATACCAAGGACAATCCCTTTATTTCAGCGGTGATCGAGAACCGGATGTTGAATAAGCCGGGCTCCTGGAAAGACACCCGGCATGTGGTGGTCGATATCGCCGGAAGCGGACTCGAGTACTCGGTGGGCGATTCCCTCGGGATCTTCCCCTCCAACGCGGAAAGCGCCGTGAACGAGGTCCTGTCGGTGGTCGGCGCGGATGGTGAAGAAATGGTGACGATTCCCAAACACGAGGAGCCGATGGCTTTGCGGGACGCTTTGTTCCACCACCTCAATATCGCGGTCCAGAGTAAAAAATTGCTGGAGGTTTTGGCGGCAAAAACCGGGGATGCCGGGGAAAAGGAAAAGCTCGAGGCCCTGCTGCAGCCGGGGGCGCGACAGGAAATGATGGATTTTCTCTCGCATCGGGAACTGGCGGACTTGCTGGAGGAGTTTCCCGGGGTGCGGTTTTCGGCCCAGGAACTGGTGGACCATCTAAAACGTTTGGTGCCCCGCCTTTATTCCATCGCCTCTTCGCCATTGTTGTTTCCGGACGAGGTGCACCTGACGGTGGCAGTAGTGCGCTACCGCACCAATAACCGTGATCGGGTCGGGGTATGTTCGACCTACCTGGCCGAGCGGGCGGCCTTGCGCGCCAGGGAGGTGCCGGTGTTTCTGGCAAAGTCGCATTTCCGGCCGCCGGAAGACGCGACCACGGATATCATCATGGTGGGACCGGGAACGGGAATCGCTCCCTTCCGGGCCTTCCTGCAAGAAAGGATCGCAACCGGGGCTCCGGGGCGCAACTGGCTCTTCTTCGGTGACCAGCGGAAGGACTATGATTTTCTTTACGGCGAAGAATTCGAACAGCAGGTTGCCGACGGAAAGCTGCACCGTCTCAGTCTGGCGTTCTCGCGGGATCAGGAGCAGAAGGTTTACGTTCAGGACCGTATGATGGAGGAGGGGAGAGCCCTGTGGGAATGGATCGAGCGCGGGGCTTATTTTTATGTCTGCGGAGACGCCCAAAGGATGGCCAAGGACGTGGACCTGGCTCTGCATAGGATTGCCCGGGAGTGCGGGGGATTGAGCGAAGAGGACGCGGATAGCTACATTAAGCTGATGCGCAAGGAAAAGCGCTACCAGCGGGATGTGTATTGATCCTCTTCCCGGCCTTTCTTAGACCGCGATCGCGTTGGAACTGTTGTTTTGCTCCCGCTTCCGTTCCGCGATAAGTCGTTCGTCCAGGCGGCGGCGAATCAAGCGAGCCAATGCATTCGGTTCGAAAGGTTTCTGCAGGAAATTGAATCCTTGTTCCAGCGCGAGGTTCTTTCCGACAATATCCGAGCTGTAGCCGCTCATGTAGATTACCGTCAGGCCGGGCTCATCGGCGTGCAGTTGGATCGCCAGTTCGCGGCCGCTGACGCCGTCGGGCATCACCAAATCCGTCAGTAGAAGGTCGATCTTGTTCTTGTGCTGTTGCCAGGTGCGCAGGGCCTCGACCCCGGATTCGTTGTCCAGGACCGTGTACCCGAGATCCTCGAGAATGTTTTTGATCAGTTCCCGGAGAACGGTTTCATCCTCGGCCAGCAGGATCGTTTCGGTGCCGTTCAGCCTGGTTTCCGAAAGCGGTTCCGCTTCCTTTCGGACTACTTTCCTTTCCACCGCCGGAAGGTAGATTTCAAATTGGGTGCCGGACATGGGTTCGCTGTGAACCTCAATCCAGCCTTTGTGCTGTTTGACGATGCCGTAAACCGTGGCCAATCCCAATCCGGATCCCTTGCCGACCCCTTTGGTGGTAAAGAACGGTTCGAAGATTTTGGGCAGGACATTCGTGGGTATCCCGCATCCGTCGTCCTTGACCGTCAGCCGCACGAAACGTCCGGAGCATGCTTCCGAGTGACGTTTCTCCTTGCGCGCATCGATCGCCTCGAAACCGGTTTCTATGATCAAATTCCCGCCCTCCGGCATTGCGTCGCGGGCGTTTACCGCGAGGTTGAAAATTATCTGCTCCATCATGCCCCGGTCCGCCTCGACGAGTGGGGTCTGCGAAGTGCATTTGAGCTCCACGCTGATGGGCTCGCCCAGAATACGGGATAACATGCGGGTGAGGTTTTGGAGCGTATCGTTCAGGTCGATCGGTTCCATGTGCATGACCTGACGGTTGCTGAACACCAGGAGCTGTCTCGAAAGATTGCTGGCGTGGTCGGCAGCGATGGATATCTGTTCCGCCGACTTGCGAATGGTTTCCGGAGGCCGGGTCCCGCAGGCCAACAGGCTGGCGTGGCCCTGGATCACCGTGAGGATGTTATTGTAATCATGGGCGATTCCGGCGGCGAGTTGCCCGATGGAATCAAGTTTTTGGGACTGGCGGACCTGGGCTTCGAGGCTTTTGGTTTCCGTGATGTCGCGGCCGACCGCCTGGTGTTCGAACAGGCGTCCGTAACTGTCGAAAATGGCCCTGTTGGTCCAGTGGTGCCAACGTTTCCGGCCATCGGCCAGGTTCAGGCAATATTCAAACGTGGCAATGGGCGCGCTGGGTGAGAGCTTCTTAATGCGGTTTACCACTTCGGGGTCGTGTCCGGGATCGTAAACGAAAAAAGACTCGCCCAACAACTCCTCCCGGCTGTGCCCCGTAGCCTGGCAGTAGGCGGCGTTGACAAAGGTGAGTTTGCCATCCGGCAGGAAGCGGCACACCAGGTCGGTCTGATCTTCCACGATCGCCCGGTATCGGGCATCGACCTTCTGCAGGGATTGCGCCATCTGTTCGATGCGCCGGGCAATACCGAAAATTTCGTTTTGTTCGTCCGTCGAATTGTCATCAGGACCAAAAATCGGTTCTTCGGTGTCGTGGGCGGTGGTGCCTGGAATCTGGTTTTTCAACCTCCCCAGATCGGCGCGGGTTTCCCGGTCCCAGACATAACCACTGAGAAGAAGCAGGACACAGGCGATAAGGGAAAGGCCGATAATATAGATTTGGGTGCCGAGATTCTCCACCAGATTCCGATCGAGAAGCAACATGCCCAAGCTGCCCAGAATCGCGAAAATCAGGGCGAAGATTAAAAGTGACTTAATCTGAAGGTTCATGTCTGCGCGTTTGCCTGGAAAAACCACTCACCGGATTCGTCGGTGTTTCGGTGTGGTATTAGCGTTCATTCTTACTTCCCCAACGCCGAGTGCGTGAGCTGAGAATCTATTCTTTACCAAACACGGAGTAAAGAGCTCGCTGATGTCGAGACCGTTGTCAGAGCCAGTTTTACGTGATCTTTACGCGATCAGGGGAATCCTTATTCCTCCAGGTCACGAACAGTGTTCGCGATCAGCGGAGTGTTCATGCGGATTCCGGCGTCCGCGGGGGCGGTTTCAGCGGCGGCCGGACGCTGTCACGGCGCCGGAGTAACATATCGATTGGCTGACTTCCTCCGCCGTATTTTCGGTGGTCAACTCTTTCAGCAGGTGCAGGGCGAAGTCAACAGCGGTTCCCGCGCCGCGGGAAGTAACGATGTTTCCGTCCTGCACCACTTTTCGATTTTCGATCAAATCCGGCAGTTCGCCGGCCATGGAAAAATGGGCGGTGTATTCCCGCCCATTAAGAAGCCCGGCGTCTTTCAGCAGAGCCGGGGCGGCGCAAATGGCTCCCAGCAGACGGCCCGAGGCGGCATGCTTTTTGACGTAGTCGATTACGGTCCGGTCCTTGCGAAGGTGGCGAATACCCGGGCCGCCGGGGATTACCAGAAGGTCGTAGGATTCTTTGCCGGCATGACGGAAAAGCTCGTCGGCTACGACCTGCACACAAGTCTTGCCGGTGACGAACTTGTTGTCGTGGTGGGCGGCCAGCGTGCAGGTAATACCTCCCCTGCGAAGAATATCGACGACCACCAGCGCTTCGATTTCCTCAAAACCCTCGGGGAGTATGACCAATGCGGTTTTCATCTCTTGCCTTTTATGGTAACGCGGCAATGGAATTATTCCAAGTGTAAATTTTATGTTAAGCATTTGTCAAAACAAGGTGCCGGACAGGATGGTGGTCTTCGGATGCGGATACGTCGGGTCGAGCCTGGTGAGGCAGGCGGTGCGGCGAGGTTATCGGGTGACTGTTTTGTCCCGCGGTGCGGCGCGGTTGCAGGAACTGCCGTCCAGCGCAGCGGTTGAAAAGGTTGTCGGCGATCTGGCCACCGATGAATGGCATTCGCGAATCGATCCTAGTCCCGAAGTGGTGATCAACTGTGTCGGATCCGGCGGTGGCGGAATTGAGGGGTATCGGCGCTCCTATGTCGAAGGCATGGAGTCGATTGGCCGTTGGCTGTCGGCCGGCGGGGCCGGAGTGGCGATATACACCGGAAGTGTTGGAGTATACTCACGGAACGACGGCAGCGTGGTCGACGAGGCGGCCGAAGTGGGAGGCCACTCGGTCTATGCCGACCTGTTGCTGGACGCTGAGAGGTTTTTTCTGGCTCCCGCCTTTTCGGCCGGCCGACGGTTTGTGCTGCGATTGGCGGGAATTTACGGACCGGGGCGGCACGCGTTCCTGGATCGGGTTCGGCGGTCCGGCGGCGTAATGCCGGGGCGGGGGGAGGGTTACATGAACGCCATCCACCTTGAGGATGTTTGCGGTGCGGTGTGGGCGGCGATTGATCGCGCCGGGACCGAAACCGGCGGTGTGTATAACGTGGTGGATGACCTTCCGGCCTTGCGCCGGGAAGTGGCCGCCTGGCTGGCCTCCCGTCTTGGCGTTCCCTGTCCGCGGTTCGATGACACAAAAACGGCTCCCGGAAGGTCGGGACGTGTTCGCAACCGGCGGATCTCCAACGACAAGATGAAATCCCGTCTTGGCTGGCAGCCGTTTTATCCCGATTTCCGGCGAGGCTACGAGGAAATCCTCAAAGCCTTGTCAGGCGATAAATGAATGGCACTCCCGGTTCAGACGGAGCCCTGATCAGGTCAGTTCGCGTTCGATGCCGGTGGCCTGGACCATCAGGTCGAAAAGATCCGTGTTACGGGTAAAGGGTTTGATGCCTTCGCTTCCCGGACCCAGGGCCAGCAGTTCCACATAGTCGGAGGTGTGGGAGTCGCCCACCCAGCCGATGTCGGTGTGATTGGCGATCACCTGACCGATGACCCCGCTCGTCCCGTTCATTCGGGAGTAGGGCACCCGATATTCGTTGTTCAGGCGCCGGCGCAGCAGGTCGGCATCGCCGGAGGAGATATCCAGTCCGGTGACCTCCTTGAAGCGTTCGATGATCACGCTCGAGCTCTGTTCGGCGTTCAGCCGCAGGGCTCCGTGGGTGCCCTTGAATTGGCTTAAGCGGCCGAAATTCCGTTCGCCTTTGTTGTTGCCCGAATTCAGTCCCGGATTGGCGTTTCCATGGTCGGTCGTGATGATGATCAAGGTTTCGGGGTTGGCTTCCTGGAATTCCAGCGCCACTCCGATCGCTTCGTCAAAGGCGATCTGGTCGAAAATCAACCCGCCGATGTCGTTGGCATGTGCGGCATGGTCCACCCGGCCGCCTTCCACCTGCATGATGAAGCCGTTCTCATTACGGGAGAGAGCTCGAAGCGCGCGACTGGTCAGTTCGGCCAGGCTGGGCACATCCCGACTCAGCGAATCACTGTTTAGCCGATCGAGTTCGTACGGGAGGTGGCCGTTGGCGAAGAGACCGAGGATCTTGCGTTGGCGAAGCGGGGTGGCTTCGAGCTCCTCGCGGGTCCTTGCCACCGCGTACTCCTTTTCCGCGAATTTCCCCACCAGATCCTGGCCGTCGTTGCGGCGGTTGGGATAGAAGTGATTGCGGCCGCCCCCCAAAATGATATCGAACTCCCGTTCCAGGTACTGTTCGGCGATTTCCGCTTCCTGGCCGCGATTCGGAACATTGGCGGAAAAGCCGGCCGGGGTGGCGTGGGTGACCGTGGTGGTGGTGACCAGTCCCGTCGCTTTACCCGAGGCGCGGGCCAGGGGAAGGATGGGGGGGTGGTGGGTGCCGTCAGGGCCAATGTTCACCGAGTTGTTGTTGACGCGATGACCGCAGCCCCAGGCCACGGCGGAAGCGGCCGAATCCGTTACGATGGAGTCGAGAGAGGCCACATCCATTAAACCGCGCCGTCCGCGTTGATCCACGTAGAGCTGCATCCAGTTCGATCGTTTCCCCTCCCTCCATAGGAGGTACTGGTCGGCCATGCTCAAAGTGCCGATACTCATCCCGTCGCTGACCATGAAAATCACGTTTTTCGCGGAGCCCTCCGCCACCCTTTCATCGGCACGGGCCGAGTGCGAGTATGCGCCCGATCCCAGCAGCAATGAAGTCAATGCGCCGGTTTTTAGGAAATTACGTCGGGTTACCGGTGGAAGGGACGAGAGGTTCTTCTTCATGTATATATATTGATTGCCGGAACTGGACCGGGTCAAGGGGGAAAGGCCTTTGGCCATTCGGCCAGGTCGCTGCCGGGATGATTTCGCCGCGCTTTCACTTGACCTCGGGCGCCGGTTGGAAACTGTGGATGGTGTCGGGTGGGCGCCCGGCGGTTGCCGTTTCCGGCGATCCTCCAAACTATCGAATGAGGATTTCATTATGGCAGGTGTGGGAAAATTGATGAAGCAGGCGCAGAAAATGCAGCGCCAGATTGAAACATTACAAAACGAATTGGCGGACAAGGAATTCGACGTTTCCAGTGGTGGAGGGGCGGTCACCATTCGTATCAACGGCGCCGGCAAGTTTCTGGCGATCAAACTCGACGAGGAGTTCCTCAAGGAAGACAAGGAAATGGTTGAACAGGCTCTGCTGCTGGCAGTTCAGGAGGCGGCCGACAAAGCCAAGGAGTACAACGAATCGGAAATGCAGAAGGTCACCGCCGGCTTTAATATTCCCGGCCTGATGTGATCGGTCGGTCGCGGTTCCGGTTTGCGCTTGTCGTGACCGCTGGTTCGCGGCTGCTTGAGGGATTTCCATGGGTTCCGCTTTTGAAGATCTCCAGCGCGCGCTGAAACAGTTGCCCGGATTGGGTTACCGTTCGGCGGAACGGCTGGCCCTGCACCTTTTGGTGGAGCGTCCCGAACGGTTGCCATTGTTGGTGGACGCTTTGCGCGGGGCTGCCGACGCCGTGCGCCGTTGTCAGGTGTGTGGCGGGCTGGCAGAGGAAGAATCCACCTGTGCCGTTTGCTCCGATCCTCGGCGTGACGCCACGGTCCTGTGCGTGGTGGAGCAGGTGCTCGATCAGATTGCGTTGGAGCGTTCCTCTGCCTACAACGGTTTATATCACGTGCTGCACGGAAAACTGTCGCCGATATCCGGAGTGGGGCCGGAGAATCTCAATATGGCGCCGCTGTTCTCCCGTCTCGCCCGGGGCGAGGTTCGGGAACTGGTGCTGGCCCTGCCCAATGATGTGGAGGGAGAGGCGACCTGCCACTACATTACGGAGCAACTTGAGGGTGACTCGATCGCCGTTTCCCGCATCGGCTTCGGTCTCCCCAGCGGCGGGGGCGTTTTTTACGCGGATCCCGTCACCTTGAAAAGCGCGCTGGAGAGTCGGAGGAGTTATTTCTGATTTACTTTTTTTTGAACGGTTTAAGGCCTTTTATCATTGCCTGACGGCCGGAGTGTTTCAGGCTGGAAGGGGTGTTGACCGGTCGTGAATCTGTTCCGCGCGTGGCGCGAGCAGGCACGCGTTGCAGGTCTGTCTGAACCGAAACTGAATGAGACCATGAATAAAAAACCGTTAGCTTTGCTTCTTGCTTCCATGCTGGGGGCCAGTGTCCTTCACGCCAATGATTTCAGCCTTTCCTCCGATGTCTCGTTTGCTTCGGAAAAGGTTTTTCGGGGCGTCAAGGAAGCGGGTCCCACCATACTTCCGTCGGTCGAGGTTGTCTCCCTGGGTAATCCGGGAGGGGAATTCTACCTCGGCGCGCGCGCGGCCGCTCCCGCCCGCAGTGATTTCGAGAACGAGGTCAATGCTTACGCGGGTTTTGACGCCGAGCTCCAGCATAATTTCTTTGTTGATGTCGGTGCGGTTTATTACCATTTCCCGCAGAAAAACGGGGGTCTGACCGATACCATCGAGCCCTACATCGGTTTGCGGCTCCAGGAAATCGCGGATACCTGGCTTTCCGCCGGCGGGTATTTCTATTACGACATCGATAAGAGCTTCACGGTGGAAGGGTCTCTGCAGTACAGCCTTCCGTTCCAGGGAGGGATCCCCGCCACGCTCGACCTGGGCGCCTTTATCGGCTATACCGACGAAGACCGCCGGTTCGAGGAGGATCATGCCTATTACGGTCTCTACGCCGTGGTGCCGTACGAGTTCAACAGCGCGGCGACGTTCACCGTCGGAGCCCATTACGCGGCTCGCAACGGCCTCGATAATGCGCCCATCGAAAGCGACCGCGACTTCCTTTACTGGACCGCGGGACTCAAGGTTCGGTATTAAGAGCCGTCGGGCAACCTGTTGAGGCAGGTTTCCCGACCCGATATCAACGGGTTTTTCTTTGCCCGGGTTTGAACCTTTGGTTCAGCCCGGGCTTTTTTGCCGCGGAGTTCCTGTCACGCCAGGAATTCCTTGCGGTCCACCTGCAGATCGTGACAGGCGTGGATGAACTCCGCCGCCGACCAGGCCTGGAAGGCTTTGCCCATGGGAATGCCGGTTTTTCCGTGCGCCCATTCGTTGAATTCCCATTCGTGGGCGATTCCCTGCTTGTTGAGCTCGGCCAGGCGGAGCAGTTCCTGATAAGCGAGATCGCGCAGGCCCAGTCGATTGATGAACCGCACCCATTGGGCTCCAATAAAAGGCCAGATCCCGCCATTGTGGTAGTGGTCGGGAAGATTGAGCAGGTTCACCGTGTAGTAGTTCTTCCAATCCGGGTCGCCTCCCGTGACCACCGGGTAGAGGTTGGCCACCGGCCACGGGTTGTTGACGCCGACTCCCCACATGAATCGAAAGGCGATCTTGGCGCGGTCGACGTCGAGAACGTTGTAGAGAAAAGCCAGGATGTTGCCGTAGACGTCGCAGCGCCAGTTGAAACCGAAGGGGGTTACTTCGGCCAGGAGATAACTGGTGTCTCCCAGGGAGAACTGCCGGTCGGCAAAGGTTTTGCTGGCCACTTCGGCTCCGTTGGTCGAAGGCCAGAACTTCCGCAAAATGGCTGACTTAATAGTCTGAGCCCAACGCAGGTAATCACCGGCACGGTCCAACTCGCCCTGCCATTCGAGCAGGAGCCCGAAGGAGATATTGGCCTGGTACCAGAGGACCTCGTCGTATAGCACGTTGTAGCTGCGGCCGAACAGGTCGGTCCAGTCTCCGGCTTCCGGAATCTCCAGGAGGGCGTCGTTGTTCCCGTCGTGAGCGCTCAACCAGTTCATGGCCCGCTGAAGAGATTCGATGTGTGTGTCGAGAAACTCGTGGTCTTTGGTTACCCGGACGTACTCGTAGGCGGCGATGATCACCCAGATGCCGCTGTCGACCGAGCAGATTCCGCCGATTCCGGAGTAGTCGGGGACTTCGTCGCTCACCCGTACATTGGCGGGAATTTGTCCGCTCAGGGAAATGTGCCGGAGCAAGGTGTCCAGGGTGTTCCGCTGGCATGTGCGAACGTCGGGGTCCTTGAGCGAGAGCGTCCCGATGACCGTGATGGCGCCGTCCCGTCCCCAGACGCTGTGGTAATTCACGTCGGTGCCGCGGGCATCGTTGTCCGTGATCGAGCAGGCGGAAAAGCCCAGGGGGGTGATGTTCTTGCGGATGGCTGCAACCGCCTTTTCATAGGCCAGCCCGACAAAATCACGTTGTTCGGTGTTGAGTTCGCGAATCTGGCAGGGATCGAAAAGCTGGATGATTTCCGGTTCGAAATTCCCCTCGGTAATCACCTGACAGTCAACAATTTCAGGCTTTTCGATAATGCCGAAATGCTTCATGCCGTCGAGAACGCCGTCGGCGTTAAACCCCTGGGCAAAATAAACGGAAGTTTCCACCGTGGCTTCATAGAGCTCCGGCTGGGCGTTCTCGACGATGATGCCGTTGATGCCCTTGATACGAAACATAGAGCTGTCGTTTCCGCTGTCACCTGCTACCAGGGCGTCGGACGGCTTGATTTTCAGGTGCCGGAGAAGCCAGCCGAGCGCCTTTCCTTTGCTGGCGGAGCGCGGAAGGATGGTGATATCGCGGGCGTTGGAATAGATGACCGTGACGTTCAGACCCGCTTCCTTGAGCTCTTTGCGAAACCGATCTATCTGTTCGCGTGAAGCATCATACAGTTGCCAAGTCGATTTGAACGGGTTCTGCACCGATTCGGGAGCTTGATCCAGGTGATAGGTTTCCCGTGCGATCGTATTGATTTTCTTGCGATCCCATTCGGGGAGGAGGGTGTGTTCGAAACCCTCGATGAACGCCTTGGCGCGGTAGTCATAAATGGAGGTGCCCAAACCGCAGATCAGGTAATCGGGTTTGGGCAGGTTGGATTTTGGAATCAGTGCCAGCGCGTCCTTGGGTACCCGGCCCGTGTTGTAACAGAGTAGGGGCCGTGAATCCGCGGGAATTTTTTCCCAGGTGCATTTGAAGACGATGGTGGCGTCCGGCTTGCCGAGAAGCGTTCCATCGAGATCGGATGAGAAGAGACGGATGGCCATCTTGGAAATCGTTATTCGTTGACTGAAAGGTATTGCATTTCGACCGATCTGGGTTCAGCTCTCCTCCTGCCAAAGGTCCCGGTAGGAGCGCCGGGTGATGTTGAAGCTGGCCGATTCCCGACCTTCAACCGCTTTCAGCAGTTGTTGCGCGATTCCGGTCCAGGTGAAGAGGCTGCGAACCCGGTGAGAGCCGTTCCGGCTCAGACGGGAACGCAATGCCGGGTAGCGAATCGGCTTGAGAAGGGTGATTCCGAAGTCCTCTTTGTCGAAGGAATCGGCGTACAGGGCATGCTCTCCGTAGGCCACCGCGCGGAAAAGTCCGCCGTGGACGGTGATCACCGTCGGCGTACCCGAGGCCATGGCTTCAATGGCGGTCATGCCGAAAGGCTCGTACCGGCTCGGCAGGGCGAAGACATCCGCGGCGCGGTAGAAGTCGGGCAAATCCTCGTCCGAAACCGAACCGGTGATGGAAACCCGATTGGTCAGTCCGTAATCCTTGATCTTTTGTTTCAGTTCCTTGAGGAGGGCCGGAGGTTGATCGGGGTTTTCAACCCCGACGGCCAGGCGCAGGTGCGCTTCGTCGTTGCGTGAAGCCACCACGGAGAAGGCGTCGATCAGAAGGTCGAACCCCTTGTTCTCCGCCAGCCGTCCGACGCAGGCGATTGTTTTCGGCTTGAACCCCAGGCGTTCCTGGGCCGCTTTGCGGGTCGGTTCGCTCACCGGGAAGAAGCGATTGTCGTCATACCCGGGGGGGATCATGCGGATGTCCTCGGCCGGGACATGGTAGTCCGATATCAGCAGATCGTATTGCGGCGGAGTGGTGGCTATCAGGAGATCCGCCTCTTTGTAGAGTGTACTTTCGTGATGAATACGTCGGGCGAAGTTATACTTCTCCTCAAAAGTCTCCTTTTCATCGGGATGATCCGTTTCCATCTGGCGTTGCTTCCAGGTGCCGATGGAGTGAGGGGTGTGGACATGAGGAATGTCGAGATCCTCGGCCAGGTGCTGACCGGCCAGACCGGCATCCCAGTAATGGCTGTTGATGAACTGGTAATCCAGCTTGTGGCGCTTGATATAACGCAGGGCGTTCTCGGTCCACTCCGGCAGTTTGCGGTAGAGGTATTCCTTGGGGATGAAATCCGCCCCACCGCAGGCGGCACGAACCACTCGAACGTCTTCATTGATTTCGTCGATTTCGGGCTGGTCCTCAAATCGGCGGGTCCAGATATCAACCTTGTATCCGAGCTGGGCGAGTTTTTTGGAGAGCTCGATGACATACACCACCTGACCGCCCGTATCCGGCGCCCCAAGCGGTGGATGGGCGGCCACGTAACCATGGGTAGACACCATGGCGATGCGTTGTTTAACCGATTCTGTTCTGCGACGTTTTTTTTCTGGCATGGCGATTTTCAGTTTTGATCAGTTGAATCTTTCTCAGGAGTGATCCGATGCGGACGACTCCGCGCCCAAGCTATCGGGATCGATACGCTGTTCCGGCGCTTCTTTGCGCAGGCTTTCATGCAGCGCCTCGGCGCCTTCCCCTCGAGTGCGCCGGAGGACCCGCTGAAAGATGATATTGTTGGGAATCTGGAGGACGGCGTTATCGCTTTCCTGCAGGGTGGTGAACATCATTCCCAGGTGCAGCACCTTGCCTTTGGTCGGTTCGCCCACAAATTCGATTCGATCCCCGATTTCGAATGGCCGGAATATCAGGATGAGCAGGGTGGCCGACAGGTTGCTGAGCATGCTCCAGACCGCGACAAAGCCGATCGCGATCATGGCCAGCACGGTCGAAATCAACGCCCAGATGCCGCCGATTTGAACCCCGAAGTTGTGCAGGACCAGAAGCAGAGCCAGCACGAAGACACCCCATTTCACGAGGGCGCGCAAAGGGAGAATCAGGAATCCGGGAACCTTTCCTTTGCTTTGCAGGCGGTCCACTCCGCGCGAGAGGACGGCGGAGAGCGCCATTACCACGGCGACGATTACCCCGGCGTAAACGAGTTGGAGCCAGAACCCGCCTCCTCCTTCAGCCGCGCCGGCGGCGGTTGCGATTCCCGGTACGATCAACGTTGGAAGTAGCCCGTTCATACGTCACATTGTATCCCTTTGGGGTCGGGGATTGGCAAACGCTAAATCCATTTCCCTGACCGTCCCCCGGGTTCCGGGGTGCTGGAACGCCCTCGACAGGCCTTTTCCATAAAAAAGCCAATTCGGTCTTGAATTTCAAGCCGAGTACACCTTAACTGAGGGTTCGGTATTGGAGAGATGGCTGAGTGGCCGAAAGCAGTGGTTTGCTAAACCGCCGTACCGCCAAAAGCGGTACCGAGGGTTCGAATCCCTCTCTCTCCGCCATTTGTGATGGGCTTTTGCCTTAGATTTGCCAAAATGGAATGGCAAATCTGAGAAAAACCATGGCAAAACCTAAGTTCAAGATCACCCCGTTCACCAACCCCAGCGGCCAGCGCGTTTACCGTCTGTCTGGCACGCTCAACGGCAAGAGGATCCGTGAGAATTATCCGACTCGCCCCGAAGCCGTTGCAAAGCGTCAGGAATATGAGGTCGAGTGGCTCAACGACCATCCCGAGGGCCGCACGATCTGGACCACCTTGACTCCTGAGGAGAATCGCGACGCGGTCACCGCAATGAATTCCCTCAAGATGAATGGCGCTCCCTACTCGCTCAGCTTCGCCGTCAGTTACTGCCTGGAGAACTACCGGCCGCCGGAACAGGAGAAATCGATCAGCGAGGCAGCGGACGAGTATGTCAAGAAGCGGGACCGCGACTGCGTTCGCGAATTCATCTCCCAGGCGCAATTTCGCTCGATCAAATCCGAGATGCTTTGGCTCAAGAGCAAGTTCGGGAGCACGCCGGTTTCGGCCATCACCGTGGAAAAATTCCGCGACTACCTCGAAACTCCGCGCAACCGGCCGCGCAGCCGTCTCGTGAAAAAGGAGGTCACCGCTCCCAAGACCTGGAACAACCGTCGGGGCCTTCTCTCGACCTTCTGTCTGTTCTGCGTCGAGCGCGGTTACCTCGCGCAAAATACGATCGCGAAGGTTCCCCAATTCAAGATCAACGGTCGCAAGTCCATGGCGAAAACGCTAACCGTCGATCAGGTCAACGAGCTGATGGAATACCTCGAAGCCTATGACGGGTCACCTATCCGCCGCCTCAAGGAGCCCCAGCCCGCCGGCTTCCTGGTTCCCTTCTTTGCTCTCGCTCTCTTCGCCGGCATTCGTCCGGATGCGCTCTACGGCGAAATGGGTAAGCTCCAGCCGGAAGACATCGACCTGAACATGGGCGTTGTCCGGGTTCGGCCCGAAGTCTCGAAGACCAACGAAATGCGCGTGGTGGCCATTCAGCCAAATCTTCGGCTGTGGTTGGAGAAATATCCGGTGGAAAAGTTTCCGCTTCTCCCGGGAAAGAACATCGTTCGCATCCTCTCCGAGGTCCGCCAGGAACACAAGATCGGCCATGACGTTCTCCGGCACACTTACATTTCGATGCTGGTCGGCGCTTTTCGTTCGGTCGGCGACGCCGCGCTCCAAGCAGGCAATTCCGAGGCGGTGATTCGCAAGCACTACCTCGATTTGAAGTCGGTGGAGGAGGCCGATCAGTTTTGGCAGATCATTCCTGCCGGGACTGAGCTTCCCAAGAACTTCAAGAAAAAGGACGGTCGATACGCCTTTTTCAACAAACCGGAGAAGGACTCCGAAGGCGCAGAAGAAGCTGAAGAGCTGGCGTCGGTCTAGGGATACAAGAGGGGCCGGTCATGCGCCGGCCTCTCGCTCCTACTTATCCAGCTCCTTCCTGATTCGAATGATGAGGTAAACGATCGTGGTGAGGCCTACGGCGATGCCGACGACCAGGTGAATGCGGTCGAGCATGACCGTTCCGACGGTGCCGAAGGCGCCGATCCAGACGGGGCGGTCGTGGAGGAGAAAGGCGAGTGCTTCTTTCATGCGGTCGACGTCGAGGGCGTTGGCTGAAAGAGTCCGATCCGGTAACCCCAGTAGAGGAAACCGGCTCCGGCGATGAGGATGAGGGCAACCGCCGGGAACCAGGTCTGGCCGAAGATCTGCGCGAGGATCGCCATGAGGATGCCGCCGAGGGCGAGCGTAAGGCCGGTTCGAAAGTGCCAGCCGGTGAGAAGGAGACCGCCGATCAGGGAGAGGCCGCCGAGGATTGTCCAAAGCGACAAGCCAGCAACCGAGGGAACCGCAACGGCGCGACTCTGGCCGGTGGATGTCGTGATTTCGATTTGGTCCCCTTTCCGTCGAAGCGTGACATGGGCGGGCGTCTCGGGATTGGCGGGCTGGAGCGTGGCCACGGTGGCCGCTGGAAGGCCGTTTGCATCGTGCAGAGTGACGGTGGCATGGCCTGGCGGCGTGGGCGCGGTCATGCAGCCGCTGAGGGTGGCGGCGAGGAGGAGGAAAAGGAACGCCGGTTTCATGCAACCAGCGTGGAGGTCGCCAGTTCCCCGGGCGAGCCGGAGAATTAGCTAAAATTGTGCATTTTTAACTACTGCGGCCCAAATGGATTCAGAGTTCGTCAAGGGATTGCCTAAGGTGGCCCAATGTCTCAACTAGGCTTTCAATGCGGTTAAGATCTCGTTCCGAGAACCGCGCATCGTAGAGGGAATTACCGTCTGCCCCATCAATCCGAGTAACCTCAACGGTTAAAACCAAATCGTCGCGATCCCGCGGAGCACTTGCCCACGGTCCGAACATGTTGGGTGAGAGCCTCCAATTGGCTGACTCGCCCGGTTCAAGTCCTCCCCGAATTGAGTAGTTAAAGGACTCGTCGACCCAAGGCACCGCTCTGCCTGGGGTGGCCAAGACCCCTTGGAAATATGCGCGAGAGATTGCATGGCTTGTCTCATTCCGGACCGATAGCTCGATTACAGGATCACGAGTGAAGCCTGTCTCGCTGAATGAAAACCGAGCACTCTCGACAACAAAAGCACGTAAGCTCTGGCGATCGGACTCGGCTTTTTGCTTCTTCTCCTCCAATTGCTCAAGTTCATTGCGAATATCCTCAATCCTGCGCATGAGGCCCTCACGCTCACGCTGACGCCTTTCCTCAGCCCGCTGACGTTCGCGTTCGCGCTCTTCTTCGAGGATTCGTTCTCCGGCGGCTAAAATTTCGTCTACTGTTTTCCCGTCGAGGCGCTCACGCATCCGCTGCTCGGCTGACTCGGGGTTCGCGGCCAAGGAGAAGAGGTTCTCACCTTCAAAAGCAATTGCCAAGAGAGCTGCATCAAACTTCTCCTGCTCTTCCTCCGAAAGCGAGGCCTTAGCGCGTTCGAGGGAACGTTCCATTGCTGCCTCCGAAGAACCGTCGATGCGGCGAGAGTCACCGCACGCGGTTAACAGGCATAGTGAAATGAGGGGGCCAAGAAACAAAAGGATTCTCATCAGATGTTTGGATTCTGGTTAAGGGACCTACCATGCTCTCCGGATGACCGTCAAAGGAAAAGGGATCCATCAAGCTGGGGCGGCATCGCCGGGGCGGAGCCCTGGGAGATAGGAGGCGGAGCCGTGTCTCTGCGACCGGGGCCGATCGTCCTCGCCCGAATGCCGATGAGACCTTTGGCAGAAATCGCGCTGCCATGTTTCACCCCTTAGAAGCAAATTGCGGCTGTAAGGATCAGGCGCGGCCGAGGGTGACGTTGTCGTAGTAGAGCGGCGTGTTGGTCTGGATCAGCGAGCCGAGATGGATCGTGTCGAAGGGGCCGGGAGCGTAGGCGAGATTTGTTCCGTTTGGGTCGAGCTTTCCATCGACGTAAACGTCCAGGCTGCTGTGACGGATAATCACCTCGAACTGATGCCAGCCACGGGAGCGCGGGGCGTCGAGCTGGATCCACCCTGATCCGCCAACGTTGCGGAATTGGTATTTCGGGAGGCTGTAAGTCCCGGCAGTGACGGTGTTGTGAAGGCCGGCGGCGAAGATCACGAAAGAGTTGTCGCGGCGAAGCTCGGCGTATTCGCGGCCGGACTTTGGGTCGCTGGAGTCGTAGGGATCGTAGAAGCGGAAGGACCATTTTAGCGGCGCAGCATCGGTTGCGGAGATCGGGTCGAACTGGGTCTTGCGGAGGCCGCCGGAGGAGAAGAGAACCAGGTTACCGGTCGCGAGGTTTTGCGCCGTAGCGACAGGAGCGCCGTCGGCGGCGCCGTAAGGCGTGTAGCTACCGTCTGGTCGCCACCTTGGGAGAGTCCATCCAGAGGGGCCTTTGTCTCCTTTCTCGTAGGAGATGATGTAGCTGTTATCGGCGGGCTCGAACCACATGAAGATGTCGTCCCGGCGGAAGCTGGCTCGGTTGTTGAAGAGCCCGTTGTAGTCCCAGGTTCCGTTGCCCTCCTCGGGAGTGATGAAGCCGGTGACTTCAAGTGTGCTTCCCGGATAGGCGTTCGGGTCACGATCGAGGATCGAGACCGGGTTTTGGTTGTGCCACGGTTGCGAAGGCTCGGTCTCGGGCCAGGCCGCGTTAAAGGTGACGGGATTGTCGAGGTCGTAGATCTGAAATGTTTCGAGGAAATGCGGCCAGCGGAGGTCGATCATATCAACCTCGGCGGACCAGAGCATCGTGTCGTCGGGTTCCCCAGTGACGTGGAGGGATAACGCGCCGGGTGCGTCAGGCGCGGGAATAAGCGAAACTTCGCCACCGCTCCCGACCGGGCCAAGCTTTTGCTGGGCGCTCAACGAGATCACACCGGCGTCGTTGCGGGCAAGAACGAGAATTGATGCTCCGTAGGTGGTCGTGAAGGCCTCCGTGCGACCGGTGACGCGGATGCTCAGCAAACGCACCGCCCCGGCCGGGATGGTGAGGCGGTGGCGACCGGAGATAAGGAGTTCGGTCGCCTCGGTGCCATAGCTCACGCCATGGAACTGGATTGGTTTTGTGGGCGTGCTGGCGGGAACAACCTCGGGCGGGCGCGGTGGAATGAGCGGCGGGAACATTGGCGAGAATTGGAGATTGGAAATTTGAGATTGAAGATCGTGTTCCGGGTCAGAGGAGTTGGGTGATTCGGAGAATCGCGTCGGCGGCTGTGGCGCGGATGAATCTGGCCTTGGTGTAGAGTTCCCGGGGCCAGAGCACTGCGCCTCCTCCGACCGGGAAGTAGTGGCCGTGATTGATGGTCGGCGTCGAGCCGTCGAAGGTCACGCGGACGGGTCCGTTGTCGACGGAGACGAGAATTTGCCAGGTGTCCGAATGGAGGGCTGGCAACGCCACGGAGGCGCCCGACACCGCAACCGCGATGTCGGGGCCTTGTGGGTTTGGTTTAACCAGGTGGGCGCTCATGGCAGGCAGGCTCAGGTGACGCTGACCCGGCGGGCGCAAACCTTGGAGGTTACCTTGATGTCTTCGGTCCAATCCACCGCGAGGATGTCCGAGCGGTTGCTTTCGGCGCGGTAGATCCGGACGATGTCCACTCCCCCGCCGCGGGTGCGGAAGGTTTTCATGAACGAGGGATCGTAGACGCTCGGCGCTGCCTGGGCGATGAACAGGTAAAGCTCCGAGCCGATGATGTTGACGGCGTTCTTCGCCTTGCCGGGCTTTGCCGTGTCGGCGGACATGACGCCGACGCGGATGTCCAGGTTCGGGTTGAGCAGAAGGCTCGCGAACTGGGTCAGGGTGACGCCGACGCTGGCCGCTCCCGGGAAGCGTTTCACCACGGCCGGGTTGTGCCGGATGCGGCGCCACGCCGGAAGACCGATCGCCATGCGATTGGGCATCTGGCCGGTCTGGGTGGCCAGCTCTTCGATGAGTTGGTCGAGCTCGGCGACCGGGTCGTTGGTGTTGCTCGCGCCGTCCCATTGCCCCATGCCGCTGACGGCGGGAACGCTGGAAGCGGCGATCGAAAAGACCTTCGCTTCGTGGGCGACCTTGGCCCCGGAAACGAGGGTCCGGGTCTTGGCCTTTTCGAGGCCGAGCGGGTCGCCTTCTCCCGCTTGCCGGCGCTCGTGGTCGTCAATGGCGATTTCGAGCGCGTTCGGGTTGCAGTTGAAGAACGGATCCTCGGCTTCGAACTCCAGCCGGCGGGCGGGACCGCCGATGGCGCGGCGCGTATCCGGGTTCTGGAACGCGTTTTTGTCGGAGAAGTCCTTGTATTGCCCGTTGGCGGACTGGACAACGACTTCCGGCGCGAGGAAGCTGGCGAGGGACGGCGAGCCGTCCTGCGAGAGCCCTCGGGCGTAGTTGGTGAGGGTGATGTTGAATTTAGAGGACATAGCTGTGGAATTTCAGATTTGAGATCGGAGATTGGAAACGAGTGGTTGCGGGTTACGGTGCGATGAGGACGGCCTCGATCTTCTCTTCGGCGACACCGCCCTCCAGCGCCATGGCAACGCGTGGCGTGGTCGGTGCGTCGCTGCTGGCGACGAAGGCAACTTCGTCGTTGTCTTCGAAAAGACCGAGAAGCGTGCCGGTCTGGGTGACCGGGCCGAAGAGCTTCACGCGGACGGTTCCGGAGAAGCCTCCCCGCGCCGGGGCGACGGTGACTTGCTCACCGGCTTTCCCGCCTTTGAGAAGGACGCCAAACGGCGTCTGCTCGGCGTTGGTCAGAAGAGTGATCTCGTTCTGACCGGTGACGATGACTGGATAGCCCTCCTTGCCGGTAAGATCGATGGCTGCCTTGAATGGCAGGATAGCGTTTTCGCGAACAATGCCTACTTGGCTCATAGCTGTGGATTCCTTTCTTTAGTTGAACAGTTCCGGGGCCTCGGCCTGGGCCTTGGCGAAGATGGTGTCGAAGGTGGCGGCCGGGTGAGCGGCGCGGAGATCGTTCAGCTTTTTGAGCTGAAGGGCCTCCTGGTTCTGGACGGGGCCGGTGCCCGCATCGCGTGCGGTGACGATGGTCGCGAAGGCGGGATTGACCGGAAGGGCCTCCAGGGCCTGCACGGCTTTCCCTTCATCGCGGATGAGAGCGTCGACCCAAAAGGTCTTGGCGTTTTCGTCCTTTGGCGCGACGCGGCCGGCCTGAATGGCGGCATCGACGCGGGCCTCGGCTTTGGCTCGGATGGCGTTGTCACGCTCGGTTTCGAGAGCGGTCAGGCGTTCCTTCGCCGCCGCGAGATCGGCGCTGCTGGATTGCAGCGCGGTAACTTTGGCTTTCACCTGGGCGATGATGTCGGCTTCCTCCGTGGCGGAGGCCTCGACCAGCCCGAGTGTCACCAGATTCTTCAGTAGTTCTTTCATGGTTACGTGGTCTTCAGTTGCGGGTTGTGGATCTTGTCCCTTGGCGAACAAGGGCTGGATTCGTTTGAAGGCGGCGCGGTTTACAAGTCCGCCCATGTTGGTTTCGCTCCCGATGACGCGGCCTGCGGCATCGAGGAGAAAAGTCGGAGAAAAGCGCCGAAAGGCGCGGTCCTGGATGGCTTTCTTGCCGACGCCGGACCATTCGATCTTGGCGCGAACGCCGCCGGTCTTCGGGTCGTCGCCTCCCCAGAAGATTTTGACCGGCCATGCCGCGGCCTCGCGGTCGTCGTGATTGAAGTCGAAGAAGGGCTTGTCCTCGGCCCCGGCTGCGGCCAGCGCAAGCTGGCGGGTTAGCCAATCGGAGAGCGCGGTTGCCGTGGCCTGGCTGACCTCCACGTCGAGTTCGACCGGTTTGCCGGCGCGGGAGGCGCGAATGCGGTGACGGCCGGGCGGCATGTATTGGATCTCTTCGGGAAGTTGGTCCTCGGCCGGCTCTGGAAGAGCGACGGAGAATGCAGCTTTTACGGGCTCGCCCTTGGGCGGCGCGTAGGCCATGACGCCGTCGGGGCCTTCGGTCCATCCGGGATTGGAGGTTGGGGAGTTGTGATCGTGTGCGGTCATTTCGGTTTCCAGATCAGAGCGATAGAACAGCGGCAGTTGGGATGAACGGGGGGAAAGCGTGTCCAATCCTTGCCGTAAAGAGTGCCGTGGAGAGCGCCGCATACAGAGCAAGTGCCTTCATCGAAGTCAGTGATCCAGACGTAGGTCTGGTTTGGATCGAGCGGAGGCGGCGGCTCGCCGTCGGGATAGGTGTAGAACCATCCGTCAGGGCCTTTAACCCAACCGGGATGGCGTTCCGATTCCCGAAGCGGTTCTTCCGCGTGTAGTGCTTGTTTGGCGACGTCATTCATTCAGTCCCGGGTCGAGGGTGAAGGGATTTTGGATTTTCGATTGCGGATTGCGGATTTGGATTCGCGGGTGGGTTGTAGAGCACGTCCTCTTTGCCTGGAGCGGGAACCTTGTGGCGTTCGTAGAGCCACTGGCGGGAGACCGGCAGGGCCATATCGACGAAGAGTAGCTTGTCGCGCTCGACGAGCTCCTTGTCACGGGTAAGGCGCGGGATCTCGACTTCGATGTAGGGAAGCTCTTCGAGGTCGCCGTAGTTGAGCTGGATGATGGCGGGAATGAGCTGGTGATTGAGAACCTCGGCGACGTGGTTGGCGTAGCCTTCAAAGAGGTCGAGTTCGACTTCGCGGTGAACGCGGCCAAGAGCTTGCGTGCCTCCGCTTGCGGGAGTGTCGGACGTGAGAGTCTGGCCGAGGAAAAGAAGGTCGCATGCCTTGTCGGCGATGATCATCAGGCGCTCGTTCGGATCAGTGGGACCGGCTACGCCCGGAACGATGCCGTTGGACATGATGTTGATGTCGGTCCCTTTCGGGAACGCTCCCCAGGCGGATGCTCCCATCTGCTGGAGCATGTTGGCGATCAGTTGAACCTGACTGTCGGGGATGTGCTCGTCGTAGGTGGCGTAGCGGAGCGGGATCCCGAAAAGCTCCGTTTTCGAAAGCATCCACTCATAGCCAAGGAGGCGACCGAGCCAGAGCGGAGCGAGGGCGCGAAGCTGGGCGCAGGCGCCGGGGTTCGGAATGGTCGGCGGAAAGACCGAGAGAAGGAACTTGTTCGGGTAGCGGTCAAACGAGTGTGCTTCGTGGCGGTTTCGCTCCGGGTATAGCATCAGCCGGCCGGCGTGGGGATTGTGCATCGAGATGTCGAAGCCGAGGCAGGAGTAAGGAACGCGGCGCGTGCCGGTCGGGAGGATGAGTCGGTCACGAATTGCCCAATCAACCTCCAGCACGGTGACGCCCACGGCGATGGAATCGACGAGGTTGCTGATCGTTTGGGCGAGGTTGATCTTGTTTTCGGCGAGATTCGTCGCGCCGCCGTGGAGAGCGGTTTCGATGAGGGAGGCGCGTTCGATGGCGCTGGCGGTTGGCTCCTTCCCCTTCGGACTCCATGGCTGAATGTTCCATGGGAGCTTGGTGACACTGACCTTGATCTTGTTGAGGTTCGACCGGAGGCGCGGCCAGGTGTCGAACATGATCGAGAAAAGCTCCTGCTGACGCTCAAGGTCTCCCTGCAGTCCGGCGTCGAGCATGGCGCCCATGGTGTCGGGGTCGATGGAGCGACCCGAGAATATGTGACGGAAATCGAGGCCGGAAGGCTGGATCACCGGCTTGAGGAGCTTCCGTGGAGCGGCGTCTTTGGCTTTCGTGAGAAACGGGATTCTCATCAGTTACGCCCTCCAAAGGTTGCGCCCGCCGTGTAGATCGAGCGGAAGCGGGTTGGCGTCGGGACGAACCGCGAGGGATTGCCGCCGATCTGGAAGGCGTTCGGTTTTGGCGCGGATCCGGTTCCGCCGTGGCGGGCTGCGGCATGCAGGGCCAACGCGAGGGCGGTGGAGCGGTCGGCGTGGCCGTCGGCCGTTCGTGCGGCGGTGTATCGAATGTTTCCGGACGGGGAAACGATCCGTTGCAGGCTGGCCAGATCGTCGCGCAAGCGTGCGTCGAGAGGGATTTTGATCGTGCCTTCCTGGAAGTGTTTCTTGGCGCGAATGAACAGCTCGCGTTTGCTCTCCGCAGAAAAGGTAACGGGGTCGAGCTTGTAGTCGCCGAGGGTATCGGCCAGGTGCTCGGAAATCGGTCCGCCGATACCCGTCGCGTCGATGGCGGAATAGGTGGCGCGTTGCAGGCGCGGCGTGAGAGCCGCTTCCTGCTCCGGGAAAGGGACGCCGTCGAGGATTAGGATTTCGCGGGTCCAGAACGTGCCGTTGACCGCTTCGACCGTCCAGCAAACGGTGAGGTCGCGCTTGCGGCCGATGTCGACGCCGACGAAAACTGGGTTTCCGGTGAGAGCGTTCCAATCGTGGGAAGCAGCGGAATCCTCGGCAGCAGTGATGAGATCGCGGGGGAAGACCTGGGCGCTCTCTGCCATGAACTGGCACTCGAACTCCTGCGACCATCCATCAGGATCGTTCAAGTTGGCGCGAAGCTCGTCGATGTTGACGGCGAGTCCGGCCTCTGCCGCATCGTAGATGGTGGTTTTGTGACGGGAGAAGTCGGCTCCGTTTTCCCACAGGTCGAAGTATTTGTTGTTCATCCCGGCCGGCGTGGAGATCACGCGCAGCTTGAGCCGACCGCGAAGGGGATTGGTGATGATCGGATAAACCGCCCTCCAGATGTCCTCGGGCTTTTCGTGGAAGGCGAACTCGTCCAGGACGAGATTGCCGGAGTAGCCACGGGCGGTGGAGGGATTGGCCGGGAGCGCGATTAGACGAGCACCATTGGGAAAGCGGCACTGGCTGGCTTTCGTTTCGGGGCGGTATTCCTGGCCGGTTTCGAAGGAGATCGCATCGCAGAAGACGGCGGCGGCCTGGTGGACCTTGGCCATAAATTCGAGAGCCTGCCGTTCACCGGCGGAGAGGATCACCCAGTCGCCACCCGTTTCGAGTGCATCGGCGACGACCTCGAACGCGGTCGCGAGCGATCCGCCGATTTGCCGGGATTTGAGCCAGATCTTGAAGCGGGTCCGGTCGTTGACCCAGCTGCGCTGATACGGGAGCAGGAGGTCGAAGGGAGATACCTTCAATTTCGGACGTTTGCTCACTCCTTAGCTCCTACTGCTCCAAGTCGGTCGCGCCAGCTTTGGAGAATTTCACGCTGGTCGGCCTGGTTGATGTTAACCTCGGTCTTGACGAGGGCCGTCGGGCGGTCGGCGTAGACGTCCGGCTTGTGGCTCTTGAGGAGGAAGATCAAGCAGGCGTCGGAAAACTTGCGCTTGTATCCACAAAGGTTGCCTTTGATGTCAAAGACCGGCTCTTCCCAGCCGTCGACCGCACGGCGATGGAGCTCCTGTTCGGCGGATTCGATCCGCTGGACGTTCTTAACGCGGTCGCGTTCAAGTTGGGCGGCCTGGAGGCGCGGCGTCAGTTCGGGGCGACGGGTGAGGTTCCTGTAGAAGTTGCGCGGATTTAAGCCCTCGCGCTCAATAGCTTCGTAGGTGGGTTGGCCGTCGAGGATGTTTGCGAGGACGCGATCAAAAAGCGCTTCCGAGAATTTCGAAAGCCTGCCGGCTCGTTTTGCTACTGCCGTTTGCCTTGCCACGAATTAATGGCATGACATACGGGGGGCTAGGACAACTTGGGAAGTTGTGTAAAAGTTGCTGGATTTAACTGTATTTGTGCACGGTCGCGAAAACCGGAAAGTTCGTGGCCATGTTCAGGAGAAAAGGTAGGTTGTGTGTGATGTCTGAAAAATCGAGCAGGTGTTGTGATGAGGCGTCCAAAGGTCCCTTCGATGAAGTTCTGGGCTGTCCTCGTTGTGGCCGCAAGGGTCGCCCGGTCTCCGAATTGACGGTAAAGCAGCAGGTAGCACCGGAACATTTGGAGGCGGCAAGCGGCGAAGGGAATCAGTTCTGCGGGACTCCGGATTGCGCGGTGGTGTATTTTGTCGCTGGGGGGCAGGTCTTCGAGCAGAAGGATCTACGGCAGAAAGTTGGGTTGAAGGACCGTTCAGATCCGTCCCCGGTTTGCTACTGCTTTGGGTTTACAAGGAGGATGGTGGAAGATGAGGTTCGGTCGACTGGCAGGAGCACGATTCCGGACCGCATTGCCCGCGAAGTGAAGGCAGGAAACTGTGCGTGTGAGGCGCGGAATCCACAGGGGAGTTGTTGCCTTGGGAATGTGACGGCGGCGGTGAAAGAGGCGGAACGTGGGGGTTGATCGTTGTTGGACCCTCGCGGGGCCATAAACGCCGCGACGTAAAAACGCGTGTAGAGGCGCGGAGCGCCGCTGGCAACGACGAGCGGGCGTTAGCCCGCGAGGAGGCGCAGCGAGGCCGTTGTCGGCCGAGCGGAGGCCGCGGGGCGAGGCCGCGGAACTGGGGGCGCGGAGCGCCTAGGCGTTCTATTGGCGCGGCGAAGCCGCTGGTGATTGCAGGCGCGATAGCGCCGTGCGAAGCTGCGAAGCAGCGTAGCGAAGGGCGCTGCCAGGGGCCGCCCCAGGCGCTGGCTGAGCCAGCGCGTCAGCGCGAGGCGAAACAGCGCGGGGCCACCGCGCCGGGAGGCGGGGGGAAGGCGCCCCTTCCATTCACATTAAGGGGCGCCGCCTGGCGTCGAGGAGATCAACGGTAGCGATAGCGAGTGAAACGGGGGAGGTTCGCGACGGCGAGGGTCGTGTGGCCGTTCCGCCGACCAGGGCGGGGGCTGGGGGATATACTGATTTCAGGCCCCGAGCGAAGCGAGAGCGAATGCGTGGGCCGTGCAACGACGAGTCTTCGAGGAGGCGCAGGGAGCCTTAGCGACCGAAGTTCGCCCGGGTTAGGCGGGCGAAACTGGGGGCCGGTCCGGATAGCGGCTGGTGAGGGCTCTGCCACAGACGGGTCCCGGGTGGATGGGGTGAGCCCTCGCTGCCTGCGCCGGGGCGGCCTAGGCCCTACTCTACTGGAGCGAAGCGACAACTGACTCGAGCCCCCGGAGCGGAGCCGGAGCAGACGCCCAGTCCCGCAAGCGCACATGATCATCATATGTCAAAAATCCGCCGGAAGAAGGAATACCTGGACTGATGGAGGAAAAGTGAACACGTCAGGATCTTCGGCATATGATCCTCATGTGCGGTCCCGCTTTTTGGGACGAACTGGAGGGAAGCAGGAAGCATGACACCGGCTTGCCGGTGGCGCGATGCCTGCGAGGGCGTCTGTTCCGGCGGAGCGGAGGGGGCTTTCCGGGGTTGGGTGTGAGTGAGCTTGCGAACGAACTGGTAGAAGTTTCGAGCGGGAGCGAGCGTCAGCCTTCCCGGCGATTGAGGGTCCAAAGCGGTCGGCAGCGCGTCGCCGGGGCGAGGCGGATGGGTTGGCGGAGGGCGTTTCCCGGCGTGGCGCTGCTGGTGACTTTCAGCGCCGGAAGGAGCGGTCTGAGGCGGAGTCTTCGGAGCCTCTGTCCGCGACTCGGCGCCAGAGGGGCGTTCGATTGCAACCGGGGCGAGCAGTCGCTGGCGGATGGTGACCAGAGCGTAACGGAGCGTCCGGCGTAGCGCAGGGTGGAGCGTAGGGGTGCAGTAGTCCGGTTGCCCGAAGGGTCGCGTAACACGAGGGGACGCGGTGAGCGAAGCCTGTCGCCGTTAGGCGTCTGGCGAAGCAGCGGCCAATCGTGTTACGCGCCGGACTTCTGCATCCCGAAGCGGAACCCGGAGCGGAGTCGGAAAGCGGCGTGGAGCGACGGGAGCGATCGGCCAGCGTCTGCGGTTGGATTGTCCCGAACCGAGCGACCGGAACAGTCGCTCCGGATGCGAGGTATCGAGCAGAAGGAGTGTCTGTGGAGGGAGCGGCCGGATTACCCGTCAGGGTTGGCGAGGGCGTTCGATTGGAACGGGATCGAGCAGTCTCGGGCCCGCTGCGAGGGAGACCGGGCGAGCGATTAGCCGCCCAGGTTCGACTAAGCGAAGGGGCCGAGTCTGCGGTTGGATTGTCCGAGGACGAGCGACCGGAACAGTCGCTCTGGAGTGAGGAACGAATGGAGGAGCGTCTGTGGAGGGAGCGGGATTGCGCCCGTCAGGGGTGGGACGTTGACTTGCAACCGAATCGAGTGGTCGCTGAAGGAAGGGGCGGCGGCGCTAAGGGCCGTTGCTGCCTTTGGCAGCTGATGGCCCGTGCGGCGACGAACCGACCGGAAGCGTCCACGGTTGGATTACCCGGGGCCGTTCGCTCCGTTTATTGCACGCCGTGGCGGTTAGCCGCTTGCTCCTCGCGGGCATGTTCCGCGAAGCTATCGGCCAAAGCCAAGACCTCTTCCGGGGTTGGGCTTCTATCGGTTTCAGAGAAGGCCACCGGACATACCAGCCAGTGAACCGCACGCAAAAGATGGTCGGAGATGAGGGAGGCTGAGCGGCCACGAACCGCAAATTCCCCAGTGTTGAAAAGCTCCATGTGACGAGACAAATACGTGCAGACCGTGGCAATTGCCGAACCCCGCTCCAATCTGTCGATGTCGTTCGAGTAGGTCTCGTGCATGTAATCTCTGATCTCGAGGACATCCGTTACATAATCACGCTTTGTTCCTTCCGGACAAGGACGCCTGACCGCTTCAAGATCTCTCACAAATTCGGAGAACGGATACTGGTAGCGCGAATTGGCCACTGCGGAGCTCTTCTGACTGTCGCTTTCTGCTCGATTCATGCGGATTGAAGATGTGTCCCCTCGCGGGCAAGGCAAACCTTTGTTGAGGGCGCTGCAGCAACTACAGGCGCTTGCGCCAATCGGGATTCCTGGCAATCCAGTCGAGGGCGGCGGCGAGCGTTGTGCGGTTGGCGGGCATTGGGAAGCCGGCTCTGCGCATTCGATAAACGTAGGTGGGATGATGTTTCAATTGCCAGGCCAGTTCCTTGGCAGTGAGCAAGGGTCCGGTCGTGAGGAGATCGACGGAATTGAGATTCTCCGCGTCCCGCTTCGTCGATGCGTGGCGTCGCTCGATAGAATTCTGGGCTTCGGATTTGAGATTGGAAGTGGTCATTGCGAACTGGAGATTTGAGATTCGAGATTTTGGATTTGAGAAATGCCCTCTCTCGGAGGGTGGAATTGGAAAGTTCCCTGGCCAGTCTCGCGACAGTGACACTCCCCTAAAGGGGAGGTGTCATGTGTCGCGGTGACGGGTTTTGCGATGTGTCGCAATAGGTGTCGCGCAAAGTGTCGCGGAGAGTCTGGACGGAATTGATCGACCATGGCTTATGCGACGATTTCTTCGCCTTTTTTGGTGAGTTTGTAGCCGTCTTTGCCGGTTCGAAAATAGCCCTCTGTCTTTCCTTTGAGCAAAACGCGCTGCAGGGAGCGCTTTGAACCGGCGTCGGGACCGCCGAGAGCATCATGGATTTCGCCTATTTTTTTTGCTCCCTCGTGGATCGCGCCCGCGACTTCCGCGAGGCTAAAGTTGGCGTTTGATCGCTTGCCTTCGACGTCGTCTTTCCATGCCTGGAGGTCGAATGTCGGGTCGATGCCGTAGAGCATCGTCTCTTCGGAGAGCTTCAAACCGACGGGATCGAAAGGCTTCGCGTCGTTCGATTTTCCGCAGGAAACAACGATGCGGCTCGGGTCGTCCGGATCGGCGGGGGCGATGTTGATCTGCGAGCGGCAACCCGAATAAAGCGCCTTCGAGCCGAGACCGAAGTTGGATTTATCCCACCCCACCGCCTGGGCGATGTTCTGCCGGCCGGTGCGCCCGTGATGAACGATTACGATGGCTGTATCCTGATTGGAACGACGGCAGACCTTGGTGATTTCGCGGAGTGTGTGCCGGATGTCGGCGTCCTTGTTGATGTCGCCGATATTCACCTCGCCGAAAGGATCGATGTAGATGACATCGGGTTTGATCAATTCGAGGGTGTCGAGCCACTTCTTTTTGATGTCGTCAGCGCCAAGACAGATAAAGGCGTCGTCGATCTCGCGAACGACGTGAAAGAACGTGTGTGTTCCGACCAGGCGTTTCTGCTCGGGCGTAAGGCCGCGAGTCATCCGTTGGTAATCGTGTTGAAGTCGGTGGATGCTGTTCTCGGTGCCGATTAGAAGGTGGCGTAGCGGTTTTTGATAGGTGGACAGGCCGGCGACGGGCCAGCCGAGGATTTGGGAAATGGCAATCTGCATCGACAGTCGGCTTTTCCCAGTGCCGCCCTGGCCGACCATGTTCGTCTGCTGTCCGAGGGCAATGACGCCGTCGCCGAGGACGTTTACCTTCGGCGGGAGCTTGATCGTGTCGAGCTGATCTCCGGTGAAAACCGTGTAGGGCTTCGGCGGAGGGTTGGTCGAGTTCTCGGCGGCGGCGAATTGGGGATCCTCGGTGGCATCCCAGATTTCTCGTGGTGTTTCTGGCTCGTTCATGCGTGGGAAATGGGTTCGATGTTGAAATGAAGGATGTCCTGGCGAACTCCGGTATCGCGTCGACCGCCGGGCAGACGGACCAGTTTGGCAGGATCCCATAGCGTGGGATCGGCCCCGAGAAAGACTGCGTGACGGAAGAAGCGGAGCTTCCCGTATTCGGATAGTCCCTCCACGAGGAACCAGCCGTGCAGGGATTTGCCTCCGGACCAAACGACGAGGATCAGGGGCCTCTGCTTGGAATGAAGCGAGGAAAGGATCGCTGCCTGTTCCCGAAGCGTTCCCCGGTCGAACTCGATAACTTGATACCGACGGCTGCGGGTCGCGTTATCGTGACAGCGCGGAGATGGTTTGCCGGACTGATTGATTCCGGTGGGTGCCGTCATCGCGTTGGCCACGATGAACTGCATGTTCGATTCGAGGCCGCGCCATTTTTCTCGCGGTTGTGTCTGGGCACTGCGGGTGTCGAGCGCGAGGCACAATAGCGCGTCTGTTGGATAGAGGCGGTCAATGACTTCTTCGCTGGTCACATCGACTGGTGTGGACCCGAAAAGAATAGGGCCAGCCTTCCGCCGATCCCAGGCATCCTGATTGAAAGGAGGCCACGGCAAGGCGGGTTTGGTCGGTCGCGGTAAAACCGGGCCTCCTGTTTCAAACGCCCGCTCGACAGCGCGTGCGATCTCGGGCCGGAAGTCGCGGTCGCCCCATCGAGTGGCGACCGCTTCCAGAACGAGGCGGATCTTTTCCGGCGAGGCGTAGTGGCGAGCATTTCTTGCGACGGTGAAGAACCAAAGGTTTCGATTGCCGGGAGCGGGAGTCTGCTCAAGGAGTTCGGCTAGGGAGCGTGGTAAAGGATCAAGTGTGGCCATCATTTGCAGTAGGTTTGGGTTTCGATGCCTTCGGCAGCCACGGGCAAGCCGGGCATCCATGCTGGTGTCTGGGCGAGCAGGTTGGTCACCTGCTCGACACCGATGCCGGAGTCTTCCGGCACTTCGCAGATCACTTCGTCGTGAACTGTCCAAAGGATGCGAATACCCGCGTCATGAATTCGGAGCAGGCCTTCGGCGAAAACATCCCGTGCGGTAGCCTGGACGAGGTTTTCGGTCAGCTTCCCGCCATACCAATGAAGACGGGGGCCGCCTCGTTCGGTTGCGGCCGTCAGTCCGTCCTCGTCGGCTACGTCGAAGTAGCGGATAACGCGATGCGACGGCAGGCGCATGTGAAACGTGTGACCAGCGTGGCGGCGCATCGATTCCTCCAGCGAGGCCCAGAAAGCAACCGTTGCAGGGTTGGCTTTGCGGAAGTCGTTCACCGTCGCCCGGGCCTCGGAATGGGAGATTTCGAGGCCGTAGATCTTGGCGAGGTTCTTGAAGGTCGCGGCGCCCGCGCCGTAGCCCAAGCCGATGACGCGGCATTTGGCGAGGAGGTAGAGACGGGGGTTTTCCTCCTTGAGCTTGCCGCCCGTCCACCCCATCGAAACCTCCGCGTGCGCCTGGTAGATAGGCAGGCCGTCGGCAATCTTTTCAAGAAGGTCGCGATCTCCGACCATCCACGCGAGCACTCGCGGTTCGATCTGCGAGAGGTCGGCGGTGATCAGCTTGTGCCCCGGGCGAGCACGAAGGCAGCGGCGTGGGTCGACGCCGTGAAGCGGCTCGCGGTTGAAGTTTTGGAAGTTCAATCCCGCGTCTCCGGCCCAGCGGCCGGTGGCGATGGCTCCGAAGTATTTCAGGCTGAAAGGGAGCGTGCTATCGGGGCGACACCGGTCGCGCATTGTTTCGAGGAGCCGAAGCATCCGGTTCGACTTTCTCCAGTTGCGGATGTGGCCAATCCATGGAAAGCGTTCGCCGTAGCGATGCTCCCATTCTTCGCAGGCCGGATCGTCCTCGCTCGTCGAGGGTGGAGGCGGAAGATTGTGCCGCCCACATTCGATGGCGAGAGCCTTCGTGCTGGTCGGCTTTTCGCGGCCAGCCCACGGGAGAGCCCGTTCTGAATCCGCGCATTGTTGGGCGAGAATCGCAATGCCGGCGTCGACGGCTTTGCGGTCGAGATAAACGCCATGCTCGCCCTGCTCCACTGTGAGACGCGAAAGACGCCGTTCCTGAGCGGGCCAGTGAAGCGAATACCCAAGCCATAGATCGCATGCGAGCTTGGCGTCTTCGAGCGCGTAGCCGAGAAGCTGGTCGTCCTGGAGCAAAGTGCGCGATTGGAGCCAATCGGTTCCCTTCATTGCTTTGCGAATGGCCTTGTTTGGCTTCCGTCCCAGAAGGTGCTGAGCAGCACCCTCCAGATTACGCGGGGCCTGGAGATAGACCGCGAGAGCGGCCGTGTCGTGCCATTCCCGCGGGGCGACATCAGCCGGGGCGATTCCGAGCTCCTGGAGCCGGGAGAAGACGGCCCGGTCGAAGCGGCTGTTGTGCGACACCCAAATGCACCCGGAGAATTCGTGCCATGGGCATTCCTTTGGGTGACCAACGAATTGACCGTGAGGTCCCCAAAAAGAGACCAGGTAGCAATCGAATTTCTTGTCGGCGACGTAGCGGTCGACGCCAACGGCCTTCAGGTCGTAGCCCTTGCAATAGAAGGTCTCGGTGTCGAAACCGTAGACCCTATTGTCGGTAGCTGTAACCATATTCGGACCAGAGGTCCGTGATGGCAGACTCAATTCCATCTGCGGCGAGGGTGTGAAGTTGGTGGAAGCGTTCATCGCAGGTTACCTTTTCCGGGGGTTGACGGTGCAATTTTCCTCCAGCGCCTGCCGGACGTTCGCCACGTCGAAGCGAACGAGGTGTCCGATTTTGACGTAAGGAATTTTCCTTTGCGCCTGCATCTGGCGAACCCAACGCAAGGAGGGTCTGCTGGTTTCGTCGAAAAGGGCTTCGAGGAGCCCGTGAGCGTCTACGAGTTTGGTCGATGGAATGTTGGTCGAAGTATTCATGATCTGGTGTCATTTATGAGAAAGTGATGAGTGGTTGGCGGTGGTCCCGATCACCCCCCGGCGTATGCCGGAGGATGACGGGCGTTCACCTATAGTCGGCGATACAACCAGCGGGCGTTACAGCCGCAGGAAGTCGTCCGAATGAACGAGGATCCAGAAGCCGGGGCGGTTGCGTTCGGAGAGGCAAACGACCGGCGTTTTCTTTTCGGGAGTCGCGAGTTTCTTCGCCTCGTCCCAGGTGCGAATCGCGGCGAAGCGTTCACGCTGCTTACACTCGATGAAGAGCGTCGGGTGAAGCGTGTCGGAGCGGGTGAGCTTCGAGTTGCCTCCCGAGAGCGCGTTCCGCTCGGTCTTGAAGAACCTGGCGACGCGGCGCTCGAATGCCTTCCAGCACTTATCGGCCATTGGGTGCCTCCCTCCCGTGCGAGCGTGGATCGTATCCCTTCTGGTGGCGCCACATGGCGCATGCCATTTTGAATACTTCCCATTCAGCGAGGAGCTGCCGGGGCCCGTAGCTGACAACCTCGACGCGGCCCGGCTCCGTTGTGCTGATGAACACGTTCGCGCCGTAGAGGCGTCCGAGGTTTTCTTCGCCCCAGTAAGTCGCGCCGTAGGCGGCGATCTGCATTGCCTGCCCGTCGTAGGCGGTCACGGCGAGGCCGGGTTTGGTTTTGCGCGTCTTGAAGTCGATCACGCCAATCCCGTTGGTGCCGTAGCGGCAGGCGACATCCATTGTTCCGGCGAAGCCTTCCCTTTGGTTGACGAGGCAGAGCTCGCGCTCGACGAACTGGATCTGTTTGGCTTGCTGCCACGCGATCACCGGGCTGGTGTAGACTTCCAGATCCGGCGGGACCGGGACGCCGTCGAAGTGCTTTTCGAGAGCGTCATGGATCCGACTGCCGAGATCGGCGGCCTGCTCGACCTGGGCGAAGGCTTCCTCGATGATGCGGTCGGCGAGATAGTCGTCGCTTTCGCCCTCGGTGCGGTTGAGCCGCATCGAGGCCAACGCGACCTGCTTCATCTTCCACTTGTCGAGTTGTGGCTTGGCAAAAATCCCGAGGATCGAAGTGACGCTCGGATAGAGCCCGAGGCGTTTCGCGTCGCGGATCGTCGTCGGCCGGAGCCCATCACCGCCCGCCTTGGGCAGGCGGTGACAGGGCGTTCCGTCGGCTTTATACCAGTGCGAGGACTGGACTTGGTCTTTCTTGAGAACGGCCATGGTCGATTTCCTCCGGGTCAGAACGGGCAGTTATCGTCGGAATCGACTTCCGGGTTCCACGCGGCGTGAGGCGCGGGAGCCGGAGTCGCTTGTGGGGCCGGGACGGCAGGCGTCTGCGGTGTCACCGGAGCCTTGGCGAAGGCCGCGAGCGGAAGGACCTGGCTCTTCAGCTGGTCGATCACCGGAGCAATGCCAACGATGTTGGCGAAGGTCCGGGTGCCGTCGCGGGAGGTCTTTTGGCCGACCGTGATCATCGCGCCCGCGCCCTTCAACTCGCAGTAGTCCCAGCCGTATTTCGGCGGGTGGCCGAGCCATGCGGTGAGGAACTTGAAGAGGTTCGACTTCGGCGATCCCGAAATGCGAAACTCGTGGGTCTGCACCCTGTAAATGCGGCCGTCCTGGCCGCGAAAGCCGAAGAGGAAACGGGTAATGTCGAGCGTTTCCTTCTCAGCAGGATTTTCGAACTTTGGGCGCTCAACGCCGAACTGGTCCTGGATTTCCAGGCATGTCGCGATTGAGGGCCCGGAGGGGGCGACTTCGGTGATGTCGAACCCGCTCGATTCTGGTTGTTTGAGTAGTGCCATGATGATTTTGATTCATCAGGCAGACTCTCCATTGCTCGGGCGTCGTGCCGTCGCTTCCCGGTGAATCTGCCTTCACCGGAAAGGCGCTACTTTTGGAGTAGCAAATGCTACTTTTGGGGTAGCATTTTATTTTTTCTGAAAAAATTTCACGCGCCAGACCTCCCCGAGGGCGGGGGTGTATGTGAACTCATTTCCTTTGCGAACGCGGGGCGAAATGTATTTTGCAGCGGGGGCGCAACGGGATTCGAGCGCGGCCAGAGCGACGTTGAGCGCTTTCGTGACGGCTTTGCGGGCACGTTCGTGGCGGCTGTCGACGCGGAGGCGCCGGCCTTTTCCCGTCACCTTGCGAAGATGGGCGCGGATTTCATCGAGTTCGGCTTCGATCTCGTCGGCCTCCATTTCGCGACCGGCGTCGCGGGCATCGTCAGCGGCGGCCTTCAGCTCGGCCACTTTGCGGGCGTAGGCAAGCTGGGCGGAGCGATCCGTCGCGGCGATGCCGCCGTCCCCTTCGGCGCTGGCAGCGAGCCCTTCGAGAGATGCAGTGACCGGTTCGGCGGGATCGAGATCCTCTTGCAGGTCGATCGGGCTGAAGGAGAGATCCGGTTGGTTGAGTAGCCGGGCGAGATACTGCATGCCGCGCATGTCGGGAATCGTTCCGTGGTGCCCCAGAAAGTTCATGCGCCACGTCGCTCCCTCGCAGGTCAGGGCGTATTCGGGCGGCGGTTCCTCCACTGCATTGAAGTCCGACAGGGACTCAGCCGGAGCGAACGAGGCACATAGCTCCCGCCATGCGGCGAGAAAGGAGTCTGTAGCGGCGAGGCCGCGGGGACCGAGCTCGAAGCCGCCGTCGAGGGCGAGCGGACGGCATCCTTTGCGTTGCAGAAGCGCGGCTACGTCAGGCGTGAGGTGCCGGAGGGTCGGGCTGAGGAGGATGAACGGAAAACGGTCCGCAAGGATCTGCCGTTCGACGAACGTTTTGAAATCCTGTGGATTGGATTGCCGGGTAAAAAGAATTTGCACGGGAGCGGAAGCGGTTCCTGGAAGATTCCCCAGAAAGAGAGACGCTCCAGGCAGGCCGAGCGGGGTGGGATTGAACGGGAGTCGGAGAATCTTTCCCACTTCCTCCATGATTCTCCGGTCCTGAGGTTCGTAACGGATCAGTTCGGCACGTTCGAATGAACGGCGGGGGCAGCGGCCTTCGTCGCAGATGCCGACGAGAGAGCCGTCCTGGTGCTCGACGATGCGATAGTTGCAGGCTGTCTGGCGACTGCGCTCGCAGGAAGCAATCGGCGACAGCCCCGGCACTGGCGCAAGGTAGCGCTGCATGAGGGGAAACTCGTCGCCGAGGGCGAGCTTCCAGACCGGCTCGCGGATCGGCCCGAGCCGCACATCAAGACATTTCCAAAACAAACTCTTGCTGCTCATGACCGGTAACCATTCCTCGTTCGACAAATCCGCGACGCATCAGCCATTCCTCGATCAGTTGGCTATCGTCGTCCCGCGTGTAGAGGGCGACATTGGTCGGCTTGATCGTCACTGAGCGTGGCGTTGGGTTGTCCCGGAACCGGACCTTGAACGTCGCCTGGAGGAGGCGAGCCAGCGGCGGGATCTGAAATTCCCGTGACGCCATGGCATTGAAGAGGTCTTCGGCTTTATGGCTGCGGACTTCCCTTTCGAGATCTTCCAGTGCGTATTCCAGCTTCACGAGGCGGACCCAATTCAGGCCGGGAACATCCACGCACTCGACCGAGGACGCGGCGTCGCGGCGGATCGGATCGAGGGTGTATTTGTTCGTTTCCGGAAAGTAATTCTCGCGGCCGAACAGCTCCAGGCTGAAAGTTGTGCGGTAGCGGTCGCGAAGCGTCGGCGTCCTGGCATTGATGCGAATTTCATTCGTCAGGCCGTCGAAGACCAGGACGTCAAATTTCTCCGGCCGGAACAGGACGGAAGCGGCGCTGCCGTCGTCGGCGACGGTCGACTCACGCCGGTAACAGTCTCCGTGGCGGATCAGAAACCACGTTTCGTGGTTGCGGGTGTAGGTGAAGATCCGGCAACCGGTCCCCATCCGACGCTTTTGAAACCAGACGTCGAGGGAGCGTTCGATCGCTTTGATCTGCGCATCGCCAGGTGGTTCGAATGCTTCTCCGCCTCCTCCCTCGGCACTGAAATACTCAAAGGCGCGGGCACGGAGTGGGAGTCGCTCGTAATGAACCGCCTTCGCTGCCGCCGGATCTACAATATACAGGAGCATCGCGGCCTCGGCGGCAGTGGCGTCGTTGGGCAATTGGAGGCCGGCGTTCTGACAGGCCTCATAGACGGCGTCTGCCGCATCGAGGGTGGCCAGCTCGCTGACGCAAAAGATGGCATCGATCAGCTCGCGGGGCGTTTCTTCGCTTGGGGACAGAAAGGTTTGGGTGATGGCAGGGAGAACATTGGAATTCTCTGGGGCAGAAAGAGCATCCAGCTCAATCTGACGGGAATCGAAAAACCCCCGGTAGGGATCGAAAAACCTCCGTAAGGTTTCGCGATTTGTGGAGTGGAGCGCCTTGGGACGCGTGAAGATCAGGGAACTGAATGAGGACATTGCCAAGCTGCTTCAAAAACCGTCCGGTCCTCTGACACTCGCACCGCCCGTCAGCTTCGCGGGGCCGGCCCAATGGCCTCTGGATCAGCCAGACCCAGGGCGGAAAGTCACCTCGTCCGCCAGCGGCAATCCGTAGCCTCCGTTCCCTGGACGGGAGGGGTGGCGACTGCGGATCGCATTTGCCAAGGAAAACAAGGGATCTCGAAAGTTCCAGAAAAAAAGCGAGGATTCTTGACACTCCCGGGCGCTCCGGTGATAGATCTTCTTTTGAAATGCGTCGCCTTGGGATGATAGTCCTTTCATTGCTATTCTCGGCTCTAGCGTTGGTTGGGGGTGCCGAGGGAGCGATGCTGTGTCTTCATCAGGCAGGGGCGGTTCACTTGGGGGCTGCGCCCATTGAGAGGGGCGGCGGGGAAGCGGGGTGCGTCAACGAGCTTGGCGAAGCCTGCGACCGAAGCGCGGAGCACCCGTGCGACTGGTGCGTCGATGTGGAGATTCGGGGGATCGATCTGGCTCAGCTTCGTTTGGATGAATCTGTCGAAGTGACGGTCCCCGTGGCGGCAACGGGGGAAATGGTCTCCGCCGTCGAATGGGGCTTGCCATCCGCTGTACTCTTGAATTGCGCCCCTGCGCGTGCGCCTCCTGCCCTTTCCGAGGCGTTGATCGTCGCCAAGACGACGGTTCTGCTTTTGTGAGTTCCTGAATTCGGGTTTGAGCGGCCTTTTACCCAAGGCCGTTTTCCAACTGCTTCGGCGTATCGACGCCGGATCTTTCTCCGAATCCAGGAACTTTTTCATGAATGCAGCTATACGTTTTTCCTTATTTTCATTTCCTTCTTTTCTAGCGACCGTCCTCGTGGCGGCGGCTTCTCCAGCTTTCGGCGAGGAGGCCGTCCTGACTGTGGACGAACTGGTCGCGGAAGTGCTCGGGAGCAATCCTGAACTCGCGATCTACGAGGCCGAAATCGCCGCGGCCCGCGGCGAGCGGCGTCAGTCGGGGCGATGGGCGAACCCGGAGTTTTCCTTGGAGGCGGGTCATCAGCGGATCCGGGGGAGCGAAGGGGCCGGAGCGGCCGAGGGCTTGGCCTGGGCCGCATCGGTGGCTCAGCCGATCGAGTTTCCGGGGCGGCTGGCGCTGCGCAAGGCGATCGCCGACCGGAACACGGAGTTGGCCAATTTGGGCCTGGAAAACTTCCGACGGGTGCTGGAGAACCAAGTTCGTTCGCTGGCCTATTCGCTCTATGCGGCACGAGGGTCGGCGGATGCCGCCGACGATGTGGCCGCCCGCGCCCGGGAGTTGACGCAGGTTGTGCTTCAGCGCGAGGTCGGCGGTATCTCCCCGTTGCTGGAAAGCCGCATTCTGGAGAGCAGCGCCCTGACCTTGGAACAGCGGCGGCAGGAGGCGCGGCGCGTTTATCAACGGGCCTTAATCGCGCTGAACCAGTTGCGGGACGCGCCCGCCGAGACGCCGGTGAGACTGGCGGAGGCTCCCTTGGAATTCCCCGAACTTCCTCCCGTGCCGGAGCTCGTCAGCGGCGCCTGGAGAAATTCGTTTGAGGCGCGGGCGAGGCAGGTGGAGTTGGAGCAGCAGGGCTTTCGGGTGCGCCTGGAGAGGAATGAGCGCTATCCAACCGTCACGGCGGGGCCTTTTATCTCGCAGGATAGAGCGGGCGAGAAGGAGACAGTGGCCGGGGTGAGCGTTTCGTTCGCTCTGCCGTTATGGGATCGAAACGAGGGCAATATCGATGCCTCGCGGGCGCGGCTACGGCAGGCTGAGGCGTCGCTGCTCGTGACGCGGCGCGAACTGGAACGGCGCGTAGTGGAGCGGGCATTGAACTATCAGTCCGCGAGGCAGGCCCTGGCGGAGTTGAGACCGGAGGCGATCTCTGAGTTCGAGGAGGCGGCCGAACTGGCGGAGCGTCATTATCGGTTAGGGGCAATCCCGATCAGCACGTATTTGGAGATGCAAACCGCCTACCTCGACGCTCTGGACGCTGTGCTCGGCCTGCGGCAGCAAACGCTGGAGAGCCGACTGGAACTGGAAATTTTGACGGGAAACTTTGAGAAGGGAACTGAACGATGAATTCTATTTTGAAAATGATTTTTTTGAGCGCTGCCACGATAGGCATTGCGCTGGCGGTAAGCGGGTGTGCGAAGACAGAGGGTGCCGATCAGGATCATGAGGCGGAGCAGGCGCAGGATCATTCCGGTAACTGGGTGTTCGACGAGGGCCGTGGCGTCAGGCTGACCGAGGCCGGGAGGAATGTTGCTGGCATCGAATTGGCGGAAGCGGTTTTCGCCGAAGGCGGCAACGGCACGATAACCGCGATGGGACAGGTTTTCGCCGTGGACCGGAGCCGCGGCACGGCGCGGGCAAGTGTGGCCTTGTCGGCGCGGCGGGCAAATGGAATTGAGCCAGGCGCGCCAGTTAACGCTGGAACACGACCGGGCGACTTGCACCTTGCCGGGCACGTAGAGCGAGTCGATCGACAGGCGGTTCGGGTGACCGGTCAGGTCGAGGTGATCGTGAGTGTCCCCGCAGCTGAGGCTCACTTGCGCGAAGGCTCGTTTCTAAGCTTCAGCTTCGATCAACCAGGCGCGCAGGGCGACGAGATGTTACGCATCCCCGCCTCGGCTCTTCTTCCGACGGCTCGCGGTGATTTCGTTTACGTGGTGAATGGAAACCATTTTTTTCGGTCCCCGGTGCAAACGGGGCGGAAAAGCGGCGATTTCATCGAGATCGAAGACGGGTTGTTCGAAGGCGACGTGGTGGTGTCGGCGGGTAAAAAGCATCTCTGGCTGATCGAGCTGCAGGCGATCAACGGAGGTGAAGCCTGCGCCGACTGACACTAAGAGGACCACGGAATGCTGAACAAACTAATTGAGTTCTCCATCCGGCAGCGCGGCTTCGTTCTCCTGCTGACGGTCGTATTGATCGTCGCCGGGATCTGGTCAGCCTACCATCTCCATGTGGATGCGGTGCCGGATATCACCAGCACGCAAGTGCAGATCAACACGGCAGTGCCCGCGTTGGCGCCCGAGGAAATCGAGCAACTGGTGACATTCCCCATCGAGAGCCGCATGTCGGGCATGCCGGGCCTCGTGGAGTTGCGCTCGCTTTCGCGTCCGGGTTTGTCGCAGGTGACGATGACATTCGCCGACGGCTCGGACGTATATCGTTTGCGGCAACTCGCGATGGAGAGGCTTCAGGAGGCCATGGATGAGATTCCGGCCGGCCTTCAGCCGACGCTTGCGCCGATCAGCACGGGGCTGAGCGAAATCTTTTACTATGCGGTCGGTTTTGCCGAGGACGCACCGAATGTGCCGGAGAGCGAATACGAGCGACTGCTGGAGCTATCGCAGATCCAGGAATATACGGTAAAGCCGCTCTTACGCGCGACGGCGGGCCTCGCCGAGGTGAACACTTCCGGAGGTTACGAGAAAAAGATTCTTGTTCAGCCCGATCCCGTGCGCCTCACCCAGCTAGGTCTCACTTTCGACGAGTTCGCCGAACGGCTGAAAGGCGGCTTCGTCAATGTCGGCGGCGGCCTGCTGGAGGTGGGCGGTGAACAAGTGGTGATCCGTTCGAATTCGAGGATGACCCGAAGCGAGGAAGTTGCAGGCCTGCCTTTGAAGTTCGGGGCGCAGGTGAATCCGATTCTGGTGGGCGACGTGGCCGAAATCGTGGTTGGGTCGAGCATCCGGACCGGCGCGGCCACCATCAATGGAGAAGAGGCGGTGCTGGGAGCGGCGATCATGATGGCCGGGGAAAACAGTCGCGTCGTAGCCCGCGCGGTGAGCCAGCGTCTGGCGGAGATCCAAAATCGCATGCCGGAAGGTGTGGTTATTACCCCGCTTTACGATCGGGGCGATTTGATCGACGCCACGATCTCGACCGTGCGCCGCAATCTCACTCATGGAGCCGTTCTGGTCATCGTCGTTTTGTTCGCGATGCTGGGCAACATTCGGGCGGCGCTGATTGTCGCGGCGGTCATCCCGCTTTCCATGCTGGCGGCATTCATTGGCATGACACTGGCGGGCGTCTCGGGAAATCTGATGAGCCTTGGCGCGATCGACTTCGGGCTCATCGTGAGCGGCGCGGTCATTGTCGTGGAAAACTGCATGCGACGGCTCGGCCTCCTTCGCCACCGGATCGGGAGAGATCCCCGCGCCGAGGAACGGCGGGCCGAGGTTCTCGCCGCTTCACGTGAGGTCGCCAAACCGATGTTCTTTGGTGTGGCCATCATCACCATCGTCTATGTGCCGATCCTGGCGCTGACGGGCATCGAGGGGAAAATGTTTCACCCGATGGCGCTGACTGTCATGTTCGCCCTAACGGGCTCGCTGCTTTTGGGCCTGACTTTCGCGCCCGCGCTGAGTTCCTGGGTGATCGCCGGGAGAATGACCGGCGAAGATAGTTTCCTCGTCCGCGCTTTGCGCTGGATCTACCATCCGATTCTTCGATTCGCGGTTCGCTTTCCTGTGGCCGTGGCGGTGGGAGCGGCGGCTCTTTTCGCTCTAGCGGTGCTGACGTTTCTGAGGTTGGGGGCGGAGTTTATCCCGCAGCTCGACGAAGGCTCGCTCGCCGTGCAGATGGTCCGCAGCAACAGCGTCGGCATTCAAACGTCGTTGGAGCTGCAACAGCAGGCGGAGCGCCTGCTGCTGGAGGAGTTCCCCGAGGTCCGACAGATCTTCTCGCGCATCGGGACGGCGGAGATCGCCACCGATCCGATGGGCCCGAACGTTTCCGATACGTATGTTCTGTTTCATCCGCAGGAAACCTGGCGCGAGATCAACGACCGGCGAGCACGGAAGGACGATCTGGTTGCCATGATGCAGCGGGTCCTCGACCGGAATATTCCCGGACAAGTGGTTTTGTTTTCCCAACCGATCCAGCTTCGTTTCAACGAAATCATGGCCGGCGCCCGCGCCGACATCGCTGTGAAAATTTTCGGTGAGGATCTGGAAACGCTGGAGGAGCAGGCGTTCGCCGTCCGCGATGTGCTACGCACTATTCCCGGCGGAGGCGACGTGGAATTCGACGCCATGGGGCGGGTGCCGATGCTGGAGATCGTGCCGGATCGGGAGGCGATGCGGCGACTGAATATTCATCCCGACGAAATCAACCGCGTCATCCAGACCGCACTGGCGGGAAGAGAGGCGGGACTTTTCATCGATGGGAACCGGCGATTTCCGGTCGTCGTGCGGCTGCCCGAAGCCCAACGCCACGATTTCGACGCGATCAGGGACCTGCCGGTGCGGACGGATGGCGGCGGCATTGTCCGGCTGGGCCAGGTTGCCGACTTGCGAGTCGAGGACCGCGTGGGAACAATCACGCGGGAAATGGCTGAGCGTCGGGCGGCCATCCTGATCAATCTGCGCGGGCGCGATACCGAAAGCTTCGTGCGCGAAGCGGAGGCGCGCTTGCGCGATGAAGTGGTCTTGCCTCCCGGATACGCGATCGAATTTGGCGGGCAGTTTGAAAACCTGCAACGGGCGCGGGCCCGGCTGGCTGTGGTTGTTCCGATTGCATTGTGCCTGATCTTTTTCCTAATCTTTTCCTCCACGGGAAGCATGCAGCGGTCTCTCGTCATCTTTACGGGCGTGCCGTTTGCGGTGACTGGCGGGGTCTTCGCCCTCTGGCTGCGAGACATGCCGTTCAGTATCTCGGCCGGGATCGGCTTTATCGCTTTGAGCGGGATCGCCGTGATGGATGCGCTCGTGCTCGTGAACTGCTTCAACGACTTGCGGCGAGAGGGCAGACCGTTGCGGGAGGCCGTGATGGAGGGGGCGATGATGCGCCTGCGGCCCGTGTTGATGACCTCGCTGGTCGCCGGCCTTGGCTTTGTGCCGATGGCATTCGCTACCACCCTTGGCGCCGAGGTGCAGCGTCCGCTGGCGACGGTTGTGATTGGCGGCATCCTCTCCTCGACTCTTTTGACACTTCTCGTCCTGCCGGGCCTCTATCTAATCACCGAGCGTCGCGACAATCGCAATACCGGAAAACTTTCAGAGAACGCAACGTCGGCTTCCGTCGTCAGTCACGACCATACAGAAGCAATCATTTCCCAACAAAAGACCACAAAATGAATACACCATACGTCATGAAACTAAAGAACGCACTTCTCGTATCTTTCGCATTGATGCTTGCGGGAGGAGCGGTCCTTGCCGCCGCTGAAAAGAGACAGCCCGGGCCGAACGGCGGGCTACTGCTGAAAACGGAGCCTCGAGCCGAGTTTTTTGTCAATAAGGACCGAAAGATCGAGATCACCTTTCTCGACGCTGAGCTAGAACCGGTGCCCCTGGAGCAACGAAACGTGCGGGTGACGGCAATGGCCCCTTCAGGACGAAAAATCCTGGAGTTTGACCGGAAGGAAAACGTCTTTATTTCCAAGGACCCCCTGCCGGACGGCGACGGCTACACCGTCGTTGCCCAGATCTGGCAGAAGGCGGATGACCGGCCGGAGAACTTCCGGATTGTGTATGAAGACTACGTCTGCGGCGGGTGCGACCTGGTGGAGTACGCCTGCATCTGCGATGACTGAGATCTGACACCGATCGCGCGATGAGCGAAATACCCGCAGGCCGGGCTGGGAAAGAGACAGTCCTCGAAATCGAGGGGATGGATTGCTCCGAAGAAGTGAAGCTACTGGAGAATGTTCTCGGCGGTGTGGCGGGTGTCTGCTATGTGCGGGCGAATCTTGTAATGAACCGGATCACCGTTATTCATGACGAGCCGGTTGAAATATCGGATCTGGTTGCAGCGATCCAAACCACCGGTATGAAAGCCCACCCACCAAAACGGGCGGGCACGGACCGGCTTGCGCGCCGCAGTGATCGGGGGCGATTGATGGCGGTCGCGCTGTCGGGCGCGCTCGCCATCTCCGGGCTTGTTCTGCAATGGACAGCCGCGGCCCCGGAGGCGGTGAGAATTGCGCTGTTTGCCGGAGCGATAGCTTCGGGCGGCTGGTATATCGTCCCCAAGGCGGTGGGAGCGGCCCGCCGGATGACTCCCGATATGAACCTGCTGATGACGGTGGCTGTGGCAGGCGCGGCCCTCATCGGCGAATGGGGAGAAGGGGCCATCGTCGTCTTTCTGTTCGGACTCGCCGAATTGCTCGAAGCGATGAGCGTGAGTCGAGCTCGCCGGGCCATTCAGTCGTTGATGGCACTCAGTCCCCAAACGGCGCTGGTGAAAAGGGGTGAGCGATTCGAGGAACTGCCTGCTGAGTCGGTTCAAATCGGCGAAGTGATCGCCGTGCAGAACGGCGCCCGGATTCCGCTCGACGGGGTGGTCCTCTCCGGTTCGTCAGCCGTCGATCAAGCAGCGATCACCGGTGAATCGATGCCAGTTTCAAAATCTTCAGGCGACGAGGTGTTCGCCGGAACGCTCAATGGCGAGGGCGCGATGGAGATCCGCGTCACCCGCGAGGCGTCCGGTTCGACACTGGCGAAGATCATTAAGCTGGTCGAGGAAGCGCAGGAGCAAAAAGCGCCATCGCAACGGTTCGTCGATGTATTTGCGAAATATTACACGCCGATTGTGATGCTCCTGGCGGGGGCGGTTTTTCTCCTGCCGCCTCTGCTCCTCGGCGCACCGTGGGAGACTTGGTTTTACCGATCCCTCGTTCTGCTCGTGATCGCCTGCCCGTGCGCGCTCGTCATCTCTACCCCTGTTTCCATCGTTTCGGCGTTGACCGCCATGGCCCGCCGGGGAGTTCTCGTTAAAGGAGGCGCTTTTCTCGAATCGGTGGGAAAACTGCGGGCATTGGCCGTGGACAAGACCGGAACGATCACGCAGGGACGACCGACGGTGACGGAGGTGATTTCCCTCAATCGCAACCAGGAAGGGGATGTCCTCCGAATCGCGGCGGCGATCGATGTGCATTCGCAGCACCCGCTGGCAAAAGCGGTGGTCGAGACAGCCGAACGGCGCGGCATTACCTATCCCCGTGGCGCGGATTATCGCGCCCGGACCGGGAGTGGGGCCGAGGCGACGATCGATGGCCATCGTTACTTTGTCGGCAACCATCGCCTCGCGCATGAATTGGGCGTCTGTTCGCCGCAGGTAGAGGGGATTCTCGCAGAGATCGAACAACGCGGTGAATCCGTAGCGGTTGTCGGGCACATGCCCCACGACGATTGCCCGGGCGACATCCTCGGCGTCGTGGCGCTGGGAGATGCCATTCGGCAGGATGCTGCCGAGGCGGTACGGGCACTTCATCAGGCGGGGGTTCGCAATGTCGTGATGTTGAGCGGCGACAATCAGAAGACAGTGGACGCGATCTCGCGGCAAGTCTGCATCGACCAGGCCTGGGGGAACCTGCTGCCGGGCGACAAAATCGCCCGCGTGCGGGAGCTGGTGAAACGGCATCACCACGTCGGCATGATTGGCGATGGGGTGAACGATGCTCCCGCCATGGCTGCCGCAACAGTTGGAATCGCCATGGGCGCGGCGGGCACGGATACCGCGATTGAGACGGCGGACGTTGTCCTGATGGAAGACGACCTGAGCAAGGTCGCCGAAACCATCCACCTCGGCCGGCGGACCGTCAGAATCATTCAATTCAACATCGCTTTGGCTATTGGAGTCAAAGCTCTCTTTCTGGCGCTCACGATTGCCGGTTATGCCAGCCTATGGCTGGCCATAGCCGCCGATACCGGCGCGACGTTAATTGTCATTTCTAACAGCCTGAGGTTGCTGCGAACTCGAGAATGATCCTCAGATGCGGAGGAGAACGACGACCAGCTGTGGGGACGGACGAGACCTTGATCTTTAAAGCTGATTTGCCACTTATTTGCCAATTTAGAAGATTTTTGCTGCTTTTTTATGCATCTAGCTGCGCCGACATTTATTCGTAAGATACTGATAAATGCACCTTAAAGACATCTACGTGCAGTATTAGGAAAACTACTATCGGGTTCGAATCCCTCTCTCTCCGCCATTCGACGCGTTCCGCTCCGCTCCACTTGTTGGAAATCCCGAGCGGAGCCGAGGGGCTCATGGCAGGCCCCGGAAAACTCAAACCCGATAGTTTGCTCAAGAGCGTCGACCGTTCCCGGGCATCGGGTGCTGTGCAGGAATCACGAACCCCATAAACAGGCTTGCCGGTGCGGCGGGGCGCCGCAAGAATTGGGTTAATTTTAGATTCTTGAGTGCTATGATCAGGCGGTTGCGTAAATGGTTTTCATTACCCATAAAAGAGCGGAGGGAGTTGCTTGAAGCCTTTTTCCTGTTGTGGCGGATCCGGCTCGGACTGTGGGTTTGTTCCTTTCGAAGGGTGCGGCGGTTTGTGAGGAACCAGCTTTGCCGGCCCCGCGATCGGAAGCCTGAATATTCGTCGCGGCGGACCGGCCGTCATGTCGAACGCGCCGCCCGGTTCGTTTTTCGCGGAAGTTGTCTGACGCAGGCCCTTACCACCCAGATCATGCTTTCGCGGCGCGGACAACCGTCTGACCTCCGTTTCGGCGCCAAGAAGGTCGGCGAAAAGTTTGAGGCGCACGCCTGGGTCGAGATCAACGGCGAGGTGATCATTGGCGAACCGGCGCCCGGGGAATTTTCGGATTTTCAGGAGCACACCGGTTGATCGTCCGGTCGGCTTGCTTCCGGACCGCCTTCAGGGTTTGTCGGCCGGGAGGGAATCGCTTCCGGGCTTTGATTCTCCGCGGATTACGGTTTGGATCCGGCGCAGCATATCTTTCAGTTCGTAGGGCTTTTGCATGAAGTCGTCCGCCGCCCCTGTTATGAGCTTTTCCTGGTGATCGCGCTCGAGATAGCCGCTGGCCAGGATAATTTTCGCATTGGGGTTTGATCCTTTGATACGCTCGGCCACCTCTGCGCCGTCGATTCTTGGCAGGCCCAGATCGAGGAAAATCAAGGCGATCTCGTTTTTGTTTTCTTCGTAGACCGAAAGCGCTTCGGCCCCGTCCGAGGCGGTGATAACGTGATATCCCTTGCGGCGGAGACTCAGGCTTGTCATCTGGAGGATGTTGGGCTCGTCCTCGACGACCAGAATCGTTTCACCCCGACCGTCGATTGAATCCTCGCGGGCATCGGTTCGAGGTTCTTCCGCCGCGGAGGTCTCTGAGACCGGGAAATAAAGATCGAAGCGAGTGCCCGCATTCGGTTTACTCCAGACCTCGATATGCCCGTGGTGGCTTTTCACTATGCCGTGAACCACGGCGAGACCCAGCCCGCTGCCGCTTCCGCGTTTTTTGGTGGTGAAGAACGGCTCGAAAATCGACCCGAGCACTTCCTCGGTCATTCCGGCGCCAGTGTCACTCACACACATCAGAACGTAGGGGGTGTTGCCCGGATTGGGGAAGGTGGCGGGGAGTTGATCGGCGGAGATCGATCTGGTGCTCAAGGTGATGGTGCCCGCCGAGTCCATGGCATCGCGGGCATTGAGGCAGAGGTTTATTAAGATCTGACCAATCTGTGAGGAATCGCCCTGAATGTACGGCCCGGTCGGATCGAGTTCGACCTGGATTTCGACGGTTTTGGGCAGGGTTTCGCGAAGCATGCTTACGATGCTTTCGATGGCGTCGTTGAATTGGAGAGGTTTCAATGAAACGGGGTTTTTGCGGGCGAAGGTCAGGATCTGTTTCACCAGGTCGGAGGCGCGTTGGCCGGCGGTATCGATCTGGGTCAGATAACCCCTGGCGGGATGATCATCATCCATTGAGTCCGCGGCGAGCTCGCAGTAGCCGATAATGATCCCGATGAGATTGTTGAAATCATGTGCGATGCCTCCGGCCAGGGACCCCAGGCTTTCCATCTTCTGCGAATAATGCAGTTGATTCTCCAGCCGTTTTCGTTCGGTCACATCCCGGCCGATTCCAAAAATCGAGGAGTCCGGGGCGGTCTGTTCGTGGCCTGCGATGACAAACTCGCCGTTGACAAACCCCCCGTCCTTCCGTCGAACCCGCAATTCGAAGATGCCGCTGCTGTTTCCTTGAAGTGCCTGCCGGAACTTGTCCATGGCGAGGGGCAAATCGGACTCGTGGATCAAGGGCGGAAAGGGAAGGCCGATCCAATCATCAGTCGACCAGCCGGTTATCGTGGTGAACGCTTGGTTCAGCAGCGTTATCCGTCCCTCGGGATCAAGACGGAAAAACACATCGCGTGCGTTTTCCACCAACCGCCGGTAGTGATTTTCGGATTCTTGACCGCTGTGGAAAGCCGTGGGTTTCTCCTGCATTTTCAATCCGGACAACTTGCGACGTTATGAATCCATGTGGCTCGCCATCAGCATGTTTCGAGGACCAGGCGTCGCTTCGGTATCGGCTATCATCGGCGAGACTTTTTTTTTCTCAAGTAAATTTTTGCTTTTTGAAACCGCTGCTTTAACGTGGTTTTTGTTATGCAGGATCTTGCGGATTTGTATCAGGCGGTTATTCTGGACCACAACCGCCGGCCCAGAAATTTCGTGGCGATGGAAAGCCCGGATCGCGTCGCGGTGGGCGACAATCCCGTCTGCGGGGACCACTACACGGTGTTCCTGCGATTGGAGGGGGATCGTATTTCCGAGGTGTCTTTTCAGGGAGCCGGGTGCGCTATTTCCAAAGCTTCGGCTTCGGTCATGACTTCCCTGCTCAAAGGTAAAACCGCGGAGGAGGCGCGGGAAATTTACGAAAATTTTCATCGGATGGTCACCACCGGCGAGGTGGATCCGGAGAACCTCAGTGACCTTTCGGCATTTGCCGGAGTGCACCAGTTTCCCGCCCGTATCAAATGTGCCACCCTGTCCTGGCATGCCGCTTTGAACGCCGTCGCCGACCCGGAAGGCGGCAAGGTGAGCACCGAGGAATAATCCAGGATTCGATCCAGACGGAACGGATCCGGTTTGAATCCCGACTTTATGAGAGCAATCGAAACATTGCGTAAGGATTTTCCGATTCTGCATCAGCAGGTAAACGGATTTGATCTGGTGTATTTTGACAATGCCGCGACGACTCAGAAACCAAGAGCGGTTCTGGATGTGTTGATGCACTATTACGAGCGCGACAACAGCAACGTGCATCGGGGCATTCACACCTTGAGTCATCGTGCCACCGTCTCCTACGAGGCCGCACGCGAACGCGTGGCCTCCTTCATCGGCGCCCGGACGGAGGAGGTGGTGTTTACCCGGGGAACCACCGAAGGCATCAACCTGGTGGCCCGAGCCTGGGGCGATGCGAATCTGCGGGCGGGAGATCGAATCCTCCTCACCGAGATGGAGCATCACAGCAATCTGGTGCCCTGGCAGCTTCTGGCGGAGCGAACCGGTGCGGAGTTGACTTACCTGCCCATCACGGGCGATGAAGGTCTCTTGGATCTGGAGCGACTGGACGCCCTGCTTTCCGATGGGGTGAAACTGTTCGCATTCACCCATATTTCCAATGCGCTCGGGACCATCAATCCGGTGGCCGAGTTGTGCCGGCGCGCGCGAGAGAGGGGAGTCGTTACCTTGGTCGACGCCGCTCAGAGCGTCGGACACGCCCCCCTGGATGTGATGGATCTGGGGTGCGATTTCCTGGTTTTTTCGGGGCATAAAATGTGCGCCCCCACCGGGATAGGCGCGCTGTACGGTCGGCTTGACCTGCTCCAGTCGCTTCCGCCGTTCCACGGGGGCGGAGAAATGATTCTGACGGTGGATTGGCACCGGAGTGATTGGAAGCGGGCGCCTCATAAGTTTGAAGCCGGTACCCCCAATATCGCCGGCGCCATCGCTTTGGCGGCGGCCATGGAGTACCTGGACTCAATTGGTCGCGAAGCGATTTTCGCCCACGACAGGGAACTGGGCGCTTATGCCGCGGCGCGGCTGAGGGAGCTTCCGAATCTCCGTCTTTTGGGTCCCCGCGACGAGCGCTCGGGAATCGTCAGTTTTCACCTGAACGATATCCATTCCCATGACATCGTGAGTTTCGCCGATCACCGCGGAATTGCGCTGCGCGGGGGGCATCACTGTACGCAGCCCCTGATGCGGCGACTGGGTCTGGATTCGACCACCCGCGCGAGTTTTTACTTTTACAATACTCGCGAAGAGATTGACCGGTTTGTCGAAGTTCTCTCCGAGATCCAGAAATTTTTCGGCTAAGTTCGTCCCGGTTCATTGAGCGGTTACGCCGCCGGCAGACTCAGAGCAAAGGTGGCCCCCTTGTTCTGCCCGAGGCTATAGGCTCTTAGCGTCCCGCCGAGCTCCCGGGCCGCCAGCGCGCCGCTATGCAATCCGAATCCGTGTCCGTTTTTCTTCGTGGTGAATCCGTGGCTGAAGATGCGGGCCATGTTCTCCGAAACAATTCCGATTCCGGTATCGATCACTTGTATCTCCACCATATCACCCGCGGGTGCGACACGGATAGTGATCTTTTTGTTATCGGTATCCGCTTCGTCGCAGGCGTCCTTTGCATTCCGCAAGAGGTTGATCAGGATCTGAAGCACCTTGTGCTTTTCGGTCGTGATGATCGGCTGGATACGATAATCGCGCTCCACATTCACGCCGTGCCGCGTGAAGGCGCCATCATTGATGCGCAATGCGTCCTCCAACAGGTCAACCAGGTTTATTTCCTCCTTAACGGCGGAAACCGCGGCGTAACTTTGCTGCATGGCGACGATTTCCTTGATGTGGTCAATGTTTTTCCTGAGCGATTGAACCTCCTCAAGCATGACGGTTCGCTCCTCGCTCAAGTGGCGCGACAGGACTTTGAGGTAGGAAGGGACTTCCTTTCCCCGGGAATCCTCGGTCAGGAAATATGCAAGATTGCCATTCTGCTGGTTAACGAGCTCCGAAAGTTTGTTCAGGCTCGCGCAACGGGAACGTTCCAGCCGGTCGGTCAAAAGGGTGGTTGTGATGTTTACGCTGTTGAGAACGTTGCCCACGTTGTGCAGGACACTGGTGGCGACTTCCGCCATTCCAGCCTGGCGGGAGGCGTTCACCAGACGCCGGTGGGTGAGGTCCAGTTCCTCAATCGCCTTCTTCCGGTCCGTGATATCAATAACCGTGGTCAAATTCTGTGCGGATCCGTCCAGATAATATCTGCGGTGGGTATAAAAGTGAACCCACACGATATCGCCGTCGGGTTTGATGTAGCGCTTTTCGAGCGAGTAGTGGTCGATCTCGCCCGCATCCAATTTTTCCTGCAATCGGGACTGCTGAGGACGGTCCTCGGGGTGGGTCATATTCTTGAAAAGGTAGGATTCGTTTCGCTGGTCCGTAGACAGCCCGCAGATTTCCAGATGAGTCCTGTTGATGAACCGTGAGGTGACGACTTTTCGGGTTCCGTCCCAGGTAATCAGCGATATACCGACCGGGACGTTGTCGAATATGAATTGGAGCGTGGAGCGTTCCTCCTCTGCTTCATCCTTGGCGGAGAGCAGGTCGGCGGTGCGTTCCTCCACCTTGCGTTCCAGATCGATGCGCGCCGCCAGAAGTTCGGCGTTTTGCGCTTCGATCCGTGACATCATGGCATTGAACGAATCGGTCAGCCGGCCGATTTCGTCTTCACTTTGCTTGGCGGCCCGCAGGGAGAAATCGTGATTCAGCGCCACCCGGCCAACGATTTGATCCAGGTGCGAGATTGGTCCGGAAATCAAACGTTGCAGACGTGATGCGATGACAAAAGTCAATAGGATGGATACGGCCATCACGGCGGTGACGATGATGGCGTAGCGCACCCATCGTTCTCGAATCTCCTGCAAGTCGGCCTGTAGAAATATGGTGCCGACGCTGTCACTCCCGAGATGAATGTCCTGGAAAATAGTCAGGCTTTCGCTGGTGAACTCCTCTGTTTCGGATCGGACCGGAGGCCATTCGGTTCGGTTCGAGCCATAGCGTTGGTAAGTCGCGAAAACGGCGCCATCGGCGTCGTAGATACAGGCAGAGATCACATGCGGATGAGCATTCAATGCCTCGAGGGTTTGCCGGGCGAACCCGGGGTCATCGAAGGTCAGGGCGGCCGTGCTGTTGAAGCCGATCATGCGGGCGGTCACCGACAGGTCCCGGATCATACCCTGACGCGTGTTGACCTGCTCGTAGGTGACAAATCCCGCGCTAGCCAGCAGAAGCGCGATTCCGCTGGTGACAAGAATAATCATCATCAGCTTGTGCCGGATCGGTATCGTTTTAATTGACGGCATCTTAGGGAATTGTTTCTCGCTTCTAGCGCGGAGTGAGCGCCAATTGCAGCAATTGTGTGCTGATCGTCAGGTTCGCGTCTCTTGCGGAATCGCGGTTCACAAAAAAGCGGACCCGGTCAGCGTGCAGAGTGAAGGTGATCACCCCTCCCATCCTCACGAACGCTTCGGATTCGCCCACGGTCAGGACTCCCTGTTGATGAATTTCGTTCAGATCACCGTCGATCAACAACTCGGCGCCCGCCGGAACAAACAGGAGGTGAGGTGTGCGTGAATCGGTAAAGGTGGGAACGAATTCGACTTTGAAACCGCGACCGCTGACCTCCCTTCCGGCGAAGCTGTCCCGGAGTTCGTCGCCGAAAGGGTTGGTTCCGAGGACGTGAATCAGGATGGGACTGTCCTCGGTTTCGAAATATTCCGGCACCCATTCCACGAACCGGGTGAAGTTGTAAAGAAACGCCGCCTTGATTTGATATTCCCTGGAGACGGCTGGGGTGGAACCAGGCAGGTTTGTCACAATCAACGGAGCAAGCATGAACAGTAACAAACCGCTGACCGCGGGCCGCGAAGCGAAGCGGAATGCCGGTGAACGCCTTGTGTTCTTAACGATCATTTCGATGAATGCGGATACGCTCAGAAGCATCAGACCATTTTCCCGTAGACGGAGGTGACGGTTTCCATCATCAACTCCTCCAGACTGAGATCGGCGAAGTCGCGGGCGCTCGTAGGGGTCAAGGCTTGGGTGGCGGCAGGGACAGTGAAAAGGATAAGCATTCCGGATACCAGCGAGCCGCTCGCGCGTAGGAAACGGCTGGTCGATACCTTTGTTTTTGAAGGGATTACTGCATGGTTATGCTCGGTCATTAGAGATGTTGTCAATGTGGGATTCAATTCGAGTTGGGTATCTATTTAAAGGGGTAATCGGTTATCGCGGGCTGTTTTACGAAGCTTTTACCGGTTGGGTTTCGGCTTGAGCCGGTACCTGGATTGGGAAAGATTGGCGCCATGGGCCACAGCACGTACGTAAGGGAGGGCGAGTATGAGGGGCGCGAACGCCGTCCGTCCGGATTCCGCGCGGGCCCGGCGGCGCGCTTGTTGCGGGTCAAGGGAGTTTTTCCCATGCTAAAGGGTGAACTCCACAATCCGGTCATCGCCTACGAAACCTGGGGCGAGTTGAATGCGGCCCGGGACAATGGTGTTTTGCTGTTCACCGGTCTGTCTCCTTCGGCGCACGCCGCGTCCTCGGTGGACGATCCTCGTCCCGGCTGGTGGGAGGACATGATCGGCCCGGACAAGCCGATCGACACGCGGCGGTACTTTGTGATCTGCGTAAACTCTCTCGGGAGTTGTTTCGGTTCGACCGGTCCCGCCTCCGTCAATCCCAACACCGGGAACCCCTATCGTCTGTCGTTTCCGCGGTTGACCCTTGAGGACGTGGCCAACGCGGGTCTGGAGGTGGTCCGTTTCCTGCGGATCGAGAGGCTGTTCGCCACTGTCGGGGCTTCCATGGGAGGCATGACGGCACTGGCCTTTTGCCTCCTGCACCCGGGGCTCTCCCGCGGTCTGGTGTGCATCTCTTCGGCCACCCACAGCCTCCCTTTCGCCATTGCCCTCCGTTCGTTGCAGCGCGAAGCGATTTGCTCCGATCCCGCCTGGCAGGGAGGCGCTTATCCTCTTGGGCGGGAGCCGGTCACCGGGATGCGCCTGGCGCGCAAGCTCGGCATGATCACCTACCGGTCGGCCGGCGAATGGGACGTGCGTTTCGGGCGCGAGCGTTCGCCCGAGTCGCGAGGCGGAGGAAGTCTCTTTCAGGGCGGATTCGAGGTTGAATCGTACCTGGAGGCGCACGCGGAGAGATTTATCGGTTCGTTCGATGCCAACTGCTACCTCTACCTGTCCCGGGCGGTGGACCTTTTCGATGTGGCCGACCACGGGGGCACCGTGGAAAAAGGGTTGCGGAGAATCGTGCTGGAGCGGGCCCTGGTGGTGGGGGTGGAGAGTGATGTCTTGTTTCCCTTGCGACAGCAGGAAGCGTTGGCCGAAGGTCTGCGGACGGTGGGTTCTGACGTTCGATTAACGTGTTTGCCCTCGATTCAGGGCCACGACTCGTTTCTAATCGACATGGAACGGTTTCGTCCGGTGGTGGGAGAGTTCTTCTGAATTCGCGCAGTATTTACCAACGGATGCGGAGTCCGTTCTGACGGACCTCGATATTTTTACGTTAATATATGGAAAACAAGGACTGGACTCGTTGGCGGGTGGTGATCGGAGCGGTGCTCGTCATGTTAATTCTGGGAACGGTTTACGGATACAGCATATTCTGGCAGCCGTTGTCATCCGAGGTCTTCCCGGAGGTCATCACGGAGGCGGAATACGCGGCTTTGTCCGACGCGGAAGAGTCACGCCGCGGTTACCGGGTGGTGGCCGATGCGGCGGCCGCCGAGCGCGAGCGCGACCGTCAGCAAGCGTATCTGAAATACGCGTTTTCCATCTGTATTCTGTCCTTTGCCCTGGTTATGGTCTTCGCGGGTAGGCTCCAGGATTTAAAAGGGCCCCGCGTGCCGGCATTGATCGGGGCCTGTTTAATGGGTGGCGGGTTTATCCTGGCCGGATTTCTCGATGCGCCGATCGTCTTCTACCTGGCCCATTCGGCGTTTGCTGGGGGGGTGGTGGTGGTATTGCTCATGGTGACGCATGCCTTTTCGCGCTCCAGTGGGGGGAGCGAGAGTCCGTTTGTGAAATACCTGCCCTTCGGCATTGTCACCGGAGTTGCGGTGGCGGCGGTGGTGCTCGCCGACGAATATGTGGGCGCCCTTGGAGAATGGGATCGGGTCTTTCTACTGTGGGGGACGGTAGGATTCCTTGCCGGCGCGGGAATCGGCTTCGCCTACGTTTGTCCGATCGCGGCCCTGGTGAAATGGTTTCCGAATCAAAAAGGTCTGATGAGCGGTATTGCCGTCGCCGGATTCGGAATGGGGGCGTTTCTTTTCAAGGGGGATCCGTACATTGTGAATACTGAATGGTTTAGGATTCCCATCCCCGGAGCGCAGGGGTTCATGGAAATGTACGGAATCCGCAGCCTTTTTGTGGCGCATGGCCTCGTCTGTATGGCGGGAATCGGCATCGGCGCCATGTTGTTGAAAAATCCGCCGGGCGTCGCGCCGGCGCCGGGGGTGTCGGCCGAATCCTCCTGGCAGGAAACGCTGAAGCACCCGGCTTTCTATATTATGTGGCTGATGTTCTTCAGCGGCGCCCTGGCCGGATTGATGGTGATCGGAATCGTGCAACCGTTCGTGAGTGAGCGCATCGCCGCAGGCGGGATTGAAGCCGCGGAGGCGGCGGCGATCGGCACGGCCGCCGTGGGATACCTGGCGATCTTTAACGCTTTGGGCCGTATTATCTGGGGACTGATTTCCGACCGGATCGGACGCACAACAACGTTTGTCGTGCTGTTCCTCGTGCAGGCGGGGGTCATGTTCCTGCTCGGGCATGTGAGCGGCGCTTTCGCGTTGTGTGCCGGCGCGGCGCTCGTGGGCTTCAATTTCGGCGGGTGCCTCGCTCTGTTTCCTCCGGCGACCTCCGATATTTTCGGCGCCAGGAATCTCGGGGCCAATTATGGCTGGCTGTTCACGTCCTACGGCTTTGCAGGGGTGTTCGGGATCGTGGCCGGCAACGCTGCGCGGTTGGCCACGGGGAGTTACACCGCGGCCTTTATGCTTGCTGGCGTGCTCTGCCTGATCTCCGCAGGCCTGACGTTGGTCCTGCGGGCCGTTACCAAACCGAAAAGTGGGGCCGGGTGACGGATTACTTTTTCTTTTTCCTGGAGGACGACGCAGCCAGGGCTTTTGCCGCGTCCTTGCGGCGTTCCTGGTAGGCCTTGCGGCGGCGACGTTTGATCTCCTTGTTGTACTGTTTTCCCATAAGCGGGTCACTATCGGGAAGCATTTCGGCGATTGCAAGCCATGATTGGCGAAAGCCGCGGCCGGAATTTGAAAGTTGCCGTCGGAACTTCCTGTCTCCAGCATCGGCTCCAGAGACTTATGGGAAGCAAATCCAAGACGAAATGTATCGGCATTCTCACCTCCGGCGGTGACTGTCCCGGCCTCAACGCGGCAATTCGGGCGGTGGCCAAATCGGCCATGCACTATGGGATCCGGGTGCTGGGCATTCCCGACGGCTTCCGCGGTCTGGTGGAAAATCGTTTTCATCCCCTGGAGGATTCGGATGTTTCGGGCATTCTGAACCGGGGAGGGACCATTCTCGGCACCAGCCGGGACAAACCCCATAAGATGCCCATGGGTGACAGAATCATGGATATGACCAGCGTGGCAGTGGCGAATGCCCGCGGGAAGCAGATTGACTGTCTGGTCTGTCTGGGCGGCAACGGCACCCAAAAGAACGCCCGTCGCATTCGGGACGCCGGACTGAATGTCATTACCCTGCCCAAGACGATCGACAACGACGTGATTGGGACCGATGTGAGTTTTGGGTTCGATACCGCGATGAATACCGCGGCGGAAGCTATCGACCGACTGCACACCACGGCGACGAGTCATCACCGGGTGATTATATGCGAAATCATGGGGCACAAGGCGGGATGGCTCGCCCTGGGCGCCGGCATTGCCGGTGGCGCTGATGTGATCCTTATCCCGGAGATACCCTACGATCGCGAGGTCGTGGCGGAACATCTGATGGAGCGGCGCAAGCACAGCAAGCGTTTCTCCATCATTGCGGTGGCGGAAGGCGCCCGTTCGATTAAAGAAGCCAGGGAAGGCAAGAAGGCCGAGCCGCCGGAACCGGAGGCGAGTAAAAACCCGAAAAAATCCTCGAAAAAGGCCGATTTGCTGCATGACGGCCCGCATTTGGTCCAGGAATCACTCGACAGCCGGATCGCACGTCAGTTGCAGCAACTCACGGGACTGGAGGCGCGCACGACTTCGCTGGGCCACGTGCAGCGCGGCGGTTCGCCCTCCGCCTTCGACCGGCACCTGTGCACCTTGTTGGGCACGCGGGCCGGTGAGTTGCTGGCGGCGGGTCAATATAACGTGATGGTGGCCTTGCGCGGATCGGAAACCGTTCCAGTGCCGTTGGACGAGGTTTCCAGCGGTTGCCGAACCGTGCCGAACGATCATCCCTGGATCCACGCCGCGGAACTGGTGGAGACCTGTATGGGAAATCGTATCCGGCGCGACTGAGATTCGCCCCGGCGTTATTCCAGCAGGTTTTTCAGGTCTTCGATACTCAGTTTCGCGTTGGCGCTCTCGCTGGCGGCAAACAGATTGCGCAGCAGGTGCGACTTGGATCGTTGGAGTTCGAGAACCTTTTCTTCGATCGTATCTGCGGCGATCAGTTTGATGCTGGTAACCACCCTGCTTTGGCCGATGCGGTGCGCCCGGTCCGTGGCCTGAGCCTCGACCGCGGGGTTCCACCAGGGATCGTAATGGATCACGGTGTCCGCGCCGGTGAGGTTGAGTCCGGTTCCGCCCGCTTTGAGCGAAATGAGGAAGACCGGAATGTCAGGACTGTTGTTGAAACGGTCGCATTCCTTGAGGCGGTCTTTGGTGGATCCGTCAAGATAGCAATAACTCAAACCCGCCTGGTCCAGTTCGGCGCGCAGCAGTTGAAGCAGCGATACGAATTGCGAGAAGACCAGCATGCGGTGGTCGCCGTCGATGGATTCCTGAACCAGTTCGAGGAAAGAATCCTTCTTTGCCGAATCGAGAGCCTGTTCGGGCGCCGGCTCCTTCCCCTTGTACAGCAGTCTCGGGTCGCAGCAGAACTGGCGCAGGCGCAGCAACTGGGTGAAAGCCGCCATACGCAGTTTCCCCTCGGAGGCTCCGGCCATTTCCAGCTCGAAGATCGCCTTCTGGGTATTCTCCTTCAGTTCCTGGTACTGTTGCCGCTGGATCGGGCCCATTTCGCAGTAGATGACCTGCTCGATCTTTTCGGGCAGTTCCGGAGCGACGATCTGTTTGGTTCGGCGCAGGATATAGGGCGCCGCCTTTTGCTGGATACGGGTATCGTACCACTCGCGCTCCTCCGCCTTGGCATTGGCGGGCGGTTTGTGCAGGTAACCGGGAAGGATGAAATCAAAGAGAGCCACCAGGTCGTCCAGACTGTTCTCCAGCGGCGTACCGGTGAGCAGGAAATGTCCCCGGCTGTAAAGTGAACAAATCGATCGGAAATTTCGCGTTTGCGGATTTTTGATGTGCTGCGCCTCGTCCGCGACGATACAGTCGAACACCAGACTTTGAAACAGGTCCGCGTCGCGAATAAGCGTGGTGTAAGAGGTGATCACCAGGTCGTATTGCTCGAATTCCTCCACCGAAGTCAGCCGGTCGTTCCCGTGGTGCAGGAAGAACTTGAACATCGGCACGAACCTTTGGGTTTCCCGTTTCCAGTTGGTCAACAGACCCGCGGGGCAGACAACCAGGAAGGGAGAGGAGATGATGCGTTGGTGGCGTCCACGCGAATTCTTCTTGCGGCTCTTCTGCTTGAATTTACGTCGCCGGATCTGCCATTTGCGAATCGCCGCCAGGAGGGCCAGGGCCTGTATGGTTTTCCCGAGACCCATCTCGTCGGCCAGGATTCCGCCGATCTTGTTGCGATAGAGGTGATACATCCATCCCACGCCCAATCGCTGGTACGCGCGCAGCGCTTCATCCAGATCGCGGGGAATGGGTGGGCGTTCCAGCCGGGAGAGGTCGCGAATCGCCACGCTGCGCTTCTTCCAGCTTCCGGGGGTCTGATGGTGGTCGGCGATGGTTTCCATCAGGTACTCGGTGTCGGGCATATCCCGAATCTCGATACGGTGCTGGGTGCGCGGCACCAGAGCCTGATTGTGATTGCCGGCGAGAGAGCGCTGAAGGTGCTCCAGACCCTGGAGCTTGCGGTCCGAAATGAGGAATACCCGCGTGGGTGTTTCCACGTAGTTTTTGCCGGAATTGATATTGTTTTGGATCTCGCGAAACTTGAATTTGCCGGCCTTGAGGGAGGTTTGAACCACGAAATGCCCGTCCTCCTCGCGGGCGATGCAGGTGATTTTCGCGTCTGTGATCCTCTCGGTGTTTTTCTTGAAGTTTTCGGTGAAGTTGGCCTGGAACTTATTCTCCAACGCGCTCCAATGCTCCGCGAGGAAGTTCAGCACCTTGTGCCGGTCGCGCATCCACCACTTGCGGGAGGAGGGATCAAGCAGAAACTCGTTGCTGCGCAGCAGGGCCAGCGCGTCAGCGTACAGCGGGTGGTCGCGTGAAGGCAGGCTAATGGCCAGGAAATTGCCGGAGCCGTCCACTTCCATGGGAGTGAAACCGGCATTGATGTCCGGCACCGGCTCCACCGGGGCCGAGGGTTGGTCCCCGGCTGCGGGAGGATCTTCCGCCTCCCAAATGTCCTCTTCGTCCTCGTCCTCTTCGTCCTCGTCGGATTCCAGATATTCGCTGATGCCGTCGAGCCGGGATCCGTCCCAGTCGAGCGGCGTATCCCGGCTGAGACCCAGGAAAAACACCGGTTCGTCCCTCAGTACGTCGATCAACTTCTTGAGCTGGCTTCGCCGAAGTTTGGATTTTTCCGGCAACTGGTTTTCATTCCAGGTCTCCAGGAGGCGCCCGGCGATGGCGTGCGGCGGCGCCAGGTTATACGGACGACTCCGGTCGAGTTCTTCCGGACTGCAGATGGAACCGTCGGCGAATTCGACCTCCAACTTTAGCGGAATCGCATTGCGCCTGGCTGCCGAGGCGGGCTTGGCGGGGAGGTGAATCAGGAATCTGATCGGCACCCCTTGCGTTTCCGAAAGGGAAAGAGAGTTCAGTGTAGGAGTTAGCTCGGTGGCTTGCGGCATTTGTTTTGAATTTCCCCATGGGAAAGGATGGGAATTAATGTCCCGATCCTATAATGGGCGAATCATTTACACGGAAAAACCGTCTTCCGAATAGGAGCTTCATTGGTTCGAAGCGCTGTTCGGATATGTTTGCGATCTCATGAAATAGCAGAAATTAATGTGTTGAAAAGAAGAAAATCAAATGACTTCGCAACGATGCGCCTATATGGTTTGAGCGTTTCACTGGCAACAGGTTGAATGCATCATCAAGCAGCATCGGCCTTCGTGTTGCGCGGGAAGCAAAGGGAAATGTGAGCTGTGAGCAGTCACAAAACCGGGAACGGGTCGTTTTGTGCCGGGAATTGATTTGAGATTTGTCCCCGAGACACGTTTGTCTAGATGTTGAGGTATGACAGAATATCCGTTTTTGCAAGAGACTTTCTTAATTTCCTGGTCGAGCCTAACTCCGGATCGGGTGAAGCCGGACATCGAAAAGGCGCTGCGGGAAGCGCGCGCGCAGCTGGATGAAGTCGCCGGGCAATCCGGCGATGAATTGACTTTCGAGAGCACCTTGCTGGCGTTGGACAAGGCCACGGAGCGCCTGAGCGAGGCATGGGGAAGAGTGTCGCATCTCAATTCCGTCTGCGACAGCCCTCCACTGCGTCAGGCCTATAATGAAATGTTGCCGCGGGTTTCGGAGTTTTTTGCCGGGATTCCGTTGGATGAAAAGTTGTGGAGGGTGATCCGGCAATTCGCGGAAACCGCGGCGGCCGATTCCCTGACCGGGGTCCGGAGACGTTTTCTGGACGAGACTCTTGCCGACTTTCGCCAGGCAGGCGCCGACCTGTCCCATGAGGGGAAAAAACGCATGGAAGCGATCGAGAGCGAGCTCTCCGCGCTGACACAAAAATACTCAGAGAATGTGCTCGACGCCACCAATGCCTGGGAACTGGTGATCGACGACGAGGCGCGCCTGGCCGGCTTGCCCGCCAACGCAAAAGAAGCCGCCCGGCATAACGCCCTGACCAAGGGATACGGAAGCGAGGACGAGCCTCGTTGGCGGTTTACCCTGCACATGCCTTCCTACGAACCGTTCATGACCTATCTCGACGACGCCGGATTGCGGCGTCAGATGTGGGAGGCGGCCGTGGCGGTGGGCGCCGGTGAGCCTTACGACAATACCGGGCTGATCGATCGAATACTCGCCTTGCGGCAGGAAAAAGCCCAATTGCTCGGAAAGGACAGTTTTGCCTCGCTCGTGCTGGAACGGCGCATGGCCAGGAGCAGCGAACGGGCACTGGGGTTTGTTGAAGACCTGCACCGCCGGTCCCGCGAAATGTTTGCGGACGAAAATCGCGAGTTGGAGGATTTTCACGGCGGGCACGCGCATGAGGCCAGCCTGCCTTTGGAGCCCTGGGACCTGCTTTACTGGTCGGAGAAACAACGGCGGGCGACTTTTGATTTCGATGAGGAGGATTTGAGGCCCTATTTTCCGATCGACCGGGTTATTCGCGGTTTGTTCGCCATCGCCGAACGGATTTTCGATATCGCTATCGTGGAGCGCGAGGACACTGTGTTTCACGAGCCGGACGCCGGGAATGAGGCGCCGGCCGACGCGGTCGAAGTCTGGCACCCCGAAGTTCGTTTTTACGAGCTGAGGGACCGGAGCAACCGCCATCTGGGGTCCTTTTATGCCGACTGGCACCCGCGTGAATCCAAACGGGGAGGCGCCTGGTTCAACCCGCTGGCCACCGGCGGGCCGACTCCGAGTGGCGAGCGGCTGCCGCACCTCGGCGTAATCTGCGGAAATCTCACGCCGTCGGTGGCGGGAAAGCCGGCCTTGCTCACCCATCGAGAGGTGGAGACGATTTTCCATGAGTTTGGACACCTGCTTCACCACCTGTTCGGTGAAGTGGAAATCAAGTCGCTCAACGGGGTCAACGTGCCCTGGGACTTCGTGGAACTCCCTTCGCAAATCATGGAGAATTGGTGTTGGGACCGTGAAAGCCTCGACTTTTTCGCGCGGCATCACGAAACCGGCGTTCCCATTCCCGACGACCTTTTTGAGAAAATGTCGGCGGCCCGAAACTACCGTTCGGCCAACGCCACCATGCGACAGTTGAGCTTTGCCCGACTCGATCTGGAATTGCACGCGCGCTATTCGCGGTATGCGGACAAGGATCTTGATTCAGCCCTCAAGGAGGTGCTGACCGATTATCTGCCGCCCACCCGAACGCCGATGCCCACTATCATCCGCCGGTTCGGCCACTTGTTTTCCAGTCCGACAGGATACGCGGCGGGATATTATTCCTACAAGTGGTCTGAGGTCCTCGATGCGGACGCCTTCACCCGTTTTCAGACGGAAGGCGTGCTAAATCCCAAAGTGGGCAGGGAATTCGCCGAGAAGATTCTGTGTAAGGGAAATTCTGAAGATCCGTTGAAACTTTATGTCGATTTTATGGGCCGGGAGCCGGACTTGCTGGCATTGTTGAAACGTGCCGGGTTACTTAAGGAATGAGAGGAGCAAGGACCGCGGCTGAGCCGATTGGATGGGTGGCAGAATCCTGGCCATCCACTTGTCATTGGCCAGGCCGTGGATAGGTTGCCGCTCTTTTGCCGTGCCGCGGAGCTGTGTTCATGAAAAAACTTATCTACATTGGGGCCGGTTCCCTCCTGATTTTTGTCCTGATTATTCTGTTGCTCCCGCTCTGGTTGCCCTGGGTCGTCAAGCCGGTGGGGGCACGATTCGGCTTGGAATATGCGGAATACGAAAGGATCGGATATGGGAGATTTGCCCTGCACGATGTCGACTTCGAGCATGAGGTCGTTTCCTTTTCCGGCGAACGGTTGGAAGGGTACCTGCCGTTGACCTGGATTATCCGCGCCCTGCTGCGGGATACGGAAAACGATTTCGTCTCACTGGAAAGCTGGCGTCTGGTAGTCGAACCGCCGGAGAAGGTGGAGGTCGAAGAGCCGGCGGAAGTCTATGCCTACAGGATTTTCGAGCTGGTGGAGGGCATTCTGCCGCACGTGGTTCGCTGGGCGCCCGGAGCTTCCGCCCGCGAAGGTGTGGTGGCGGTGGAGGATCTCGAGATCTCGGTGGAGGAAGTCGTCTGGGATGCGGGGCGTGTGCACGGGCGGGCGGGCATGCATTTTCTGGATGAGTTTTTTGAGGTGGTGCTGCGCGGGGATGTCAGCGAGCCCGGGCGCGTGGAGGTCGACGTTGAACTGCATCCCTGGGAAATCGTTCTGGTGGCGAACGCCGCCCGCTCCGAGGAGGATCTGACGTTCGACGCCAATGTTACCTGGCGCGACAATGAAGCGGGCTTGTCGGCGCGATTTGGGCCGGAAGATGTATTGCCGGCGGAGGCACTCCTGTGGTCCGAGGCGTTGACCGTTCCGTCGGAGTTGGTGGGAATGGATGAATATGAAGCATTGGTGGCGACCATCCGGGCCGAGTGGCGCGAGGCGGCTTACGAAGTCGGAATCCGAGCCGAGGCCGTACCCCGTGATCCGGCATCTCCCTATTCCCGAGTGGAGGCGGATATCCGGGCGGAGGGCGACCTGGATTCGGTCCGCCTGGAGTCGTTTAGCCTGCACACCCCCTTTCTGCGAGCTGAGCTGAGTGAACCCCTCGAGGTCGACTATCGGGGGCGGTTACTGGGAGAGGGGTCCGTTTTTCAGGTCGAGGGAGACCTTGCCGAGCAGGGTTTTTTCGAGGCTTCCGGCACCCTCGCCGCGCAATTGACCGTGGCGCCCGGGGCCGCCGATTGGCCCGATGTCGATTTTGTCCTGAACGCGGAGGCCCTGTCGGCGTTTGCTGTATCGGGTGAATCGTTATCGGTGGAAGGTCGGCTTTTTTGGCCGGAAGCCGTCACTGAGGGTCCTCCCTGGCCGCATGCGAATTACAGCATTGTCGTGGGGCGAATCGAAGCCTTTGACCGCGTCGTGGAGGAAGCCACAGCCCAAGGGCGCTTCACCCCGCCGATGGCTGAATTGACTGCGCTGACCGCGTCCCTGGCGGACGGAACCTCGCTGGAAGGGTTTGTCGATTTCGATGTTGTGGATTTTCGAGTCGGCCGGGGAGAGGTGGTTCTTGATTTGCGGGAAGACGTGGTGCGGGAGTTTCTTCCGGATGGCGTCGGATTCAGTCAGGCACGGCTCGGGGCCAGGGTTTCCGGCCCCATCCAGACTCTTCGGCATGAGGTCGAATTTGCGCTCGATTCGCTGCGGGCTCCGGAGATCAAACCGGGTGATCTCACTTTTTCCTGGCGAGGAGAATTTCTGGACTTCGACGAATGGCTCCTCGAGTGGCGTAATATTGACGACGCGAGCATACAGGCGGGCGGGGTCTTCAGTGGGGCATTGGATCGGGCCGAGCTGGACCTGGGGCGTCTGGTTTTTGCCCTCGGCGAGGAGACTTTGTTGAATCTGGAGGCGCCCGTGCGATTGGAGGTCATCGAGAGTGAAACGCCGGTCGATCCCAACCTGGAGTCGGCCTTGCAGGAGTGGCGGGTCGTCCTGAGTGACCTCGTCCTGGAGGGCGGGGAGGAGAGGCTGACCTTGAACGGTCTGCTGGATTGGCCCCGCCAGGGAAGGCTGGAGGTCGGAGTCGAAGGATTCGGGCCAAGCCTCTTCGGGCATTATTTGAGCCGGGATCTGCCTGATTTTCACCTTGAATATTTGGGACTGGAGTCCTTTTGGAGCGATGGGGGAGCGTTGCATTTCGATCTGGAGACCCGGCTCAACGGGGAGATACCGGGTGAGGAACGCCTTCGTCTGGAGACCGCGCTTTCAGGAGACGATTCGGGAGTTCGTGTTAATCGTCTCGAACTTTCCGGTGATGAAGGGAGTGTGTTGACCGCTTCCGGTCATCTTCCGCTGATTCTGTTTCCCGGGCGACCGGACGAGTTGTGGATCATCGACTACGAGAAGGAGATTCTGCTCGCGGCCGCGTCGGATCCGGACGCCACGCTTTGGGAACGGCTCGACGAGATGACCGGCGTCAGGCTGGATACGCCGAGGCTGAGTGCGGATTTGGAGGGAACGCTCCTGCGGCCGCGAGGAGTCGTCGCTTTTAGCGCGGACGGTCTGGAGTATGCCGGTCTGGCGGATCAAAGGTTGCCCCAACTGAGCGAGATCGATGTCAGGGCGGTCTTTGATGTGAACGAAGCACGTTTGGAAACCTTCCGGTTCCTGGTGGAGGGTCAGGAAGTTCGCGCCGAGGCGGTTTGCCCCCTAGGTGGTGAAACCTGGGGGGCCCTGGTGCGCGAGGGACAGGTCCCGGACTGGACGCAGATCGAGGCCTCACTGTTGATCGATCGGGCCGAGTTGGCTCCGTTCGCGCAGTTCTTTCCGGCATTGCTCAGCCCACAGGGCACACTGAGCGTGGATCTGAGGTTGAGAGGCGATCGTTTTGAATCGGGTGAAGTGATTCTGGAAGGCGCGGCCACCCGCCCAATAATGCCGGTGGGGTCGATGCAGGATATGCGGGCGCTCATACGCTTCGAGGATCGCACCGCGATTCTGGAAGAGTTTTCCGGCAGGCTTGGAGGTGAGCGGGTTCGGGTTGCGGGCCGTCTTTCTCTGCCGGAGAGTCTGGAACCCGACTTCGAGCTGACGGTCCGCGGAAACAACCTGCCACTGACTCGCCAGCCCGGACTGGTCATTCGGGGTGACGTTGATCTGGCGATTCGCGGCAACGCGGAGGAAACGGCATCAATATCGGGTAATATCAACATGCGCGAGAGTCTGGTGATCACCGAACTGCGCGCCATGGCCCCGGTTTCCGTCGCCACTCCCGAACGAAGGCCCCCGTTTTTTAGCGTCGATCAGGAGCCCTTCTCCGCCTGGGTGCTCGATATCGATATCGAGGGGGACCGCTTCCTTTCGGTGCGGGCTCCGGGGTTTCGTGGTCGCTTGTCGGCGAATTTCAATGTCCGCGGGACGCTGCTCGAGCCCCAGGCTATCGGTGAGGTGCAGATCAATTCCGGCGGAGTCCGATTCCCGTTCGCGACCATGCGTATCAACCAGGGGACAGTGTCATTGAGCCAGGACAATCCCTATCAGCCTCAATTGTTCATCACCGCTTCGACACGCCTTTTTGGATACGATCTCCATATGGAACTCAGCGGAACGGCGGATGATCCGTCCCTGGAATTCAGCTCGCATCCTCCGCTGAGTTCGGAAGCGATCCTTTTGATGATTACCGCGGGCGAACTTCCCCGCGATGAGCTGCAATTCACCGGTCAACAAAAAGCCACCAAGCTTGCCCTTTATATCGCCCAGAACCTGTTCCTGGAGTTCGGCGGTGATGATGACGCCGCGGAGCGACTCACCATTCGATCGGGCGAGAATATATCCGAGCAGGGCAGAGAGACCTTTTATCTGGAGTACATGTTCTGGCCCCGGGTCGGTTTGGTGGGTGAATACGACCGGTTCGATGCGTTCAATGCCGGAATCAAGTGGAGGTTTTTCAGTCGATGAAAAAACGTTTTTCGATTTTCTTTTTGGCTCTCATTATCCTGTTGCCGGCGCCGGCTGCGATCGCTGAGGACGAGGGCGATTCGCCTAAATTGAAGGTGAGAGGATACGGGTTCTGGGGAAATCGGGAACTTCGCCGGACGATCGAACTTCTGGATACGGAGGAGGAGCGACGATTTTTCGACGCCAACTTTATCGAGGATGCGGTTTTTATCCTCAATTCAAGGGTGCAGCAGGACGGATACCTGCGGCCCACCATCTCCGCGCGGGTCACGTTGGAGGACGGAACGGTGGAACGTTTTACCTGGACCGACCGGTTGGATACCCTTCTGCCGCGACCTTTGATGGCCCGGGCCGTGCGGTTCGACATCGACGAAGGGGTGCTCTTTTATTACGATCGGATAGAGTTTGAAGGGTTGACCGTACTCGACCGCAGTGAGGCGGAAACCTATTTTGTTCCGTCGGACTTCCTTTTTCGACTTCGGGGAACGCGTGCTTTTACCCCGCGACGTCTGGACAGCAGTATCGGTAATCTGCGGGAACTGCTGGTCGGTCGGGGATACGAGAGCGCGCGGGTCACTCTGTTGTCTATGGAGCGTGATGAGGAATCCGGAGCGGTGTCGGTGCGCATCGGGGTGGAGGAAGGGAAACAAACGATAATCCGGACTTCGCGCGAGGAGGTGTTTGTCGAAGGTGAGGACGAGCCTTCACAGGTGGTTGACCGTGAGCCGGGCAGACCGTTTTCGCGCATGTGGGTTCAGGATCGCAGTCTGGATCTGCGCAACAGTTTTTACCGTCAGGGCTATCCTGATGCACGGGTCGAGGTGACAACGGTTGCGCGCGAGGAGTTGGATGATCGAGTTGAAGTGGACCTGCTGTTTCAGGTTCGAACCGGTAATAAGATTTATGTTGCCGACGTTGTCTTCGAGGGGGCGGAGAAAACGAGGGAATCCGTCCTTCGTCGCCGTGTCCGGGCGAGGTCGGGCGACCAGTTGGATCGCCTGGAAATGGATCAGGCGCGTTTTCGGTTGGCCAGGCTGGGAGTCTTCGATCGGGTCGAAGTTTCCTACGAGGAAGTCGATGAGGAGACCCGCAATGTGCTCTTCCGATTGCGGGAAGGCAAGGAGATTGATATCAGTTTGCTCTTTGGTTACGGGAGTTACGAACTGTTGCGGGGCGGTCTGGAGATCGAGCAGTACAACATCTTCGGCCGTGCGCACCGGTCCCGGCTCATGGCGATTCAATCTTTTAAGGCATCCAGTGCCGATTATCTCTATACCATGCCCGAAGTGTTTGGAGAGGATATCAACGCCTTCGGGCGGGCCAGCGCTTTGCGACGTGAGGAGATTGATTTTATCCGCACCGAGTACGGCGGCACGGTCGGCCTGCAAAAGTACGCGCCGCGTATCGACAGCGATCTGACCCTGCGTTACAGCTATCAGCTGCTTCAGTCGGGGCGTTTTGATCTTGTGGAGGAGGACGGCATCGGGCGTGCGCAGGTGGGGTCGGTCGGCTTTGACGTTCGTCATGACGTGCGTGATAACCCGATTTATCCCAGAAGCGGGCACAGCCTCTTTGTGATCACTGAGGCGGCATCGGAGTACTTTCTGGGCGAGGCCAACTATCAGCGCCTGGAGTTGGGGGCCTCTTGGCACAAGGGAATCGGACGCGGAGCTTACATCAATGCGGGTTTCACCCATGGGGTGGTGCATGCCGATGGAGCGGTGAGCGAAAACCTGCCCTTCAATAAACGGTTTTTTCCCGGAGGCGACAGTTCCATTCGCGGCTACCAGTTCGGTCAGGCGGCCTCCCGCAATGAGGCGGGGCGTTTGGCCGGGTCGGAGACCTACGCCTTGCTGAACCTGGAGTTTGAGCAGGTGCTGACTCCTAATTGGTCGGTTGTGCTGTTTTCCGATTCGCTGGCCATTGCCCGGAGATTTTCCGGATATCCATCGGAGGAGGAGCTCTATTCGATCGGCGCGGGAATCCGCTACAAAACCTTCATCGGACCGATTCGTTTGGAGTATGGGCACAATTTGAATCCACGGGATCGGGATCCGTCAGGCACTCTCCACCTTTCGATCGGCTTCCCATTCTAAACGAGGAAAGCCGATCGGCGCCGTCGATCAACGCCGAGTCAACATGAAAAGATAAATCAGGTTGGCCAGGCTGCTCACGAAGGCGGCGACGTAGGTCAGGGCGGCGGCGTTCAGAGTCTGGCTCACTCCCGGCATCTCGTCCGGTCCGATTATTCCGATGGCGACCAGTTCCTTTTTGGCCCGGCGGCTGGCGTCAAACTCGACGGGCAAAGTGACCAACTGGAAAATGGTCAAGATCAGGTAGACGAAAACCCCGAGCATCAGCAATCCAAGCATGTTGAAGAGGATGCCGCCGATCATGATAAGGGGCAGCATTTGCGCGGAAATATTGGTGATCGGAACCAGCGCCATGCGCAGCTTGAGCGCTTGATATCCGACCTTGTGCTGAATGGCGTGACCCGCTTCGTGCGCGGCCACCCCGAGGGCGGCCAGACTGGTGCCCCGGTAATTCTCACTGCTTAGCACCAATCGTTTGTTGATGGGATCATAATGGTCGGTCAGGTGACCCCCGGTTTCCACGATCTGGACGCCCGCGACCCCCGCTTTGCGCATCACGGCGTCGGCCGCTTCACGACCGGTGATACCGCCGCGGGAAGGGACTCGAACCCACTTGTTGTAGGTCGACGTCACCTTGTGCTGAGCGTAGATGCCGAGGATAAAGGTGGGAACAATGAGAATTAAAAAAAGATACATGCCTGCTATAAGTAATGGAAATTAGAATCGGCTTAACGATGGAATGGCTCAATGGAAACGAAAAAAAGGATCGGGTTCCCTGAAAACGAAGAAAGCCGGGCTTCGCGCCCGGCTTTCTTTCGGTTAAAGAGACTGTCCCGACAGCTCATGCTTCATCGGGACGGATGAAACGAATCGATGTCACCTCTCTTACTGAGGCGTTTCCGACGGAGTTTCCGGGTGTTCGGGATGTTGAGGTTCAGGCAAGGGTTCTCCCGGAAGGCCGGGCTGGTCCGGGTCCGGCGGCGGGGCCATATCGTCCGGCGGGGCGCAACCGGTGACGTTGACTCCGAGACCGATCGCGGCAATAGCCGCCAGCGCGAGTGTCTTTTTCCCAAGTGATAGTTCAGTGCGTTTTTTCTTCATGATGCGGCTTTCTGGTCAATGGTTGTTCACAATTAGAGATTTAACCTCAGTTCCAGCGACAGGTCCAGCACCAGGAGGTTCCCGAATTGGTTATACTTCTTCAAGAAAACAGAGTTACAGTTGAAAAAAGTCAAATAACATCACACATCGTCAGTTGGCAAAACGAAAAAGGGCAACATCGCCATCCTGGAAAACGTAATCCTTGCCCTCCAGGCGCGCCTTTCCCGCCTCCCGGGCCGCCGTCATGCCGCCGAACTCCCTGAGGTGCTCGTAGGAAACGACCTCGGCCTTGATGAAACCCTTTTCGAAATCGGTGTGAATGACCCCGGCCGCCTGGGGGGCTTTCATGCCCAGAGTGATGGTCCAGGCCCGGACCTCCTTTTCCCCCGCGGTGAAGTAGGTGACCAGGCCCAGGAGTTGGTAAACGCCGCGTATCAGAGTGTCGACGCCGGAGTCATTGACTCCGTAACCGGCCAAAAATTCCCTCACTTCCTCCGGGGCCAAATCCACCAGTTCGGATTCCAGGCGGGCGCTGACGTGGACGCAGGCGGCGCCGTGGTGTTCCCGGGCGTAGGTTTCCACTTTCTGCACGTACGGGTTGGCGGAAGCGTTGGCCAGGTCGCCTTCCGCGACGTTGGCCGCGTAAAGGATGGGTTTCGCGGAAAGCAGGAAGAAGCTTTTCATCACCGCTCGCTCGTCGTCTGACAACTCCGCGGTGATCGCGGGTTTTGTTTCGTTGAGGTGCGGGATGAGCTTTTCCGCGATCAACAGTTGGGCCTGGGCTTCCTGGTCGTTGCCGCGAGCCTTCTTTTTCAGCTTTTCAATCCGTTTTTCCAGCGATGCAATATCGGCCAGAATCAGCTCGGTGTTGATGGTTTCGATGTCGCGAATCGGATCGACCCCGCCCATGCTGTGGAGGATGTTGTCGTCATCGAAGCAGCGCACCACATGCACGATGGCGTCCACTTCGCGGATGTTGGAAAGAAACTGGTTTCCCAGACCCTCGCCTTTGCTTGCGCCGGCCACCAGACCCGCGATGTCGACGAATTCGATCGCCGCCGGGATGACCACGTCGGTCCGCACGATCCCCTGCAGGACGGCCAGTCGCTCGTCCGGGACGGTCACGACTCCCACGTTGGGATCGATCGTGCAGAACGGGTAATTGGCGGATTCCGCCTTGTGCGTTTTGGTTAACGCGTTGAAAAGTGTCGATTTCCCCACGTTGGGGAGTCCCACGATGCCGGCTTGTAACATGATTTCTGACTTCTCTGAAAAGGAGGGGGCGGCGTCGACCTAAAAACGAGAAAACCAGGAAAAGGGCTTGCCTTAACCCGGCGATCTCCTTTTAGGTCAGGGTTTGGTTTAGGGCTTCGGGCCGTGGCGCAGCCTGGTAGCGCGCTTGCATGGGGTGCAAGAGGTCGAGAGTTCGAATCTCTCCGGCCCGACCGGAAATAAAAGAGGCTTCCGAAGTGATTCTTCGGAAGCCTCTTTGCCTTTGAAATCCGGGTCGCCTGGTCCTCAGGGATCCAGTTTGCGAATACGGACTGAACGGATATCGGTGGGATGGCTTTCTGCCTGCAGGGCGATATGGCCCTCGGTCAAAGGAGTGCCATCTTCGAGTTGGGTACCGGAATATTCCATGACGAGTTCGCCGTTCAGGATATGCTGAATCAATTCATCGCCCCTAACAATCAACTCGGCGGTGACCCATTGATCGCCGTGGTGTGTGGGGCCCCCGGAGCCGATGCAGTGCTCTCGGCGCAGTTGGCCATCAACAACCACATGGGTTCCCGGAGTGCAGATGCTGCCGTTCGGACGGTCATTTGTGCCGTCTCCTCCCAGCAGCTGATACTCGATGGAAACAGGGAAGTCCTGATTCAGGAGCATCGTCGCCGCCGGCTGGGAGTGGAACATGATCCCGTTGTTGCGGTAGGCCCAGCCCGGACCGTTTTGCACCTGTTCTCCAACGAAGCGGTACTCTACGATCAGGTGGTAGTGGGAGAAAGGCTCTTCGTAAAAAATGTGGCCGAAACGTTCTTCGAATGTGTCATATTCGTCGTAGCGGATTTTCAGTATACCATCCTCGACGCGAAAGGTGTTGCCGTAATTGTCGTTCAGTTCATAGCCCCGGATTTTAATGTCCCAGCCGTCGAGGTTTTCCCCGTTAAAAAGGTCGACCCATTCGCTGTTACGGTTGCCGGAGGTCTGGCAGGCGGCAAAGACGAAGGTGGCGGCGACCGCGGCGAGGCGGAGGACACGGGAGGAGAGGGAACTCCGGTTTTGGTTCAGTAGTTGAGATGTGTTTTCTGCGTTCATAAGAGTCTTACAATTATAGTGTCGGGTGGCTGTTTGGGCGTCGGTCAACCGCGCATGAGCTGTTTCATGAACTCAGCGTTTTCACGCACCGCGTCGATCGGCGTGGTGCCGGCATAGGCTTCCTGCTCCACCAGGAAGTATTTCATGCCGTTGGCCCGGGCCACCGGAAGGATGGCGTGAAAATCGATCACACCGGTGCCGAGAATCGTGGATTGCCGGTTGTTGTTGCCGGCGGTCAGGTCCTTGACATGGGAGGAGGTGAAACGTCCCGGATAACGGTTGATCCACTCGATGGTGCTTTCGCCCGTGATTTCCACCCAGTAAATGTCGAGCTGGAACTCAACAAGATCCGGGTCGGTGCGCTGCATCAGAATGTCCTGAGGCATCTCGCCGTTTTGTTGCCTAAAGGTGTAGTCGTGATTGTGATACGCGAACTTCAATCCGGCGTCTCTGGCGATGCGACCGCGTTCGTTGAATTGGTCGGCGATCTCCCGGTAGCCGTCGAGGCTGTCCCGGCGACCTATCCAGGGGCAGACAATGTATTCCATGCCGATTTCCGCGGCCTCGTCCACTTTGCGTTCGAAATCATTGAACACGTTGGCATGACTGGAAACCGGGCGCATGCCGTGATCTTCCAGAAAGGTTTTGAACCCGGTGTTGCCCATTCCCCAGAACATGCCCTGGGGGCCTTCGTAACTTTCAATCTGGGTGTAGCCGAACTCACCGACCTGGCGTAACACGCCTTGGGGATCGTCCACGATCACGTCCCGCAGCGTGTAAAGCTGTAAACCAAAGGCCGTGTCCCGTGACCGGCGGTTGGCGTGGGCACATCCTTTCATTAGAGGCAAGCTGCCGAGCGCCAGGCCGGAGGCCAGTATGCCGGAGGATTTGAGGAAGGAACGACGACTAAGGTTTTTGTTCATAGTAGATCCAAGTCAATGATTTCCACCGTACGGGTCGAGCAAAAAGCCGTTTCTCTCAGGATCCAAACATCGGCTTTCATTGTCATTAACCATGTTAATCCGGAACCTTGGCTGTTCGGGGATGCGTAAGGTAATACCGCGATGCGCACGGATGTTTTCGAGCAGTTAAGCGCGACATTGCTTTTCCATCTGTCAGGGTGCGGGGCCGGATTTGAACCGGCGATCCCGCAGGCGCGGTGTCAGGAGCCGAACCGCCCGTTCGGGGCGGCCATAAAAAATCCCCGAAATCATTGATTTCGAGGATCTTTTATTAGGGTGCAGGGGCCGGATTTGAACCGGCGACCTTCAGGTTATGAGCCTGACGAGCTACCAGACTGCTCCACCCTGCAACAGATGAAGAGGATAAGGTAAGCCCGGCTTGGTTGGGCGTTCAAGTGAAAAATATACTTTTCTCAGGATTTTAGTGAGGAAAGCCCTGGCTGTAGGCTTGGTGATGGGCGTCGATTTCCGCGCGTTCCAGGTTCTCCCTGCGGTCGGTGACCCAGAAACGGTAGCGAAAGGTGAGCGGTTGGTCGGCGGTCAGGGTGGTAGGAATGAATTCACCGAAACGACCGTAAAGCCTCTCGGACATCTCGCGCCGGTCGTCTCCCGCGATGTCGCCGTTGGCGGGATGAGAGAGGTAAGCGACGGTGTAATCGTCGCCCTCTATGGTGAACTGAAAGGCGTTCCAGGGAAGCCCCGTGATGCCGGCGTGTTCGCTTGCCGGGTCACGGTCCGCCCAATCCCCGGGCCGAAGGAAGCTGGAGAGCTCCCGATTGTCGGCCACGTATTGGGCCGCGCGAAACTGGACGCCCGCGTGATGGTTGTCACCGGCGAGTTCGATGTCCCCGACTCTCGACGTCAGGGTGGAGGTGAAATCGATATGAAAGTCGCCGCTTGACTGTTTGAACACTCGCAGCGTCCGGGTTTCTTCGATGAACCGGGTGTCCTCGGCGTCGGTCCAGTCGATGCGCACCGAATGACCACCGAACACCGGACCGGCCCAGGCGCGCAGGGTGCCGCGGTGCTCGGAACGTTCGCCGCGGGTGGCGTGCCAGATGTCGGCGCCGCCGCCTTCGAAGCGAATGTGGTTGTAACCGAAATAAATCCCCCGGTGATGGGGAAACAGGCCGCCCAGTCCCTTGGTGAGGTGCCGCGTGCCATCCGGCGAAAACACGTGGTGAAAGGGCTTTTTGGTGTCTTCGATGTTCTCCGGATCAAAGCGGGGGTGGATGTACTCCAGGACAGGGACGCCGTCGAAGGTCAACAGCGTGGCGCCGTTGTCCTCCGGAGCCCAGGCAAAGCGTTTCCCCGCTTCCGGCGCATCCGGCACGACGACGTATTCACGGGTCTCTCCCGCGGGTACCGTGGCCATAAACCAGAGGAGCGTGCGTCCGTCCTCGGCCGCTTCCACCTGGGCGGGAATCCGCTCGCCGTTGCTGGTCAGGTGAACGGAAGAATCTTCGCCCAGCACTTCGTTGCCGGTCCACTCCACGGCATAGGGCGCCTCGTTCAGGGCGTGTTCGCCCGCTCGTACGCTTATGGTGGTTGCGGCACCGTCTTCGGCGAAAAGGATCGGGCCGAAAACTGCGGTGAGAGCGCATAATACGGTCGCCCTTGCGGTCAGGTTGATCTTTGGTTTTTTCATAAAGGTGATTTGGGCGGGGAAAAGGCTGAATTGGAACTCCGGGGCTGAACTCGGTCTCCTCAAGGTCTCAGATCGTGCTTCAGGGAGCTTGTTTCATAGTTTCTGGGCGACAACTCCAGGATCTGCCGGAACGTGTTGAGAATGGAGATTTCATCGTCGACGTTCAGGATGGTCTCTCCCCGGCCCGGTGGCAAGTTTTCCTGGGGCGAAGCCGGTGAAGTGGCAACCCCGATATCGATCTGGGCCGGCAAATCGACGTTGAAGCCGATGCCTTTGCCGACCTCACCGTAAATCCGGGAGTGATCTCGTCGGGATTATGATCGAAACGATCTTCTCCGGGCAGCAGACCTCGGTGGTGTGAAGTGTCCCGTTCTAGCGCCCCAATCCCCTGGAACAGCAAGGCGATTTGGTCACTTGGCGACCGGGGCGAGACGACTTTTCACCGTCCTCCGGTCGAGCCCGAGCCTTCGGGCGGTTTCCTCCAGGGTTCCGGACGCCGCATAGACGTCGGTGCAGTAACCGTGCAGGAGCTGGTCGGCGGTGAGGGCGTGACGGCGAGCCTGTTCGATCCAGTCTGAGCTTTGGTTGGGCTCCCGGTTCGGAGGCGAGTACTCTTTGCGAATGAGCAGATTCCTCAGGCACTGTTCCAATTCCCGGAAGTTGCCAGGCCAAGGATAGCCGGGGCCGAGGTTTTTTTCAATCCATTGCCGCGCCTCGTCCGCGAAGGTGACCGCGTCCGCCCGCTCGCCGATCAGGCGTCGGGCCACGAATCGGGTCAGGGTCGAGAGTTCCTCCGGAGAATCGGCCAGCTGTTCGTGCAGCGACGGCGTGCGGACCAGGTCCGAGCAGAGCCGGTAATAGAAATCCTCCCGGAACCGGCCCGCGTTCATTTCGGCGGCCAGATCGCGATTGGTCGCGGCGATGAGTTTTCCGCTGAAACGGTGCGCATCGGTCTCTCCCATACGCTGAAAGGTCCGGTCCTGAAGCACCCGCAGGAGTTTCACCTGAATGGACGGATCGACGTCGCCGATCTCGTCGAGGAAAACCGTTCCGCTCGGGGGACAAACCTCCAGCCAGCCGGTTCGATTTTCCACCGCGCCGGTGAATGCTCCCCGGCGGTGACCGAAGAGTTCCGATTCAATGAGAGTGGGGGAGAGCGCGGAAAGGTTGAGCGGATGGAACGACCCCGCGAAATTCTCTTCGAACGCGCCGCGCGAGGGGTCGAATGCCAGGTAGCGGGAAAGGCCGATCGCCCGCGCCACCAGTTCCTTGCCCGTTCCGGAGGGGCCGGTGATCAGGGTGGCGAAGTCGCCCATGACCGGATAAAGGGAACTGCGGTAACGCCGCATGTCGTGGGTGAAAATCGACTGCCAGATGGCGCCCCGCAATCGGGTGATGGGCAGGCTGCTGCCGATTACCGACCGGTGGATGTTGTGAAAGGCCCGCCGTATCTGAAAAAACGCCGCGAACAGGTGGTCTGAGGGAATTCGCTCCTCCGGTGGCAGGCCGGGCCGGTCGAAAAGGGCGTCGTAATCGCGCCGGAAATGGGGGAAAAACGCGACGCGGTTGGCGGGACGTGGCCCGTCCAGCACCGCTCGAATGCTGGCATCGAACCGTTCGCAGTAGTTGTGGAACAGTTTGTAGAGGGCCAGCGCCTCAAAAAGCCGGGCATCCTCGGCTCCCGGTTTTTTCCTTTGCGGCCAGTCCCGTGTGAGGCGGGCCAGCACGGATTCCACACGTTCCAGCAGCCGTATCAGGTTGGGATGTTGCGTTGCCAGGAGCGCCTGGCGATTCCACTCCGCGTCCTTTTCGACAAAGGCGTCCCCCAGCGCTTCACGCTCCGTGGCAATCCGTTCCTTGAGAAAGGGATTCTCGTAATTCAGGCGTTCGATGACCCGGGCGAAGCGCCGCTCTTCGGCGGTTAAGAGTTGCATGTGAAGACCGATAATGCCGCACCGGGACGGAAAGACAAGGCTGGGAGGAGTGGGCGGTACAAATTTCGTATGAAGGCGTTCATTAATTGTAGGACGTTTAGTCTATCGTGGTTTTGTTAGGATTCTTATTAATTTGAAAAAGAAGGCCTTACGGATTCTGAGCAAATTGGCCCGACACCGGCTATAGGAACGTGTTCCGCCGGGAGATCCAGTACCCGGGAGGGAATTCTTCAAAACCACAAAATGACTCTGCCATGACTACGGAAAACACGGATAACCGATCCCTGACTCGGCTGCTGGCCGTCCAGACTCAGGTCGCGTTCAACGACAACGCGGCCAAATTGATGCTCATCCTCCTCGCGGGCGCGCCGGGGGTGCTCCCGCCCGAGTGGGTGGTGCCGGTGATCGGCACACTGACCGCGCTCTTGGTGGCCCCTTTTATTGGATTCTCACCTTTTGCCGGCTGGCTGGCGGACCGGTATTCCAAACGAACCGTCCTGCAGGCGGGTTTGGCCTTGCAGGTCGGAGTGATGGCCGCTTTGGGGGCCGTTTTGTACGTCGAAAGCATGGTGGGAGCGCTGGTTTGTTTCGGGTTCCTGGCGGTGCAGTCGGCGCTTTTTTCTCCGGCCAAGAGGGGTATCCTCAAGGAACTGGTCGGCTCGTCCCGGCTTTCGCTGGCGGTCGGTTGGATGGAGATGCTGACCATCGCCGCGATACTGATCGGGAGTCTGGGCGGGGCTCTGATGTTCGACTATTTCACGCGCGCCACGTCCGGTCCCTTTGCCGGGGCCTTTCTGGTGGCCTGCGTGCTTTTCGCGGCCTCGATCCTGGCCTGGTTTTTGTTCCAGGGGGTGGCTGCGACGCCGTCCCAGAGCCGGGAAGCCTATCGTCACCGTATCTGGTGGCGGCATCTTGCCGATCTGACCGAGCTTTGGCGCGACCGCCCGCTTTTTCGCGCGGGTCTGGGCGGCACCTGGTTTTTCAGCCTGGGCGGAGCCCTTTATCTGACCCTGACGCAGGTCGCGCGTGAAGCTTACGGCGGCGATGCCGGAACCGGGGCGTTCACAGCGTTGATGCTGGGCCTGCTGGGCGTCGGAACGGTGGCGGGGCACCTCTCGGCCGGTTTGTTGTCGCGCGGCCGGGTCGAACTGGGGCTGGTCCCGATCGGTTGCCTCGGATTGGCCGCCGGCCTGGGTATTCTGGCCGCGGGAACGCCGGGGACGGTGTTTTTCAGCGCCGGTTTGCTCGGCCTTGGGTTTGCCGGCGGGCTTTTCCTGGTTCCGCTTTACGCCTATATCCAGGACCAGGCCGGCGATCATCGCCGCGGCCGGATTCTCGCCGCGGTGAATATCATGGAAAGCCTGGGCGGCCTGGCGGCCGCGGGCGCGTACGTTTTTATGGCGCGTTTCCTGGGATTGGATTCGTCGGGCCAGTTGTTCGTGATGCTGGGGGCAACGCTCCTGATCGGACTCTATCTCGTGCGCCTTTTGCCCGACAGTTTTGTCCGGGCGGTGGCGCGCTGCCTGGCGTTTCCCATTTACCGGCTGCGGGTGCGGGGGCTGGAAAACCTGCCGCGCGAGGGTGGGGGAATCGTGATCGCCAATCACGTTTCGCAACTCGACGCCGTCATGTTGCAGTTCGCCTGCCCGCGTCAGCTGCATTTTATGGGGTTCGAGGGACTGCGGCGCTTTCGCTGGTTGCGTTGGGCGTTTCGGTTGTTCGCGGTCATTCCGGTTTCCGATCGTCGCGCGAAAGACGCCATCCGGGCCGCCGCCGAGCGCGCCGCGGCGGGCGAGCTGGTCTGCATCTTTCCGGAAGGTGCGATTTCGCGGACCGGAACCTTGCAGGAGTTGAAGCGGGGATTCGCACTCATGGCCCGGCAGTCGCGAACCCCGGTGTTTCCGGTCTATCTCGATTCGCTTTGGGGATCGATTTTTTCCTACCGCGGGGGCCGGCTGTTCTGGAAGCGTCCCCGCCGGTTTCCCTACCCGGTACACGTCCACTTCGGGGAACCGATTCCCTGGGAAGAGGCCTCGCCCAACCGCGCCCGGCAGGCATTGCTGGACCTTGGAGAGACGGCGTTTGGCGAACGCCCGGAACTGCGCCGTCACTTGGGCCGGGCCTGTGTGCGGGCGCTGGGACGGAAACCGTGGCGGGAGGCGTTTATCGATTGGACCGGTGATCGGCGCTCGGTTTCCCGGGGGAAACTTCTGGCGGTTTCCGTCGCGCTCAGCCGGAGGATTCGCGAAATGACGCCCGAACGCCGCGTCGGCATTGTCCTGCCGCCGGGAGCGGGCGGCGCCATCGCCAACCTGGCGGTGGTTTTGGCCGGGAAAATTCCGGTGAACCTGAACTTCACCGCGGGACGGGCGGCCATCGAATCCAGTTTGGACCGAGGAGAGATCGGTACCGTGCTTACCGCCGGGGCCATGAAAGCCAAGGTGGGGGACTTTCCCTGGCCGGCCAGGACTCTGGATATCGCTGAGGAAATCCGGTCCTGCGGGCGCGCGTCCATCGTCGCCTGGCTGGTAGCGACGTGGATCCTGCCGGCGTCCGTCATGGCTTGGCGTTTAAACCTGCCGCGGCACGGCGATCATGACGAGGCCGGCCTGCTCTTCACCAGTGGCAGTTCCGGAGAACCCAAGGGCGTGGCGCTTACCCACCGCAACATTCTGGGCAACGTCGAGCAAATCGACGAAATGGGTGTGCTGCGGGATACGGATACCGTGCTGGGCTCCCTGCCGCTTTTCCACAGCTTCGGGTTCACCGTGACCCTCTGGTGCGCGATTCTTAAGGGCGTTCGGGTCGCCACCGTGCCTTCGCCGCTCGATGCCCGCCGGATCGCGCGGGTGATCGGTGAGGAAGGAGCGACGGTGCATGTCGGCACGCCGACTTTTCTGCGCATGCTGATGCGTCAGGCCGAACCGGACCAGTTGCGCTCCCTCCGCCTGGTGATTTCCGGCGCGGAGAAGTTGTCCGACGAATTGGCCGCGGCCTTTCGCGAGCGTTTCGGGGTATCCGTTCTGCAGGGTTACGGGCTCACCGAAACCAGTCCGGTGGCGGCGGTCAATGTTCCGGATCCCGAGCGTCCGCGCGTCAGCATGGGAAGGCATCTGGGACAAAAACCCGGCGCCGTCGGCCGGCTTGCTCCCGGCATGACCGCTCGTATTGTTTCGGCCGATACGGGGAAGGAACTTCCTCTCGGCGAACCGGGAATTCTTCGGCTGAAAGGAGTGAATGTGTTTTCCGGATACCTCGGCGACGAGGAGAGCACACGGGATTGTTTTGACCGGGAGTGGTTCGTCACCGGGGATATCGCCCGCATCGACAAAGACGGATTTGTCTTTATCGAGGGCCGCCTTTCGCGGTTCTCGAAAATCGGCGGCGAAATGGTGCCGCATACGCTGGTGGAGGAAAAAATCGTGGCGGCCCTGGAACTGGAGGATCGCGAAGAGCCCGCGGTGGCGGTGACCGGGGTTTCGGATCCGTCGAAAGGGGAGGCGCTCGTCCTGCTCAGCGCGATCGAAGTGAGCGTCGATACCCTGCGCCGCAAACTGGGGGAACACGGCTTTCCCAATCTTTGGATTCCCAGGATCATACGGCGGGTGGACCGCATCCCCTTGCTCGGTTCCGGCAAGCTGGACCTCAAATCCTGCCGCAACATGGCACTCGGCGGGACCACGACCCCGGCGATCGCCGCAGCGACGGGCGGGTAGAGCTACCAATCAAGAGTGGAGGGCGGCGCTCCTGCGCCGCCGCCTCCCGTTCTGGCGGATTTGCCCAACCGGTCGGAGTCGCAACCAATCGGCTCAATCACTACTGCGGCGGTGTTGCCGCCAGTTGTTGCGGTACTTGCGGATCCAGTCGAGCAGGGCACGCTCAAAACCGATGTCGCGCCCTGCTTTCTCGGACTCAATCCACTTGTGCTTTAGGATTTCCTCACGCTCGGCGAGAAACTCCCGGTAAAGGTTGGAGTGAGCCATAAAGGGCTCCGCTGTCGGAGCGGAAGTCGTGTGATTTTGAGTGCGGTCACCCTTCATACTAAGTGGCGGAATATGAAACCCTTGATTATCTTTTCAGAAAAAAGTGCGACATTCAATATCAAACGAAGCTTTTCATTCCGAATATGCGTTTGTAAGGCGACCGAAGTGGTAACATTACAGTGCGATACATTACGGGTGGTGATGAGGAATGTCAACCCAGTGTCTGGAGGATCTTGTCGGCGATGGCAAAGAACGCGGCGGCCTCCTTGCCCTCCGGGTCCGCGATGACGATCGGAATGCCATTGTCCCCGGCTTCCCGGATACCGGGGTGCAGGGGAACCTGACCGAGAAAGGCGGTTTCCAAGTCCTCCGCCGTGCGCTGCCCGCCGCCTTCCCCGAAGATCGCGGTGCGGACGCCGGTCGCCGGATCCTCGAGGTAGCTCATGTTTTCAGCCACCCCAAGCAGGGGAACGTTGACCTTGTCGAACATGCGGGCGCCCTTTCGCGCCACGTTTACGGCGGCGGGTTGGGGAGTGGTGACAATGACAGCGCCGTCGAGAGGAATCGTTTGCACCAGAGACAAATGGGCATCGCCGGTGCCGGGGGGGAGATCGACCACCAGCAAATCCAAATCGCCCCAGTCGACGTTCTGGGCGAACTGTTGAATGGTTTTCATGATCATGGGTCCGCGCCAAACCACCGGGCTGTCGTCGTCCACCAGAAGCCCCATCGACATCACCTTGATGCCGAAGTTTTCCAGGGGGAGAATGGTGTTGTCGACCACCTCGGGTCGGCCGCGGATACCGATCATCAGCGGGACGCTGGGGCCGTAGATGTCGCAGTCCATGATACCCACCCCGTGGGTGCCACCCCGTTCCCTAAGTCGCTGCTCCAGCGCGCAGGCCAGATTAACGGCGAACGTTGATTTGCCCACGCCGCCTTTGCCGCTGGCGACGGCGATGGCCCTTTTGACCCCCCTGATCGGGGTCTGACCGCTCATGGGCGAACCGCCGGCCGCCGGCTGCTGTTTCGGTTGAGTAACCGCAACTTCGACGTTCACCCCGTTTACACCGTCAATGGCGCCGAGTTTCTCCTCGACCTCTCGTTTGATCTGCGCCGGCACTTTCGGGTCCGCCGTGGTTACGGCGAGCTGCACGGCGGCGATCCCGTCGTTCAGGTCGAGCCCGCGAATCAACCCGAAGGAAACAATGTCGCGGCTGAACCCCGGGTAATTAATGGTCTTGAGTGCGTTTTGTATGGCTTGCAATGACACGGATTTGGCCCGGTTTCGGTTGGAAATGGCCATCTTCGGTACCTGTGCCGTCGAGGTCAATACCACTCACTTTAAATCTGAAATTTGAAATCTGGAATTTGAAATTTGAAAGCTGAGACCTGAGATTTCCACCCGGTCCTGCCGATTTCCAGATCGGTGGTTGCCTTGTCCCGAAAGGCCGTTTTAAGAGAAATGGATTTATCGAAAGCAATGTGCCGAATCATGTGTAAATCTTTTGTTTTCCTCCTTTCCGCCGTCGCTTTCGCGATCGCGGCCGTCGACCTCCGCGGACAGGGGCGCCAGGTGCAAATCGACGACATTGTGGCGCGTGGTGAGCGGGTGTTCAGCGTCGACGTGGTTTCCAATGATGAGAACCTGCGGAATCTCCTGAGACGGGCCTTTCGCACCCACGGCCAGTTCTCCCTGGCCGAGAATCGAAGCCGGGCGGACTTTGTGTTCGAGGTGGTCGTGCAGGGTGAGAACCGGGTCCGGCTGCGAATTCAGTCCGGATCGCCGTTGCAGACGCTGCACGAGGAATCGGTGAGCGGCGATACCGTCAGGCAGGCGGCCTTGCGGGCCGGCGATGTGGCGGTCAGACGCACCACCGGCCTCCCGGGGTATTTTTCCGGACGGTTGACCTTCATCGGTCAGCAAAGCGGTCACCGGGAGGTTTACATGTCGGACCTTTTTTTGGGAGAGCGACGTCAGCTTACCACCGACCGCTCAAAGTCTGTGAGTCCACGTTGGTCGCCGGACGGACGCCGGATCATCTACACCGGTTATTACCGGTCGGGATTTCCGGATATTTTTGTGATCGACACCGCCGGCATGCGCCGGACCCCGCTGGTGACCTTTCGCGGCACCAACACCGGGGCCCGTTTCAGTCCCGACGGCAGTCGCATTTCCATGGTGCTCTCGGGTGAAGGCACTCCCGAGGTCTACGTGGCGGACTCCTCCGCCCGCAATGCGCGCCGGTTGACCCGCACCGGGGGCAGCGTGCAGTCCTCGCCGACCTGGTCGCCCAACGGGCGGGAGCTGATTTTTGTTTCCGACCGTGACGGCCGGCCGCAGCTTTACCGGATGACGGCCGAGGGAGAGAATATGCGGCGCATTCCCACCGACATCAGTCGCTACTGCGCCGAACCCGACTGGAACCCGGTGAATCCCAACCAAATCGCGTTCACCGCCGCGGTGGCCGGACGATTCGCGGTGGCGGTGTATGACTTTTCCACCCGGCAGAGTCGTTTCGTGACCCAGGGGCCGCAGGACGCGATCGAGCCGCGCTGGACCAACGACGGAAGGCACCTGATCTACACCTTGCGCAGCGCGAATCAGGAGGTATTGGCCATCCTGGATACCGTGACCGGCAAATCGACTCCGTTGAGCGATGGCAGCCTGGGCCGACTTTCCCAGGCCGACTTCCTGATGCCCTAGGAGTCTGTCGGGCTTCGCCGACAGCCTCCTGGTCCAAATCCGACTCGGATGATGCGGTCCATTGTTGGAGAAACCGAATCGAAATCGCGCCTCAGCTTACTGGAGGGCGGCGCTCCCGCGCCGCCGCCGTGATACAGGCATTCCTGCCTGTCAATCTCGCGCGGCCATGCGGGGCATGGCCTTCCAGAGGAAGATCATAAAAAAAAGCGGGCCGCGTCTGAACGCGGCCCGCTTTTTTGTCGGTTTATCCGAAGTTCTTTTCCGCCTGATCCCAATCGACGACGTTCCAGAAAGCGGCGATGTAGTCGGGCCGCCGGTTCTGGTAATTGAGATAGTAGGCGTGCTCCCACACGTCGAGCCCGATGATTGGTTTGCCCGGGCAATCCACCAGGCCCTTCATCAACGGAGAATCCTGGTTGGCGGTGGAGCAGATGCAAAGGGAGCCATCGTCCTTTTTGCAGAGCCACGCCCAGCCGCTGCCGAATCGGCCGACGGCGGCATCGGCGAACTGTTTCTTGAAATCGTCGAAGCTTCCGAAAGCCTGGTCGATGGCGTCGGCCAAATTGCCCTTGGGAGCGCCGCCGCCTTTGGGCGAGAGGATGGTCCAGAAAAAGCGGTGGTTGGAATGACCGCCGGCGTTGTTGCGTAGCGCGGTCCGGATCTTTTCCGGCGCCTGGGAAAGGTCGGCGATCAGTTCATCGACGTCTTTCGAAGCCAGCTCAGGGGCGGATTCGAGCGCGGCGTTCGCCTTGTCCACGTAGGTTTTGTGGTGCTTGGAGTGATGGATTTCCATCGTCTTCGCATCGATGTGCGGCTCCAGCGCGTTATAGTCGTAGTCGAGTTTCGGGAGTTCGTAGGCCATAGTCATTTCCTTCTGTTGAGATTAGTTTCGAATGTACAGGTAAACTTTGCTTACTCAGGGGATTCCGTTTCGTCAACCGCTGACGGAAGGGAATTTCGCTTTTCCCGGAAGAACGCCTGCAGCAATTGCCGGCATTCCGGCTCCAGAATACCTCGGGTGATGGAGAAATGGTGATTGATCGTCGGAATGCCGTTGAGATCGGTCACCCCGCCCAGACAACCCATCCTGGGGTCGGGTACGGCGTAAACCACACGGGCCAGCCGCGACATCAGTGCGGCTCCGGAACACATGGGGCAGGGCTCCTTGGTCACAAAAAGGGTGGCTCCGTTCAGGCGCCAGTCTCCCAGGGCGCGCGAGGCCTGAGTGAGAGCGAGCATTTCGGCGTGGGCGGTGGGGTCGCCGGTGGACTCGACCTCGTTGTGGGCGGCCGCGATCGGCTCGCCGCCGTATTCGATCACGGCTCCGATGGGAACCTCATCGCGCCGCCAGCCGTCGATGGCCTGATTGTAGGCCAGAGTCATAAAAAAGGCGTCGTCGCGCAGCAACTGGGACGGAAAGCGCTTGGGAAACGGACAATCGTTGGCGGAATCACGCATCATGGACCGTTCTCGTCCTGCCGAATTGGCGTTGACTTTGAATTCGAGAGCTCATCATACACGTTTTAACTGGATTTTTATGCGGCTATGTCCATATTATTCCAGGTTTACGTAGTTCAGACATCATTTATGGCAGAAAATCAATCGATCGAAGTAGAAGGCAAGATAGTGGCGGTGCTTCCGGGGACCATGTTTCGGGTTCAGCTCAAGAACGACCACGTGGTCCTGGCTCATATCTCAGGAAAGCTGCGCAAGCATTTCATCAAAATCACCACCGGCGATTTCGTGAAGATGGAGATGAGCCCCTACGATCTGGATAAAGCCCGCATCACCTACCGTCTGAAAAACGCCAACGCCCAGCAGCGCAACGCCCCCATTCGCAGTTACGGTCCCCGCGGTTCCCGTCCCAAGAAGCGCTGATTTTCCCTTTCACTCTACCTTCCCCGGCCGATCCCCGCGGCCAATGTCAATTGCCGGCGGCTTGACTTCCACCGGTGTTGCTCGAAACAATCCGGACCAATTATGGCATCTATTTTTCCTGATATCGTCTCCACCGTGGGTAACACCCCCTTGGTCAAATTGAACCGGATCGCGGCCAATCTGGATGCCGAGGTGTACCTGAAGTGCGAATTCTTCAATCCCTTGGCCAGCGTAAAGGACCGGATTGGTTATGCCATGATCGACGCCGGGGAAAAGGACGGGTTGATTAAGGAGGATACCATCATCGTCGAACCGACCTCCGGCAACACCGGCATCGCCCTGGCCTTTGTCTGCGCGGCCAAGGGTCTGCGTCTGATTCTCACCATGCCCGAAACCATGTCCATCGAGCGGCGGGTGCTGCTGCGCATGCTGGGGGCGGAAATTGTGCTCACGCCCGGGAGCGAGGGTATGCCCGGAGCCGTGCGCCGGGCGCGGGAGATTCTCGAAGAGCAAAAGGAGCACGGGTTTATGCCACAGCAATTTGAAAACCCGGCCAACCCCGAAATCCATCGCCGGACGACCGCCGAGGAAATCTGGGCCGCCACCCAGGGCGAAATCGACGTCTTTGTTTCCGGGGTCGGCACCGGCGGCACGATTACCGGGGTTTCGGAAGTGATCAAGAAACGGCGGAACCTCATCAGTATCGCGGTCGAGCCCGAAGCCAGCCCCGTGATCTCCGGCGGCAATCCCGGCCCTCACAAAATTCAGGGCATCGGCGCGGGTTTTATCCCCAAGAATCTGAACACCGACATTATCGACGAAGTGATCCAGGTCTCCAACGAAAATGCCCTGGAAACAGCCCGCGAACTCGCTCTCACCGATGGCATCCTCGGCGGTATTTCCACCGGCGCCAACACCTGGGCCGCCTTGCAGGTCGCCCGGCGCCCGGAGATGGCGGGCAAAAAGATCGTCACCGTCGCTTGCAGCTTCGGCGAACGTTACCTGAGCACGCTCCTGGCGGAAAAAGCACGCCAGGAAGTCACCATCTGACCGCACTCCCAAAGCCGCCGCCCCGGCAACGGCGGAGCGTTGCCCTCCACAAAACGCTGGAGGGCCATGCTCCGGCATGGCCGCCGCCGGGAACGCGGGCATCTTGCCCGCTCACGCATGGCCGCCGCCGAACCGGCGGTTCAGCCGGTTGAGTTTCCGGCTGAAAGGGCGTGCGACCGGCCGAGAAAGGCATGGTTAAAATAATTGTCCTCCAATCCCTTGTGGATGCCGTTCAGTTCGCTCGCCAGGCGTTCGTACGTTTTGCCCAGCGCGATTTCGGATTCTTTGGGCAAACCGCCGGGCTGCTCCCCGGTGCCGGCGAGCAATCCGTCGGGTAACCGGCTCAGGCGTCTTTGGATCCTGTCCATGGCGCGAATGATCTCGGGAAACTCATCGGTGCGGATCGTGTTTTGCAGCGCTTCGAGCACACCCCGCAACGCCGCCAGGCAATAGCCGATCGAACCGGGATTCTCCTGGTTCAGCCAGAGAAGGGCCGCTACGCGATCGGTTTGCGGGCGAGACCGGTAGGTGCGGCGGTAGGCGTCGAGGGAACCGAGCATGCGCAGCAGTGATACCAGAAACGGATCGGCTTCCTCTTCACCGTTCATCCGGTGAATTTCCCGGAGGACGTACATGCTCACCTCCAGGGTGGCCTGCGCCCGCTCCATCAACTTGCCCATCCGGTAGAAATGCCAGCTTTCGTCGCGAGGCATGGTGCGGGATGCGGTTCCCCGCAGCTCGGCCAGGCGCCTGACTGTATTACGGCAGGTTTCGCGCAGCGCGTCCCGTGAGACCCGTTTGGGAAGGTACGGTTTTTCCAGGGGCGACAGAGCCTGCAGCAGCGCGGTCCAGACCTCGGGGGTCACGAATTCCCGGGTCACTTGAGTGTTGTCCCGCGCCGCCCGCAGGCACCGCAGAACCGATGCCGGATCCCGGGCGTCATGCAGCAGTCCCCCGATAAACCCGCTGGACTCTTTGCGGGTGGGTTGGCGGCGCGGAGCGGTATCCTGCCCGGTCGCTTCAGCCACCGCCTTCCAGAGTGCCCGGGTGACCGCTCCCTGAGTCCGGCGGGCGCTCTCCCCGCTGCACTCTTCCAACACGAGCAACATGCGCGCGGTGTTCTCGGCGCGTTCCGTGTAGCGACCGATCCAATACAGGCATTCGGCGGCGCGGCTGCCGATGGGGAGATCGTCGGTGAAAGTGGGGAAACTGATCGCCGGTCTTGTTTTCTCCGAGCGTTTGCCGCCGGCCTGTATCCAGATGTCCTTGCTGCCGGAAAATCGTTCGAAATGTCTGTCCTCGTTACGGCGCGTACTCTGCAGACACAACCCTCCGGGCAACACCTGCGGACGTTCGCCCAGGAGCAGAAAGCAGCGCAGGTAAAACGGGCGATCCACCCAGTCTCCCCGGCTGCGACGCGGGGCGCGGGACAGCTCCGGTTTGCTTTGGGCGGCGATGTATTCGGGATGAACTTTCAGCAACAGGTTCGGGTCCGGGTCGGTTCCGTTGCGAAAGCGCGCCTGCAGGAAATGTTTCAGCAACTCCGTGCTCTGCACCGGTTTCAGGGTCATGGCCGCCCGGCGTTGACGAACCAGGTTCGCCTGATCAGGGTCGCCGCAATCGTAGGTGGGAACGGTTTTCAGCAGGGGAGTTTCGCCGAGATAGTGACGAATGATCCTGTCCGAATAACGGAGCAGCGCCTTGTTGTCGGCGATTCCGCTCCCCAGCCCGTTCGACACCGCGACGGTTCCCTTGCGCAAACAGCTCATCAGGCCGGGGACACCTTCGCCGCTGGTGGAGCCGAAGGACACCGGGTCCATGGAGGTGCTGCGTATCCGCCGGTATATGACATCCACCTGCTCCAACCCGCCCACCGTTTTCAGGTGCACGCGGTTCTCCCGCACCAGGAGGTCGTCGGGGGTCACGATCGGTATGCCCATGTGACGCGCCAGCAGACCTTCCTCGAAAAACGATTGTCCGGGTTCATTGCGCCCGGTGAGCAGGACCACCCGGGGATTTCGCGCGGGAGACAGTGCCCGCAAGGCTTCCACCATCTGGCCGGCAAAGGTATCCAGGGGATGGATTCCCTCGCCGTTCAGTAACTCCGGCAGGGCATCGGCCAGCATGTGCCGGTTCTGCAGGGCGTAGGAGAGTCCGAAGGGCAGGGCGAAATAGTTTTCCAACACCTGCCACTCGCCGCCGGTGGTGCGGCAGAGGTCCACCGCTCCGAACAGGACGTGATGCCGGTCGCCGGGATTGAGTTCGGAGATCTCCCGGAGAAACGCGGGATCCCTCAGCACCAGCGAATACGGCAGGACCCGGTCGCGCAGGATTTTCTGTTCCCCGTAGATATCGCGCACGAATAGATCGAACGCCCGGGCGCGCTGGATCACCGCGGCGCTCAGGCGCTCCCATTCCGATTCCGGCAGCACCAGCGGTGTCAGGTCGAGCGCGAAGGCGGGTTCGTGGTGTTCGGTGCCCGCCCCGGCCGCGTAATGCAACCCCAGCGCCGCCTGCGACCGGGCCAGACGCTGGCGCCGCCGGTTTAATTCTTCCGTCCCCAGCCGGCGCAGCACTCGCTTCATGGCCGCCGGCAGCGGCAATACGGCCTTGCCGCCGGCGCGGCGCGCGGAGTCAGTTTTGGTCGAGGGCGTTGAGTTCATCGACTACCTGGCTCCAATCGTTCATGGCCCGGCTGAGGGCCTGTTTCAATTCCTCGTATTCCGTTACCGTCGCTCGCGCCTGATCGGCTTTTTCGTAGAGGTTTGGGTTAGCCATTAACAATTCCAGTTCCGCCTGACGCGACTCCAGTTCGGCGATCTTTTTCTCCAGTTCGGATTCGCGCTTCCGCAGCGGTTTCAGGCGATTGGCGCGCTCCTGTCGCTCCCCGGCCTCACGTCGGCGCCGTTCCCTGGGGGAGAGGTTGCCGCCCGTGGCCGGAGTTCGAGCCGCCGGCATCCCGCCCTGCGGACCGAGAGCCGCCTTTTCCTCCTCGCGGCGGGCCAGGTAGTCGGTGACGTTACCCGGGAGCGATCGCAGGCCGTTGTGACTGACTTCCAGGACCTTGTTGACGATGGGGTCGAGAAAGGCGCGGTCGTGGGAGACGATGACGTAGGTCGCGGGAAATGCGGCCAGTGCTTGTTGCAGGACCGACTTCGACCGCATGTCGAGGTGATTGGTGGGTTCGTCCAGGATGAGAAAGTTGCCCGCCTGCAGAAGCATGCGCACCAGGGCCAGCCGGCTCTTTTCGCCCCCGGAGAGGACCGACACCGATTTGAAAACGTCGTCGCCGCGAAACAGGAACGCTCCCAGCAGGGTGCGGATGCGGGTTTCCGCCACGCCGGTGGCTTTTTCCTCGGCGGCCTCAAGCACGGATTGCCGCGGATTCAGTTCCTGGGCCTGGTGCTGGGCGAAGAATGAAAGGCTGACGTTGTGCCCCGGTTTTCGCAGCCCGGCGGTGGAGGGTTCCACTCCGGCCATGATGCGGGCCAGCGTCGATTTTCCGGCGCCGTTCACCCCCACGATGGCGATACGGTCCCCGCGCTCTACCCGCAGGTCGACGTCCCGGAAGACGGTCAGATCCCCGTAACGCTTCTCCAGTCCCTGCAACTCCATTACCACCTGACCGCTCTTTGGCGGTTTCGGAAACTCGAAGGCGATCCCGTCCTCCTCTTCCTCCAGCTCGATCCTTTCCACCTTGTCCAAATGTTTTATCCGGCTCTGCACCTGGGCCGCCTTGGTGGCCTTGGCCCGGAAGCGGTCGATGAAACGCTGGGTCTGATCGATCTTTTTCTGCTGGTTGGCCTGGGCCTGAACCCGGATCGCCTTCCGGTGAGCGCTCTCGCGTTCGAAATAGGAGTAGTTTCCGGAATAATCCTCAAGCCGGCCGAGCGAAAGAGCCAGGGTGCGGGTGCAGAGGGTGTCGAGGAAAGCGCGGTCGTGCGAAACCAGGATCAGAGCGCCGTCGTAGTTGCGCAGGTAGCTCTCCAGCCAATGCTGCGACTCGATATCCAGGTGATTGGTGGGCTCGTCCAGCAACAGCAGGGACGGCTCGCGCAGCAGGAGCTTCGCCATGGCCAGGCGCATCTGCCAGCCTCCGCTGAACTCCCCGGTCGGCCGCTCCATGTCCTCCATTCGAAATCCCAATCCGAGGAGGATACTCTCGATCTTGGATTTCATGCGAAAGGCATCCAGTTCCTCCAGCCGATGCCGCAATTCGCCCTCTATCTCCAGCAACTCCGCCTGACGGGGATCATCGGCGGGCAGACTTTCGCTCTCTTGGTGCAGCGCCTCCAGACGTTGCCGCACCTCCAGCACCGCCTCAAACGCCGTTTCCGCCTCAGCGTACACCGTTTTCCCGGAAACCGTGAGGCCGTCCTGCGGCAGATAACCCACCGTGACGTAACGGGCCCGCGCCACCTGCCCGCGTTCCGGATCCGCTTCTCCGGCAATAATCTTCAGAAGGGTGGTTTTGCCCGCGCCGTTGGACCCCACCAAACCGATGCGGTCGTGCGGCAAAATGTTGGCGTTGATTCCATCAAACAGTTTTCGTCCCCCATATTGAAGGAAAAGGTTTTCCAGCGAGAGCATACCACCTATCTCCCACCGAATTGCCCCAAAGCTCCAGATAAATTTATCACTCTCATCCGCCCCCCCTTGGCGGCCGGCATCCCGCGCCGCCGCCGATCCGGGAACGCGGGCCTCTTGTCCGCTCCGGCAACGGCGGAGCGTTGCCCTCCACAAAACGTGAGTGGCGCCCCCGCGCCGCCGCGATTCTACATGAAACTTGGGGGTTGTGTCGCGGGTCGGTAGTGGATCACACTTTACTCAAAAGAAAGGCTTATGTTGCAGCAAACGAATCCGGAAGTTGTCGAAAAAGTGCGGTTGGCCCGGGAACGCACTTTTCAGGAATTACGAAAAACCATTGTCGGGCAGGAGGAGGTCATCGAGCAGATCGTGATCGCGTTGCTGGCTCAGGGTCACGCGCTCCTGATGGGCGTTCCGGGGTTGGGGAAAACGCTTTTGGTCAAATCGATCGCCCGCCTGTTTTCCCTGAGCTTCAAGCGCATTCAGTTTACGCCGGACCTGATGCCGGCCGACATTTTCGGCACCGAGGTCATCGAGGAGGATCCGGCCACCGGGCGCCGCGCTTTCCGATTCGTCAAGGGGCCCGTTTTCGCCAATATCCTGCTGGCGGACGAAATCAACCGCACCCCCCCCAAGACCCAGTCGGCCCTCCTGGAGGCCATGGGAGAACGGCACGTCACCGCCGCCGGGACCACCCACCCGCTGGAGCCGCCTTTCTTTGTTCTGGCCACCCAGAACCCGATCGAACTGGAGGGCACCTACCCGCTGCCCGAGGCCCAGCTCGACCGATTCCTGCTGAATTGTGTCATGGACTACCTCAGCGCGGAGGATGAGGAAAATATGGTCGCCGCCACCACCTCCCCCGAAACCGCCGCGCCCGAACCGATCTTCACCCGCGAGGAAATCCTGGAACTTCAGCGCCTGGTCCGCGAGGTCCCGGTCTCCCGCAACGTGATTTCCTATGCCGTGCGCCTGGTGGCGGCCACCCGTCCGGACAATCCCCAGTCCACCCCCAGGGTACGCGAGATGATCAAGTGGGGCGCCGGTTCCCGCGCCTCCCAGGCCCTCATCCTGGCGGGCAAAGCCCGGGCCCTGCTGGAAGGCCGGTACAATGTGGCCTGTGAGGACGTGCGTGCCCTGGCCTTGCCGGTGCTGCGTCATCGGGTGATCACCAATTTCCATGCCGAGGCGGAAGGGATCCACTCCGCGAATATTATCGAGGATCTGCTCAAGCGCGTGCCCGAGGATCAATGAGCGTTTCCCTGGTCGAACTGCTCTCCCCGGCGACTTTGTCCCGGATTGAGAACTACGCGCTGCTGGCCAAGGTGGCGGTGGAAGGTTACCTGTCCGGCCTGCACCGCAGTTTCTCCCGGGGGCAGGGCAGCGAGTTCCTGCAGTACCGGAGTTACACCCCGGGCGACGACCTGAAGTACGTCGACTGGAAGGTCTTTTCCCGCAGCGACCGGTTCTACACCAAGGTCTACCAGGAGGAGACCAATATGAACTGCTACCTCGTCCTGGACGCCAGCGCCTCCATGGACTACCAGGGGGAGCGGGCGGTGTGCTCCAAGTGGCGCTACTCCGCCATGGTCGCCGCCTGCCTGGCCTACCTGGCCTCGCGGCAGGGGGACAACGTGGGGCTCTGCCTTTACAACGACGACATCGTCGAAATGATCGACTCCCGCAACCGCCAGGGGCAGTTGCAGCGGATTCTGAGCGCTCTGGCGAAAACCGTTCCCTCCGGCGGCGCCAACCACCAATACGCCTGGAACTACCTCTCGGGTCACCTGAAAAACCGGGGCATGGTGGTGTTCCTGTCCGATTTCCTGGAGGCGGAGGAGAATCTGCCCCCGATCCTCAAACGGATTCGCTTCGCGCGCCACGAGTGCGTCTCCATCCAGGTGCTCGACCCGGACGAAACCGATCTGCCCTTCGACCGCGCCACCGAGTTCATCGACCCGGAAAGCGGCTGGCGCATTCTCACCAATCCGGAAAAAGTGCGGGCTCACTACATGGAAAGAATGAACGATTTTATGACGCGGTTGTCGGTAGCCTTGATGCGTTCGCAGGTGGAATTTTTATCGCTGACGAGCTCGGACTCCCTGGCTCGCTCCCTGGCGGCGTACCTGCACAAGCGGGAGGCTTTACGGTAAAATGCTGTCGGGCTTCGCCGGCGGGTTACTAGCGGGGTGCTGAGTCCTAAAACCGGAAAGTTGTTGTCGATGAGTCAAGTTTTTCGAGTATGTGTCACAAAAGTAGCTCACGCTTCCAGCGTGAGTTTTGCACGCAAGATGCGTGCGCTACATTGGTCTGAGGCGATCCCTAGCTAGGTCTATGCTGGCGTTTCAATATTCATGGGTGCTTTGGGGATTGCTCGGTCTGGCCGTGCCGGTGCTGCTCCACCTGATCCAACGCGAAATCTACCACCCGCTGCGTTTCCCCTCGGTGCGTTTCATCCTCAAGGGTAAACTCCCTTTCCACCGCCGGAAACTGCCGAGCGACCTCCTGTTGCTGGCGTTGCGTCTGCTGCTGCTGGCGGCCCTCATTTTCGCCCTGGCCCGGCCGGAATGGCGCCCGCGGGAAGCGCTCGCCGCCGAACCGGGGTCGCAGGACCGGGTGGTGTTTTTGGTCGACCTTTCCGCCAGTATGTCCGGCTGGAACGCCTGGGATGAGGCGCTCCAGCGGGTGCGGGGGATCATCGAGGAACGTCCGGGCGCCGAATTCGGACTGGTGCTGTCCTCCGACCGGGTGGTCGATACCATCGCGCCCTCCGCCGATCCCTCCGCCCTGACCGCCGCGCTGGAGGCGTCCGCGCCGGAAATGACGGCCGGCGATCACCGGGATGGATTGCGCGCTGCGGTGAATCTTTTGGGAAACGGGGTCGCCCGCCGGACTCTCTACGTGATTTCCGACCTGCAGGCCACCGCCTGGGAGCCGGGCGGATTGCCTGAGGTCCCGCGTTCGGTCGATCTCGAATGGATCCGGGTGGGAGGCGAACGCGAGGAGAACGTCGCCGTCATGCGGGCGCGAGCGTATCCGGGGAGTGGTGACAACCGGCATGTCCAGGCCGAGTTGTTCAACTTCGGCCAGAGCGAGGTCACCCGCACCGCTACCCTTTCCCTCGGGGGACGCACCTGGGAGCAGGAGGTGACTCTGCCCGGCGGGCGCTCGACCGAGGTGAGTTTCGATATCGACGCGGAGGACGGCGCGCGTGCCCGGTTGTCGTTGGACGAGGACGCCTTCGCCGCCGACGATCACTATCACTTCTGGGCCGGCCGGCCGCCGGCTCTGCGGGTGCTGGCGATCGCTCCCTTGAGCGATGAGCCGGCCAAGGCCGAGGATCTGTTCTTCCTGCGCAACGCGCTGGAGACCCGCGGCGAGATTCAATGGCTGTCGTTCGATGTGGAAACCCTTGAACCGGGGGGCCTGACCGACGACTGGAGCGCCTACCAGGCGGTCTTCGCGCTCGGGGCCGGCGCCTATTTTTCGGACGCCGAGTGGCAAACCCTGCGGGGCTATCTGGAGCAGGGCGGCACCGCGATCCTGACCCCCGGGGAAACGCCGGGACGCCTGACCGGGCTCCTGCGGGAGCAAGGTTTGCTGGAGGCCGAGTTTCTCGGCGCCGCCAGGGCCGATCGCCGGGGACCGACCGGTCTGGCCCTGGACTGGATCGATCCGGAGAGCCCCCTGGGCGGCGTGTTCAGCGACGAGGCCGCCCGCAGCCTGCAAATGGCGCGTTTTTATCGCTACCTGAGACTGGCGGTTCCCGCCGGTCAGACCGAGGTATGGCTGCGGTCCTCCGCCGACGAACCGCTCCTGTTGACCCGGACGCTGGGGCAGGGGCGTTTGGTCTTTTTGCCTTTTTCCTTCGCCACCGATTGGTCCGACCTGCCCCTGACGGCGGGGTTTCTCCCGCTGATCCGGGAACTGATCGCGGGTGATATTTCCGCAGATCACGGTATCGTCCGCGAGGAGACCGGGTTCTCACGCGCCGGCCTGGCGGCACGGATCGGCCTGCCGGTGGGTCACCCGTTTCTGGATACCGTTCAAACGCGGGTTCCGGGCCTTTACACCGACTGGGACCGTCCGGTGGAGGTCAACCTCTCCCGGCGCGAGTCCGTTCTGGAAACCGCCGGAGTGATCGAGTTGGGGCGCGCGGTGCGCCCGCGCGTAGAGGACGGCGGGGTCCTGACTTCGACGGCCGCCGGCGCCGATGAGCGCACGGCGCGGCCCCTCTGGCATTTATTCGCCCTGGCCGCCGGATTGTTTTTCCTGCTGGAAACGCTGCTGGCCGGCTTCGCCGATCGCGGCCGTAGGCATTTGACAGCATCCCAACCCGGGGCGACGTATAGAGAGGTCGAACCATGAACGAGTCCCTGACAATACGATTAAACCGCGCGCGTTCCCGTCGGCAGCGTCGCCGTTGGATCAGCGGTCTGATCTGGAATTTGTTCACCCTGTGTCTGCTGCTCCTTGCGCTGGCCGGCCTGAACGCGCTGTTTCCTATGCAGGAGCGCCAGGCGCTGGTCCTTCTCCTGCCCGTGGTGCTCCTGTTCGCGGGTCGTTTGTTTTGGGATACCTGGCGTTCGTTCCTCAACCCGCCTTCGCTCCCAGCCCTGGCCGCGGAGCTGGAAAGGGGAAATCCCCGGTGGATGGACGCCTTGATTTGCGCCGTCGAGCGGGAGGAGCGTCCGCCCGAATCGCTGGGAGAGATCGAGCGCGCCCTGGTCGCCAAGATGCGGCGCGAAACCCGGTCGGTCGATTTCACCGAGTTGCTGATCCCGCCCCGCTGGAGCCGGACGGCGCTGGCTGGAGGCGCCGTGGTGGCGCTGCTGCTGTCGTGGCCCGCCGGATCCAGCCGCTACGCCGAAAAGAGCCTGGCCTACCTGGGTGATGTACTGGGGGGAGAGAGCACCGGCATGGCCGTGACCCCTGGGGATGAAGCGGTGCCGGTGGATACCGACCTGACCGTGCGGGCGGTGATTCTTCGTTGGGAGAACGAAGCGGAAATCGAGTATGTGGACGCCAGGGGCCGTCACCGGTTTCCCATGCACCCGGATTCCAGCGAAGGACACCGGTTTACGTTTTACGGCATTGACGAGGAAATTCGCTACCGGGTCGTGACCCCGGCCCTGACTTCCTCCTGGTACCGGGTGGCCCCTTATGTTCCGCCTTCGATCGAAGGGATTCGGGTCGCCGTGACCCCGCCGGCCTACACCGGAGAGGAGGGTCGGGTGTTTTCCTCCATCACCGACTTCACCATCCTGGAAGGCAGCGAGGTGCGTTGGGAACTGAATCTGCCGTCGGGCGTTGCCGCGACCCTGGTTCCGGAAGGCGAGGGCGCGGCCGCGATCCCGCCCGACGGCGGGGAAGCTGTTTTTACCAAGCGAGTGGAGTCCGACCTGCACGCGCGCTTCCACCTGGAAAGCGCGGCCGGCCGCACCGCCCGCTCCACCGCCTTCCGCATCACTGCCCGTCCCGATTATCCGCCGACTTTGGATGTCACTCGTCCGGGGCGCGACATCGACGCCGAACCCGGTGACCGGGTGGGGATCGAGGCCGCCGCCGCCGATGATTACGGTCTGGGCGAGGTGGCGATCCGGTATTCCGTTTCCGGCGCGCGGCGGGAAACACGGGTCTTGTACCGTTCGGGGGACGAGGTGGAGGCAACGGAATTCTCGCGCGAGGAAACCGTCGCTTACACGCTCGATCTGGAGGAACTGGGCGTGGAGGAGGGGGACATCATCACTTATTTCCTCACCGCCACCGACAATCGCGAACCGGAGCCGCAAACCACCCGCTCCGAGGTGTTTTTCATCGAGGTCCGCGAACAGCGGGAACCCGAGGAGATGGACGGCGAGCCCATGGACGAGGAGGAGATCGATATTCGCGCCCTCCTGGTCGAAGCCAAACGCCTGATCCGGCTGAGCTGGGAAACCCTGGCTGCGGAGGGCGCCCGGCGGGAAACCCTGACCGAGGAGCTGGCTTTGAGCATGGAAGCCCTGCGCATCGAAACCACCGGCATCGAACAAGAAATCCTCGATCTGACCGGCGGGAACGATGACTTTTTAGTGATTCAATTGATGCGCGATGCCATCGACCGCATGGCTTCGGCCAGCCGCCTGATCCAGGCCGAACTGGTGGAGGATTCCATCCCTTACCAGGAACAGGCCCTGGCGCGTCTGCTGGCGGTCGAAAACGAACTGGCGCGGGATCCGGTGCAGTCGCAGGAGCCGTCCGAGGAAGGCTCTTCCGGAGGCGAATCGGGCGAATCCGGCGAAGGCGACGAGGACGCCATGGAGCAAATGCTCAGCGATCTTCGTCGCATTAGTGAGGAGATTCGTGACCTGACCGACGGTCAGACCGGGCAGAACCAGGAGGTCGGCCGTTTGGCCGGAACCGGGGCGGGATCGGCCGAGCGCGCGGAGTTGCGTCAGCGGCAGCAGGCGCTGCAGGCGGAAGCGCGGCGGATTCGACGGGAGTTGACCGATATGCCGGGCACCGCCGGGGTCTGGCGGCAAATGGACGCCGCGGCCGGGTTTATGGATCAGGCGGGACGGGAGACGCTCGCCGATCGCCTGGACCGTGCGGAGCGTGAGGGCGAGCGGGCGCGCGCCGCGTTGCTGGCCGCGGGGGACGAATTGAACGAACTCCTGGAGCGCGCCACCTCCAGCGAGGTGGACCGTCTTTCCCAATGGGCGGAGGCCCTTTCCGAACAGCACGGCGCCGCCGCCGAAACCAGCCGCGGCCTGGCCGCGGAACCTTCGCCCGACCCGGGCCAGTTGGCGGCGCAGCGCGATCGTCAGGAGCGGATGCGCGACTCCTACGAGGATCTTTTGGCCGCCATGGACCGGCAGGCCTTGGATATGATGGACGAGCATCCCGAGGTGGCCGAGGCCTTGTTCGCGCTGGGTCGCGACCTGCGGGACGAACAACTGGCCGGGGATATGGATCGCGCGGCCAACGCTCTGCTCTACCAGCGGCCGGACCGCGCGGGCGAAATCCAGGAGCAACTCGCCGGGCGTTTGCAGCAATTCTCCCAGGAACTGCGCGAGGCCGGCGAAGGCATGCCGGCTTTCTCGCGTGAGCAACTGGTGGAAGCGCTGCAACAGATCCGGCAGGCGCAGCAGGAACTGCGGGAAATGTTCGGCCAGGCGGGCGAGGAGGCGAGCGCGCGGATGCGCGAGCTCAGCCAGCAAATCGGCGAAGGATTGGGTCAGATCGGGGAAGGATTCGACGATAGCGGTCTGCGCGAAATTTCCGGCTCCCTTCTCGGGATGGAGGGCGCCGGCGCGGAGCGGCCCAACCCCCTGCGGCTGGAATCGCTGCTGAGTGCGGCCGGACGCAGCCTGGAGCAGCGCATTCTGGCCATGGAGGTCGAGCGCCAAATCCGTTTGAGCCGGCGCGGAGGTGAGCCGCCGGAAAGGTACCGCGGTTTGGTGGAACAGTACTTTAGAAATTTGAGTGAGACGCCATGATCGGTGTGGATACGCCATTTTCGCCCGGGTGGCTGCTGCTGGCCGCGTTGCTGGTGTTGGGGGTGGTCATCTGGACCCAACTGCGCTTGCGCCGGCTTTTGCGTCCGTCCTACCTGGGGCTGTTGACGGGGCTGCGAGTGGCCGGACTGCTGGCAATTCTCCTGCTGCTCCTGAATCCCTATTCGGTGCGCCAGCAACCGGATGCCGAGGGCTTTCGCGTCGCGGTCCTGGTCGATGCCTCGGGCAGCATGGAGGCGCGCGATGTTCGCGGGGGAACCATGACCCGGCGCGAACTGGTGACGTCGTGGCTGGCGGATTCGGACGCCCCGCCTTTCGGTCTGATCGAAGAACGGGGTTATTGGGTCGACCGGCATCGCTTCGCCGAGCGGCTGGCGCCGCTTGATAATGAGCATCTGGCCATCCTCCCCGGCCGCACGGCCATCGGCGACGTCCTGGACGAAACCCTTGAGCGGGTGGAGGCGCGACGGGATAACCTGGGCGCGTTGATCCTGGTGTCCGACGGACACAACAACGCCGGCACGCCCCCGCAGGAGGCGGCGCGGCGTTTCCGCGATCGGGGCATTCCGATCACGGCCATCGGTGTGGGCTCACGCCAGGCGCCGGGTGACGTTCGGGCGGATTTTACCGCCGCCCGGTTCCGCACCGAGCGCGGCCAGCCGGTGGAACTGCCGGTGAATCTCGCCAACACCACCGGGTCCGGCGCCGAGGTGCGACTGACTTTGTGCGACGAAAACGGGGTGGTGGAGGAGCGGGAGATTCAACTGGAGTCCGGCGCCCGCGAGCATCGGGAGTCCTTTACCGTGACCCCGCTCCAGCGCGGCGAGCACCTCTATCGCCTTTCCGTCAACGAGCCGGGAGCCAATGGGGGAGCGCGGGAGAAAATCCGTTATGCGTTTGTCAACGCGGAGGAACCCGAAGCTTTTTCCGTACTCTACCTCGGCAGTCGCCTGAGTCCCGAGTACCGCTTCATCGAACGCGGAGTGGGGGCCTCGGAGCAGATCGGAATACAGAGCGTGATCCGTACCGGCGAGGGGGCTTTCTTTCACGCCCTGTCGGAGGAGAACCAGGAAGCGGTCCCGCCCGACGCCTTTCCCGAGGACCGGGCCTTTTTTAACCGCTTCGACGCCATTCTGGTCGACACCCGCCTCTTGCCGGAGCTTTCGGAGGAAGGCGTGGCCGCTCTGGCCGACTTCGTGTCCGTGCGGGGCGGGGGAGCCCTGTTTTTCGGGCCGCTCAACGGGGTGCCTCCGGTTATCGGCGGCGCTTTGCCGGTGGTTTCGGTCGAGGACCGCGTTATGGGGGAACGGATACGTTTGGAACTGGAGCCGGCGCCCATCTTTTCCCACCTCGAAGGGGGAAGGCTTTTCGGAAGTCCGAGCCTTTTCCTGGAAGCCGGGTTGCCGGCGGCGATCGCCACCGAATGGAAACCCGGCGCCCGCCCGGTGCTGCTGCGTGAGGGCCGGAACGAGGCGATCATGGCCGCCCAGGCGTTCGGCGCGGGTCGAATCGCACACCTCGGCTCGGAAACCACCTGGCAGTGGCGTATGGCCTCCGACGGCGGCATGGAGCAGCATCGTCTGTTCTGGCAGAATCTCCTGGTTTGGTTGTCCTCGGCCGGGAAGCCGCGTCTGACGGTGGCGTCACAGGGCGAGCAGTACGCCCTGGGTGAGGCGGTGCCGTTCGAGGCCAATGTGCTCGGATCGGATTTCCGGCCGTCGCGCGATTCCACCGTGACGGTGCGCATCACCGATCCGGAGGGAGAAACCTGGGAACGCCGCTTGCAGCCTTCCTTTGACGTTCCGGGCCGTTACCGGGCCACCCACACCGTGACCGCGCCGGGAGAGTACCGCGCCCAATACCGGATTGAGTTTCCGGACGGCGAGCGCATGGAGCGGGAGGTTTATTTTCTGGCCACCCACGCCGGAGCGGAGGGCGAGGACACGCGTTACCGGGAGTCCGTCCTGCGCGATCTGGCGCGGGTTACCGGCGGGGATTTTTACCATTACTCCGAAGTGGCGCGCTTCAACGACCTTCCCCTGGCGCGCGAGATTCCGGTGCGCGACACCCGCCGCTACTGGGCCGACCAGGGTTGGCTGCTGCTGGTCTTTTTCGCCGCGCTGGCCGGAGAATGGTTTTTCCGCCGGCGGATGGGATTGAAGTAAATGATTCGAGATCGATTTATGACGGCACGAACAACAGATGTTTTTTCCGGAGGCGCAGTCAATGCATCGCCCGCCAACCTCCGTGGTTCTCACCGGCCTGAACTCGTCAAGGGCGTGTCTCCGTGTGAGCCCTCATCCCCAATAAAATCCCATTCCTGGAAACTCCTGATCGCCTGCTGGATCGTCTTTGCCCTTCCGGGGTTCCTCGGGGCGCAGGCCCAGCCGGAAACCGAGCGCGACACGCGGACTCCCGCCTCGCCGCCGTTGGGTTCCCCGGTGTTGCCGCTGCCCGAAAGCCGGCCGCTGCAGCCGCCGCCCGGCACCGATGAACCGTATTGGTCTGAAACCGTGCAACGGGCGCTGGCCAACGTGGACTCGCCCAACCCCGAAGTCCGCCGTTCCGCGGTCATGCTGTTGGGCAAATACCCGGTGCCGCAGGCCGAGATGGCGGTGGTGCGGGCCTTGGAGGATGAAGAGGCGCTGGTCCGCCAGGCGGCCCTGGTGTCGCTCTTCGAAACCCAGCGCATCTACACCGGACAGACCGCGGTGCGCATCGGGCGCCGGGTGGGGGATCCGGATGTCGGCATCCGCCGGATCGCGTCCAACATCCTGCCCATGGTGGTGCAGGGATTTCCGGTCACCATCCTGCCGCAGCACCGTCAGCCGGTGCGCGATATCCCGCCCGAACTGGAAGCGATCTTCCTGGAAGCCTTTCGCGATGACGACGCCACCGTGCGGCGCAATATGATTCGTCACTACCGGCAGCTCTACCTGCCGCTCCCCCGCGACCTGGTGTCGGAGCTGATTCGCGATTCCAACCGGGAGGTCGCCATCGAAGGCCTGGAAGTGGCCTCGCGGGAGTTTTCGCCCGATTTTATCGCTTCGCAGGCGCTCGACCTGGTGGATTATCCGGACCGGATTTATCGTTTGACTTTGACCCGTTTGCTGAGCGACAGCCGGCACAGCGGAGCCCGGAGCGCTCTGGAGGTTCTGCGCCGGGACGAGGATCCGGAGATCGCGCTGGAGGCCTTCCTCGGTTACTTCCGGCAGGACCCGTCCGCCCAAGCCTATCGGGCGTTGTGGAACGCCCTGGAAGAGCGGGGCGCTTCGCGGGACCTTTCGCGCCGGGCCATCGAAGCCACCATATTCCTCCAGGCCGAAGCCGAGGAGTTTCTGCGCCTGTGGATGGAGCACGAGGATCCGGCACTGCGCTACGAAGCCGCGCGGGTGTACTTCCCCCGCTTCCCCGAAAGCGTGCGCGATGAAGAAGTCATGACCCTGCTGCAGGACTCGTCGTCACAGACCCGCGGGGTCGCGCTGCAATTTCTTCGCCGTTTCCCGCAGCGCGTGTCGATCGCGTTGGCCGAGGAAACCGCCGAAAGCCGCTGGGCCGACGTGCGGGCCGGCACGGTGGAATTGACCCGTTACATCGAACGCCGCACCGGGGAGGATATCCTGATGGAACTCCTGTTGGATCCCGATTCCGGGGTGCGGGCCGCCGTGCTGCGGGAGATGCCCGGAAGACGGATGGACGGCTGGGAGCAGATTCTCGGTCTGTCCCTGGGCGATCGGGACACCAACATACGCGATATCGCCCTCAGGGGTCTGATGAGTCAGGTCACCTCCGGCACCCTGACCGAGTTGCAGAGCTTCATCGAAAGAAATCCGAGCACCCCTCTGCGCGCCGCCATTGAACAACACCTTGCCCGTCACAGCGGACGGCTGTGAGATCTCCCCTTGTGCATGGGTTAAACCTGGATAGGATATGAGCATGACGCGTCTCTCGTTCGTACTGTTGATCAGCTTTCTTTTTCTGCTCCCCGGTGGATTCGGCGCCATTTCCCCGCCGAGGAACGCCGGTTCGCCGGAGGCGGGGGCGGTGCGGGTGGCGCAGTTGGTGGAAGGGAATCCCTTGCGGCGCAATTTTCCGGCGGCGCTGCCGACTCTGATCCAGCACATAAACCAGGAGACCACGCTGCGGCTGCATCCCGACCCCATGATCATTGAGTCCTTCGAGGACGAACGCATTTTCACCACGCCGCTGATCTACGCCAACTACGGCGACCGGGTCGATTGGGATCTCAGTCCGCGGGAGAGGGAGAATCTGAAACGCTTTCTCGACCGCGGCGGTTTCCTGTACATCGACGCCGGCATCAATTCCGAGTTCCTGCGCGGTGATGTGAGTCACGGTCAGCACCACAGCTTTGCCGACTGGCAGGTCAGTCCCGTCCTGGAGGCGCTTTTCCGGGATCTGTATCCCGACACCTCGTTCCGGCGTCTGCCCCGGTCGCACCGCCTCTTTCGCAGCTTTTACTCCGGCCTGCCCCCGGTGGACGAACTCCCTGAAACCGTTCGGGATTACGTGGTGAACGAAAAGTGGCCCCAGGGAACCTATTCCTTCATGGGCTTGCGCGTCGACGACCGCATCGCGGTTCTGGCCTCACCCATCGTCGCCATGGGCTGGGGGAAAACCGAACGCGGCACCTGGTCCAATCGCATCTCCTTTCGCGTCCGCGAAAGCTCCGAGGGCCTGGAAGAACAACTCCGCGACGCCGCCTACCGCGGCGAACGCTTCGAAGCCGTCCGCGAAGACGGCCGCCAGGACGTCATCTACTCCCAGGAACCCGCCAAACCCTCCTGGGTCAACGAACCCGACGGCACCTGGCGCATCTTCCGCTACTACCACAGCAGCGAAATCAGCGACTACGCCCACACCTTCTACACCCAACTCGGCGTCAACATCTTCGTCCACGCCCTCACGAATTGAGGCAGGTGGGGCGAGGGACAAACCCGTAGCGCCGTGCTTAAGCCGGCGTTCCGAACCGCCCGCAATGAGGGGCGAGTCGGCGAGTCTGCGAATGGGCGAAAAGGCCAAGAACAGCGCTCTTCCGCCTCCCTGGAGGGCCATGCTCCGCCATGGCCGCACCCAGAGCCTGAAGCCATCGCGTCACGCCCCTCGTCTCTCGCCCTTTTCGCCGTCTCCCCCTGATCGCCCCACCCCTCCGATTTTAGTTTGCCTGCGCGCGCGGAATCGTTTCCTGTGAATGCTTCCACAGCCCAGGTGGTGGAATTGGCAGACACGCCAGATTTAGGATCTGGTGCCGAGAGGTGTGTGGGTTCGAGTCCCACCCTGGGCATTCCGCCCCCAAGCGACGGGGCGCGTTCCGCGCTGTTCTTGGTTTTTGGTTCCCGGCTCCGGGCTCTTTGGTATTCAAAAGAAGTGACGGGGCGAGGCTCGGCCGGAAGGAAGCGAGGGGCGAGGGACGTGGTAGATGGGGCGAACGGGCGAAAAAACCTCGAACCAAGAACCAAGAACTAGCAAGATATTCTGGAGGGCAACGCTCCGCCGTTGCCGCCGGGTTGGGATAGGATCTCAATGACCGTTAGGTTTTATTTTAAGGGCTGACCGCGGTGTTCCCCCGGATTAAAACTCCAACCTGTCCACCGTAGCCTTGGCGAAGGAGGAAGACCAAGGCAATGTGAACCGCAGAATACACAAAATGCACGAAATAAAGGAATCCAGGAGGAGGATTTGACCACAGATTGCACGGAAGACACAGATTCAAAGGCGAGATTTCTTATCTGTGCCCATCGGTGATATCTGTGGTTGAAGATTGCTTCCTGTTTCTGAGCTCGGCGCCAAAGACCAAGATAAGAACAAACCACCCGCTCGCAGACTCGCTCAAGGCTGCGAAGGTCGCGAAGAAGAACCCCAGAAATCCCAAGATGCCGATCAAACGAAAAACAACCAATCACCGAATGCTTGCTATCGGCTTATTGCTGTGCGGCCTGTGGAGGACTTTAGGAGCGGCCGACCTGCAGGAGATTCGTTTTCCGGAGTTCGATGTGCCGGGCACGGACCTCATCGGGGTAGGAGCGTACTATCAGAAAGACGGAGTGACCGTTTCGGCCATTACCGGATATCTTACCTACCTGCAGTCGGACCACTCGAATGCGGGCGCGGAGCCGGCGATTTTCAACAATCAATCGATTTCCGACACCGGTATTTCGCGGACGAACAGCGGGTTGTTCGATTTGGTGAATCTGGAGGTTCATCCACTTGGAGGAAACCATCAGTCCACCGTACTGTTCCGGGGACGGCTTCCCGACCAAGGAATTATCGCCGAGGAGGTCGCTGTCGATCTGAGCGAGGGACCGCAAACGCTTGTGTTCGAGGAAATGAAGGGCGTCACCGAAGTCTACTGGCGTCTTCAATCCGGGGGAATGCAGTACGCGTCGATCACGATCCGTCCGATTGGCGAAAGCTCCCCGGCGGAAAAGCTGAGCATGTATATGGGAAACCCGAATTTTACCGGGATCGTGGGTTCGCATCTGCGGGTGGGGCAGCGATATCGGGTTGAATATTCCGATGATTTGCTTCAATGGGACGAGTTCGAAACCTGGACCGCGCTCAGGACACTGGAACATCTGGGATGGCGAAACACCGGAGATATTCTTCATCCCCAACGCTTTTTCCGTTTGGTATCCGTCCAGTAGGTGCGGCATAATAAGCAAGGAAGATGAAATCCCGATTCACTGGTAAAGGCGGAAGCCCGAGCAGATCCAACAAAGGAATTCGTAAAAACCCGGAACCGGGAAGAACCAACCACTCGCTGCGCTAGCCCAGTGCGGCAGCACGGAGATGGTGAGCGATAGCGAGTCCCGAAGGGAGCCTTCTCATGGGTGCCCTCCGGGCAATGAAAAGGACAAAACACGGAGATCACGGAGAGAGGCAGGGGATGAGCGGGGGGGCGCCCTGTCCGGTTTTCCCGAAGTCGGCTCCATCGATTTGCGTTTTTCGATTCTTTGTTTATTCTGGGAAGAACGGGTTTCGGCGCGGCTTCATGGCGTCACGACCCCTTGAGCCGTCTAACCCTTGCATCCTAACAGGTAAAAACCATCGGAGAAACGCCATGAAACGTATCCTGGTCATCGTCCCCTTCGCCGCCTTTATCGCGTTTTCGCCGGTTTCAGCCCAAAATGAAACCCCATTCAGTCAAGCCGAGCTCGATCAGATGCTCGCGCCTATAGCGCTCTATTCCGACCCACTGCTGGCGCAAATCCTGATCGCTTCCACTTATCCGCTCGAAGTTGTGGAAGCGGCGCGATGGTTGGCTCAGCGTTCTCACCTTCAAGGCGAAGCCGCCGTTGCCGCGGCGGCGGACCAAGACTGGGATCCGAGCGTCAAGGCGCTCCTGGCGTTTCCCCGGATTCTAGCTCACATGAACGAGGACCTCTCCTGGACTCGCAACCTGGGCGAGGCGTTTCTCGTGCAGCCGTTGGATGTCATGGAAACCATCCAGGACTTGCGCGCGGTGGCCCATGACGGCGGTTACCTGCAAACTTCCAACGAGATCCGCGTCATTCGCGAGCGCGATATTTTTATCATAGAACCCGCCCAGGCGGGCGTCTTGTACATTCCTTATTATAATCCTCACGTCGTGTTTGGCAGGTGGATATGGCCGACACATCCGCCGGTCGTTTGGGCGCCGCCCTCCCATCAATTCGTGGGCACACGGATCATCTGGGTCGGTGGCATTCGCGTGACCTCCGGGCTCTTCGTCACCGACTGGAGCTGGCACCGGCGCCAAGTGGTGATTGTGAATAACCACCACCACCATCACCATCATACGGTGGTTCACAACACGGTGGTGATACACCGTCCGCCGGAGCGGATCCGGGATCTCGATGAGGCCCCGCCGTGGCGTCACGATCCCTATCATCGACGGGGGGTGCGTTACCGGAACGAGTCCCTGGAACGCGAATACGGGCGCACCGGGACCGAATCCGCCCGCGATCGGGCGGAACAAATCCGTCGACAGATTGAAGAGACGCGCGAACGTGGCTCTGGCCGTGATCGGGATGGCACCGCGAACGAGAATCCCTGGGACGATCGGCGCGGGGGATCCGAAACCGGCGGCCGGGGGGATGTCAATTCCGAGCGCCTCCGAGACCGCGATACCACGCGATCAACCGATACTTCACTAGGCCGCGGCAACCGTCCCACGGTTTCCGTACCCGAACAGGACAATTCTTCGGTCCAACGTCCAACGACGCCGCCGGACCGGCCCGATGCCGGGAGGCGGGACCGCGAAAGCGGAACCGAAGCGCAAAACAATCAGCGGGAAAGCCGCCCGGCCATCGTCCGTTCGCGAACCACCGAATCGGCGTCCCCGGAACGCGGTAACACAGTTGTCGATCGCCTGCGATCCCGTGGCGAACCCGCCGAAGATCCGCGCCGCAGCGATGCCACCGTGCTCCAAAGAGGGCGCCGCTGAGTAGGGTTCTTCCCTGGAGGGCGGCGCTCCCGCGCCGCCGGCAAGATGCCCGCGCGGCCATGGCGGAGCATGGCCCTCCAGGGAAGCGGCGGAGCCGCTGTTCCTGGTTTGTAGTTCTTGTTCTTTGTTTCAGTGTTTCAACTTTTCGCCTCTCGCCTCCCTCGCCTCGCTGTTTGCGGTCGGTTCCAAGAGCCGGCTAAAGCACGGCCCTACGGGATTTGCCCTCGTCCCACCTTTTTGCCGAAAATCAATTCCCGTGGAATTTGGTTTGCTTGCGGGCGTTGAATGGTTTGCTTTGAGGGTTTCCGAATTGCGATCTGTCACGATGAAACCAAAAACCCGTCGATCCTCGAAAAAGAAAAAAGACGAAAAGGTGCCGGTCCTGTTCATCAGTATCCTGGTGGCGGTGATCGTTATCTTTCTGGTAATCGCCATCGTGGTTAATCTTTGACCGGGCTTCATTTTCCGGTGAATTCCGATGGACAGCCGCTTGCCGGGCGGTGATGTTGCTTTGATCGCAGTATGAAAAACAAGACCGCTCTCGCAAAAAACAGCATCGCCTTGTGCGCCCTGGCCCTGGTGTTCGCCGCCGCCGGATTACTGCACCGTTTCGGCAGTCCGGACCTGCCGCAGCCGGGGGAGGTTTCGGTGGATGCCGAGGGTGGTTCTCAATCGGGCGCGGAGGATTGATTCTTTGGATTCGATTTCTCAAACGATGTATCGCATCGGCTAGCGGGTGCTGAGTTTGCGGCGCTGTCGTTTACACTCGAAAAGCCCGCGGTCTTTAATGATCTCGGCCACCTCCGGCGGCACCATCTTTTCCCAGCTCTTGTCTCCAGTTTGGATGCGTTGGAGCACATCGCGGGAGAAGATGTGGGACAGGCTTTCGTCGAATCCGGTGACGGGTTCGAGGTATCCGTTTTCGGTCAGGTGGCGATAGAGATGCCGGAGTTTTTGGGGAACGTGGAGGTTCTCGGTTGTGATGAGGTCTTCTCCCGCCGCCTTGGCGCCTTCCAGAACAGAGGGGTTTCCGGTGCGGTTGCCGTAGTGCTCCAGCCCCTCGCGGCGTATCGGGTAAACGTAAAGTTTGACGGTGTTCTTGAACAGGCGGCCGAATGACTCGAGGATGCCGCCCTCGAGGTGTTCGTAATACTTCTCGTTGAAAATTTCCACCAGGTTGTTGATCCCGATGACCGATCCGATCATGGCTTTGGTGTAGCGGCGGAAATAGGCGGCCAGGCGATAGTGTTCCGGGTAGTTGGAAACCATGACCGGGTAGCCGAGGAAGCTCAGGATGTCGACCCTGGCCAGGAAATCGTCGTGGTCCACTTCGCCGGAGGCCAGCAGGTTGTTCATGGTGAGCTCCATCAGCACCTGGATGTCGATTCCAGCGACCGTGGGTTCGGCGGTGAACTGGCGCAGGCCGCACTCGAGCATGTCTACGTTGACCCGGGTTATCGGGCGAAAACTGCCGCGTTGGACAAAAACCGCCTTCTTGTAGAGGATTTCGGAAGGTTGCAGCACGTCGCTGTCTCGTCCGAACATGACCGCATTGGTCATGCCGTACTGCACCAGTTGCAGGCTCATCAGGCGATTGTCGGCGTAGCGGAAATCCGGTCCGCTGAACTTGATCATGTCGATCTCGAACCGGTCTTTATGCAGGTTGTCGCCCAGGGACTCGATCAGTGAGGCCGGATTGTCACGGTAATAAAAGGCCCCGTAGATCAGGTTGACCCCGATCACGCCCAGGGTTTGTTGCTGGTTGACGTTTTCCTTATCCAGGAGGTGACAGTGGAGAATGATGTCATGGGGTTCGCCCCCGGGTTGAAATTGAAACCGGATTCCCAGCCAGCCGTAGCCGTCGTTTTCGTTGCGGTAGCTCCGCGCCACCACGGTGTCGGCGAAGGCGAAGAATGTCGATTCGGCGCCGCGGGCCTCGCGCAACCGTTCCAACAGGAGGTTGTACTCGTGGGCCAGCATGGTGGTGAGTCGCTCGCGGGAAACGTAGCGCTGGCTGCGGCCGTAGATCTCGTCGCTGAACTTCATATCGTAGGCCGAGATCGATTTGGCGATGGTTCCCGCGGCGCCGCCGGCGCGAAAAAAATGCCGGGCGACTTCCTGGCCGGCCCCGATTTCCGCGAAGGTTCCGTATTTGGCGGGGTCGAGATTGACCGTGAGCGCCTTGCGGTTCGTGGTGAGCATTCCCGTATCCGTCATTCCGGAAAACAAACAGGGGCCGGGGGAATTGTCGCCACAAAATGATTCAGGCGTCGATGGTTTCGTAAACGCCGCCGCCCAGCAGGAGGTCGCCGCGGTAAAGGGCCAGGATCTGACCGGCGGCAAGGGCGCGCTGGGGTTGGGCGAACCGCACTTCGGCGCGGCCTTCGCCGAGGGGCGTGAAAGCGATTTCCTGCGCCGGATCCAGGTAGCGGGGGCGCGCTTCGAGTTTTGTCGGGTCGATGATGGGAATGCCGGTGAAGGAGAGTCCGCGCACCACCACGCGACTGGAGTAAAGGCCGGGTGAATCCGGGCGGTCGAAAGCCACCACCAGACGGTTGTTTTCCTGCTCCTTGCCGACCACCACAAAAAAGGCGTTGTCGGTGTTGGAGGGAATTCCGATTCCGCGGCGCTGCCCGATGGTGTAAAGGTGCAGACCACGGTGCCGGCCCAGGACGCGACCCTGGGTATCGACGATATCGCCCGGATTGTCGGGCAGATAGTGGGTCAGAAAATCGCGCATACGAATGTTGCCGATAAAACAAATGCCCTGACTGTCCTTCTTGGCGGCGTTGGGAAGGCCCTCCTGGCGCGCGATGCGACGTACCTCCGGCTTGGTCAGGTGACCGATGGGGAATACCGCCCGGGCGATCTGGTCCGGGCGCATCATGGCGAGAAAGTAGGACTGGTCCTTCTTTTCGTCCTTTCCCCGCAACAGGACCGGCCGGCCTTCGGGATCGGTTTCGCGCCGGGCGTAGTGGCCGGTGGCGACGGCGTCGAATCCTTCCGCGAGGGCGTAGTCGAGGAACACGCCGAACTTGATCTCGCGGTTGCACATCACGTCGGGATTCGGGGTGATTCCGTGACGGTAACCTTCCAGCAGGTAATCGACGATGCGCGCGCGATAGTCCTCCATCAGGTTGACCACCCGGAAGGGAATGTCCAGGGCCTCGGCCACCGCCCGGGCGTCCTCGATGTCCTGTTGCCAGGGACAGTCGCCCCGGATCTGCTCTTCGTCGTTGATCCAGTTCTTCATGTAGGCCCCTTCGACCGGAACCCCTTGGCGCCGCAGCAGGAGCGCCGCCACGGCGCTGTCCACTCCGCCGGACATCGCGATGAGAACTTTTTTCATGCCAGTCAAACGTGATAAACGGTCCAACCTGCCTCCGTTTGCCGCCGGATTCAACCGGAAAGCGAGAAGCGGTTGTCCTTCATCGTTCGAACGATCAAAGGGCGGATGATTCCGCGATGTGGGCGCGGACGTTGTCGAGGCAACGGTAGGCCTGTTCCAGATCGTCGAAGCTTTTGGCCACCCACGAGGAGCCCCAGTAAAAGTTGCAGCTGGTTTCGGCGCGCAGGATCGCTTCGTAGCCCTGCAAAAGGAGGCCGCGCAATTCCTCGGGATCGGTCAGGGTTGGTTTGGCGGATTCGAACTCCTTGACCACCTGACGGTAATAGCGGCTGGCGTTTTTGATTTCATCGAATCCCTTCTTCTGCAGAAGGGATCCGGTCCACTGCATGAAGTCTCCGCCCCAGTGATCGCCGGTGTTCCAGGCGCCTGGATGAACCTCGACTTCTTCGGTGGGCGGATGAAGGTCCAGGTATTCCGGAATGTGGGTCGGGCGATAGGCGAGTTTCCCATCGCGGTGTTTTTGCAGGGTGGGCTGGAGGAAATGGCCCCAAAAGCCGGCTTCCCAGTCACCGGTCCGGAACCAGCCGCCGTTGTCGCCGTCGGTCCAGGTGGTGACCAGCGGCGGCCAGTCGCACCACTTGGTGCGCTCGACCAGTTCGTGTTCGAACCAGCCGGGGTCGAGGCCCGACTCCTGGGCGTCCGACAGTTCCCGGTCGCGGGGAATCACAATGATCTCGGCGCCGTCGTGCCGCGCCAGGTAGGGACGGTAGCGCATCTCCTCCCAGCGCATCTCTCGTTTTGGTTTGATGTAATAGGAATCCACCAGGACATAACGGAATCCGTGCCGGGCCAGCATGGGGATCATCTCCATGCAAAATCCCATTTCCGGCGGCCAGAATCCCTGGAACCACTCGCGCTCCAGCAGGTGCTTGCCGAGTCCCAGCCAGTGTTCGGTTTGCGCGTCCCAGTCGGTGTCGGGAATCAGCGGATACACCGGGTGGTATAAACCGCTGGCCACGATTTCGAACGGCGCACGGCGGTATCCCTCCAGCAGACCTTCGATATCGACGATGTCGGCGAAGGTTTCACGTACCGCCGGATCCTCCAACTGCCGGAGCAGGGTGCCGGAAAAACTGAAGTGCAACCGCGCGACGTCGGACCAGCTTCCGATGAAATGCAACGGGCGTTCGTAGCTGCGCAGGATCTGGGTGGCTTCCCAGCTTTGGGTCGGATCCTTGTGCAGGGCGAGCAGGTTCCCGAGGGGCTGATGGAAATGAAGGCCGAGAGCGTGGTGAATGATCTTCATAGAATGGTATTATTACATTGGCGGTTGGTCCGCCGGGCGACCAGGTGTTTTTTCCAGCCACAGGCCCCGGGAGTTGCGCGCTTTCTCGACATCCACAAGGGCGAGCAGCAGGCCTCCGACGATAAAGAACACGATGATCGCCAGAATAGCCGGGCGGGAGGATCCGAAAAGGATGGCCAGGCCCCCGAAAAGGAGGGGTCCCAGGATCGCGGAAAGTTTGTGGAATACGGTGAAAAACCCGAAAAAGTTGGCCGACGATTCGCGCGGGATCATGCTGGCGAAGAGCGACCGGCTCAAGGCCTGGTTGCCCCCCAGCACGAGGCCGACGATGAGACCGAGGATGAAAAATCCGACGATCGCGCCGGGTTGGAGAAAATAGGCGTAGATAACCACGCCGCTCCAGACGACGAGCGAGAGTAGCAACGCGTTCTTGGTACCCATGGCGGTCGCCAGACGCGAAAAGAGGAGGGCGCCGCCGAAGGCGACGAATTGCACGATCAGAAAAGTGATCATGATCGCCTGGGTTCCCAGTTCCAGTTCGTCTTTCCCGTAGGCCGCGGAGACGCCGATCACCGTCTGAATGCCGTCGTTGTAGCAAAAGAAAGCCAGCAGAAAAAGAAGCAGAGCGGGAAAGCGGGGCAGGCGGCGGGTGATGGACCAGGTTTGACTGGTCCCGTGCCGGATGGCGGCGAACGGATTGGAGAACGTCGTTTCGCGGAAGCCCGGGGGAGGGGTTTCCCGGAGATGGATGAAGGTGTAGGCGGAAAATCCCAGCCACCAGAGGCCGGCGCTCAACAGGGCGATTCGCACCGCCATTTCTGCGGAAAGTCCGATCAAGTCGTGGCCCGAAACCAGCCCCAGGGCCAGCGTGAACTGCAGCGCCCCGCCCATGTAACCGTAGGCGAAACCCCGGCCGGAAAGTTCGTCCATGTCGTCATCCTCGGCCAGAGACGGAATAAAGGCATTGTAGAAAACGTTGCCGGCGGTGTAGCACACCTGCGCCGCCACAAACGTCAGGAGGGACAGCCAGACCAGTCCGGGGGTGGCGAAAAAAAGCAGCGAGGCAAATAGACATCCACCCCAGGCGAAGGCCATGAGAAATTTTCGTTTGAGCAGGGTGAAGTCGGCGATGGCTCCCAGAACCGGGGCCATCATAAACACCAGGATTGCCGCGGTGGCCAGTGCCAGACCCCATAACCCGGAGGCCGGGACTTCTCTCCCGAAAATGGAAAACCCTTCCGGCACGATCGCTTCGACGAAAAACACCGGAAAAAGCGCCGAGGCAGTGGTCACCTGGTACCCGTTGGTGGCCCAGTCGTACATGCACCAGGCGTGCCGGTTTTTTTTATCGGCAGTTGTTGCTTCCGTATTCATTGACACCGGCCATTGAAACGCCGGGGGCTTTGACAGTAAAGCTTGAGATTAATGCGCAGCACTCGCCAATCCGGCGGCAACCGGCGGCGCGGGATCCCCGCCCTCCAGGGCGTTGTCGCCCGATCGGCGAACCACCGGTTCTTTCTTTCTGGAGGGCCATGCTCCCGCATGGCCGCTGGCTTGGGAGCGCGGTCATCCTGCACGCAGCGGCGGCGCGGGAGCGCCGCCCCCCAGGAAGCAGAGGGGCGATTTCGATTCCGATTCGGCTTCTCAAACGATGAACGAGCTTAACCGAGCGCCATTCTGCCTACCTGAATCGTTTATGGGAAAAGGCGTTCTTTGATCCAGGTTTCGTGGTCCCGGCGGAAAATCACCCGGTGGTGTTGGCGGAAGGGTTTTTCCACCCAGAACTCGATGGTTTCGGGGAGGAGCCGGAAACCGGACCAGTTGTCCGGCCGGGGGATTTCTCCGAAACCGTATCGCGCGGTAACCGCCATCACGTTTTTCTCCAGCTCAAGCGCGGTTTTCATCGGTTGCGACTGACGGGAAGCCCAGGCGCCGATGCGACTCAAGCGGGGGCGGCTGGCAAAATAGGCGTCCGCGGTGGCGTCGTCGACCGGCTGGACCGGCCCGTGAACGCGGACCTGACGCTTTAGCGGCATCCAGTAAAAACAGAGTTCCGCTTGCGGGTTCGCTTTGAGGTCGCGGGCTTTGGGACTGTCGAGGTTCGTGTAAACCACGAATCCGTCGGGTCCGTGGTCCTTGAGGAGCACCATGCGGCAACTCGGCCGGCCTTCCGTCGAGGCGGTGGCCAGCGCGCAGGCGTTGGGTTCGGTCAGGCCGGCCTTGCCGGCATCGGCCAGCCACCGGGTGAACAGGCTGAATGGGTCAGAGCTCATGGGGATGAGTGTAGCGACTGTTGGTTGGATTGACCACGCTGTTTTAAAACGAATGGTGCTCGGTTAACGATTTGATTGAAGCCGCTTAGCCGAATCGCATCGGCCTGGGAGCGCGTGCATCCTGCACGCACCGGCGGCGCGGGAGCGCCGCCCTCGAGGGCGTTCTCGCCCGATTGGCGAACCATCGGTTTCCCCTGGAGGGCCATGCTCCCGCATGGCCGCGCTGGGTGTCTTGCCCGCACACCGGCGGGGAGGGCCGCTCTCCGGGAAGCAGAGGCGCGATTCCGATTTGATTTTCTAAACGATGAAACGTTACAGGTCGCAGGCGCCGCCGGCGCAGGCGACGGTTTCCTTGAGTGAGGTGTCGTCGCGTTGTTCCAGGAGCGTGGTGTAATCGACCGGTTTGTAACGCAGGCGATTCCAGCGGGCGACGTCCTCTTCGGTGGTGACTTCTTCGCGGGGGGCCTGGGCGTAGGTTTTGTCGCCGGAATGTGCCAGCAGCGAAATGCCGGTGAAGTATTCCCGGTTTTCCCAGATGAATCGGGCCACGGCATCCCATTCCTCCGGCTTCACGGTGCAGGTGTTGGACACGTTGTGATGGAGGCCGGGCGAGTAGCGCTCGGAGGCGCGACCGGCCTGGACCCAGTACTTCTGGACGAGGCGCACGTATTCCAGGAAGGGCACGGCGTCGATTTCGTTCCGGAAGATGGCCGATTCCGGGGCCTCCACCGGAAACAGGATCACGTCGTCGGTATCCGGGTTGTAGACCGAGCGTTCGGTCATGTGGGAGTTGGTGTCGTGGAAATGTCGATACACCGGGTCGTTGCGGTTGCACTGGACGCGGCGGAAATACCGTTTGGCGTGGTGCGGGTGAATGCCCGATCCGGTGCCCAGGAGCAGGGAGGCGGTGCCTTCCGGTTTGACGCAGGTGACGCGGGCGGCCGGACGGATGCCGATCGCCGCCGCCACGGCGGCGTTGACGGCGCGGCAAATGGTCGCTCCGCGCTCCAGGATGCCGGGATTGAGGAAGACCTCGGGGTGGTCCATGATGCCGCAAATGGAGACGCCCAGCAGGGATTCGCGTTCGTTGATGAAGCGGCTGACCGGTCCCAGGTAGGGCATGTCGGTGTAGGAAGCCTGCAGGGTGCCGATAACGGAGGCGTGAAAGCAGGCGGCGTAAAAGTCGTCCTCGTTCGCCACCGCTCCGGCGCTGATGGTGGAGAGGTTGCACATTTGCCATCCGGATAAACGGGTGTCCGCTTCGAGCGGTCCGTCGTAACCGAGCGAGCGCAGATGAGCGGTATCCGCTTCGTCGAGAGGTCCGAGAACGACCGGGTTCAGACCGATTTCGCAGCAGGGATTGCAGCCGTATTCCCGATCGGCGGTGAAATAAAACCCGGGTTCGCCGAATTCCTTTTGCGCTTCAAACAATTCCAGGAATCGATTTTCCTCGGCCTGGTCGCGCACGATCACGGCCGAGTTGTTGGAGGCGCTGCGCTGGGGATTCTCGTTGAACCACTCTCCGGTTTTGGCGGCCATCATTTCCGCGTCGTCCGCTGAAAACAGGCAGATGGTGGCGGAGCGCCGCACTCCGCCGGCCAGGACCGCCTTGGAGACGTGCATGCAGATGTCGTACGCTTCAATCGGTTTCAGGCGGCGGCCGGCGGCATGGTTGAGGATTTCCTCGGTGCGCAGCAGCGCCCGTTTGAGGGGGAGGTGTCCGGGAGCTTTGCCGCCCGAGGTGATCAGGGGAGCGCCTCGCGGACGAATCCGGGAGAAGTTGAATTCCAGCTTGTATCCTTCCAGAAACGAGAGCAGGAGTTCATGCAGCGCGTCGGCCCAGCCTTCGATGGTGTCGCCCACGGTGTGGTGGCGGACCGGGAGATCCATTTCGGCCTTGCGTTTGGGCAGCGCGGGCAGGCGTTCGACGTGGTGGGTCTGGACCGAGAATCCGCAGCCGGTGCCCGCCAGGAGGAGGTAGAGGTACTCGCGGAAAAAGGTGATGCGGTCGACCGGGCTGAAAGAGCAGTTGAACATCCGGGCGTTGGAGCGAAGAATCGCCTCGCCGCCGAACTGGAGCGAGCGCATGGACGGCAGAACCCGCTGTTCCTTGACCGCGGAAAAGGCGTCCTCGATCAACTGCGTGAGGCCTTTTTCGCCGAACATCTGCCGCACCCGTGCGGCGGTGTCCTCACCGATACCACCATCGCTTGCCAGGGAGGCGAGCGCCGGCGCGATGGTGTTTGGACGCTCGCGTTGGCGAAAGTTTTCCAAGTGCATGGCGGTGACGCGATCCACCGCCTCGGAGAAGGTTTCCCGGCGTTTGAGATCCGAGCGGTAGCGGGCGTACCGGGAGACGGCGATGTACTCGCGCAGTCCGTTTTCCTGGTAGCGGTGCAGGCGGAGCTCCGCTTTCATCTGCCGGTACAGGATGTAGGCGCGGGCCACTTCCCATTCGCCCTCGGAGGCGATGGCTTTTTCCACCACGTCCTGGATCTCTTCGATGCCGGGGGTCTTCCCCTGGAGATAGTGAAGCTCCAACATCTGGCTGGCCCGCTGGGTTATGGCCACCGCCTTGAGGAAATCGCTCGCGTCCAGACCGTAGCGGCGCCCGGCGTCGTCACGCAACGGGTTGGGGCCGCCTTCGTGGCGGACATCGTAAAAGGCGAGGGCGATCGCCCGAGTGATTTTGGCGGCGTCCCAAGGCACCACGGTGCCGTCCCGCTTGGCGACCTGTCGATCGGCTTCGGGGATGGCACGGAAGCGTTTTCCGGGGAGTTTCACGGCAAATTCCTGTGTACTAGACATTTTTTCTGATTGAAAGGTTCGTTTTCGGAAGCAGTGGCTTGAGTATGGCCTGTTCCGGAATCCCGGAAATTGATACGGATCAATTTCCAGTGGAAATCGGCGGGAGGGCGCCGGTGCGCCGGTCGAATCTGATGCTGTGCAATCGCTTCGCCGGGTCAATGAGAGGAGAAAATCAGTACCGCCACTTTAACGTTTGTTCAGCGACGTTTATGACCGTGGGACTGTCAAATTGAGACGGCCGGAATTTGAGTTGAACCGGCGGCGGCACTCAGGGTCAGAATGATTCCGAGATCGATCGTTCTTCAGTATCGATATCCACCTTACATTCCAGCCTGATCATGAACACATTGCGTGGTATTATTCCGGTAGCCCTCCTTTTTTTCTCGATCGCTCAGCTGTCCGCCGAGTCGCCGGTGGTGTTCGAGGAGGTCACGGTACACGATCCCATGGTGGTCCGTGTTGACGGCACCTTTTACGTTTTCGGCTCGCACCTGGCCTCCGCCAAGTCGGATGACCTGATGCGGTGGACCCAGATCTCGGAGGGGGTGAGAACCGGCAATCCTCTGATTCCGAACGTTTTGGAAGAAATGCGGGAGGCATTGGAGTGGGGAGAGAGTCGGACCTTCTGGGCCGGCTGTGTCATTCAGTTGGAAGATGGACGGTTTTACTTTTATTACAGTGTTTGCCGCGGTGATTCCCCGAGGTCCGCGTTGGGGCTCGCGGTGGCGGATGACGTGGAGGGGCCCTACCGTCATGTGGACATCCTTCTGAAATCGGGAATGTGGGATCAGCCGAGCGAAAACGGGGCCATCTACGACGCCACAGTGCATCCCAACGCCATCGATCCGCATGTCTTTTTCGATAAGGAGGGGAAATTGTGGATGGTTTACGGCTCCTATTCCGGAGGGATTTTTATCCTGGAAATGGATCCGGAAACCGGGAAACCCCTGCCGCGCCGGGGTTACGGCAAGAAACTCCTGGGCGGCAACCACAGCCGGATCGAGGCGCCGTACATCCTCTATCATCCCGAGACCGACTATTATTACCTCTTTCTTTCGTTCGGCGGACTGGATGCCAACGGCGGTTACAATATCCGGGTGGCGCGTTCGGCCAGTCCCTTCGGACCCTATTTCGATCCCATGGGTAACGACATGATCGACGTCCGCGGGGAGGAGGGCACCATTTTCGACGACCGCTCCATCGAGCCCTTTGGAGCGAAGCTGGCGGGGAATTTTCAGTTCAATAACGACGCCGGTGAACCGGGCCTTGGGTACGTCTCCCCCGGGCACAATTCCGCCTATTTCGATAAGGACACGGGCAAAGCCTATATCATTTTTCACAGTCGCTTCCCCGGAATGGGGCAGCGGCATCACGTTCGCGTGCATTCGCTGCTGATGAACTCGGAAGGCTGGCCCTTGATCGCGCCGCACCGTTATACCGGGGAGGAGCGAGCCGCCGTGTCGGGTGAAGAGGTTGCCGGCCGCTATCAGTACGTCAATCATGGGCGCGATATTTCCAGCGAGATCAAACGGCCGGCGGTGATCGAAATCGAGTCCGATGGCACGTTATCGGGCGATGCCGCGGGGAGCTGGGAGCTCACCGGCGAAGATACCGCGGACCTGTCGATCGACGGCGCGGTTTACCACGGGGTTTTTGTCCGGCAGTGGGATTCCGGAGACCAACGGGACACCCTGGCCTTTACCGGGATGTCGAGCGAAGGGGTGTCGATCTGGGCGACGCGTCTGCTGGATTGATCGCCCGGGGAGTCTTTTAATCTTCGTGTAACAGGTCGGCCATGACGTCGTCGACGGTCAACCCGTCGCCGATGACACCCATGGCCCGCATCTCGCGCAGGAGGTTTTCGGTCCGGTCGCGATCGAGGCGGCCGATGGATTCGCCGTCTTCCGGATTCCCCGTCACCAGGTTTAGCCGTCGCATGGTCTGGCGGGCGTAGTCGATGAATTCCGGAGACATGGCGGCGTTGCGCCGGAGGATGATTTCGTCGGCGGGGGAGGGATCGCCCTCCAGGTACTCGCGCCAGCCTTGCTCGGAGGCTCGCAGAAAACGGGTCACGGTTTCCGGATTCTCCCGGACGAAATCACGGTGCGCGAACAGCGCGTGGTAGGGGTCGTACCCGGTTTCGGCGATCAGCCACGTCTTGACCTCCACGCCTTCCCCCCGGGCGTAGAATGGCTGGTTGCTGATAAAACACTGCTGGATCAACTCCGGATCGGCGAGGAACCGTCCCAGCCCGTAATCCAGGCTGACGATTTCCAGGTTTACCTCGAAGTGATGTTCGAGGTAGTCGATCCAGATGGATCCCGGCATGGCCATGACCCGGCGGCCGTCGAGGTCCTCCCAGGTTTCCGCGGGATCATCGGCGTGAAACATCAGGGCCTGGGGATCGCGCTGCAGGGTGGCGGCCACGATGACCAGCGGCATGCCGCGATCGATGGCGGCGATCACGTCGTCGGCGCGGGAAAACCCAAACGTCGCGCGTCCACGGGCCACCGACTGCAGCGGCAGGGCGTTGGGACCGCCCTGGATGATTTCAACCTCAAGCCCGGCGGCGTCGTAGCCGCCGCCGGCCCAGGCCTGGTAGTAGCCGCCGTGTTCCGGTTGGGCGAACCAGTCGGTCTGCACGCGCAGGAGACCGGTGTCAGCGGATGGCCCGCCGCACGCGGCCGCCAAGGCGGCGATTGGAAGCAGAGTCGCCAGACGAAGGGGCTGCGGAGCTGATTTTAGCGGAAACACTTTCTACGATCCATCAATCCAGTCGCACCGGCACTTCGTGTTTCGCCAGGTAACGTTTGACTTCTTCGATCTTGAAAGTGCCAAAGTGGAAAAGCGAGGCCGCCAGCACGGCGGAAGCCCGTCCCTCCTGCAGAACCTTGAGAAAGTGTTCCATACGGCCGGCCCCTCCGGAAGCGATCACCGGCACCTCCACGGCGTTGGAAACCCGCCGCGTCAATTCCACGTCGTAACCGTTCTGGGTGCCGTCGCAATCCATGCTGGTCAGCAGGATCTCTCCCGCTCCCAGGGAGACCACATGCCGGGCCCAGGCGACCGCGTCGAGCTCGGTGGCGTTGCGCCCGCCGTGGGTGTACACCCGCCACCGGTCCTCGTTCGGCTCCTTTTTCGCATCGATGGCGACCACGATGCATTGGTTGCCGAAGCGCCGGGAGGCGGCAAGGACGAGGTCCGGGTCGTTGACCGCCGCGGTGTTCAGGCTGACCTTGTCGGCGCCGGCGTTGAGCATCTGGCGAATGTTGTCGACCGTGCGCAAACCGCCGCCGACGGTGAGAGGCATGAAACAGACCGAGGCCGTCTCCTCCACCACATGGAGCATGATCTCGCGCTCGTCACTTGACGCGGTGATATCGAGGAATACCAGTTCATCGGCCCCCTGCTCCTCGTAGGTTTTGGCGGTGGCCACCGGATCCCCGGCATCGCGCAATTCCTGAAAGCGAATCCCTTTGACCACCCGCCCGCCGGCGACGTCGAGGCAGGGTATGATGCGGCGTGCGAGCATGTCTGGGGCTTTCAGCTATCAGCTCTCGATGGTGGCGATATCGGGTTCAAAGGTCACGGTCAGCCGGTAGGTCTGACCCGGACGCATGATCAGCGGATGGTCCCGCAGCAGAGTCTGCAGGTAGTGGATCTTGCCGTAATAGGTTTTGTAGGCCGGGTTGTCGCTGACCACCTCGGTCTCCTGCCAGTTGGCGTGAAAATCGTCCTTGACCACCGAGCAGCGGAAGCCTTCCTGGCCCAGGGTGAGAGTGTTTCCGATACGATGGCGGGAATGCGGAGAGGCGATCACCAGCATGTAGCGCATGCGGGAGAGCTGGACGTTTCCCTTGACCGTGAAAGAGAATTCGCTGGTGATTTTTCCCTTTTCGAAATTCCAATTCACCTTGCAGGAGCCGATCCCCGGGTGGATCACTTCATCCTTGGAAATCAGTTCGGGTTGCTCGTAGCGGAAATAGAACGAATTGCGCAGCCCGAGTCCGGTAACGATTCGTTTGCCGTAGTAGGCCGGGATGAACTGGGTGCCGTCAATGGTTAGCTCCGGCAACATAACCGGCAGGTAGTCGGCCGCGGGCCAGTCGAAGACTCCCGGACAGTGGGGGAAGGCAAGGGAGTCGCTGGTGGCGGCGCCTCCGCCGCTAACGAGCGGCAACTGGGCGTGGAAACCGGAATCGGGATCGCGGTAGAGGAAAAGCCCCTGTTCCTTGCGGTTCGATTTGTCGAAAGCGATGAAACGGCCCGACGGTTTGGAGGTGATGGCCTTGGCCGCCGCGGTGGCGGGCGTGGTGATGCTGCGGGCCAGACGAGACCATTGGCTGAGATAGCGGGCGGCGTCGAAATTGGCCATCCGGGTCGTGTGTTCCTCAATGGTGTTGCGTTCGCCGTCGCGAATCACCAGGCAGCCGCTTTCCTGGTCGAGGTAATTGACAAAGAAAAAGTGGAACAGGCGGCGGAAGAGGTCGAAGTACTTGTTCTTCTGATCATCCGGCACCCAGCCGTCCCGCAGGCCCTGGAGAATGAGACTGATGCAGTGCATTTGCCCGTAGGCGCCGATACCGCGGCCGTAGGACCAGCCGAGGCCGTCGTGACGGATGAGGTCGGGGAACATCTTGATGTAGCGTTCTCCGTGGGTTCGCAGGCTGGGGAGCTTGCGCTCCTTCAGATTGATGTTGGCGTGAAGCTGAAGGGCCTGACGAATGAAAACGAAGGCCAGGACGCCGTAAATATTAAAGCCGCCGCCCAGGTTTTCCGGGTAATCGTCGACGAATTTGCCGGTGCTCTTCTGGTCGATTCGCTCCAGGAAACGATCGATCAACTTGCCGGTTTCGTCCTTTTTGGAAAGGCCCATGCTGTAGCGGGTGACCGCTTTGGCGATATTAAAGGCCTGCCAGTGGTTCTGGTAATCGCTGCGTGCCAGGAGGAGGGTGTCCAGCCGCTCGCGGGTGGGATCGACCAGGCGTTCCCATACCTGGTTGCGCTCCTTGGCCGGTCCCCAGGACAGGAGACCGAGGGCGGCATAGGCCAGTCCGTTTTCCTGCGCGGGCTCGCAGAAGGCCTGGCTGGTGATGCAGCGTGCGGAAAGGTCGACGAGGTCGTAGTCGCCGAGAGAGGTTTCACCGGTGGCCCGATAAAACTCACCGATGGCGAGGGCGGCGTGACCGGCTTCGTCCAGTCGGGGCTGCTCGTGCTCGAACGGAGTGACCGTGCCATCGGCGTTGATGGAGGCCAGGTTTTCGCCCAGAATGGAGCGGGCCATATCCAGACACTGCTCGGAAAAACTCTGCATGAGAAATCGGATCGATTGAGAGCGCTGCCGGAACGGGAGTGTTCGAGCGCACAGCGAAAAAAGAGACTTTTTGGTGCCTTATTGGTTTTGGTTCAAGCGTTAAGTTTAAATTTTAACGGGATTTGGACCTGAATTCGTCCCGGAACGCGCAGGAGTCCTACGAATAAGCGGTTTGTGGTTTCACCCGGACGTCCGTGCGCGGACTGCCGCGAAACCGGGGTGTGGATTCCCGGCGGACACAATTAGAGACTAGACTTTTCAGGTTTTGTCTGCTCGTTTGAGGCTTTCCCGATTCCTCCGCCGGAGGGGCGCAATCCGGCGGGAACAAGTGATAAGACAAAGAGAAATCCCTTTTAGGCAGACAGTAATGATGATCTCGCGAAAACGATGCCGGTCGATCGCCGGTTTTACCATGATAGAGCTTCTGGTGGTTCTCGGAATCATCGTTATTCTCGGCGGCATTACCTTTGGTTTGGTTTCCGGGGTCTCTGAGAGGGGACGCACGGCCCGCGCCGAAACGGAATTGCGGCTGATCGCCCAGTCGTTGGAGCAGTTTCGCACCCATTACGGGGATTATCCCTGGGTGGGAACCGCGACGACGTCGAATAATGAGGAAGCGCTTTTCAACGCGCTGGCCGGAATTACCGGTCCGCAGGGCGACCCGATTCGCGACGATTCCAATGCGAACCGGGTCGGCCGGGTGTTTATCGATTTTTCCCGCGTGACGATTGGAGACGGGGATAACGAGGTGCTGGGCTCCGCGGATTTCAATCAGCTTCCCAACGCGGGCGATCCTTCTCCCGGAATATTGCAGCGGCGGTTTCTGGACCCGTGGGGGAATCCCTACCGTTATTATTACCGGAACACGAGCAGTCCCGACAATTGGCGCCGGTCCGGATTTATTCTTTACTCCATGGGGCCCGAAGGTACTCATACACCGCCAAGCAATAACGGGGTAATCAGCGACAGCTCCGCCAATGCGGATAATATTTATCACGACAACTGAGAAGGGCTCCGCGATCGGCGGGCTTGAACGTTCCAAATCAACATGACAGCACCACATTCCCACCATTCACCCAAGTCACCTTCGACCGTGGGCTTCCGTCGCAAGCCGGCGGCGTTTACCCTCATCGAGTTGCTGACCGTGATCGCCATCATCGGGATCCTCGCGGCGATCCTG
>JBJHCF010000005.1:0-154138 GCA_050506795.1 Opitutia bacterium
CCCCGAGCCGGGGGGGTGCGGGGGGCGGCGGCGAGCGCCCCCGCAAACGGCCCTGTCATGGCATTTTCAGGTCAGATTGACCCACAGATTCGCCGGAGGACCCTTAAAATTTAACTTTACGTTCAGAAACAATTAAAATGGGGAGGCGGTTAATTTTTAATTAAAGGGCTGACCCTAACGGATTCCCCCCCAAGATTCAGCTACGGTGCAATTGGGATTGTGATCGTGTTGGGATTGTGATCGTGATAGGTTCGTTTGAACGAAAAACTTCCCCTTGTCCCGTCACCGGGCATTGATCAACGTCTCGGGTTAACTGATGAAACGATATACAAGCGTCATCCGAATTTCCCTTTGTGTTGTCCTGGCGACTCTCAATCTTCACGGCGCTTACCGCGAAACCGTTGGTTGGAACCGGTTGGTGGCGGAACTGGGAGACGATTTGCCGATTGGGCGGAATATCGGGGTGGGCATGATCGAATCGCCGCTGTTTGTCAGTAATTACCAGCCGAATACCACGAATCCCGAGTTCAACGGCAAAACGTTCGATATGAAATCGGGTGGGGCTTCGGTTTCGGAGCATGCCACCGTGGTGGCACAGCTCTTTTTCGGCAACACGATGTCGATGGCGCCGGGAGTCGATATGATCGACGTGTACAATGCCAACTTGTGGGTAGTGGGGGATTTCCTGGGTACGGGTTCGGGAGAATTGCCGAACGTGGAAACGAAACGGATTCAGAACCACAGTTGGACCGGGGCTTTTTCAGCATCAGTCCATGATCTTGAAGCGAACCGCCGGTTGGACTATGCGATCGAGCGCGACGGGTTCGTCGCGGTGGTGGCTTTGAGCAACGACACTCAGCCGCTGCGGCCCTTGATGGCTCACGCGTACAACGCCATTTCCGTGGGTAAACCCAACGGACAGCACAACCGGGGTGGCACAGTGTTCGACGAACCCGGACGCATCCGTCCGGACCTGGTGTCGCCGGGCGACGGGAGCGGGTTGTTCACCAGCTTTTCAGCGCCGACCGTCAGCGCTTCGGCTGCGATGCTCCTCGACGAAGCCGATCGCACGCCCGGTTTGGCGAACGCCCGTCACCGTCCGGAGGTGATCAAATCCATCCTGATGGCGGGAGCCGACAAGGCGCCGTTTTCGAACTGGGAGCGGAGCGACGAGCTGCCGATGGACGAGGTCTTCGGCGCGGGCCGGCTCAACATTTACAACAGTTATCGAATCCTGACCGGAGGCGAACATCCGCCGGCGTCGGATGGATTCGTCGCCGGTTCGGCCTGGCACCTGGGAGACACCTCGGACGGTGATTCGGCGAAGTATTTCTTTTCCTTTGCCGACGATCAGGAAACGTTCACCGCCAACCTGTCCTGGCACCGCCTTTTCAACCTGGAGGAAGCCGATTTCCAGGGGGCCGAGCCGCTGGTCGCCCGGTTGGAATTGCGGCTGTTCGAGGCGGAGGGGTTTGTGCTCGGGGGCGAAGTGCAGGTCAGTGTCGATCCAGTCAACAACGTGCAGCATATTTACCTGGAGAACCTGCCGGCCGGCGAGTATGCGCTGCGGTTCGATGTGGTGGACGATCCCACCCTGGACGGCGTACTGTATGCCCTGGCGTGGAACGGAGTTCCGGTGGTGCCTCCGCCCCCGACTACCTACGCCGGATGGGTGGAAAAGTATTTTTCTCCGGAAGACGACGCCACCGGTCCCGAAGCCGATCCCGCCGGCGACGGCGTTCCCAACCTGATGGTGTTCGCCCTTGCCGGCGACCCGCACTGTTCGAACCGGGCGTTGCTTCCGGTTCGTGGAATCGTGACGGACGGAGGCGAATCGTATCTGTCACTCACCTACACCCGGCCGGAGGTCGTCGAAGACCTTACGTACCGCATCGACGGTTCGTCGGATTTGGAGGCCTGGATGGAAGATGTGGCCGTTTTGGTGGAGGAGACGGTCAATGACAACGGCACAGTGACCCGAACCTACCGTGACACCGAACCAATTCGCGAGAACGGCCGCCGGCTGTTGAAGTTGACCATTACCGGCGAAGGTATGGGTCCGGAATAAATCGGGCATCATTGAGCAGACTGACCGGTGGCTTATATTCCGCGTGATTAGTGGGCCGCGATTTTCCTACGAAACCCGGGTGGAAACCTGAGCTTGACTTTAGGCTGTATTCATGCATGGTTGTGTTATGGCAACGAAGACCATAAGTTTAGAAATTGAGGCGTATGAAAAGCTGCGCCGAGCGAAGCGTTTTCCGAGGGAGTCGTTTTCCGAGGTCGTTATGCGTGCATCCATTCCTGGCGGTGGAGTGAGTGGGCGGGAGCTTCTCTCCGGGTTTGATTCGTCCGAGTCGGCTTTCACAGAGGAAGCGCTTGACGAGATCGACGTGCTCAACGCAAATGATGCGCCCCCCGATATCCCATGATATTGGACTCCACATTCCTGGTCGATTTTGAGCGGGAACGTAAAAAGCGGAAGCGGGGGGCCGCCTTTGCCTTTCTCAACGCACACGCGGACGATCGGTTCTGCATCACCTTTACAATAGCCGGTGAGCTCGCCGCAGGGCTGTCATTAGGTGTGGCACGCGCCAAGTGGTATCGTTTCATTCAACCATTTCGGATTTTGGAGTCGTCCGGGGATGTAGCCTGGGAATTTGGTCGGGCGTTTCGTTATCTCCGGTCGCAGGGCACCCTGATTGGGGCCAACGACCTGTGGATCGGTGCTACCGGCTTGGCGCACGGTCTGCCGGTAGTGACGCGAAATACGAGGGAGTTTGAACGGATTCCCGGCTTGGAGGTTTTGAGCTACTGACGCTCTCATTATCACATAGGATCCGGCTTGGTTGGACGTGGAAGGAGCTATGCCGTTGTCCCGGAGCCTCCCTCTCCAGGCGGAGCCGCTTCAAGGAAGGGCTGTTTGGATCGGATGTCCTTTGGGCGTGCACCCGTCAGGGTCAGCGTCTGACGGATCACTCGGTATCCGTAGCGCCCTGCTTCAGCGGGCGTCTGTGAAGCGTGCGAGGGCGGTTCCCGGGCAAGGGAACTCCGGCTTATGTAAGCACGGAGCTACGGGGTCGGGTTTCGGGGCTTGTCACCCGTTACGGCCTGCGGCGTAATGGCGGGTATGGCTGAGGAATCGGAGACTTTGTCGTCCTGGGAAGTGTTGCGGCGGGAGTCGCACGCGGACTGCCGCGTGTTTACGGTGACCCGGAACGTGTGTCGTCACGCTTCGGAAGGCAAGGAAGCGGAGTTCTTCGTTATTCAGTCGGTTCCCTGGATCAACGTGCTGGCGATCACCCCGGAGAAAAAGATGGTCCTGGTGCGGCAGTACCGGTTTGGAATCGAAGGGTTTTCTCTGGAGATTCCCGGCGGTATGGCCGACGGGGACGAAGACCCGGTGACCGCCGGCGTGCGCGAACTTCGGGAGGAGACGGGGTACGTCGGCCGCAACGCCCGCCAGATCGGAGTGGTGCACCCGAACCCCGCCATTCAGAACAACACCTGTCACCTGGTGCTGGTCGAGGACGCGCGCCGGGAGGCGGAGATCGAGTGGGACCACCATGAGGAAATGGAGACGGTCCTGATGGACGTGGAAGAGGTTTTCGAATTGGCCCGCTCCGGCGGTATCACCCATTCGCTGGTGATCGACGCGTTCTTTTTCTTCCTGCCGTATTGGGAGAAGATGAAGCCGTAGCGCCCAGCTTCAGCGGGCGCCGGGACGGTCCGCAAAACGAACCCGCTTACCGGGATCCGGAAGTCGGGCTGAAGCACCGACCTACGTAAGGGAGCCATGAAACCGTAGCGCCCAGCTTCAGCGGGCGTTTGTGTGGTGTGCGGAGGGCACCTCCGGGAAAGAGGACTCCGGCTGAAGCACGGAGCTACGGGGACTGCGGTGAACGTAGCGCCCAGCTTCAGCGGGCGTTTGTGCGGCGTGCGGACGGTGGTTTCGGAAAGAGGACTCCGGCTGAAGCACGGAGCTACGGGAAGAAACGTAGCGCCCTGCTTCAGCGGGCGGCGATCCACTATTTGGGACGTTGTATCCAGACGGAGGTGACGGAGATGAGGGAACTGAGGGGCATGACGATGGCGGCGATGAGCGGGTTCATTTTGCCGGCCAGGCAGAGGGTCAGGGTGATGGCGTTGTAGACGATTGTAAAGGCGAACACCCGGCGGAGGGTGCGGGCGCGTTTTTCGGAGGTTTGGAAAAGGCAGCGGATGCCATCGATGCCTTTGCCCAGGAAATAGAAGTCCGCTTTTTGCTCCAGCACGCCCCGGTCGACGGCGGGTGTGCCGCGGCACCAGGTGGCGTCGAAGGCCAGGCTGTCGTTGGCGCCGTCGCCGATCATGAGGGTGTCGCGTTCGTCGTGACGGTGTATCCATGCCGCCTTGTCGTCGGGAGAGAGCCCGCCCAGCGCCCGATCGGCGGGCAGGCCCAGGCTTTGCGCCAGGGAGCGCACTTTTTCGGGTCGGTCGCCGCTCAGGACGTAGACCTCGAAGCCTTCGGCTTGCCATCGTTCGATTTCGCGGCGGGCATCGGCGCGGGCTTCTTCGGCGAGGTGGAACTCCGCGAGGACGTCGCCGTTCAAGGACAACAGGCAGTCGGCTTCTCGGTTTTCCGACGACGAAGCGTCGCCCGAACGCGCCCAGTCGGGTTTTCCCAGGCGCCAGATCCCTTCCGGGGTGATGGCTTTGAGTCCTTTGCCGGGCAGTTCGGTGATCGGCATGAGGTCTTCGGAGGCGGAGCGGGTTTCCGGCAGTCCGACCAGGTATTGACGCAGGCACCGGCTGATCGGGTGGAGGCTGCCTTCGACCATGCGCAGCAACACGCCGCGGGCGCGTTCCGGAAGGGCTCGCAGGGTTTCCGGGTTGGACAGGACGAGGTGTTCCAGGGTGAGGGTGCCGGTTTTGTCGAACAGGACTTTCCGCACCCGCCTGATGCGTTGCCAGAGGCCTTTCTCGCGGATGAAGATGCCGTGCCGGCGCAAGGCCGAAGCGGCCAGTTCGTCGTTCAGGGGCCAGGCTACGCCAATGGCACAGGGACAGGAAACCACCAGCACCGAAATCAAAACCTGGAGCGCTGCGTAGGTGTCGCCGGTTCCCATTTGCCAGGCGGTGAAACCGATGGCGCCGATCAACAGCACGGCGGCAATGTAGATCGATATGACCCGTTCGACCAGGGGATAACGCTCCATGCCCCGCTGATCGATCGCGGTCAGACGATCCAGGAAGGAGCCGTCCCAATCCTCCTCCGCGCGAAACTCCGGAGGACGGGAATCCAGGGGAATCGCGCCTCCCGGCACCACCTGGCCTTTGCGGTAGAGTCGGGCTTCCGGTTCGCCGTTGATCCATTCCATGCCGAAGGACGCGGCTTCGCTCAGGAGTAGCGAACGCACCGGCAGGAACTGGCCCGGGGCGATCCGAAACCGCGCTCCGGCGTTCAGTTCATTCACGCTCGCCTGACGCTCCCCGGAGGCGTCGAGCAGGGTCACCTTGCGCCGGTGGCTCTGCTGTTCCAGCAGGAAATTGCGGTTGGCTTCCACCGCCCGTTGGTGGGTCCAGCGTCCGACCAGCATGAGGAAGATGAAAATGGCGACGAAATCGAAATAAACGAAGGAATGGTCGCCGCGCGACCAGGCGAAAAGAGAACCGCCGTAGGCGAACGTGATGCCCAGGGCGATGGGAAGGTCGATGCTGACGGTGCTCCGCCGCAGGCTTTGCATGGCGCGCCCAATGAAATAACCGCCGCCGGCCATCATGCTGGCGGTGGCGAAAATCATAGCCAGAAATTCAAAAAGCCGCGCGTATTCGAAATCCCGATCCATTCCGAGATAGCCGGGCAGGGTAAACAGCATGCAGTTGCCGGCCAGGGCGGCGCAGACGCCCATCTTGCGAACCAATACATTGCTTTCCCGTCCGTCCTTGGTTCCGGGCGGGGCCAGCAGATAGCCGTAGGACTGGATCTCGCGGGCGAAGGCCGGGGCGTCGAATTTTCCGGCCGCCCATTCCAGACGAACCTGTCCCAGGGTCGCGTTAATCTCGATGGACAGGGCTCCGGGGCTGGATTGAAAGACTTTCTCTATGAGCCACACGCAGCCGAGGCAGGTGATGCCCTGGACGTCCAGCAACAAGTGACACGGTTCGCTTTCGGACTCCGCCTCCCGCGTCGCGACCGCTTCCTGGAGCCAGTCGAAGTCACGCGGCTCGAACACATGGGGTTTTACCGGTTGCCCCTTGCCGGCGCGCAGATCGTAAAATTTATCGAGTCCGTTTTCCTGCAGCAGGTCGTGCACGAAGCGGCAGCCGGCGCAACAGAAGTCCTCCTCGTAGGCATTCTCCGGCACGGGCTGCCCGCAATGGCGGCAGTCGACCTTTGTGCTTTCAACGGTGGGGGCGGCGAGCTTCATTCTTTAGTGGAACGGACAGGTGGCGTTGGCCGCGGTGGCGGGGTCGAAGCCCTCGCCGACACTGGCCCGCCAGGCGATAAGGATCAAGGACACCAGCGCCAGGGATTTTTGGATACGCGACAGGGCGACGGGCGAGAATCGCGACCTCAGGCGAAAGTACTGGGATTGCACCAGCCAGAGGGGCGCCACGGTGCCAAGTGCGAACGCGGCCAACAGGAGCCCGCCGGCCAGGGCCGAGCCGGAAAACACGGCCACGCCGAAAACCATGTAGAGTGGCGCGCAGGGAAGAAAGGGCGTGAGCGCTCCCAGCACGGCGCCGGTTCGTTTTTCGCCCCAGCGGGCGGTGCGCAGGCGCAGTCGGAAGGCCAGTTTGGAAACGGCCGCCGGCAGGCGCGCTCTTTTTTCCCAGCCGAGCATAAACGCCAGAAACAGGACGACGAACGCCCAGGGGAGAAAGGCGGTCAAGGGAAAGGCAAAGATATGGGCGACCGCACCCCCCAGCAACCCGGCCAGGACACCCACCAGGGCGTAGGAGAGCAGGCGGGTTCCGTGGTAGGTCGCCAGGGCCCACTGCGGCGATCCTGCCGCCGGGTTCTTTCCCGGGATGGCGGCGCAGGCCAGCGGGCCGCACATGCCGATGCAGTGCACGCTGGTCACCAGTCCGGCGAGCAGTCCGGCCAGGGGCGTCTGAACGACGGTCAGGTCCATGCGGTGAAGGATGAAGGTTGAGGGATGAAGGATGAGGTGGAGGGGATGGCTTGCGAGAGATGGATGCGTTCGGGCTGGTTGTGGTGGGCGACCACAAAGAAGAAGACCCAGACGCTGATCAGGAGCAGGAATCCCATGATGATCAGGATCCACGGTTTTTCGGCGATGAGTTTGGTCATGGTCTAGATTGGTTTGCGGTTTATCGGTTCGGCTTGGGTGCTTTCGAATCGTACATCAAGCCGTTGATCCAGGAGTATCGAACGGAGAAGGGTGTTACACGGAGTCACGCCCTCGACGAACTCAGGCCGGTGAGAGCCCACGGAGGCGGGGTAATCCAAATCTCCGTGTCTTTGTGTCTCCGTGTGAGCCTTTGCCTTTGTGATTGGTACGATTTTCACGGTCTATCGAAATTAAGCATCCGGGCCGAGGAAGGTCACGTCACGAGTGACGGTTTCGCTTCCGTTGACTTTATTGATTTCAATTTGCACGGGGAACGATCCCCGGTAGGCGGAGCGGGGGAGGTGGAGGAAAACGGGAGTGACCCGTTCTTCATGCGGTTCCAGAAGAAGGGGCGATTCCGGGGTCTGGGTGACCAGGCTGTCGTGCTCACTGGCGGCGCTGATGGTGAAGGAGGCGGGTTCGCCGGTTTTGTTGATGACGCGTACCTGGAAGTGATTGCGGATACTGTCTTCCTGCTGATAGTAAGGGGCTCCGGACATGCGAATGGCGCTGCCGCTGAAAGAGCCGACCTGTGACAGGGAGTAGGTGAACACGGTGGCGCCGAGGAGCATAAGGAAGGTGTAAAGGATGGTCCTCGGCCGGAAGAGCCGGGTCTTTTTTCCCGCGAGTCCGTTGAGAGAGTCGTAGCGGATCAACCCTTTGGGGCGTCCCAGTTTTTTCATGACATCGTCGCAGGCGTCGATGCAGGCGGTGCAGGCGACGCACTCCAGTTGAAGTCCCTGGCGGATGTCGATGCGGGTGGGACAGACGTTGACGCAGCGGAAGCAGTCGATGCAGTCGCCGGCCGAAGGATCGCTGGCGCGGCCGCGCGGTTCGCCGCGGGTTTCGTCGTAGCCGACCACGATGGAGTCGTCGTCAATCAGGGCCGATTGCAAGCGACCGTAGGGGCAGATGACGATGCAGAGTTGTTCGCGGAACCAGGCGAAGTTGAAATAGAGGACTCCCGCGGTGACAAAGACCCAGAGGAAAACGCCCCAGTTGGCCAGCGGCGAGGCGGCCATCATGCCGTAAAGCCCGGGCAGAGAGACGAAATAGGACATGAAAACGTGGGCGATGACCAGGGCGAGAAGAATATAGATGCCGTGTTTTACCACGCGCCGGGCGCTTTTCCCCGGGGTGAGCGGCGCGGCTGCCAGGCGTTGGCGGGCCGGTCCAGGGCCGTCGATCCAGCGTTCGACCCGGCGAAAAAGGCCCTCCAGGAAAACGGTTTGCGGGCAGGCGTAGCCGCACCAGATGCGTCCGAAGAGGGCGGTTACGTAAAAGAGCGAAAAGGCCAGGCCGCTGATCAGGAAGAATACCAGCCAGAAATCCTGGGAAACGAAAGTATGGCCGAAGAGGTGGAACCGACGGTTGGCGACGTCGAGAAACACCGCCGGCTGCCCGTTGACCGGGATCCACGGAAGCGCGATGTAAATGGCGATGAGGACCGCGAAGAGGGAGCGCCGCAGGAAATTGTACGGCCCACTGACGTCATGGGGGTGTACGAAGGCGCGGGAGCCGTCCTCATTGATCGTGCTCAGCGTTTCCCTGGAAGGTGCCGCCATGGACTACTCCTCGTTCCCGTCTTCCGGCGGAATGAGATCCGGGTTCTCCGAAAGGATGAATGCCACCACGGCGTTGATGTTTCGGTCGCCGAGCGACTGCTGCCAGGGCGGCATGCCTGCTTCCATAATGCCCTCGCGAATGTTGCGCCGGATATCCATGGGTTCGGAACCGTAAGTCCAGTCGCCGTTCTTGAGGGCCGCTCCGATGCCGCCCTCGAGGTTGGGTCCGTGGCAGGCCGCGCAATTGGCGGCGTAGGCGTTACGACCGGCGGTCACCACGCTATCGTCTCGACTGAGTTCGATCAGCGACTCATTGCTGGCCTGGTCGAGGCCGGCGGCGCGGGCCTCGGCGGCGATGCGTTGCTGTTCGAGGGCGAATTTCTCCTCCTGGGTCAGCCCGACGCCGGAAGTATGATAGACGAACCAATACACGATGGAGAAGACGATGCTCCCGTAGAAGGTCATCAGCCACCAATTCGGCAGTTTTTTATCGTATTCCTGGATGCCGTCGAAGACGTGGTCCCGGAGGTCCTCGGTGTCGATGTCGTTACGATCGTTTTTCTGGCTCATCGGAATCGTTTTTCCTGGTGCGTTTTTTTTCTTCGTCCTCCAGCGGCATGGCGGCGAGGCGCTCGGCCTTTTTCTTTTTCATGAAAAGAGCCCTCACCACGAAGATGAGGAACCCGCCGGCGATCAGCGCGAAGGCGATGATCGTGAAGATATCCTGAAAACTGTCGAAGGTGAGACGGCTGAACATGGCTTTAACGACTGGTTATTTCGCCTGTTTCCCGGCGGTTGTCCTCGATGATCTCGGAGGCGCCGAGCTTTTGCAGGTAGGCGATCAGGGCGATGATCTGTTTGTCCGGATCGGCGTCGGCGCCGGCGTCGCGCAGGCGTTCGGCGATTTCCCGCGCCTGGGCGCGGGCTTTTTCGGGAGCCTCCTGTACAAGGGATTCCGGGTAGGGGACCCCGAGTATTCGCATCACCCGGATACGGGCGGGCAGCGAGTCGTAATCGGTCTCCTTTTCGTAGAGCCAGGGATAGTTCGGCATGTTGGAACCGGCGGAGGTGGAACGGGCGTCCAGCATGTGCCGGTAGTGCCAGATATCCGGGTACTTGCCACCCTGCCGGTGCAGGTCGGGCCCGGTGCGTTTGGAGCCCCACTGGAACGGGTAATCGTAGATGAAGTCGCCCAGCTTCGAATAGTCTCCGTAACGCAGCACCTCCCCCTGAAAGGGACGAACGGTCTGGGAGTGGCAGTTGTAGCAGCCCTCGCTGACGTAGATGTCGCGTCCGACCAGTTCCAGCGGGGTGTAGGGAATCTGCCGCACCCCTTCGATCGGTTCGGCGCGTTTCATGGTGATCATGGGAACGATCTGGACCACGCCGCCGACCAGAATGGCAATGAGGGTGAGGATGGTGAAGGGGAGGCTGTTGGCCTGGAGGCGCTCGTACCAGCGTCCCCATTCCCGGCCACGGCTTTGGAAATGGAGGATGGCGCCCACGCAGAGCAGGACCAGCAGCACCATCGAAGTGAACATGAGGGTGTCGCCGCCAAAGAGCCAGCCGCAGCCCAGGAGGATCAGCAGGAAGGAGTAAATGACGACCGGATGCACCAGGGCGCGGCCCACGGTGAGGTCGTCGCCGGCGTTCGGCGTCGAACGGGCGGGAACCTCGATCACTCCATTGGCCGGTTGGCCGCTGCGGATCGTTTTATACAGATTGTAGGCCATCAGGAGGAACCCGACCAGGTACAAGGCGCCGCCGGCGATGCGCAGGTAGTACATGGGCATGATGGCGTCGAGGCTCTCCACGAAGGTCGGGTAGGCCAGGGAGGTGCCGCCGTCGGCGGTGGCGCTGAGCATGAGGCCCTGGGTGATGCCCGAGACCCACATGGCGGCGGTGTAAAAAAGGATGCCGACCAGGGCCAGCCAGAAGTGCCAGTTGGCCATCGCGATCGAGTGCAGGCGGGTGTCCCAGAGACGAGGCGCCAGCCAATAAAACATGCCGGCGGTCATGAGCCCGTTCCAGCCCAGCGCGCCGCTGTGGACGTGTCCGATGGTCCAGTCGGTGTAGTGGGAAAGCGCGTTGACCGTTTTGATCGACAGCATCGGTCCCTCGAAGGTGGCCATACCGTAAAAGGTGACCCCCGCCACGAAGAACTTGAGCACCGGGTCGGTGCGGAGTTTGTGCCAGGCGCCGCGCAGCGTGAGGAGGCCGTTGAGCATGCCGCCCCAGGACGGAGCCCAGAGCATGAGGCTGAAGAGCATGCCCAGGGATTGCAGCCATTGGGGCAGTCCGGTGTTGAGGAGGTGATGGGGCCCCGCCCAGATATAGAGAAAAATGAGCGACCAGAAGTGCACGATGGACAACCGGTACGAATAAACCGGACGGTCGGCCGCCTTGGGGAGGTAGTAATACATGATCCCCAGGATCGGAGTGGTCAGGAAGAACGCTACCGCGTTGTGGCCGTACCACCACTGGATGAGGGCGTCCTGGACCCCGCCGAAAATCGGATAGGCGTGCAGTATACCGGTGGGGATCTGGAGGTTGTTGACGATGTAAAGGACCGGCACCGTGACGATGGTGGCGATGTAGAACCAGATGGCCACGTAGAGGGAGCGCTCGTTGCGCCGGGCCAGGGTCCAGAAGAAGTTGATCATGAAGACCACCCAGACGATCGCCACCAGCAGGCCGATGGGCCAGATCAACTCGGCGTATTCCTTGCTGCGGGTGTAGCCGAAAGGCAGGGTGATCACGGCGCCGACGATGATGGCCTGCCAGCCCCAGAAGTGAAACCAGGTCAGAAAGCCCGAGGCCAGTCGCGCCCGCACCAGGCGTTGGGTGGAGTGGTAAATGCCGGCAAACATCATGTTGCCGACGAAGGCGAAGACGACCGCATTTGTGTGCAGGGGGCGCAGCCTGCCATAGGTCAGCCAGGGGATATCGAAATTCAGACGCCAGAAAGCGAGCTGGGAGGCGATCAGCACGCCCACAGCCATGCCGATCAACCCCCACACCATGGTGGCGACCAGGAAATAGCGGACAACGGAATCGTCGTATTCAATGGTGACTTTGTCTGAACTCATAAGGTGACAGAGGTGGCGGTCCCCGTCGCCGTGACGGGATTTTCGGCGGCCTGAAGTGACCGGTTAAAAGAATCCGGAGTGTCAGTCGGCATTCCGGTGGCGGGGGTTGTGGGGGCGTACGCTTTCCTCGCGCAGCGGCATGAGGGCTTCCCGTTCGCTGCCGCCGAAACGGCGCGTGGAGGCTTGGTAAAGAAAAAGGACGATAAAAAGGGTGGCGAAAACGAGGCCGATAAAAACCGTCAGCAGCAGTACGTTCATATGCGGTTGTTCTTCATGGACAAACAAGGACGCCCCATGGCGCCGGCGAGAAGGCGACGAGCTTAACAGGACGGAACCAAACCCGCTACGCATTCATTGGCAAAACCCGGGCGACAATTGCTTCTCGGCGCACGGGGGGTGTTCCGAGGTGAATGTTGCCATCGCCGATCTTCGGGGCGTTCTCCCGGGGATTCCAGGGGTCGGGGCGACCGGCCCTGGGATTGGGCGTACGCCGGTGATTTTTATGTAGACTTTGGCTGTGGATCCGCTTGCTAATGGGAGCTCATGGAAAAATCCCTTGTCATTCTAAAGCCGGATTGCATGCAGAATCGCCAGGCCGGCGTGGTGTTGGAGCGTTTCGAAAAGGCGGGGTTTGAGATCGTCGCCTGCAAGATGATGCGCCTGACGCCGGAAATTCTCCGCGTTCATTACGCGCATGTCGCCGATTTGCCGTTTTATCCCGAGATCGAGGCATTCATGAGTTCACGGCCGGTGATCGTATTGATTCTGGCGGGCGCCGGCGTGATCGACCGGGTGCGCGACCTGTTGGGGCCGACGGATTCTCAGGCCGCGGCTCCCGGGACCATTCGCGGTGACCTGGGGACGGACAAGATGCGCAATGTGGTACACGCTTCGGATGGACCGGAGACGGCGGCCGCCGAAATCGATCGGTTTTTCTCGTCGGCGGAGGTTTACGGTTAACCTGAAGGTCGGGAACCGGCGTTTTCCCCGCTTGCCCGTTTGCATTCCGGTCGCAGAATGAACGCCATGACTTCGAGAAATCCCCAGGAGGGCTGGATTGCCCTGAATTCCCGCTGGAATGGATGGGTGAATAATGCGCTCACTCCGGGCAAGGACGATCAGGCGTGATGGTACTCCGTGAACACCCGTTGATGCGTTTGCTGCCCGCGGACGAAGGAACCGCCCTGGCGAAGAAGGCGCGGATCCTTGAATTTGAGGAGGGGGATCTTCCTTTTGATGAGGGTGATTTGGCGGAGTCGATTTACCTGGTGCTTTCCGGCCGGGTGGTCCTGGAGAAGCGCGGACATTCGCGCGAATACCTGACTTTGGCTGAAATAGTGGAAGGCGGTTACGTGGGGGAACTGGCGGTGCTTGATGGAAGCCTCCGCGCCGCGCGCGCCCGGGCGATTACCGAAGTGTCCCTGGCGGAGGTCTCCGCGACGGACCTGTTTGCCGCGTTGGAACGTTCTCCGTCCCGGGCGATCATCGATTTCTTCGTGCCGGTGGTGCGGAATTTACGGGCCAGGAGCAATCGATTCATCGGCGAAATCCTGCGCAAGGAAAAGCTGGCGGTGGTGGGTGAAATGGCCGACTCCATCATGCACGACCTGCGCAGCCCGCTCACCACCATTCAACTGGCTTGTGATCTCCTGCGACGGGAGCTGAAGAACCCGGCCTCCGAACGGTATTGTGATATGGCGGATAAACAGATTCGTGTGTTGCAGGACATGATGGAGGAGTTGCTGGAATTCTCCCGCGGCACGCCACGGCTCAAGAAAACCCGAATCTCGATCGACGAGCTGTTTTCACGGTTCAAGGAAAACAACGAACTGATCCTGGCGCGCTCGGCGGTCGAACTTTCCATTGAGTCGGCGAAAGGAATGCTGGAGATCGATATCGAAAAGGTGCTGCGTGTTCTGCAGAACCTCTTTAACAATGCGATTGAAGCCACCGGACATCGCGGGGCGATTCGTCTCTGTGCGCGGACGGACGGCAAGGATCATGCGGTATTGTCGATGAGCGATAACGGGCCCGGGATTCCCGAGGAGATTCGTGACCGGCTGTTCGAGCCGTTCATCACCCATGGCAAGGAACGCGGTACCGGCATGGGGCTGGCGATTGTGAAATCCCTGCTCGAGGCGCACAAGGGTACCGTGTCGGTGTCCGCGGAAACCGGCCGGGGAACAGAGTTTAAACTGGTATTGCCGCTGGCGGCGGGACGCCGTCCACGTGCGGTCAAGGCTCATGATACCTAACGGGAAAGGCGAGGGCGGGTCCGGCGCGGCGGACGGGCGGGTGGCCGTGGCGCACTTTCATCGATTAAAAACGGCCAATGACTACGCCCTCGTGGTCCTGTCAATGAAACTGCCGTATTGGCTGGAGCAGGAAAACGGGCGTTACGTTTTGTATGTGCCCGCGGAATACGAGGGTTCCGTGCGGGATCAACTGCAACGTTTTCAGCGCGAAAGCCGTTATTGGCCGCCCGTGGAGCACGTGGACCCGCTGCCATCGGCCTCGGTGATGTCGCTCTGGACCTACGGCGCGGTGCTGGCCGGGTTTTTCTACCTGACCCACGGCCGTGGCGCCGCCGGGGAAGAATGGCATTGGGCGGGCCGGGTGGACGCGGAAAGGATTCTGGAATACGGGGAGTGGTATCGTTGCGCCACCGCCCTTACCCTACACGCCGATATCGGTCACCTGGCGGGAAACCTGGCGGGCGGCGCCCTGTTCGGTTATTTTCTGGTGCGCGCGCTGGGCGGCGGATTGGGTTGGTTGCTGATTTGTCTGGCTGGTATCCTGGGCAACGCGGTCAACGTGCTGGCCCACTCCTCCGGCGGGCACCTTTCGGTGGGTGCTTCCACGGCGGTTTTCGGCGCCCTGGGAGCGGTGGTCGGGTATTCGGTTGTGCGGGAGTTTCGTCTACACGGCCTCAGAATGCCCCGGCGCCTCTGGATTCCGCTGGCCGCGGGGGCGGTCCTGCTCGGCTTTTTGGGCGCCGGGGGAGAACGCACCGACGTGCTGGCCCACCTGTGGGGTTTCCTGGCTGGGTTGGCTTTGGCGGCCCCGCTGGCGTGGCCGCAACGTCCCTGGCGACCGTCGCCGTTGGCCCAGGGGGGGCTTGGGCTGCTGACCCTGGGTTTGATCGCCGGCGCCTGGGCAACGGCGTTGGCGGCGGGGTAGGGGTGCCGGGCGACGGACGTGGGGCGAGGGACGTGGGCGCCCGGTGCCCGGGCGCGGCGAATCGCTTTCCCGTTGACCTTGCCGTGGTTTCCGGCACGTTTCGCGGGATCGACAAACCTATGGAGCAAGCGAATGGAAACGCGAAACCCGCGCTGGTTGTGCTGGCGGCCGGAATGGGAAGCCGCTACGGCGGCCTCAAACAAATGGACCCGGTCGGACCGAACGGGGAAACGGTTCTGGACTATTCCGTTTACGACGCCCGGCGGGCTGGTTTTGGAAAGGTGGTCTTTGTGATCCGCCGCGATTTCGCCGCCGATTTCCGGGAGCGCATCGTGCGTCCTCTGGAACCGGAAATCGAGGTGCGGTGCGCTTTTCAGGCTCTGGACGATCTTCCCGCCGGATTCCGTCCGCCGGCCGGACGGACAAAACCTTGGGGCACGGCCCACGCCATTTGGAGCGCGCGCGAGGAAATCGCGGAGCCGTTCGCGGTGATCAATGCCGACGATTTCTACGGGGCGGACGCCTTTCGGGCTCTGGCTCGTTTCTTCCGGGAGACCGCCGCCGATTCCGAGCCGCCCGAGTGCGCCCTGGCCGCCTACCGTCTGAGGGACACCCTTTCATCTCACGGCTCGGTCGCGCGCGGAGTGCTGGTCACTTCCCCGGAAGGGCGGCTGACCGGAATCCGGGAAGTGACCGGCATTGAATCGGATCCGGAGGGAAGGCCGGTGGCGGTCGCGGACGAAGGTCGCGACGCGCTTGAACCCGATGCCCTGGTCTCCATGAACTGCTGGGGGTTCGATCCGCGTTTGATGGCCTATTTTGAAGAACGCCTGGAGCGTTTTCTGGCGGAGCACGGAAACAGCGAGTCGAAGGAATTTTATGTGGCCGACCCGGTGGAGAACGCCATCCGTGAGGGCAAGGCGATCTTTCGGGTCCTGTCCCATTCCGGCCGCTGGTTCGGAGTGACCTACCGGGAGGAAAAGCCGGACGTGGTGGCGGCCATCTCCGCCCTGGTCGCGCGCGGCGAGTACCCCGAAAGCCTCCGGAGAGGTTGAAAAAAGTGAGAAGTTAAAAGTAGGAAGGCATCCGGCCCGCGGACCGCCGCGGGAGGTAATTCCCTCGATTGTTCATCACCTTTAACTTCTCCCTTGCTCGGGAATTGGCTCCGGGTCATGGTTTGATTTTCATGGGAAACGTATTCGGCAAGTTGTTTACGGTGACCACCTGGGGCGAAAGCCATGGGGGTGGGGTTGGTGTGGTGGTGGACGGCTGTCCGCCCGGACTGCCGATCACCGCGGAGGAAATTCAGGTCGAGCTGGACCGCCGCCGGCCCGGTCAGAGCAGGATTGTCACCCAGCGCAAGGAGACAGACGTCGTCACCCTGCTTTCGGGCGTGTACCAGGGACGCACCACCGGAACGCCGATTTCCATGATGGCGCCCAACGTCGATCAGCGCCCGGAGGCCTACGACGAGATGCGCACCCGCTTCCGACCGTCCCACGCCGATTACACCTACCAGTTGAAATACGGCCTGCGGGATCCATCCGGCGGCGGGCGCTCTTCCGCCCGTGAGACCATCGGACGCGTGGCGGCGGGCGCGATCGCGCGCAAAATTCTGTCGCTGGCCGGGAATGTGACCATCGCGGCTTTTGTCACGCGGATCCACGACATAGAGATGCCGGAGCGACCGGGCGTGCCGCGACGCGAGGAAATCGATGCCAACCCGGTGCGCTGTCCCGATCCGGTCACGGCGAAAAGGATGGAGGACCTAATTCTTGAAGTCCGCAAGGCCGGTGATTCGGTTGGCGGGGTGATTGAGTGCCGGGTGGCCGGCCTTCCGGTCGGTCTGGGTGCGCCGGTTTTCGATCGACTGGAAGCCGATTTGGCCAAGGCCATGTTATCGCTGCCCGCGACCAAAGGATTCGAGGTGGGCAGCGGCTTCGCCGGCACCCGGCTAAGGGGCTCGGAACACAACGATCCGTTCGAGATCCGCGACGGTGCGATTCGCACCGCCAGCAATCACGCCGGCGGCGTCCTCGGGGGGATTTCCTCCGGCGAGGAGCTCCGTTTTCGGACGGCCTTTAAACCGACCGCGACTATTTTGCAGACCCAGCGAACCGTGACGGAGGCCGGGGAGGAAACCGAGTTGCGGGGAAAAGGCCGGCACGATCCCTGTGTGCTTCCCCGTGCGGTGCCTATTGTGGAGGCCATGACCGCCCTGGTATTGTTGGATCACTGGATGCGACACCAGGCTCATTGCCGAACCTTCGATTTTTCCGGGATACCGGCTTGAGCGAACCGCCGAAACGCGGTCATAATGGGTGTAAATGAATCGCCCACTCATTTATGTTTTTCTGGGAGCGAGCGGCTCTGGACGTCGTGAGGTGCTCGCCGATCTGATTGCCGGCATGCCGGATTCCGCCCGCGTGGCCCTCTCCCTTCCGGATGCGGACCGCGATTCGGGTGAAGCCTTGCGTTCGGTGGCCGAACGCGTTCTGCGGTCCGATTGGCGTCTGTCGGAAGATGAACTCGAGGTTGAGATTCCCGAGGGCGCGACCCATTTTTTTATGCTCACCAGCGGCGACAGAAATCCCGTCGACCAAATTGAAGCCGTATTTCATTGGGGGCAGGATCACGGGGCCGGTATCGACCGGATCGTGACCGTGGTGAACTGTCGGTTGCTGTCGGAAAATCCGGGCCTGGAGAAATGGTATGACGCCTGTATTCACTTTTCCGATTACGTTTTGCTCAACCGCAGAGAAGGTGTCTCCGAAGGGTGGATCCGGGCTTTCCAGGAGCGTTATCGCAAGGCGTTTTTCCCGTGCATCTTCGAGATGGTCAAGAAAGGGCGGGTCAAGAATCCGGCCCTCGTGCTCGATCCGCTTCCGCGCCGCCTCTCGCACTTGTTCGACGAGCCTCTGGCGGCGGATTTTGAATTTGATACCGAAGAGGAGAATGCTGATGACGACGACAACGAACCCGCTGTCGACCCTTACCTCGAGCGCCTGCCTTCCGGGCGGCGAGCTCGGGAAATTCCGGACATCGCCCGCTTTCTCTCTTAGTGAATCCCGGCTGACGCCGGAAGGGATCTGAAATTTTTCTTTCTGGGCTTGCCTGCCACGGACGGACTTCAATATAAGTCTCGTTTTCACCCAGAGCTCAGGTGGTGGAATTGGTAGACACGCATGATTCAGGTTCATGTGCCGCGAGGTGTGGGGGTTCGAGTCCCCCCCTGAGCACCGCTTGAAAAGCCGCCGATCCGATAAACGGCGGCTTTTTTGCGTGGGATGATGGTTGACTCGACCGAAGTGATGTCCTTTATGGGAGTGGCTGGGCGAGGAAAATCCGGCATCGATTTTAAAACCCGCACCCGGGCGCATTTTGTCCGGAGTCGCACAATACCTGATCGAATCACACCTAAAATGAAAAAGAAGATCGCAGCAGTCTTTTCAATTGCGACCGTCACAGCGGCGCTGGCCACTTCGGTTTCCGCCCAAAGCATGTATTATGAGGATGCTGTTCCCCGGGCTACAGCGGTGGTTGGCTGGGAGTCGGAATATGTGTTCCGCGGTGTGCAGGCGTCAAAACGGGTGATTCGTCCCGGGCTCGCGGTGGAGATGAACGATGCCTATGCCGGGGTTGAAGGGATTTTATCCACTGACAGCGGCTTGTCGCACCTGCATGAACTCGATTTTTACGCCGGGTTTCGGCACGATCTCGACGATTTGCTGCTGATGGATTTCGGCGGCGTGCTTTATTATTTTCCCCGTCTGGATCGCGAGATGCCGCGCGAGGATGATCTGACCGGGGAGCTGTACCTTGGGATTGGATTGGGCGTGCCGTTGGAGCCCTGGCTGTACTTTTCCTATGATGTCGTGTTGGAGGATTTTACTATCGAGGGACGCCTCTCCCATGAGATCCCACTCTATCCTCAATGGTCCCTTGAGCTGGAGGCGGCCGGTGGACACGCCTGGCTGCGGGAAGGGAAGCCCTGGATGGCGGGGTCCGTCAATTATTACTACGCTCAGGCCCGGGCGGATGTTCGGTATGCCATAAACGAAGCGGCTTCTGTCTCCGTGGGTGGCCGTTATTCGACCAACGATTTGAGCCGGAGTGATCGGCTTGCTTCGTTCGGGGCGAATCGGGCCAACCTTTGGTGGGGTGCGGCCTTCACCGCTGAATTCTGAGGCGGGAGGAGGGCCGTAGCGCCGTTTTTACGACGGCGCTGAAACCCGCGCCGGTGATTGCGTTCGCGAGGCCGGCAGGTGGTGGCAGTGGCGTGGAGGGAAAGCCTCCGCGGGATGCTCAGGCGAGCACCCAGTCCTTTGGGTCGTAAGCGGGGACGGCGCCGTCGCGGGTGGCGATAAATTCTCCGAACCGGCAGGCGTTCTCCAGGACCCTTGCCGGGTCGTGGCGGCCCGCAAGGTAATTCAGTGCGAAGGCGGCCAGAAAGCCGTCCCCGGCTCCCACCGTGTCGCGCACTTCGACCGGCCGTCCCTCGGAGGCGAACCAACGGTTGTGGTCGAGAAACACCGCGCCTTTCTCCGCCCGGGTGACGCATACCCGTGGCACCCCGGTCTGGTCGGCCAGCGTCCGGGTCGCCTCTTCCAGGGGTTGATTTTCGCGGTCGAGCAGGCGGTGGAGTTCCTCTTCATTGACCTTGAGCAGGTCGGCAGGGCGGGCCAGTTCGGCGACCAGGGCGAGATCGTCGAAAGGCGGCCGCAGATTGACGTCGTAGATCTTGAACGGGCCGTCGAGTTTCAGCAGTTGCCGAATCGCCGCCCGGTTGTGTTGCTGGCGTTGAGCCAGGGTTCCGTAGACGAGGGCGTGGGCGGAGCCGGTGCGCTCCAGTACGGCATCATCCACCGGGATCCGGTCCCACGCGACCGGTTGGGCGATGGTGTAGGTGGCGTTGCCGGAGGCGTCGATGCGCACTTTAACGGTGCCGGTGGGAAGATCGGGGTCTCGGCGAACCAGATCGGTCGAAAGGCCTTCGCCATTCAGGCGGTCCATGGCTTCCTCGCCGAGGAAATCCTCTCCGAGGGCGCTGGCCGGGTAAGCCCCGGCACCCAGGCGCTGCAGGTGCCGAGCGACGTTGATCGGGGCTCCGCCGAAGAAAAGGCCTTCCGGGAGGCAGTCCCAAAGGGCTTCGCCGTAGCAGACGATGTTTGGTGCGGTGGTTGCGGTCATGGTTCGGAAATGGATTTTCGCTCGTGGAATCGCCCTTGAGCCATTTGAGGCGCGGGGTGGCGAATGGGTCAAGCCGAACGATCGAGGGGATGTACGCGGCCACGGCTTTCCATCCGGCCTCTTCATTTTTCGGTTACCAGCCGGGAGTGTTGTCGGTTGCCACTGCAGACCTCACGACCGGTGTTGACGAAAGGCGTTTCTCCGGGCAATCAGGTATGGCGTCTCCGGTGGTCGCCTCCTGAATCAAGGTGAACGTTCACCGCTGAAGGAGAGGATGCTTCGACCCGGGGAAAATTTGTCTGGAATGCCAATGTTAACCTGAGAATCAGAGCGATGAATACCTACGTCTTCAGGTGTGCGGTTGTTGCGGCTATGGGAGGGTTCCTGTTCGGTTTCGACACCGTGGTGATTTCCGGTGCGGAGCAGGCCGTCCAGCAGCTGTGGGGGTTGAGCGATGCGATGCACGGTTTGGCGATGAGCATCGCCTTATGGGGAACATTGACCGGCGCATTGATCGGCGGTCTGCCCAGCGACCGTTTCGGAAGGCAGCGAACCCTGGTTTTCATAGGCGCCTTGTACCTGATTTCCGCCATCGGTTCGGCGCTGGCTCCGGACCCCGTCACCTTTATGGTCTCCCGGTTCATCGGCGGTCTGGCGGTGGGGATTTCAACGGTGGCCGCCCCGATTTACATCTCCGAGATCGCGCCGGCCCGCCTCAGGGGGCGTCTCACCGGAATGTTCCAGTTTAATATCGTTCTCGGGATTCTGGTAGCGTTTGGGTCGAACGCGCTTCTTGCCGGCGCCGGCGAAAACGCCTGGCGGTGGATGCTGGGGGTCGAGGCCCTTCCGGCGCTGATTTTCGCAGGTTTCTGTCTCACGATTCCGGAAAGTCCCCGGTGGCTAATAGGGCGAAAGGGCGATCGGGAAACGGCGCGGAAGACCTTCGCGCTGGTTGAGCCTGAACTCTCACCGAAGCGGATTGACGCCAAGGTTGAGGAAGTTGCCGGTTTGGCTCAAACCCCGACCAGCCGGGCGCCGTTTTGGACCTGGCGACTGAGGGTGCCCATCATGCTGGCGTTTTTCGTGGCTTTTTTTAACCAGCTTTCGGGGATCAACGCGGTGCTTTACTTCGCTCCGCGAATCTTTCAAATGACTGGTTTGGAGGAAGGTGCGGCCCTGCTGCAGTCGGTCGGCATCGGAGTTACCAATCTCCTTTTTACGCTCGTGGGTCTCTGGCTGATCGACAAAATCGGGCGAAGAACCCTGCTGTACATTGGGTCTTTTGGGTACATTCTCTCGTTGGGGCTGGTCTCGTGGGCGTTTTTCGCCGGACAGTTCGCCATGGTGCCGTTTCTGATTTTTGCCTTCATCGCCGCCCATGCTGTGGGACAGGGGGCCGTGATTTGGGTCTTGATTTCTGAGATCTTTCCCAACCGTCAGAGGGCTTACGGCCAAGCGCTTGGGAGTTCCACTCACTGGGGGTTTGCCGCGCTGTTGACCCTGGTGTTTCCGACCATGGCCACTCTTCTGGCTCCGGGGTTCATCTTCCTGTTTTTTTGTTTTATGATGGTTCTGCAACTCCTTTGGGTGATCTTCTTTGTGCCGGAAACCAAGGGCCGGCCGCTTGAGGAGATAGAGAAGGAACTGGGCGTCAGTTCGTCGAGCGGCGACGTGCCGCATTAAGAAGTCTCTCATCATGGCCATGGACGAAAGGTTGACGGGGAAGGGTGTGGGGTCGTGATCATCGGGTTAACCGGGGGAATGGCCTGTGGTAAGAGCGCGGCTGCCGAGGCGTTTCGCGCCGAGGGATTCGAATCCATTGATACCGACGAACTGGTGCGGGAAATCCTGCGCGACGATCCCCGGGTGAAGGAGGCCTTGTTAAGCCGCTATGGAGTGGCCGTTATGACCTCCGAGGGCGAGGTTGACCGGAAAGCGCTGGCGAAAATCGTTTTTGCCTCTTCCGCGGACCTGGCGTGGTTGGAGTCCCTTCTGCATCCGGAAGTGGACCGGCTTTGGCGCGAACGGGTTTCCGCGGAACCCGAGCGGAATTGGGTCATTCAGGTTCCCCTTTTGTTTGAAGCCGGAATGGAAGATGGGTTTCAGGCTACGGTATGTGTGGCGGCTTCCCCGGGAGTGCGCCGGGAACGGATTCGCGCCCGTGGCATGAGCGATGTCGAGGCGGCTTCCCGCGACGCCCGTCAGTTTCCGCTGGAAAAAAAGATGGATCTGGCCGACCACGTGATAATAAACGATGGTTCGCGGCGTTTTTTGCGCGAGCAGGTGCGGGAACTGGTGCGAATCCTCAAAATCCGGCAGTCGTGAACAAGAGAAGATCAAAAACGGGCTCTTTTTCGGCGACCGGCTCGGTCCTCCTGGCGCCCGGACGGTTCCCGGCGAATTTATTCGTTGCGCCGCCTGTGGCATACTGTTCCAATATTTTCACCGTCGAAGTCGACCGACCGGCTCCCGTGTTCCGCCACTCGCCGTGCCGACGTTTCGAAGTGAAGATCTGGTAAATCAACCCATCAACGTTCTCATCCAAGCGCCCGTGACATCCGCCGACGATTTTATCATCCAGCTCATCGAAGAAAAAGGACTCGTGTCCACGGACGTGGTCGAAGCAACGCGGCGGCAGATCCAGGAGGAGACCGAGCATGATATGATCCAGCGCAGTGTGGTGGATCGGCTGATTGAGGAAGGGGTTCTCGATTCGGGGCGTGTGACCCATATGCTGGCGGATGAGTTCGGCATGCCCATGGTGGAGCCGGGCAAGTTGAAGCCGCAAAAGGAAGCCTTGGCGGCGATCTCCAAGGAGTTGGTGCTGCGGTACAAGGTGTTTCCTTTAACCATGGATGGCAACACCTTACAGGTTGCGATTACCGACCCGCTGGACGTGGACACCATCGACAATCTCAGTCACGTTCTCCAGTTGGCGGTCGAGCCGGTGGTGGCCGCCCGCAAGGATGTCGACGAGGCCATCCAGAAGTACTACGTCGAGGAAACGGTGGAGAGTCAGCTCTCGGAGTTGGGCGAGGAAATCGGCGAGGAGCGAAGCCTAAAGCTGGGCGGGGATCTTCCGGGAGTCGATGACGATACCGTATCGGAGGACGACGCACCGATTATCCGGCTCGTTTACATGGTGATCACCGAGGCGATCAAACGCCGGGCTTCCGATATTCACCTGGAGCCCCTGGAAAAACGGTTCCGGGTGCGTTACCGCATCGACGGCGTGTTGCACGAAGTTGAAAATCCGCCCAAACGCCTGCAACTGGCCATTATCTCCCGTCTGAAAATCATGGCGCAGATCAGCATCGCGGAGAAGCGCATCCCTCAAGACGGGCGTATTCAAGTCAAACTCACCGATCGCGAGCTCGATCTGCGGGTTTCGTCTTTGCCGACCGAGCACGGCGAAAGCATTGTCATGCGAATCCTGGATAAGGAAGGATTGAAGCTCGGCCTCCCGGAGCTCGGCTTTCTCAGTGACGACCAAAACACCTTTGAGAAAATTATATCGCTGCCGGACGGCATTTTTCTGGTTACCGGTCCCACCGGTTCCGGTAAAACCACCACCCTGTACGCCTGTTTGAACTACATTAATCGCCCCGACCGGAAGATCATCACGGTGGAGGATCCGGTGGAGTACCAGCTTAGCGGAATCAACCAGGTCCAGGTGCGGGCGGAGATCAAAATGACGTTTTCCGCCGCCTTGCGGGCCATGTTGCGTCAGGCGCCCAACATCATCATGATCGGGGAGATCCGTGACGCCGAGACGGGGCACATCGCCATCAACGCCTCGTTGACGGGTCACATGGTCTTCAGCACTCTGCACACCAACGATGCTCCCAGTGCGGTGACTCGTTTGATCGATATCGGCGTTAAGCCCTTCCTGGTGTCGGCGTCGTTGCGTGCCACCATGGCTCAGCGCCTGGTGCGGCGAGTTTGTGCGAAATGCCGGGAACAGTACCAGGCCACCGATCGCGAATTGCGTTCATTGAGTATCAATGACGAAGAGGCCGCCTCCGCCAGGTTCATGCGCGGCAAAGGATGCGAATCCTGCAACGGAACCGGATTCCGCGGCCGCATGGGGATTTTCGAGATTTTCATGCTAAACGAGGAGATTCGTTCGTTGATTTACGAGAACACTTCCACCCAGAAGCTTCGGGCAAAAGCTCGTCAATTGGGCATGCGTTCCATGCGAGAGGATGGCATTCGCAAGGTGACCAGCGGAATGACCACCTTCGAGGAAGTCCTCAACGTCACGATCGGCGATTCCTACTGAAATTGATCGATTCTTCCGCCGTTTTTCTCACACCTTCGGAATAACCATTATGAGCTACGACATGAACGACCTTTTGCACCTTACGGTTAACGAGGGTGCTTCCGATCTTCACCTCCAGGTTGGTCAGCCTCCCACCCTTCGGGTGCATGGCGGCCTGACGCCGGTCGAAGGGGACAACCTCAGACCCGAAGATACGGAAATGCTGATGGAATCGATCACACCGGATGTCCACCAGCAGCAGGTGAAAACCCAGGGGGGAGCCGATTTCGGCTTCGCCTTCCTGGACAAGGCTCGATTCCGGGTCAGCGTGCTCAAGGCAAAAGGGTATTACGGAATGGTCCTCCGTCAGATTCCCAACGACCTTTTCGGGCTTCGGCAGATCGGATTGCCGGACAGCATCCGCGATTTGCTCTACATTCCGCGTGGTTTGATCCTTGTTACCGGTCCCACCGGTTCCGGTAAAACCACCACCCTGGCCTCGATGCTCAACTACATCAATGAGAACCGGGACGCTCACGTGATCACCATCGAGGATCCGATCGAGTACTATCACAACCACAAAAAGTCCATCATCACTCAACGCGAGCTGGGCAACGACGTTCCCAGTTTCGAGGAGGCCATTCGCCGAGCGCTTCGTCAGGATCCGGACGTGATTCTGGTGGGGGAAATGCGCGACCTGGCCACCATTGAAGCCGCGGTGACCGCGGCGGAAACGGGCCACTTGGTGTTTGGAACGCTGCACACCACGGGGGCGGCACGAACGGTGGACCGAATCGTCGACGCCTTTCCGGCCAATGCCAAGGACATGATTCGAACCCAGTTGGCGTCCTCCATCGTGGCGGTAATTTCTCAGGTCCTCTGTAAAAAGGTGGGGGGCGGACGGGTAGCCGGCTTCGAGCTGATGATCACGACCAATTCCATCCGCGCGCTGATCCGGGATAACAAAACCTACCGGATCGCCTCCGATATTCAAACCGGGGCCAACATCGGCATGATCACCCTTGATGCGCACCTGCTCAGCCTTTTCAACAAGGGGAGCATTACGGCGGATGAGGCATTGGACAAAGCTCAGGATACTCAGGAAATGAAGGAAAAACTGATCTCGCTCGGAGCCGAGCTCCAACGTCGCTGATTTCCTGAAACTCTCTTCCTATGTACGAAGCGCACGACCAAGCCATTCTCGAGATTTTCAAGGAAAGCGATCTGCTTACCAAGAATCAGTTGGATGAACTCCAACTGGAGCATGATCGCACCGCCAAACCCTTGGCCGATGTGATTCTCGATTCCGAGTTGATCGACAAGAACCCCTTTTTCCAGGCGGTGGCCGATCATCTCGGCATGGAATACGTGTCCGATCCGCCGAATGAGGTCGACAAGGAGACGGTTCAGGTGCTTCAGCCCAGCATGGCGCGCATGTATGGCGTCATGCCTATCGCGGTCTCAGGCGGAGCGATACATGCCCTGGTGATCGATCCCTTCAACGCCCAGGTGATCGATGACCTGACCTTCGCCCTGGGCAAGGATGTTGTTCTCTACGTTGCGGATCCGTTGAGAATCCGCGAGATGATCCGCGATCATTACGGCGAAGAGGACGCGTCGGTGGAGGACCTTCTTCACGAGATGGAGGATACCCATTTCGAGATCGGTGAGGACGCGTCGGAATCGGATTTGGAAGAGGCCGCCAGCCAGACCCCGATTATTCGATTTGTGAATCTGGTTCTCAGCCAGGCGGTTCGGGACCAGGCTTCCGACATCCATTTCGAGCCGTTTGAGGACGAGTTCAAAATTCGATACCGCATTGACGGAGCGCTTTATGAAATGGCGCCCCCGCCCCTGAGTCTGGCGGTGCCGGTCACTTCCCGTGTCAAGGTCATCGCCAATCTCAATATTTCCGAACGTCGGATTCCTCAGGATGGACGTATTAAGATGACCATTGCCGGTCACCCGGTCGACCTCCGAGTTTCCACCCTGCCTACTCAATTCGGTGAAAGCGTGGTGCTTCGTGTTTTGGACAAGTCGGTGGTCAATCTCGACCTGGAAGCGCTCAGCATGCCGGACGACGTGTATGAGGCGGTCAATGAGGTGATTCACCTGCCCAATGGAATTTTCATTGCCACCGGCCCGACCGGCAGCGGTAAAACCACGACCCTTTACAGCGGATTGCGCAAGGTCAATCGGGTGGAAAAGAAGATTCTAACCGCGGAGGATCCGGTTGAGTACGAGATCGAGGGCATCATGCAGGTGCCGGTAAACAGTGCGGTGGGACTCACCTTTGCCAAGGCGTTGCGCGCTTTCCTTCGTCAGGATCCGGACATCATCATGGTGGGGGAGATTCGTGACCTCGAGACCGCGCAGATCGCCATTCAGGCATCGTTGACCGGTCACTTGGTTTTCAGTACGCTGCACACCAACGATTCCAGTGGCGCGGTCACCCGTTTGGTCGACATGGGGCTGGAACCGTACCTCATGGCGGCCTCATTGGAAGCCGTAATCGCCCAGCGACTGGTGCGGCGCATTTGCAAGAGCTGCGTCGCTTCCTACGAACCGAGTCAGTCCCTTATCTCGCAGCTGGAAATTGATCCGGTGGAAATCGGAGAAAGGGAATTCTTTTACGGCAAGGGTTGCGAGGATTGCAACCACAGCGGGTACCGCGGCCGCCTCGGACTCTTTGAGATGTTGCGGGTTTCGGATGCGTTGAGGGATTTGATCTCGGATCGGGCGCCCGCCCTGGTCCTCCGTCAGAAGGCCCTTGAAGAGGGCATGCGCACATTGCGCGATGACGGGTTGCGGAATATCTTCGACGGTGCAACCACTATCGAGGAAGTGTTAAAATATACCTAGTCTTCCACCTTTAGCCGTTTTTCATCCATGCCAACCTTCTACTACACCGCCATCGATTCGAGCGGAAAACAGCGAACCGGCACTATCGACGCGCCGAGTCAGGACGAGGCAACCAATCAGATCAAGGAGCAGCGACTCTTTGTCACAAATATCTCGACCACCAAAAGCGGGATACAGAAGGGAAAAAAGAAGACGGCGAAGAAGAAGGGGACCGGTTTTTTCTCCACCGCCGCCCCGAGTGGCGGCCGGAAAAAGCCGATGAGCTTCGGCAAGGCGATCAATGCCAAGGGCTTGACCATTTTCACCCGCCAGTTGGCCACCCTGATTCAGGCGGGTTTGCCGCTTTTACGGAGTCTCGAGGTATTGGCGCGGCAGGAGAAGAATCCGGCGTTCAAATATATTGTGGAGGAATTGGCTGAGAACGTGCGATCGGGGAACACCTTTTCCGACGGTTTGTCTCAACATCCCAAGATTTTCGACCGGCTTTACGTCAACATGATTCGCGCCGGCGAGGCGGGCGGGGTGCTCGATGTGGTCCTCAATCGTCTTTCGCGTTTCATGGAAAAAGCTCTCGCCATTCGCGGAAAGATCAAGGCGGCCATGGTTTACCCGGTAATCGTTCTCTGTGTGGCGTTTGTCATCCTGGCCGGTCTGCTTGCTTTTGTGGTCCCTCAGTTCCAGGAGATTTTCGACGACATGCTGGACGGGGCACAACTGCCGGCTTTGACGGAGTGGGTATTGGGTGCCAGTGAGTTTGTGCAGAACAACTTCCTGCTGACCATTGGAATCATGATTGGTCTGTTCGTTGCCTTCAAGATCGCGAAAAAAACCGAGAAGGGCACCTATATTCTCGATGTCGCTTTGCTGTACACTCCCCCGGTGGGGGACCTGTTCCGGCGGGCGTCAATCGCCCGTTTTTCGCGGACGTTCGGCACATTGCTTTCCAGCGGGGTACCGATCCTTCAATGCCTTATCATCACCCGCGAAACCATTGGGAACTCCGTGTTGGAGAATGCCATCGACAAGGTGCATGACCGTGTTAAGGAAGGGGACTCCGTGGCGGCGCCGTTGGAGCAGACCAAGGTTTTCCCGACCATGGTGACAAGTATGATCGACGTCGGAGAGGAGACCGGGGAGCTTCCCGAGATGCTCAATCGTATTGCGGACACCTACGATGAAGAGGTGGACAACGCGGTGGCCAGTCTCACCTCAATCATCGAGCCGATCATGATCGTTCTGCTCGCCTTGATCGTCGGTGTGATCGTAATCGCCCTCTTCCTTCCGATTATCCGCATCATCGAGGAGATGTCCTGAGCTCTTGTCGGGACACCCCGACTCACAGTCATCGGGCAAGCGCGATGGCTTACTCGCCGTCCGACGGCGGCGTTCTCAGCATCGGGGCCTTGAGGCCGGGGAGATAGTCGGAAAACGTTTCGGTTTCCGCCGTTTCCCGCAACGCCTGTTGCACCATGCCCATGCGGGCATCGAGGTTATCCACCATGGAGACAAAAACGGCTTCCGGCGTGGCGGCCATGGCGGCCGCGCCCCACTCCATTTCCCCCTGATGGCTCAGGATAATGTGTTCGAGACGTTCGAGCAGGTCCGGATCCAGTTTTACCTTGATCCCCGCTTTCCGAACCATGCGGTAACCGAGAACCACGTGACCCTGCAGAATCCCGGTACGACTTCGCCGAAAGGCAAGGGCGCCTTCGTACTCCACCGTTTTTCCGATGTCGTGCAGCAGTACGCCGCTCAGCGCCAGGTCGGGATTTACTTCCGGATAAAGGGGGAGAAGGGCTTGGCAGGCGCGCGCCATGTGTACCGTGTGTTCCAGCAATCCGCCGCGGCAGGCGTGGTGCATGGAGACCGCGGCCGGCGTGGTTTTGAAGGCGGGAGCGATCTCCGCGAAAACCGTCTCTACCGTGTCCCGCAGCCCCGGGTGACGGATGGCGGCGACAAATCCGAAGAACTCCTCCATCAGGGCGTCGGGATCTTCCGTCGTCGACGGCACCAAACCGTCCAGCACATCGCCTCGTGCCAGGTCGTCTTCGGTCATCAGGTCGAAATCCACCACGCGGGGTGAAAAGCGGTTTTGGTAATGGTCGATTTGACCGCGAAGGCGGATGGCGACACCTTCACCGGCGTCTTTCAATGCTTCGAAAACGGGACTGTCGTGGAAGCAGGTGAATTGGAACGAACCGGACTTGTCACCGGCTTCGATGACCAGGAACGGATTGTTGTTTTTTGCCGTGCGGGTGCTCAGCTTGCGAATGAGCAGGATCGCTTCGAACGGCTCTCCGGACTTCCGCTGCGAGGATTTTAACTCGGCTACGGTAAGGGGCTTGGACGGGGTGGTGCTCATGGTTGCGGGTCGGTGTGTTGTTTGACCAGGGTGTTGAACGGACGAAAACAGGGGTGGCCGGTGTGTCCGAGAATGCTGTAAAATACGGTTTCCGCCGGCAGCACATGGGCGCCCGCCCCGGACATGGCCCGCAGGGCCGCCTCGGCGTCGTTTGACCGTCGGGCGCCGACACAATCGCAGAGAACGGTGACTTCCATTCCCTGATCGATCGCCTGAATGACGCTTTGGTAAACGCAGATCGGGGTTTCCAGTCCGATAATCAGCAGGTGATGGATTTGTTGCTCGCGTAGACACTCCTCAAATCCTTCCGCTCCAAAACAGGAAAAATGGCTTTTTTCGAATACCGGTGCGTCCGGCGCTCCGGCCAGGATCTCAGGCAGGGTCGGGCCCAGTTTTTCGGGGACCTGCTCAGTGAAAATAGCGGGAATTTCCAGAAGTGTCGCGGTCGCCACAGCGAATTTACAGCGACTGGTGAAAGTGTCGGCCGCCGGCAACGCGCGCACAAAAGGGGACTGAATGTCGAGCCCGATAAGGGCCAGGCCGGACAGTTTGGTAGTGGATTCCTGGTAGGCTTCGGTCATGGAGGTGTCATCATAGGATCGTGACCGCTCGAAGAAAGCCTAATCCTTGAAGAATCAACCGGCGCATGGAGGAAGGGGCGGCGGTATCGCGGTTCGCGACCGTTTGATCCAATCAATCCAAGATTCCTCTTGGAAGTCGAATGGGTCGTGAGTAGGTTGGGGCACGATTGAGACATGGATTGGCAGATTAAACCTTTTTCCCGCCGGTGCGGGGTTACCGGCAATGCTTTTGAGGATGGAGACCGCTACATCAGTTTCCTCCTGGTCGACCGGGAAACCCGTGAGCTCGTGCGGTTCGACATCGCCGAAGCCGAGGCGGAGAGCTTTCAGCCGGATGGAGAAGTGATTTGCCGCTGGTCGCGGGAATTTCGCCAGGAAGTGGAGGGTGGCCCCAGCGCAAGGCAGCAGCGTGAATCCATCGAATCGGTTTTTGTTTCCCTGTTCGAAGGGGAGTCGGACGATCCGGAGGAGCGGGAAACCTTGAAGCAGGTGCTCGGGGTTTTTCTCGAGCGCAAGCGGATTCTCAAGGACCGCGGGTTTTGTCACGACGGCGCTTTTCAAGTGATGGAGCATCGCAAAACCGGCAACGTGTTTTTGGTTCCCACCGGCCGCATGACGGCGGAGTCGCTGCCCCGTATCCAGGAAAAACTTGGGGAACTGGTCGGAAAACCGGCGAAACCGCCGGAAAGAAGTCCCGAGGAATCGCCGGCCACTCAGGCCGGTTCGTAGGTCGTCCCTTCGAGCTGGTCCGCGAGGCTCGCGCGGAATTGTGACAGATTGGCGACCTCACCGAGGGCGATGAGTTGATTGGCGATGTTGCCCACGGCGGTGCCTTCCAGCTTGAAGGAAACCACCGTCATACCGGCATGATTTGCGGTGGCCTGGCACAAGAGGCGGTTGCGCGAACCTCCGCCGACCACCAGCATCCGCTGAAAACGCCGACCGGTCAGTTTCTCAAAGGTCCTGGCGGCCTGGGCGTGGCCCGCTCCGAGCGATTCGCAGATGAGGCGGGTGTAGCCGGGAAGCGACGTCGGAGGTTTGATCGAACGTTTTTCAAGATGCGAGTCGACCGCTTCCTTCATCGAGGCCGGATTGAAGAAAGCAGGGTCGGTGACGTCGATCAGGTTCGCAGGAGCCGATTCGGCTTCGGCCGCCGCCACGAGTTCTTCCCATTCCCGATCTGAGCGCGGTCGCTCGCGGAAAGCGGAAAGGGTCTGCTCCAGCAGCCAGAGCCCCATGATGTTGCGAATGGGACGGTAGCGGCCGTCCCCGATACGCTCGTTGGCGACCGAGGCGGCTTGCGCTTCAGGCCCGATCACCGGTTCGTTCGATTCAAATCCAACCAGCGACCAGGTACCGCTGCTGAGGTAAAGATCGGTTCCGCCCGGGTCCGCCGGCATGGCGTCGAATGCGCAGGCTGTGTCATGGCCGGGAACCAGGATAACCTCGGTCTTTTCCAGTTCGCCGATGTCGACAACCGGTCCCAGTTTACGGCCCGCCTTGACCGGCCCTTCGAACCAGGATCCGGGGATGCCGAAAAAGTCGAGGGCTTCGGCCGAGTAATCCGTTCCGCGCACGTCCAGCAACTGGGTGCTGCTGGCGTTGGAGATCTCGTTCACCGCGGTTCCCGAGAGCAGGAAGTTGAAGTAGTCCGACAGCATGAGGCACCGCCGGGCGATTTCCGGCAGCGCCGGATACCGCTCGAGCAATTCCTGCAGTTGCAGACTGGTGTTGATCGCCTGGTTGGGAATGCCGGTCCAATCGTAGACCCGGTCGATGCCGTTCGCCGCCAGCTTCTCGACGTAGGGGAGCGTGCGCTCGTCCCGGTAGGCGTGCGCCGGGAAAACCAGCCGGCCATCGCCGTCCAGCAGCACATGGTCCACCGCCCAGGTATCCACTCCGCAGGAGGCGAGCGCGGGAGCGATCTCCCGCGCTTTACGCAGGCCCTCGCGAATCCGCGAGTATAATCCCGGCACATCCCAGTAACAACTGCCGCGGACCTCATTAAAGCCGTTGGCGAAGCGGTGGGCTTCGTTAAGTTCCAGGCGTCCTTCGGAGTAATTCCCCACGATAACGCGCCCGCTGGTGGCGCCCAGGTCGATGGCGGCGGTGTGAATGGTCTTCATATCGAGTTGAGTCGCAATGTGAATGAAGGATGATAGGCAGAGGCTTTCGACCCTAGAAGCGCGTGCCCAGCATGTCCACAATACACTTGCCGATGTTAAGGGCCGCAGTGGCGGCGGGGGAGGGAGCATTGCAGACGTTGATGATGTTTTTTGATTCCCGGATGAGGAAGTCGTCGGCCATGGCGCCGTCTGGGGTAACCGCCTGGGCGCGCACTCCGGCGGGCGCCGGATCCAGGTGGAATACCTCGATTTCGGGCACCAGACGTTGCAGGGCATTGACAAAGGCGCGCTTGCTGAACGAGCGTAACATCTCCCCTGCGCCCACCCTCCAGTAGCGGGTCGCGAGTTTGAGAAATCCCGGGTAGGTCAGGGTTTCAGTAAGGTCGCGAAAATTGATGTCGGACTTGCGATACCCCTCACGGGCGAACGCCAGCACCGCGTTGGGCCCACATTCCACCCCGCCGTGAATCATGCGGGTGAAGTGAACGCCCAAAAAGGGAAACTCTGGATTCGGCACCGGGTAGATGAGGTGGTTCACCAATCGATGGGCTTCCGGTTTGATGGTGTAGTATTCGCCGCGGAAGGGGATGACTTTCATGCCGGGTTCGACTCCTCCCATCGCGGTGATGCGGTCGGATTGCAGGCCGGCGCAGTTGACCAGGAACCGAGTTTCGAAATCGCCGGACGTCGTTTCCAATATCAAGCCGTTTCCTTCGTGACGAATGGACCGGACTTCCGCTCGGTATACGGTCCGGTTGCCGTTGTGCTGCTCGACCCGCTGCGTCAGGCGTTCGCACACCTGGCCGTAATCGACAATCCCGGCTTCGGGAACGTGGATAGCTTGTATGCCGGCGGCGTGTGGTTCGAGTTCACGGAGCCTTTCCGGACCGATCTTTTCGCATTGCACGCCGTTTGCGCGCCCGCGTTGGTGGATCTTCTCCAGAGCGGGAAGCTCCTTTTCTGAAAGGGCCACGATCACTTTGCCACAGATTTCGTGACGAATGCCTTCGTCGCGGCAGAAAGCTTCCATCGCCTTCTTGCCTTCGCGGCAATTGATCGCTTTCAGGGATCCCGGCTTGTAATAGATCCCTGAATGAAGCACCCCCGAATTGTGGCCGGTCTGGTGGCTTCCCGGTCCCTCCTCCTTGTCAAGTACCGTGATCTTAAGCTCTGGGTGCGCCCTCGTCAGACGATAGGCAGTGGCCAGGCCGACAATGCCGGCGCCGATGATGACAACGTCAGAGGATTCCATGGACGTATTACTCGCGGAACCGCCGGTCCCAGTCGTATTCGCGAGCGGTGACGGTTGTCTCCATGCGCTGGATACGGCGGTCCAGGCTGTCGAATGTCCGCTTCAGGCGGGCCAGGGCGATTTTCCGGGAATGCGAAAAGGAGTGGTAGAATTCGAAGTCGTCGTCGTTTCGCAGGGACAGAACGGGCTCCGGTTTCATCAGCAGGGCCGCCGCCAGGTAGAGAAGGACGGCCGGCCAGATACTCGTCACCAGGACCAACACCACGGCTATGACCCGGACCCAGAAGACGGGAATGTCGCGAGACTCGGCGATGCCCCGGCAGACCCCCAGGATCCAGCCGCGGCGGGAGCGGTAAAAGGCGTGATCGTCAAATGTGGTTGTTTTGTCACTCATGGCTCTTCCTGTGGGTTGGTTTTTCCATTAATAGGGTTTCCAGTGCATCCACCCGCTCCTCCATCCGGCGAAGGCCCCGGTGAAGCTCCTGGATGAGACGGGTTTCCTCCAGATCCGATTGGCCTCCGCGTCCGGTCCCGTCGCCTTTCAGGATCTTCAGGGCGGCCAGAAATATGCCTCCGATGACCGCGGCCAACGGGATGGCGAAAATCATTAGAATGGTGAGGGATGGTACGGTATTCATGTTTAAGGTTCCGTGTTGAGGTGTGATCCCGGGAAGGTCGACGACATAAGAGGCGCTGCCGGACACCGCCATGATCGGAATAAAGAGAAGCGGCGCCAGGAAGCACAGGGCAAAGAAGACGAGGATCGCTGAAAGGAAGACGCGCATGGCGGTGTTGCGTTCGGGTTGAAGGCCACTCCACAGTGTGAATCATAATGCCTCGGCGTCGGAGTACAATGCGAATTGCATTCGAGTTGATCCGGTTGCGCGAGAGTGCTTGAACGTCACCTTCAGTCCGCCGATTTCTCCGTCCGGTCTTCGGTCCCACGCTCCCGGCGCAAGGCGGCCAACTCCTTTTCGATCTCCTCGTCGCTCTCCAGGTCGGCGAAGCGGTCCTCCAGCGATTCGCCTCTGGATTTGCGGCCGTAGTTGATCAGGCCGGCTTCGGCTTCCATCCGTTCGACCCGGCTCTCGAATTTATCGAAACGCAGCATGGCGTCGGCCGAGTCGAAGCGCCGGATTTCACCCTCGGCCCGCCGTTTCTTGCGGGCGTGAATATGGCGTTGAATGAGGATGCGTTGCTTCTCCTTGGCGGTGTTGAGTTTTTCCTCAAGCTGAATGATTTCCGACTGATACTGATCGATCAGGGCGTCGCACTCGGCGGCTTCGTTTTCCAGGGAGGTCGCCTGATCGTTGAAACGCCGCTTTTCCAGGAGCGCTTCGCGGGCCAGGTCCTCCCGTCCTTTGTCGACGGCGAGAGCGGCCTTGCGGCCCCATTTTTCCGCCTGACCCTGGGCTTCCTCGAAAGCCCTCCCGGTGCGTTTGCGCTGCGCCATGACTCCGGCACAGGATGCTTTGATTTCCACCAGAGTGTCCTCCATCTCCTGGATCATCAATTTGATCATCTTTTCCGGATCCTCTGCCTTATCCAACATGGCGTTGAGGTTGGCGCTGATGATGTCGCGAAAACGTGTGAATATTCCCATGGCTCAATCCTTTCTTTGCAGGTTTGACTTCAGGTAACGCAAACCGCGTGCCAACGAAATAAGCCAGGAAGTTATGTTGTTTTTATTCAATGATTAAAGGATCTCACAAAAAACCGGAATAGGTTGATAATGCTTGATATTGGTGGAAAAACCCAAAGAATGGCGAGAATGCCCGAATCAAGTGTCAGGTTTGGCGCCGGGGAGCGGCTGCTGGGAGAATCGGAGATTTTTCTGGAGTTCCAACAGCGATTGTCGCGTGTGGCGCCGATCGACCGCCCGGTGTTGCTGGTGGGAGAACGTGGCACGGGTAAGGAGTTGGCAGCGGCGCGTTTGCACTATCTATCGCAACGGTGGGAAGGTCCGTTGGTCGCGTTGAACTGTGCCGCCCTGGCGCCGTCGGTCCTGGAGTCTGAGTTGTTCGGCCATGAGGCGGGTGCCTTTACCGGGGCGGTTCGGCGTCGGCAGGGACGTTTCGAGGCGGCGAACGGGGGAACCCTGTTTCTCGATGAGATCGGGCAGATTCCCATGGAGGTGCAGGAGAAAATCTTGCGGGTGGTGGAGTACCAGCGTTTTGAGCGTGTCGGCGGTTCGCATCCGGTGGAGGTCGACGTGCGTTTGCTGGCCGCCACCAATGTGGACCTTGCGGCTCTGGCGGCAAGGGGACGCTTCAAGCGGGACCTTCTCGACCGCCTGGCTTTTGAGGTGCTTTTTCTGCCGCCGTTGCGTCTGCGTACCGGTGATCTCGAACTGCTGGCCAATCATTTCGCGGTGCGCATGGCTCGGGAAATAGGCCGTCCGGGGGTACCGGAGTTGGGCGAGGATGCCTTGCGGTCGCTCCGATCCTACGATTGGCCGGGGAACGTGCGTGAACTCAAGAACGTGGTTGAGCGCGCAGTGGCTCGCGCCCAATCGCCGTTGATTGAACAGATTGCCTTTGACCCGTTTGAAGCGCCGTTCGAAACAAGACTGGAGCCGGGCGAGGTACGGGGGGTGAGGGACGAGGGGCGAGGGGTGAGGGACGAGGGGCGTGGGACGGGCGGCGAGGGGCGAGGGGTGAGGGATGAGTTACGGGGGGTGAGTCTGCCTCAGGCGGTGCGGGATCTGGAACTGCGGATGTTGAAGGGGGCTTTGAAAGAAGCCCGGTTCAACCAGCGTCGGGCTGCCGAGCTTCTGGGGCTCACCTATCATCAGTTCCGCGGATTGTATCGCAAATTCCGTGATACGCTGGAAGAGTAGGGAAACCGGCTCGGAGTTCTTCGTTCACGATTAAAGCCCGGCTCCATTAACCCAGAACCCAGAACAAAGAACCAGGAACCAAGAACCTACTCTTCCAGAAACGTGGACTGACGGGGACCGGAGGGCGGGGCGGGGTCGTCCTGGATGTGGCGCGGCGGGCGGCCGATGCGTTCGGAAACGGCGTACTCGCGTTCCCGTACGATGCGGTCGCAGATCTGGCGGACGTGGGTTTTGAGCCACATGTGGGTGTCGCTTTTGGGACGGTAGTCGGCGCGCCCGTAGGAATCCACCCGCCCGGTGCGCAGCAAGGCGTCGTTTTGGGCGAATTCGGCTTCATTGCCGGATTCGTAAACCGCGTAGGCCCGGCCTCCGCTTTTGCGCACCACGCTGAAGACCGGGACGTCGCTGGGTCCGTCGGCGATGTAGATCATGTTTTTGATCGGCACCCGGCGGTCTTCGGGGGCGACCCGGGAATTGACGTCGATTTCGGGGTTCTTGTTGGTGCCTTTGTTGATTTCGAAGATGAAGCGCGTCTTGATGGTGTTGTCCACCATGAACCCGACCTGGCTGACTTCCGCCTCGGCGTCTTCGTCGAATAGCTCCGGCTGTTTGAGATAGCCGGGAGGAGGAGGGTTTTCGATCAGTTCGCAGCCGTAAATGTTTTCAATGTGCTCCGCGATCCGGCTGCCCCGGATCATCGCCGCGAGGCCGGTGGAAATGATGTAGTGTTCCAGCTTGATGTCGTGCTTGCGGTATTCCTCCTGTTCACGGGTCACATTCCTGAGGGTTTGGAGGAACTCCGGCATGCCGGGAAAGAACTCCAGTTCCGCCCCGAGCTTGCGCAACAGAGCGTTGTTCAGGCCTTTGAAGATGCCGGCGCGGACACAGGTCAGGAGGTGGTTGAGGTAAACCGTTTCCCCGGAAACCCGTTGGCCCATACGGGCGAAGTGCTCCGGCAGGGTGTTGACCTCTTTCCAGAAGTTTTTTTCGTCCACCCCGAAGTGCTGAAACAAAGGGCGTTGCATATACCCCGGAATAAGGGTCCGGTCGAAATCCCAGATGCAGGCGATGATATTGGGTCGATGGAGTGTTTCTTCGCTCATATCGGAATTCACCCGGCATGGGTGAACATGTCGGGAGTTTCTCCGTTCCGCGACCCGAGATCAAGGGCGAAGCGGAGTTGCGGATTTAACCAATCTGTAACACGGAGCAATCGTTCTTGTGGTATAACTTAAGGACGGAGTAAACTGTCATGATTGTCGAAAAGGCTATGCCGGAGATGATTTCGGGCGTCGGGGTAAAGGATCCCAGGATGATGAAAGAGGACAAGCCATTTAAGGTGCTGGTGGTTGACGACGAAGAGGACGTCACGGAATTGGTCAGTTATCACCTGATCGCCAAAGGGTACCGGGTGCGGGCTCTTAACGACCCCAATCTGGTCCTCGAGGAGTCCCGCCGATTCGAGCCGGACATTGTCATTCTCGACGTCATGATGCCGGGGCTGAGCGGCGTTCAGCTTTGCCGGCTGCTGCGGGCCGATCGCAAACTGAAGGACGTGCCGGTGCTTTTCCTGACCGCCAGGACGGAGGAGGGCGACCGTATCGCCGGCCTGGAAGCCGGGGCCGACGACTACATCTGTAAGCCTTTCAGTCCCCGGGAACTCGTGTTGCGGGTGCAGGGCTTTTTGCGTCGTTCCTCCCGGGGCGGAAGTGAATCGGATCGGATTCTGAGCGCGGGGAAAATCTCGGTGGATGTCGAGCGATACGAGGTCCAGGTCGAGGGTGTGCCGGTCGAATTGACCGCCACGGAGTTCCGTTTGCTCAGCTTGTTGATCGAACGAAAAGGCAGGGTGCAAAGTCGCGAACAGCTTTTGGCCAACGTGTGGAATTACGACGAGGAAATGGAAACCCGCACCGTGGACACCCATATCCGCAGGATCCGTGAGAAACTGGGCTCCGAGGCCGGCATCATCGACACGGTGCGCGGCGTCGGTTACCGGGTGGTCGAACGTTGACCGGGCCTCCTTCCCGGGTTAGCGTTCGAGGCATCACATGTCTTCTTTTGTCGTTGTCCTCTTGATCCTCGCCCTGGGGGCATCCCTCTGGACCCTGTTGGCTCAGCGACGGTTTATTCGGCACCTTTCCGAAGCCATCGCCAACGATCAGGCCTTGCTGCGGGCAACCGAGCAGGGGTTTTACCGCAATCGGTTCTGGAACCGGTTTCGACTGCAGGTGAACACCCTGATCGACGAATTGAAACATGTGCGCTCCGATCGTGCGATGCAGATCGGCCAGTTGCAGGCCACCCTGGAAAGCATCCGTGAAGCGGTGCTTATCCTGGACGGGGACAACCGAATCGTCCTGGCCAATGACGCCTTGAGGGAGCTTTTTTGTCCGCCGGGGAAGGAGATCCTCGGGCGGCGTGTTGAAACCGTGCTTAAGAGCGCGATCTTTCTCGCCTATATCTCTGATGCCAGGCAGGCCGGTGGCGGCGCTCAGACCGAAATTGAATTTCAGCTTGAGGACCGTTCCACTTGGGCCGAGGTGACCTGTTCCGTTATTCCGGATTTCAGGGACGACGAATCGGGTTCGATGCTTTTTGTGCTGCATAACATCACCCGGCTCAAACACCTGGAGTCCATGCGCAAGGAGTTTGTCGCCAACGTATCCCACGAACTGCGCACGCCCTTGAGCATGATCAAGGGCTATGTCGAAACCCTGGTGGACGGCGGCGCTGAAGTGGCGGAAAAGGACCGGGAGCGCTTCCTCAAGACCATTCAGAAGCACACCGAACGGTTGCACGCGCTTTTGGAGGATCTTCTCACCTTGTCCCGCCTGGAAGGCCGGCGCGAGCAATTGGTCAAAAAGGCGGTGGCGCTTGGACGTCTGGCGGAGGAGGTCGCGGAAAACTACCGCGAGGCCGGTTTGCTGACTGGGGACTCACTGCGGCTCGATTTCGAGTCCGGGAGCCCTACCGTTTTCGGCGATTCCGCTCGTCTGACCCAAGTGCTGGAAAACCTGATCGACAACGCCATCAAGTACTCTTCCGGTGATCCGAAACTCGAGATCGGCGCGCGGGAGGATGGCGAGTTCGCCCGAGTCTGGGTCAAGGACAACGGTGTCGGCATCTCGCGCGGCGACCTGTCCCATATCTTCGAGCGTTTCTACCGGGTGGACAAGGGTCGTTCGCGGGAGCAGGGCGGTACCGGCCTCGGCCTGAGCATCGTCAAACACATCGTCCAGCTCCACGGCGGCAAGGTTTGGGCGGAAAGCACGCTTGGGGTCGGTACGACCTTCGTTTTCCAGGTGCCGCTGTTCCGGGAGGATCTTTCCGTCGGAGCGAAGGAGCCGGCGGCCGGTGAAACCGGCGAATCACAAGACATTCGGTAGGCCGCCGCCCGGCCCGATTGCGACCGAGAAACTTCCCGCCTGCGGAGGCCGCTTCAGGCGGTCCGGCCGGTGATGAGGCGTTTCAATCGTTCCGAAAAGGAGCTCACCACAAGGTAGAGCGAAGGAACTACCAGCAGTGTCAGAAACATGGATACCATCAGGCCGCCGATGACCGCCAGGGCCAGGGGGCGCATGATTTCGGCGCCCGATCCCAAGCCTATGGCCAGGGGTGTCATCCCCAGTACCGTCGTGGCCGTGGTCATGAGGATCGGACGAAGCCGGATGGCTCCGGCCCGGACGATTGCCCGGCTGGGCGTGAGGCCTTCACGGCGTCCGATTTCAATGTATTCCACCAGGAGAATGGCATTGTTGACCACGATTCCCACCAGCAGAATTACTCCAATAAGAACCGGGGCCGACATCGGGGTTCCGGTGATCCAGAGAATGAGGCTGACCCCGATGAGCGCAAGCGGCGCCGTGGTGAGAATGATCAGGGGATTGCTCAGGCGTTCGTACTGTACCGCGAGCACCACGAAGACCAGGAACAATGAAAGTGCGATGACCACGGACAGTTCCTGACGGGTTTCTTCGATGGTCTCCCACTGCCCGCCGAAAATCATGCTGTACTGCTCGGGAATCTCCAGGTCGGCCAACCGGGCCTGGACCTGGGACATGATGGTCCCGACATCGGAGACGCGGGTGTTGATGTCCCCATTCACTCGCACCGCGCGATTCTGATTTTCGCGCACGATGTGGGCCGGACCTTCGCCCAACTCGAATGCGGCGATATCACGCAAGAGGATGGGTTGGCCGTTTTGACGAAAGAGCAGCAGTTCTCCCAGCGTTTCCGAATCAGTGGCGGCTTCCCGGGGTAGCCGGACCCGCACGTCGTATTGCTCGTTGGCGGTGCGGAAATGAGTCGGTACGGCGCCGTCGACCGCCGTCCGGATGGCCTCGCCCACCTCGGAAACCCGCAGTCCCATGCTGGCCGCGCGGTTGCGATCGACTCGAATCCGGAGAATGGGGCTTTGGTCTTCGCGTCCGATTTCCACCCCTTCCAGCCCTTCGATGCCTTGGAGGCGGGAGATGACTTCGCTGCCCAGGGCATGCAGGCGTTCCAGCTCTTCGCCGATGATGCTGATGGACAGGTCGGCGCCGCCCCCGAAATGCAATCCGGGAATGCTGGGTGGCCGGACGCTGATGCGAGCTCCTGGCAGATCAAGGGCGTCCAGGCGTTCCTGGGCTTCGTTTACCCACGCTCCGGCGGGCATGTTCGGACGCCGCGAGGCCGCGGTAAGTTGAACGCGGAGGTTGGCCGTGCCCGGGCGTTCGTTGACCACTCCGCCGCCGAGATGTCCGCCGACGAAAGTAAACAGGCGGTCGACGTGATCCATCTCCCGCAGGGCCTCTTCGATTTGCCGGGCGGCGGCGTTGGTTTCGTGCGGCGGGGTGCCCGGCGGAAGCACCATACGAACGCCGACGTTGCCGTCGTCGACTTCGGGAAGGAATTCGTCTCCAAGTTGCGAATACAGGTAAACGCCCCCCGCCATGGCGGCCACCGCTCCGGCCAGCACCGCCCAGCGGGCTCGCAGGACGCGGGGCAGAATGCGGCGGTAGCGCCGTCGCAGGGCTTCGATCATGGCGTTGAAAGCCCGCAGAGGTGCGGTGCGGTCCAGCTTGCTGCTGAAAGCCACCTGACTCGACAGGGCGGCCAGCATGGGGACCAGGGTCAGGGCCGCCGCCAGGGTGGCGATAATGGCGAAGGAAATGGTCAGGATGAGTTCGCGGAACACCATGGCCGCCAGGCCGCTGATCAACAGAAAGGGCGCCACCGCCGCCAGATTGGTGAGGGTGCCCGCGACGATTGCCGAAGTCACTTCGCGAGCCCCTTCGTGGGCCGCGTTTTCGGGGGATTTGCCCAGCCGCTCGCGGTGCCGGTAGATGTTTTCCAGCATCACGATGGCGTTGTCCAGGAGCAGCCCGACGCCCAGGGCGAGCCCGCCGAGACTAATGACGTTCAGCGTGAGTTCTCCCAGCCCCATCATGGCGAAGGTGGCCATGATGGCGATGGGCAGGGAGAGCCCGATGACAAAGCTCTTGCGAAGGCTGCCGAGAAACAGGAACACCACCGCCATCGCCAAAGCGCCGCCGATCAAAGCCGCCGTGCTGACACTGGCGATAGCGCCGCGAATAAAAAAAGCCGGATCGCCGATGGCGTGGTACTCGATGTCCTCGGGAATGAACCCGGAACTTTCCAGTCGCTCCATGGTCGCGTTGACCGCGTCCACCACCTGCACCGTGTTGGCCTGCGGCAGTTTGAAAACCGAGACTTGTGTTGCCGGCCTGCCGTCCATGCGCACGTGCAGCCGTTGCTCCCGGTAGCCGTCGCGCACTTCGGCGATCTCAGAAAGGCGAACGCGGTGTTCGTTGTTCCCCGGGAGGTCGAGAGTGACCGCCCGGATGTCGTCCACCGATTCAAAGATGCCGTCGGTAGTCGCCATCACATCGAATGTTTCGGAGGTCACCCAGCCGGAGGCGATGTCCACGTTCTCCTTTCCCAGTGCCTCGATCACTTCGGTCATGGTGAGGCCGTAGGACCGCAGCCGGTGCTGGTCCACCACCACTTCCATTTCCCGCTGCAGGCCGCCGGCCGCTTCCACTCCGGAGACGCCGTGCAGGGCCACCAGTTGCGGAGTCAGTTGGTTTTGCACCCAGTCCCGCACCTCCACTTCCGTGCGGATGCTGGAGCGGAAGCCAGCTTGCCAGATCGGGTCCTGGGCCGGATCGAATTTGTACAGGCGCAGGGATTCGATATCGGGGGGAAGCTGCGTGCGCGCCAACTCCAGGTGGCGCGAGGCGTCCTGTAACGCCAGATCGATGTTGGTGCCGTGCCGGAAATGGAGGTTGACATTGGTGCGGCCCTGGGAGGCGCGGCTATCGATGTCGATCAGATTTTCCGTGGCCGCCAGATTGCGCTCCAGAACCCGAGTGACCTGTTCCTCCATGATTTCCGGCGCCGTGCCCGGGTAGTTCGCGGTGACGCGGATCTGGGGTTGGACGATATCCGGAAGCAGGTCGATGGGAAGCCGGTCGATGAAAAAAAGGCCTCCGACGAACACCACCGAGGCGATGGCGAGGGTTCCGATCGGATGAGCGATGCTGTGGCTGGTCAAGCCACCGCGGTCGCGGTTGTGGGAGGAGTCCATCGTGGTTCCTATCCCCTCCAGCCCACGATCCGGACCGGATCACCGTCGTTCATGTCGATAGGATTGGTGGCCAGAACGATGTCTCCGGCTTCCAGTCCGGAAAGCACCTCCGTCCATGGCCCGCGGGTCACGCCGCGTTCGATGGTGCGGTGGTGCAGGCGGTCGTCGCGGATGAGGTACACGTAATGGCGGTCGCCGTCCTCGCCGATCGCCGAGGAGGGCACTGCGATGGCGTCCGGGCGCTCCTCGATAACGAGCCTGATACGGGAGAGGTAACCCGGACGAACCCCTTGCTCCGCCGATACAGAGGGCAGGGCGATTTCCACCGTGACCAGCCGGCTGTTCGCTTCGGCTTGGGGAAAGATTCGACTTACCGTTCCGGAGAGATCGAGATCGGGAAGGGCGTCGACGGAGACCGGCACCTTCTGGCCCGATTGAATATGCACGACATCCCGTTCCGAGATCCCTGGCCGGATGACCAGCTGATCCAGGGTGATGAGTTCGAACAGGAGCTCGCGCGCCTCCACCGTTTCTCCGGACTCGACATGCCGCGCGGATACCACCGCATCGCGGGGAGCGGTCACGGTTCCGAACGCCAGGCGGGCCTCCCGGAGTTTACGTTCGCTCTCGGCCACCAGGAGTTCGGTTTTTCGACGCTGGTATTCCGATGGGCTGACCAGACGGTTTTCTTGCAGGTCCGCCGCGCGCCGGTATTCCTGCAGAGCTTCCTCTTCGCTCGCTTTGGCCCGCGCCAGTTCGGCTTCCATTTCCGTCGTGTCCAGGCGGGCCAGGACCTGCCCGGCTTTCACCGCATCGCCTTCCTCGAAGTTCACCGATTCCACCGTACCCGCGGTGCGGGCCGCCAGTCGGATGGTGAAGCGAGGGCGAACGGTTGCGGAGGTGACGAGTTCGCGGGAGAGGTCGCGCCGGACGATTTCCACGGCGGCTACCGGCGTCCCGGCATTCGCCGCGGAGTTGTCGGGTTCTTCGGTCGCCGGTCCGCATCCGATCAGCAACCCGAACAAAGCGAGGATCAGCCAGGAGCGGGCGAAAAGACGAGACCTCGGGCTTTTCGCATTCTGGGTCGGTGCGGTCATGTCAGGTCGATCGGAGATATCGCAACCTGCCTGACATTTTCCGAAGCGCAAACCACTGAGCCGGTTTCCCCCGATCCCGATCAGCGACTCCAATCGAGCATCCGCTTGATCGGAGTGTAAGCCGCCTGGCGGACATCTTCCGGGAGGTTGATCTCCGGGCTCAGGTTCTTCAACGCGTCGCGAACCTTTTCGATGGTGTTCATTTTCATGAACCGGCATTCGTTGCAGGCGCAGTTTTCGGTGGGCCCCGCGATGAAGGTTTTTTCCGGTACCTCGCGGTGCAGGCGGTGCAGCATGCCGGCTTCCGTGATGACGATGAACCTCTCGGCTGGGTGGTTCTTGGCGAACCCCACCATTTTTTCGGTGCTGCACACCTCGTCCGCCAGGTCGCGCACCGCTTCCGTGCACTCCGGGTGGGCGACGATCGGGGCGTCGGGAAATTGGGCCTTGAGTTTTTCCAGGGCGCGCACGGTGAAGAGAATGTGGACGTAGCAGCTTCCCGGCCACAGACGCATCTTGCGGCCGGTCTGGGCCGCCACCCACTGACCGAGATTCTGGTCTGGTACAAAGAGCACCGGCCGGTCCTCGGGAATGTTCTCCACGATGCGCACCGCGTTTCCACTGGTGCAGATCACGTCACTCAGCGCCTTCACCCCGGCCGAGCAATTGATGTAGGCCACCACGTAGACGTCCGGGTTCTGTTCCTTGTAGGCCGCCAGGCGTTCCGGGGGACAGGAATCGGAAAGGGAGCACCCGGCTTCGAGGTCCGGCAGCAGAACTTTTTTGCCCGGATTCACGATCTTGGCGGTTTCCGCCATGAAGTGCACGCCGCAGAAGAGGATCACCTCGGCGTCGGTTTCCGCCGCCTTGTAGGCCAGTCCCAGCGAGTCGCCCACGTAATCGGCGATCCGTTGAATCGGGTCGACCTGGTAGTTGTGTGCCAGGATAATGGCGTTGCGCTCCTTCTTCAGTTGCAGAATCTCTTCCTGCACCGGGCTGAGCGGCTCCTCGCTGCCCCGGGAAGGTTCGATTATGACCGGTTCGTAATCCAATAGTTCAGGCATGGTAAAGTGGTTCCCTTAAGGTAAATGAAAAAACAGCCGCTGCAACCGGCGCGCGGTGGCGAGTGTCGGCGGTTTCTTTTGCGCTGGTCAGCCCGAGGCGTCCATGGACGCGGCCAGGCTTCGGAAGGCGGGGAAGCGTTTCAGGTCGCTGAGGTCGGGGTCCTTGAGCATCCACTCGCGGTCGTTGTATCCGAGCTCGATCGCCTTTTCCAGGGCTTTGATGGCGTCCCGGTTGCGCCGTTTCAGCGCCAGGCTGCACGCCAGGTTGTAGTGGGCGTTGGGGTTGTCCGGCTCGAGGCGGACCAGTTTCCGGTCCATCTTCAGGCCGTCATCAATCCGGCCCTGGCGGGTGTACAAACCTCCGAGAATCTCCACCACGTCGGCGTAGTCCGGGCAGCGCTTCAGAATCTTCTCGAAAAAGTCGGTTTCGAAACTGGGTTTGTCTTGGTCCATGAAGAGTCAGGTGCGGTTTTTGCAGACGCCGGTATTCCTGTACTCCGTGCATTGCGCGCTGATTTGCAGGCGCTGGGAAACCGGCCTGAGGCCGAATTTTGAGGAGACGCTACTGCCGTACCACTCGAGGAACGGCGCGTCGATTTCGAAAATTTTGTCGCAGTCGATACAAACGATTTGCGCCTGCTCGTTGCCCTTTTCCGGGTTGGCCAGGTAGAACTTGAAGTCCTTGCCCACGTCGATTTCCCTCACCAGGCTGCTTTCGGTCAGAATGGGAAGCGTGCGGTACACCGTGGCGCGGGAAACGGAACTGTCGATGGCGCGCGCGCGCTCCAACAGCTCTTCCGCCGTAAAGTGGTTCTCGATTTGAAAGGCGGCCTCGAAAATCGCGAGCCTCTGATTGGTCACGCGAAGGTCGCGCTCTCCCAGGAAAGCGCGGAATTTTTCTCTGCACGCATCAATTTTCACCAAACAAGGCTTCTAGAGTTCCCTAGAACTGTCAACCTTCCATCCGCTCGCCCTGTTTCGGGGATTCCCGTCGGCGCGCCGTGCGGAGGTGGCATCGAAATCGTTCTCGGCGCCAAAAATCCTGATATCGAGATTCTTATCGAAAATCGATTGCGATCCCGATTCCGATGGCGGTATCGATGTAGAGCTTTATTCAGCGCCATTCCGACCGACTTCATGCCCGCCCAACGCGATAACGTCATCAGTGTGATTCCTTTCGCCGGATTCGAAAAGGAACTCGATTATCGCGTCCCCGATCGCTGGGGAGGGGAAATTCGGATCGGATCCCTGGTGCGCATCCCCATCCGCAATCGGCAGAGCCTGGGGGTGGTGGCGGCCTTGCAGGGCGAAAGCGGTATGGCGCCTTCCCGGTTGAAGCAGGTCACGCAGTTGATTCATGAGGAACCGGTCCTGACGAAGGAACTGGTGGCGTTGGCCCGCTGGATGCGCGATTATTACGCCGCCCCGGTGGAATCGATCATGGAGACCATGATTCCCGGGCCCGTGCGGCGCGGCATGAAGCCGAAGATGGAGAACTTCCTTTCCGTGGCGGGGAAGGTCTCGTCCGAGGATCTGGAGGAATTGCGCCGCAAAGCGCCGCGGCAGGCCGATTTGTACGAGTTCCTGGCCCAGCAATTCAAACCGCAAAAGAAAACGCTGGTTCTCAACCGGCTGGGGGTCGCCGCCGCCAGTTGTCGCGCTCTGGTGACTCGCGGTTGGGTCGCGGAGGAGCCGCGGAGACTGGATCGCGAGGCTTACCGTGACGATCTCGGCGGCGGCGAAACGATTTCGGTCCTGCCCCCGGAATTGAATGCCGAGCAGGAAGCGGCCGCGGTCGCCATGCTCGACTCGCTGCGTCAAAAGGCGTTTCGGGTCCACCTGCTACAGGGGGTCACCGGTTCGGGGAAGACGGAGGTGTATATCAAAGTGCTGCGGGAGGCGCTCGACGGTGGCGGCGGTGCAATCTTCCTGGTGCCCGAGGTGGCACTGGCGCCGCAGACCGTCGGCCGGTTGCGCGCGCGTTTGGAAAAAGAGAGCGGGGTGCGTACCGTCGTCTGGCACAGTCACCTTTCCGAGGGGGAGCGTTTTGATGCCTGGAACGCCGTGGTCACCGGTGAGGCGCGGCTCGTGGTGGGGGCGCGATCGGCGGTGTTCGCTCCGGTGCCCGATCTGCGGATGATCGTGGTCGATGAAGAGCACGAGCCGGCCTACAAGCAGGAGGAGGTGCCGCGCTACCACGGTCGCGACGTCGCCGTCTATCGGGCGTGGCTCAACGGGGCGCTCTGTGTGCTGGGTTCAGCCACCCCCTCCCTGGAATCCCTGCGCAATATCCAGGAGGGCAAGTACTCCTCCAACCGGCTCCTGAAGCGCGTCGACGATCGCCGCCTGCCCATGATCCACGTGGTGGATATGTGTCGCGAGATCCTGAGCAAGCGGGGCGCCTTCGGGTTGTCGCGTCCCCTGGTGGACAAGATGATCGACCGTTTCGAAAAACGGGAACAGACCATCCTCTTCATCAACCGGCGCGGTTTTTCCAGCAGTGTGCTTTGTCCGGACTGCGGACATGTGCTGGAGTGTGAGCATTGCAGCATTTCGCTCACCTACCACCGAAGCGATGAAACGGTTAAATGTCACCTGTGCGGGCACCAGCGACCCGCCCCGAAGAAATGCCCCTCCTGCCGGTCGGTGAAAATTCGCTGGAAGGGATTCGGGACCCAGCGGGTGGAGGAGGCCGTGCGCAAGGTCCTGCCCAAAGCGAGTATTGAGAGAATGGATACCGACGCGATGGCAAAACGAAACCGTTTCCGGGAGATCCTGCGCGATTTCCGTCTGGGGAAAATCGACGTCCTGGTGGGAACCCAGATGATCGCCAAGGGACTCGACTTTCCCAATGTGACCCTGGTGGGACTGGTCGATGCGGACCTTTCCCTCCATGTTCCGGATTTTCGCGCCCACGAAAGGACGTTTCAGTTGCTGGTGCAGGTGAGCGGCCGGTCCGGGCGGGGCGACCGGGCGGGGGAGGTGGTCGTGCAGACGTTTACCCCGCAAGCCGGCACCATTCAGTACGCCCGGCGTGAAGACTTCGACGGGTTTATCGAGGAGGAGATGGAGTCGCGGCGTTCGTTCCAGTATCCGCCTTTTCGTCACTTGATCCACCACCTCTTTCACGGATCCAACCCGGAAAAGCTCGAATTTTACACCGAACGCTGGGTCAGGCACCTGGAGGAGAAACTCTCTGGAAACATCGAGATCCGCGGTCCCTGTCCGTCGCCGCTGGAAAAGGTGAAGGACCGCTACCGCTACCAGGTGTGGTACTTCACCCACAATGTCACCCGGCTGGTCCCCAAGCTGCAACAGCTTCGCCGTGAATTCCCCTGGCCGGACGACGTCGTCCAGGTGCTGGACGTGGACGCCGTGAACCTGACGTAGATATCCCGCGAATGTTTTCTTCGCTATCGCGTCCTTTGTTGTTTGCCCACGAAACACACGAAAGGGAGAAGGAGAGCAGGGCTCGCTCAGTAGACGATCGGCGGCCTATTTTTCGTGTGTTTAGTGTGTTTCGTGGGCTATACTTTCCGGGAAAGGTCCAGGGCGTGAGGAAGTCAGGCTGGGCGCGACGGGAAGCCGTCAGGTGTTTTGGATTCCTGAGAGGTGCCATGAAGCGTAGACCCCAGGTGGCCGGAACTTCGGGCAGCGGTGACCGTCCCGGCAAGGCGCTATGAAGGGCGGCTCGAAGCAGACCCAAAGCCGTGTAAACTGACCGAAAAGATTGAACCTTCCCTGATGAAAAAAAGCGGAACAGAAACAAGTAGAATGAGCAGACCGTTAAGCTTTAATTTAAGGGCTGACCCCGGCGTGTTCACGCCTTGAAATGCTCCTTTTTTTTGTGTATTGTTTTTTGTTCAAACCACTTATAACCCGCATGAAAAGGGCACTTCAAGTATTTCCCCCATCTGATCCTGAGATCTCTACGCTTGTTTGAGGTTTAGCTTGGCGGTTCAGGGGGCCTTTGAAACGGCTATTGTGGAACTTTACGGCACCTCAAAAATCGCGAAAGGCCTTGCGGGCACCACGCTCCTCGCGTCTTTTCGGAATGATCGATCCCTAATAATGTCGAGGAACTGTTGGTTTGGCAATGATCACTCACATTGTAGAGCGAATTCGTGGAAGGATTGGATTCTACGGGGTCGTCATTTACCTGTCTACGATCCTTTCGATCACTCTTCTTGTGGGCTCCGGAGAGATACTGGAATGGGGAGAGTGGTATGCGCCGCATCTGACGTTGAGGCAACAGACGGATTCGTTGATGGAGGGTCGTCTCGGGTTGTCGGAGGAGGTCAGTGCTGTCAGGCACGATCATGTTTGGGATAACGGCCGAGTTCAGCAGGTTTGGGGGCTGGGGGTTCCGGCTTGGCGGTTGCCGTTCGAGGTGATTTCGAGGTTGCTGGAGCGGCCAGTCTTTCCGGACAGAATTGCGTTTGGTGTGGCGGTGGCTTTGGTGTCTGGCCTCGTGATTCGCGCATTTTTGGCGCCAGCGGGGAGTCTGGATATTCGATCGTGGGGGGATCACCTGCGACGTCATTGGGAAACGGGCGTGGCGCCGTTCCTACTCGTGTTGTTTCCGCCGTTTTTGAATCTCCTGAGTGCCGGGCGGTTTACGGTGTACGAAGAGGTGCAGGCCTACAGCTACCTTGCCGGAATCGGAATTCTGGCCGGAGTGATGCTTTTTCTTCGGGAACCGCGCCTCTGGCTGTTTCTGGTGGTATCGGCTATGGGCGGGCTCGCGGCATTCGTTCGGCCAACCGCCGGGATTTTCGGGATCGCGGCGTTGGTCGTACTGCTGATTCGCGGGTACGGTCTCAGATGGTCGCTGAGAAGGTTGGGGGCGGGTGTGGCTCTTTTTCTCGTCGGTGGGGTATTGTTGTACGTTGCAAACTGGATCCGATTCGGCGCGGGATTTGAGTTTGGACATTATTTGAATTTGAACGACGGTCACACGATGCGGTTTGCGGGACGCTTCGAGGCGCCGTATCAATCGGAGCCGTTTTTTTCCGCGTGGCGCGAACTGGGCAGTCTGCTGTTCGTTGAGGACGGGTATCGTTCGGATACCTTGCGGTGGCGGCAGATCTACTTTCGCGGATTCAATCTCAGTTATTTGCCGCCATTACTTATTGCCTGCGTATGGTCCGGGTGTCGATTTTGGCGGATGTTTCGAAAGCGGGAGTTGTCGTTCGGAGAGGGAGACGTTTTGGGATTCTGGTGCATTGTGTGTTCGGTGCCGCTGCTTCTGTTCTACCTGCGTTGTCCGTTTATAAACTCGCGGTACCTCCTGGATTTCGCTCCGGGATTTGCGGCGGGAATTCTGGCGTTTGTTTACCTGTTGCGGGATTGGGGGGTGCGGCGGTTCGGATCCGGGTTTCGCTGGGCGGTGGTTGCGGGGGTCGTCTTATGGTGGGGATGGCAGGTGTTGTTTGCGACCGAGTTTGGCACGGGTCGTATCTGGGATCCCGCGATCACGCGCGAGGAGTTGACTCAACGGATGGGAGAGGGTTCCCGGGAGTTTCGAGCGATGCCCGAAGTTTACGAAGCGGGCATGCCTGTTGGAGAGTATGTCGGGATGCACAACGGCTCCGGATGGAATTCCAACCTTGGAAATACACGGGCATCGATCGCATTGTTTGTCGACGACCCGGAGTTCGTGGAGTTTACCGTAGCGCCTGCCGAAGGGGTAGATCTCTCGCCCGAGGACTACGAAATCATTCAGGCAAAGGTTGGATTGGAGTTCCTGGAACTTGAAAGCGTGACCCCCGCGGAGGAGGGGATGATGGTTCGGTTTGCGGGACCGGAACGGAAACGGTACCAGACGGGGATCCAGGTGGTGTTTGCCGCGTTTATGACGGCGGAGGAGGTGGACGGAGGGAATTCTCGATTCCGCCTGTTGCGGGTGCGGTGGAAGGGAAATGAGGAAGGTTGAAGGTCGATTCCAGCGCCTGTGCTAGGATCGATCGCCTTGTCCGTGCCATCCGGTCCGGATGGCCTTTCGGGCGGAAACCGGCAAGGTAGAAGGTAGGAGGATTTGAGAAGAAGTCGAGAGCAACATCGATCAAAACAACCCAGAAACGATGAGCAGCCTCCTGGAACAGATTGAGGATTAGGATGGATAAGGCCGAGCGCGCTCGCTACCGGGCACCGGATTTGGCCGAAGAATGCGGTGCTTCGCACCGGCAACTATGCGGTTTTTCCAAAACCGTTGCGGTATTCCTCCCCATACCTGGTTGAAGAAAATTCGAATGTGGAAGTCACTTCCCAGGCTTCGCGAGACGCGGCACGTATCCGAAGTCGCCCATGAGTTGCATTTTGATCGTGTTTCCACGTTCAACGAACATTTTCGCGATACTTTCGGGTGCGCGCCGCGCCAGTTTATCGTGAACCCGGAGATGATACTCGACAACACGGTTGCGAAGACTCCTGGAATTCAGGATGCAAACGGAAGCAATCCGATGTCGGAGCTATCGAGTCTGGCACGAAGCACGATTGAAGCGATACGGAGCGAAAAAAACGCCACAAATGTCCGTAATGCGTAAGAATGTCCGGAAAGCGTAAGAATGTCCGGAAAGCGTAAGAGATTTTCGTTGTGATCGCGAGAGTCACAGTCATTTTTGATGAGGTAAAAGAGGGAATTCCGTAGCATTTGGGGACCTCATCGAATCCGAAAATACCTGATCAGGACGAACAGACCAATGAATCTGCCAACAAGCAAAGTCGGTCGCAACGGAAGCCGGTTCCTAAACGCTACGGGAATTATTCTGACCGTCACCGGATTGGCGAAGGTATTCACCGTTACCGGGGAATCCACCTTGCTTGAGGTCCCCGATCCGATTTTCGGAATGGAGTTTCGTTACCTGATGCTATTGGGCTTCCTCCTAATTGGCAGTTACGGAATAATGGCAATCCTAGTTTGGCAAAATCCGATGGAGCAAGGATAAAACGCAATAGAATACAGGTTATAGAACCTAGATGAGAAATCCTCGTACCTATATATTTCTTTTTATTTTAATAGGTCCACTTGATCTCTGCGGTGACCAAGGTGACGAATTGGCGGAGTTTCGAAATGGTCTTCCTGAGGGAATATATACGATACAAAAGTCGCGGGCGTTCCAGCCGATGGCGTTCTCTTCTCGGGAAGAGGGTGAAGCTTGGCTGGCTGAGAATCCCGGACCACCCGAGCCACCGCTGTATCAACTTTACTTTACTGGTGATGATTATATGATCCGCCTGTTAAGCGCCGAAGGAGACCAGCCGCTAATTCAAGGCGCTATTTCAGAAGACGGATCATGGTTCCATGAAGGATCGGACAGCAGGAATCGCGTAAAATATTCAGATACTGATTTGAGAGATTATGAAGGCGGGCGATTGGGGCCGCATAGGAGTTATCTAGAGAAAAAATTTCGTGAACTGCGTATGATGGGTTTACAGCACATCGATTGGGAAACAATTGATTTTCATGATGGAAATCGGATAACCGGGAAGAGTTCCACTGAGTCAGGTGCGGCTTCTTTTCATGGAAAGGTAGAACAAGACGCATCTGGACGGATAGAGGGGATTGCGTATCATGTGGATGGTGACCGATTCGCGTATAAGCTGGAGATTGGGCGGGACAATGACTTGGGTCTAGTCACCAAGGTGCGTGTAGACAGGGGATCAAATATTGAAACCGAGAGATGGCAGTTTCATGCGGAATACTTGATCCAAGATGTCTCAGAAATTTCGAACGAAATTGATTTCGCCAATTATTGGAAAGAAATTCTAGAACCGAGAATGGTGTTTAATTATTGTCCTGTCTCAGACGAATTGCGATATTTTGATGCCCAGGGAGACGAGCAGGTCGTCAGGGAAGCACCCGACAGAGAGTATAGAAAAGGGAGTAGGCGCGTGGTGTTGCTGATTGCCCTCGGCGTGGTTCTTTTCATTCCATTGGCGATCGCTCCGTTTATGGCGATGAAAAAGTAGGGAGGTAGAATACATGCATGGTAACCGTATTAGGAAATAACATACTAAGAAAGGTAGGTGAGTTATGAATAATGAAAAAGCGAGAAAATCTTGGGTTGTGGCGATTCTGTTTTTAGCCATACCTATGATGCCTGGTGTCGTGATAGCCTTTTGTTACATAGACGTTGTTAGTGAGTGTGGTGAGCAAGGGGAAACTGCTAAAGAAGTATTTTGTGGGTGGGACGAGAACGGAGTTCCGGTATGGAGTGTCTGTTCTGTTACATTGGAAAAGGGAGAATATCCCAACTGTGTTAATCGTTTCCCGGATACGGGCGAACTGATCACACAGGGATCTATGGGATGCGATGATCTGAACTCATCTTCGTGTTTGCAACCTGCAGATTGGAGTGAAAACTGTTGCGACCCATACGGAGATCCTTCTCCATTCTTTGACTCGGGTGGTACAAATCACAAGGAAGCGAATGGCGAGGCGTGTATGTATACCTAGAGCCTGTCCCAGGCGCAACCGAGGAGTTCGGGAAGAATTGGCGGCGTTGGGAAAAACGAAGACGGATTTAATCAGTCGCCCGCGAAAACAGGCATGGAAGCTGGACCTGGCGCAACGTATACGGGACAAGAGCGCCGCGCCCTACCGCTGGCATGCGGAGGCACTGGATATTGGAAGGCCCGAATCTCTTCGCGGTTACCTTTGCCGTCACAGAGGGATTAAGGATCAACGAACAACGGCCTGACCCCTTCTTTCTTCTCCCCCCAAACGCAGCCGCCACTATTGCGAATCTCGCCCCTCCCTGGGCGTCCGGCGCCCGGAAGGTGTGCAGGTGCGTGCCGTCAGGCGCGAATAGATACGCCTGCCCTTCTCGACTATGCCCCGCCTGCATAGCCCCCACAAGAATGTTCTCTCCCACCGCGGTAACCGTATTGCCGAACAGCGTTGTGATCCGCGCATCGACCCGGCCGCTGCTGTACCAGTCGCGGTACAGCATCGCCGCCTCCGGGTCCGGGGCACGGAATGTCTGAAGATGCGTGCCGTCGGCAGCGAACGGATACGCCTTCCCGGCGTATCTGTTCGCTTCGGTACCGTCCGCAGGAGCCCCTATCAGGATCAAATCGCCTATTCCGGCCACCGAAAACCCGAAGCCTCCCGAGTGCTGGGCGGGCGACTGGAGAATCCGAACATCCTGATCCGTCGCGCCACTTACGACCGCAAGGGAGATAATGAAGAAAACGAAAATGATAGAAATCCGTGTTCTCATAGTATTGCCTTTTCAATTGCCCCCCCTTCGAATCTGTTATGAGTCAGTTGGGCTTTCGTCATCCTCCTGTCCGAAATCCGCCACCGTGGTCGAACACGGGTACGAAAATCCTACTGATTTCACGGTCGATGCCAACGGGTTTTTCACTTCGTGTTCACTCCTTTTGTTGGAACGAATTAAGGGAAATGCTCTTTAGAGTATTTTGATCGGGATTTCTTCGATCGTAAATGAATAATCTGGTCCGTAGCGCTGTGTTGCTCTTTCAGGCATGGCGCCACGGATTGAACTGCTCCCGATCCTTCCGCTTGACGATGCATACAAAACATGCATCTTTATATGCATGAGGACGACACTCAACATTGACGATGATCTGTTGGCTGAAGCCATGCGGAGCACGGGTGAAACAGAGAAAACCGCTGTGGTCCGGATGGGTCTGGAAGCATTGGTCGAACGTGAAGCCGCCCGCCGCCTCGCATCTCTCGGGGGCTTGATGCCCGACCTGAAGGTTTCCCAACGCCGCCGCCCGAAGCCCGCTCCGAAATCACATGCTTCTCGTTGATACATCGGTCTGGATTGAGCATTTCCGACGGGGCGTCCCGATGCTCGCGGATGCCCTGACCCAAAGGCTGGTCTTGCTGCATCCGAATGTCATCGGCGAACTGGCCACCGGCAACCTGAAAAACCGCACACGAACTCTTGCCGATCTCCGCCGCCAACCTGTGGCGGAAACCGGAACCTTCGAGGAGTGCCTGCACTTTATTGAGATTCACCATCTCTTCGGGATCGGCGTTGGCTGGAGCGATGCTCAAATTTTGGTTTCGGCCGGCCTGTCACGCGCACCGCTCTGGACCGTGGACAAACGCCTCGCCGAGGCAGCCGATCAACTCGGTTTTCTCTACAATCCGTAATTCTCCTTTACCCTGCCATCCTCTGATCGGGTACCGTTCGTCGGGATCAGCCCGTCCATCGGTGGTCCGGTTCTCTTCGAGTCCGGTCTTGTCGCTTCGCCCGGAACGGGCTTTTTCCATGGCATAATTGCCAGTTTGAAGTGTAACCGATGTCTTTGGTTTGTACCCTTCTGTCTTCCATCCGACCGAGCGAGTTGTCTGAACTGAGGGGGGGATATTATTCACTGGGGGATATTCTAAGAATATCGGTCTTTGCCACGCACGTTTTGAGGAAGGACTTTTCCTCCTCGCCGAGCCGTTCCAGGTCACCACCTTCGAAATGGGTCAGGGTCCGGAGCGTCAGCGATGGATCCACCACTTTCGGAAAGAGTTTTTGCATGTTCTCCAATCCCTCTTCGAGGGAATGCCCTTCCTTCAGAATGGCGATAATGTCCAGATAATCCTTTGCCTCAATCCGTTGGTGAAGAGTTTTTAGCTTGTGCGCGAAAATGTCTCCGATCGATGCGATGCGAATCCCGTTCGGCGCCGTGACCGGCGGGTGAAGCAAGGGAAACGATAAATCGCCGAGAAAGGACAGTTTAACAGGCTCTTCCTCCACGAACAACACGCAGGTGAAGGTATTGGGGGCGGACTGAAGCACGTGCCTGGCTTCTTTCAAAAGTGTGACTTTCTCAATCAGTTTCTCCGGGTTGAAAGCCACGCTCGAGAAAAAATCGAAATCCACGGAGATTCGGTGACCCAACTGTAAGGATAGGGCTGTCCCTCCGTAGAGAATAAAATCCGCAAGCGCTTTGGCGTCCAGTCGACTCCAAAGCACCTGTTGGGCGGCAGGAAGCGTGTCAAGATGCACGGACATCGCCGAGTTCCCTTTCTGGAAGTCGGACCTCTGGGAGCCGCAGAACGCAGTGCCAGTAACTCCAGGACTTCGGAGAGAATTCGCCGGGCTCCGCCTCCCGCAGACAGACCGCCAACTCCTCATCGGAAAAACGCCTCCGTAGATCCTGCCACATGGCAAGCGTGCCGAGATTCATTATCCGGCGAACGATATAGCCATCGCTGAATGAAGCCGGATCCTCCCACCAAATGAGCACCTTGGCGTGCTTCAATAAAACGGCGTCAACGTTCATGCTTCCAGTATCGCCCGAGAGCGTCATGGGTCAACGTCTTTGAAGAGGTATCAAACCCATAGTTGGGCCTGTGAAGGGGGAGCCTGGTCTTCAGTCTTTTTTGTTATTCAGAGGGGAAACTAAAACCAACGCCAAAGACGCCAGGAAAATTCCCGTTCTCCATCGCCCCACCGGCTCCTTGTGCGCCCGTCTCATCTGTCTCAATTTTACCAGAGGAGCAGCCCCCGGAAAAGTCAGGCATCCGTCCGCCGGGCCGAGCGCACAAACTCCCTCCCGCCCAAAATAAAAGTGTGCCTATTGCCGGAAAACCGACTCCAGCGAGGCGGCGTCCAGAATACTCTCGCCCCATCGCTCAATCTGGTCGGTCGTGGCGTCTTCGAGCAATTGACATACCCATTCGGGAAGTGGACCGAATCGGCGAATGAGTTGGCGCTCCAAAAGCAGGCGCTCTCCTTCCTGGCGAAACTGTTGTTCGAGTGTCATGACTGTTTGCCGAATGCGTTCATCTTTTACCATTTTAAGCCTCTCGAAAAAGGCCGGTTTGTCAAGGTCAGCGGCGGAGGCGATATAGCGCAGGATCTGCTCGAAGAGTTCCATGGACGCCTTGCCGACGAGGTCCTCGTCCCAGACCGGATCATCGAGCAGCATGCCGAGCCGTTCGGCTTTCATGACCCGGAGAGTGAGAATCCCGGCCGGAGTACCGCGGATCTGGTCGAAGGGTATGTCGGAGAGCTGGATGAGCTTCAGGGAGAAGTCGGGCACGACGGCGTCGAGTTCTCTATGCAGGGTTTCGGGAATGTCGAGGAGCGAGGCTCTTCGAACCGGGAAATCACTTGGCGTGGATGGATTGTTCGGATTAGGCTCGTTTGGTGGAATCTGAAATCGAAAAGCGTGTGCTCGCCGGGCGCGAGGCGGTCGAAAAGCGAAAAGCCCTGGTGCATGAAAAACTCGGCCGGGTGGAGAGTGAGTGGAAACACGACGCCTCCCGTGTCACGGAGGTGGATTTTGCGGTGGCTCGCGAGGTATTTGCCGAATTGGGTCAGGCGTTTCCGGACGACGACTATTTCAGTGAGGAAATGGACCCGGGGCAGGGAGCGCTCGAACTGCGGGGCGAATTTTCCTGGGTGTTGGATCCCATCGACGGGACCAACAACTTCGCGGTCGGTATCTCCGCCTGCGCCATCAGCCTGGCCTTGTTGCGGGAGGGGCAACCGGTCTATGGGCTGTTATATGATGTCTCCCGTTCGCGGTTGATCGAGGGAGGGCCTGGAATCGGGCTCTGGGATGGCGGCCGGCCGACCGAGATGCGCCCCGCGCCCACTCGAACGAGTCCCACGGTGGGGGTGAATACTCCCCGCAACCGGGCCTTTGCCTCCCTGATGGGAGAAGTCGCGTCGCGTTACAAGATCCGTGCGCTCGGCAGCGGCGCGTTGAGTATGGGATACGTCGGCGCCGGATTGCTGGACGGCGCGGTCGATGTCAACGTGAAGGTCTGGGATATCGCCGCCGCCCATGCCATTTGTCTGGCCGGGGGCGCCGAGGTGCGCTACCTCAACCGCGAGGTGTTTCCGTTGCGGAAATTCGACCTCGATATGCCCGCGGTTTATTATTGCGCGGGATCGGGTCCGGTTTGTGATGAACTTGAAAAAATGGTGGCTAAAACGGTCCGAAGCGCTCAGTAAGGGAACATTTCGGGGTGTGGCGACATCGAAGTCGCTCGGGTTGCCGGAACCGGATCGGGACTGAATCGCCGTGTGGATAGTGCTGAGTAAAGTGTTCGGGTGGCTGGTCTCCTACGTCCTGCCTCTCCTGCTGGCGGTGGCGGCGGCGGTTGCCGCCACCGGCGCTTGGTTTTATTATCAGGACAACGCTCGGATCGAAGGCGACCGGCTTCAGACCATTGAGCGGTTTATCGAGCAGGAGAGAGAGCTTCTCGAGAGACGCCAGGAATTGGAGGAGCGGCTTTCCGAGGTGCGCCGGGAGTTGACCGATGCCCAGATGCGGCTCAATGAGGCGCAGCGTCTGGCCCATCGGTTGCGCAACGCGATCGGATTCTGGGACCGCTTGTTTGCCAGCCGGGAGGAACGGGTGGCGCGTGAACAGGAATTGGCGCGGGCCGAACGGGAGGAGCAGGAGGCCAACGAGGCCCTCCGCGTTCGGGAGGAACGCAGGGTAATGCTGGCGGAGGAAGTGGAGGCGGCCCAGGCCGAAATCGAAAGCCTTCGGGCCGAGAGAAGTGAGTTGGATTACGATGATCCCGATTTGATCCACTACGCTACTCGCGCCTGGGAAAGTGCCCGTGTGCCGGTGTTGGTCGGGGTGGGGATGCTGGTCGCCGGCCCCTGGATTTTTAAATCGTTCCTCTTTTTCCTGTGGGCTCCGTTGGTCAGGTTCGCTCCTCCGCTGGTGATCCGCAAGGGCGAAGCGCCCCCGATCGAGGCGAGCCCCAGCAAGGTGTCCCTGCAAGTCGATCTCCGGCCCGGGGAAACGTTGTTGGTGAAGGAAAAGTTTTTGCAGGCCTCCGACGAGGGAATACGACGTCGCACCAAGTTCGTGTTCAACTGGAAGGTCCCTTTCAGTTGCCTGGTGTGCGGATTGGTGGAATTGATCCGCATGTACAATGCCACCGGGGAGGAAACCTATAGCGTCACCCTTTCCACCCAGGAGGAGCCCATGACCGAGATCGCGGTGGTCGAAATCCCTTCCGGAGGGTCCCTGGTGCTGCGGCCGCGTTTTCTGGCGGGAGTGATTCTCCCGCGGGAGGCGAACGGCAAACCGGTCCGAATTTATCGGCACTGGAGACTGTTTTCCTTAAACGCCTGGTTGACCCTGCGCTTCCGGCATTTCGAGTTTCGAGGCCCGTGCCGGCTGATCGTCGCCGGGAAACGGGGAGTGCGTCTGGAGCGCCTGGAAAACGTCACCCGCGAGCAAAAACGGGCTCGCCGCACCAATCAGACCGCGACCATCGGTTTCACCCCGGAACTGAATCATCACTGTATCCGAGCCGAAACCTTCTGGTCGTTCTTCCGCGGCCGGAATCCCCTGTTCGATGATCTTTTTTCCGGCAGCGGCAGTTTTATCTGTCAGGAAATCGCCGAACGCCGCAAGGAAATCGGCGTCCGGCGACTGTGGTCGGGTTTCTGGAACAGCCTGTTGAAAATCTTCGGCCTGTGAGCGCCACCAATTCCGCCGGCGATGCCTGGGCCTGACGGGTGAATAATTTGCCAGGCAAAATCTCGTTGACAGGCGACGAACGCATAATCGGCTTGGGGTGAGTCACTTGAGGGGCTGACGGCCAATTACTGGCTTGTCATTTTCGATCGGGGACGTCCTATGGGGAGGACCGATGATTCGCATTTCCGTAGAAAAGGTTAGCAAACACTTTGGCCAGGTGCGGGCCTTGGATGACCTGAGTCTGGAGGTTGAGCCGGGAGAATTGTATTTCCTGTTGGGGCCGAGCGGTTGCGGCAAGACGACCCTTCTGCGCAGCTTGGCCGGGTTTTATACTCCGGATGCGGGGCGAATTTTCTTTGGAGACCGCGACGTGACAGCGATGCCGGCGCACAAGCGTAACACCGGTATGGTGTTCCAGAGCTACGCGTTATGGCCCCATTTGACGGTGGAGAAAAACGTCGCCTTCGGGCTGGAGGAGCGAAAAGTTCCCCGTGACGAGGTCCACCGGCGGGTGCGCGAAGCCTTGGCCTCGGTGCGAATGGAGGGTTATGGCGGGCGAAAGCCGAACCAGTTGTCCGGGGGACAGCAGCAGCGGGTGGCTTTGGCGCGCGCCCTGGTGATCCGGCCGCAATGTTTGTTTCTGGACGAACCTCTGTCCAATCTCGACGCCAAACTGCGATTGGAAATGCGCGCGGAAATCCGGCGGGTCTGCAAGGAGTACGAATTGACCGCGGTTTACGTCACTCACGACCAGAAGGAAGCACTCTCGATCTCGGATCGTCTGGCGGTGATGGATGCCGGAAAGGTGTTGCAGGTGGGAACGCCCTGGGAGGTTTATCGGCGTCCGGCGTCGGAAATTGTGGCCGGCTTTATCGGTGAAACCAACCTGATCGAAGGGGTTGTGCGATACATCGGTGGAGGAATGGCCAGTGTTGAAACCGCTTTGGGAGAATTCCAGGGAGTACTTTCCGGTGAGCATGAGGAGTTCGAGACCGGCAATCAGGTCGCTTTGTCGATTCGGCCGGAGTGTTGGCGTTTGGAGCGATTCAGGGACGAAACCAATTCCGTTGGCGGGCGAATCGAAGGATCCGTATATCTGGGCGAGGTCTCACAGCATGAGTTTGTCAGTAACGAGCATCCCATTAAAATTCTCGAGTTGAACCCGCGTTTTGCCGGGGGGTCCGTCAAGCAGGATCTCTTCGCCAGCGTGGACCCGGAGGATGTGGTGATCCTCAGGAGGTAACGGGATATGTTTGGACGGATCTGTCTTGTCTTCGCTTTGGTTCTGGTCGTGGCCTTGCCGTTCCTGTTGCGCCCGTCCGAAGACGCGCTGTACGAATATGACGAGGTGCTGGTTATCGTGACGCCCCACAACGAGGCGATTCGTCACGAGTTTTCGCATGGATTCCGGCGCTGGTACCAGGAGCGGACCGGGCAGGTGGTGCGGATCGATTGGCGGATTCCCGGTGGGACCAGTGAGATTGCGCGCATGTTGGCCTCCGAATACCAGGCTGCGTTCCGCAATTATTGGACCCGGGAACTGGGGCAATCCTGGAGCCGTTCGGTGGCGGGAGCTTTCGACAATCCCGATGCGGATTCGGATTCGACGGAGGGGGCGGCGCGCCGCGCGTTTCTCGAATCGGACGTCGGTATCGGTATCGACCTGTTTTTTGGCGGCGGCAGTTTTGAGTTTGGGCGTCAGGCCCGGGCCGGGCGATTGGTGCCGGCGGGGCTCTTGGAGAGGCGTCCGGAGTGGTTTCGGGATGAGTCGTTTCCGCTGGAAGTCGGCGGCGAACCGTTTCGCGATGCCGAAGGGCGGTGGTTTGGGGTCGTGATGTCCAGTTTCGGTATTATTTACAACACGGTTTCCCTGGAGAGGTTGGGCATCGAGTCCGCTCCGGACCGGTGGGAGGATTTGGCGGACCCCAGGTTTTTTGGTGAACTGGCGCTGGCCGATCCGACCAAGAGTGGTTCGATCGCAAAAGCCTTTGAGATGGTGATCCAGGAACAGATCCAACTCACTCAGGCGGAGATGGACGGTGAAGGCGATTACGTGGCGGTGGGGTGGGACCGTGCCATGCGCTTGATTCAGGCGATGGGGGCCAATGCGCGCTATTTCACGGACTCCGCCAGCCAGCCAATTGTCGATGTCGCTCTCGGTGATGCCGCGGCCGGGATGAGCATCGATTTTTATGGGCGCTTCCAGGAGGAGACTTTAACTCGTCGCGGCGCCGACCGCTTCCGTTACGTCACGCCCCTGGGGGGATCCACGTTGTCGGTGGATCCGGTCGGAATGCTGCGCGGCGCTCCGAATCCGGAACTGGCGAGTGCCTTCATCGAGTACACGATTTCGCTGGAGGGGCAGAAGCTGTGGAACTTCCGGCCCGGGACGGAGGGAGGACCGCAACGGTTTGCGTTGAGGCGGATTCCGGTGCGGAAGGAGTTTTACACCGAAGATTGGGGCCACCTGCGCTCGGATCCGGACGTGCAACCCTACGAGGCGGCGGAGGATTTTATTTATCATCCCGAGTGGACGGGCCCGCTCTTCCGTGAAATGAGCTTTATCGTCCGGGTCATGTGCCTGGATGTACATGACGAATTGAGGGAAGCCTGGCGGCAGTTGATCCGAGCGGACTTTCCTCCGGAGGCAACCGCGGTCTTTGGCGATCTTTCCCGGGTTTCGCATGACGAAGCATCGCGAAACATCACCGCCGCCTTGCGATCTCCAGATCCTCTCGACGAGGTGCGACTGGCCCGCGAGGTGGGGGCGCATTTTCGAGAACAGTACCGTCGCGCGGCAAGTCTGGCGATGCGGGGGCAATGATGGCGAGGCGGGTCAAAGGGGATCAATCGATCCAAGCCTCCGGCCTCAGGCGTTTGGGATCGGGGCTTTCCTCTTCCGCGAAATAAACGGCCAGGCGAATCAGGGGGAGTTTGTAGTCCGGCGTGTCGGGTCGCATCCGTTTCAACTGGTCATAAAGAACTTCGGGCGATCGGCCGGCCAGTTGATAGGTCCGGTCGAATCCCAGGTCGATCAGGTCCCGGGCGGTGGAGACGTCCATGCGCGGAATCTGCATGAAGTGAGAATTGAGTGCCTCGTAGTCGGTTTTCTTCTCTTTTGGCTTTCGGCGCATGGTTTTCCTACAGCTTGGGGAAACCTCGGTACGGATGCGAACCCGAACTTTGCCCGCCTGACGATCGACCCTCGGCGCTGCCGGTGGGGTGTGCCACAAAGGAAATAAGAACCGGTTCTACTGGGACACAACTGGGAATTGTTGGCACAGTTGTAGACGGGATTTTTGCTCCTGAAATGCAGGTCAATGTTTTTAGTTATTTTAATTCAATGGTTTATGGAAAATAATCCGAAGTGGCATGCCTGCTGCTTTTCGAGTTAGGCATGAGCAAGATTTTAGGCATTGATCTGGGGACGACCAATTCGTGCATGGCTGTCATGGAAGGCGGGGAAGCGAAAGTGATTCCGAACGCCGAGGGCGGTCGGACAACGCCTTCCATTGTGGCTTTCACCAAGGATGGAGAAAGACTGGTGGGCCAGGCGGCCAAGCGTCAGGCGGTGACCAACCCGCAGAACACCATCTTTTCCGCCAAGAGATTGATCGGCCGGCGCTTTGACGAGGTTCAGGAGGAGATCAAGGCGCTGCCCTACAAGGTTGTGGAGGGCAAGAATGGGGATGCTTATATCGAGGTGCGGGAAGGGAGCGATACGAAATCGTACAGCCCGCAGCAGATCGCGTCCTTCGTGTTGGCCAAGATGAAGGCGGATGCCGAGAGTTACCTGGGTGAAAAGGTGACTCAGGCCGTGATTACCGTGCCCGCCTATTTCAACGATTCCCAGCGCCAGGCGACCAAAGACGCGGGCAAGATCGCCGGATTGGAGGTGCTTCGCATCATCAACGAGCCGACCGCGGCGTCTCTGGCTTATGGGCTGGACAAAAAGAAGGACGAAAAGATCGCGGTCTTCGATTTGGGTGGCGGGACATTCGATGTGACCATCCTGGAGATCGGCGACGGAGTTTTTGAGGTCAAGGCGACCCACGGTGACACTCATCTGGGGGGTGATAATTGGGATGACGCCATTATCCGTTGGTTGATCGAGGACTTTAAAAAGGAAAACGGCATCGACCTCGGGCAGGACCCGATGGCCAAGCAGCGCCTTAAGGAAGAAGCGGAGAAAGCCAAAATCGCGCTCTCCTCCGCCCAGTCCGTCGATATTAACCTGCCGTTTATCACGGCCGATGCCACCGGGCCGAAGCACCTCAACGTCACGCTCACCCGCTCGAAATTCAATCAGATCTGCGACCATCTGTTCGATCGCACGGTGGCGCCCTTCAAACACTGTCTCAAGGATGCCGGTTATTCCGCATCGGATATTGATGAACTCGTTCTGGTCGGTGGAATGACCCGTGCTCCCCGCACGGTGGAGATCGCCCACGAATTGGCCGGCAAGGAACCGCACAAAGGAGTCAACCCGGATGAAGTCGTTTCGGTGGGGGCGGCGATTCAAGGGGCGGTGCTTTCCGGTGACATGAAAGATGTGTTGTTGCTGGATGTGACCCCGTTGACGCTCGGCATCGAAACCGCCGGCGGAGTGTGCACGGCGATGATTCCCCGAAACACCACCATCCCGACCAAAAAGTCGCAGGTGTTTTCCACTTACGGCGACAATCAGCCCTCGGTGGAAATCAAGGTGTTGCAGGGCGAACGGCCGATGGCCAACGACAACAAGGTGCTGGGAACCTTCCACCTCGACGGCATCCCACCGGCCCCTCGGGGAATTCCCCAGATCGAGGTGACGTTCGACATCGACGCCAACGGGATTCTCAACGTTTCCGCCAAGGACAAGGGAACGGGTAAAGATCAGTCGATCACCATTACCGATGCCGGCGGCCTGAGCGAGGACGAAGTCGAGCGGATGCGCAAGGACGCCGAATCTCATGCCGAAGAAGACCTCAAGCGCAAGGAGGCGGTGGAAGTGAAGAACCAGCTCGATTCGCTGGTTTATCAGACCGAAAAGCAACTCAAAGAGCTCGGTGAAAAGATCCCCGCGGAAAAGAAGAAACCGTTGGAGGACGCAATCGCCGAGGCCAAATCGGCATTGGAATCCGCGGACCACGACAAGATGAAAAAAGCTCTGGAAGGGCTGAATGCGGCCATGTCCGCCGTAGCTACCGACCTTTACAGCCAAGCGGGGCAGGAAGGCGCGGCCGGCCCGCAGGCCGAAGATGCGGCTTCATCCGGCGCCGCCGCCGACCAGGGTCAGGATGGCAAGGATGACGTGGTGGATGCCGATTTCGAAGTTGTTGACGACGAAGACAAGAAAAAGGGCTAACAGATTTCGAGGCGGTGGAGTTCCGGCTTTCGCCGCCTTCACTGATAAACCTTAACCTAAACCAATACAAAACGATAACCATCGAGTATGAGTAAGACAAAAACAGTCAGTGTGAGCATCAAGCCGCTTGGGGACAGGGTTCTCATCAAGCACCTTGAAGCTGAGGACGAGCAGACCCAAGGGGGTATCATTATTCCCGATACCGCCAAGGAAAAGCCGCAAGAGGCCGAGGTGGTCGCTTTGGGCACAGGCAAAAAAGACGAGGACGGCAAGGCCCAATCCTTCGATGTGAAGGTGGGCGACAAGGTCATCGTCTCCAAATACGGGGGTACCGAAGTCAAGCTTGACGGCGAAAAGTACCTGCTCGTTCGCGAGGACGACATTCTTGCGGTCATCTCCTGAACGCACCAAACCTTAACCACTTAGAGTAACAGAGCATTATGGCACACAAACAATTGGCATTTGAAGAATCAGCGAGGAACAAGATCCTGCGCGGCGTTGAGACATTGTCTCGCGCGGTAAAGGTTACCTTGGGACCCAAAGGGCGTAACGTCCTAATCGACAAAAAATTCGGATCGCCGACCATGACCAAGGACGGCGTCACCGTCGCCAAGGAAATCGAGTTGGAAGACTCCTATGAGAACATGGGCGCGCAAATGGTGCGCGAAGTGGCCTCCAAGACCTCCGACAACGCGGGCGACGGTACCACCACCGCCACGGTTCTGGCCGAAGCGATCTTTCGCGAAGGCATGAAGCACGTTACGGCCGGCTGCAACCCGATTTACCTGAAGCGGGGTATCGACAAAGCGGTGCAAGCCGCCGTGGGCGAACTCGGCAAGATCAGCAAGAAGGTTGAGTCGCGCGAGCAGGTTCGCCAGGTGGCGACCGTTTCGGCGAACTGGGACGAGGCCATTGGTGAAATTATCGCCGATGCCATGGACAAGGTTGGCAAGGACGGCACCATCACTGTGGAGGAAGCCAAGACGATTGAAACCACGTTGGAAGTCGTTGAGGGGATGCAGTTCGACAAGGGCTACCTGAGCCCGTACTTCTGCACCAATACCGAGACGATGGAAGTCGCTCTGGAGGACGCTTATATTCTCATCCATGAGAAGAAGATCAGCAACCTTCAGGACATTCTGCCGCTCCTCCAGAACGTTGCCAAGGCGGGCAAGCCGCTGCTGGTGATTGCCGAGGACATCGAAGGCGAAGCCCTGGCCGCTTTGGTGGTCAACAAGCTTCGCGGAACCTTGAACGTCTGCGCGGTCAAGGCTCCCGGATTCGGCGATCGTCGCAAGGCCATGCTGGAAGACATCGCGATCCTCACCGGCGGTCGTTTCATCAGCGAAGACCTCGGCATCAAGTTGGAGAACGTTCAGATCAGCGACCTTGGCCGTGCCAAGCGCATTTCGATCGACAAGGAAACCACCACGATCGTCGAAGGCGCCGGCTCGGGTTCCGATATCCAGGGACGCGTCAAGCAGTTGCGCCGTCAGATCGAGGAAACCACTTCCGACTACGATCGCGAAAAGCTGCAGGAGCGTCTGGCCAAGCTGGCCGGAGGTGTGGCTGTGATCAATGTGGGCGCTTCCACCGAGCCTGAAATGAAGGAGAAGAAGGCTCGCGTTGAGGACGCGCTGCATGCGACCCGCGCCGCGGTGGAAGAAGGCATCGTTGCGGGCGGTAGCGTTTCCCTGCTCCGCGTGGCCAAGAAGCTGGAAGACATTGATCTGGAAGGCGACGAAAAGATCGGCTCCAGAATCGTACGTCGTGCCATTGAAGCTCCCCTGCGTCAGCTCTGTCAGAACGCCGGAGTGGAAGGTTCTCTGGTGGTGCAGGAAGTCCTGAGGCTCAAGGGCAACAACGGCTACAATGTCGCTACCGGCGAGTACGAGGACCTGGTCAAGGCCGGCGTCGTCGACCCGACCAAGGTGACCCGGACCGCGCTGCAGAACGCGGCCTCGGTTGCCGGTCTATTGCTGACCACCGAGTGTATGATCACCGACGCTCCTGAGAAGGACGGCGGCCACTCGCATGGCGGTGGCGGCGGCGACATGGGCGGCATGGGCGGCATGGGCGGCATGATGTAAATCGTCCGTTCGTATTCCAAGCGCACGAATCGCTTACACCAAGGCGCTCCTTCCGACGAAGGAGCGCCTTTTGTTTGCCGGCGAAAGCGGGCGGTACCGGAAACGGGGTTCCGCGGGGGGGCGGATTCACAACAGTCCGGCTTCTTTAAAGCTGTAAAACCCCTTTTGATGGGGGTCGTGGTGTTCGTCCCCGATGATGATGTGATCGAGCAATTCGATGGAAACGGTTTTCCCGGCTTCCCGCAATTGCCGGGTTACCTGGATATCGGCGCTGCTTGGCGAGGGGTCGCCGCTGGGGTGATTGTGCACTCCGATGAGCGACAGGGCGCCGCTTCGAATCGCTTCTCGAAAGACTTCCCTCGGATGCACCAGGCTGCTGCTGGCGGTGCCGGAGGTGACTTCGCATCGTTTGATCAGGCGGTTCTTCCGGTTGAGACAGAGCACCCAGAATTTCTCCACCTCCAAACCCGCGGTGAGGGGACGCAGGTACTGGAAGACCAGTTCCGGGCTGTTGAGCAGCGGCTGGAACCCGTTTTTCTGCACCAGCACCCGGCGGGCGATTTCCATCACGGTGATAAGTTGGAGTGCTTTTACCTTACCGATGCCCTTGAGTTGCATGAAATCGGACTCGGTCCACTTGATCAGGTCGGATATGGAACCCGCTTGCGAGATTATGTGGGAGGCCAACGACATCACGTCGAGATCGCGGCTGCCGCAGCGCAGCAGCATGGCAACGAGCTCACTGTCGCTCAGCGATGCCGGACCGTGTTTTTCCAGTCGCTCCTGAGGACGCTCGTTGACCGCGAGATCGCGCAGCCGCACGCAACGATAGGTTTCATTGACGGCCGGTTCGTGACCGGAAGAAGGGGGTGTCTGCGGGGTAGGCACAAAAAGAGATATTTCGGGTTTCCGGCGGGGAGACGAGGAAAAAGTGCAAGAAGTCTGTGTGGGCAAAAAACACCAATTTTGCCGGATAAGTGGACCGAACTGGCGATTGGCATGCGCGATGCGAAACGGATGTTATTCGTTTGTTTAACCGCAACACTGGAACGGAGGAGAAGAATTTGCAGGAAATTGGAGCAGTTGGCGTGTTAAATTTGCAACAAAAACGGAATCTTCCGGTGAATATAGGCTTGATTATTTAATCTGGCACGCTTTTAGCTAAGGTATGACTTAATATTGGCTGGTTGAACTGTGGCCAATGTTAAAAACCACTACAAACAAGAGCACGATGATGAAAAAAACACTATTGAAAAGCCTGGCGGCTGCGACCGTTTTTGCCGGAAGCACAGTGGCCTATGGGCAGTTGACGCCGGAGGACATAACCGTTGATACCGAGTTTGCGTTCGAGTCCGAATATTCTTTTCGTGGCTCCAAGCTGGGTGGCCCCAGCATGCAGCCCGGGATGGAGATCGGGGTAAAGGACGCCTACTTCGGCACCTGGATGTCCATGCCGTTGTCGCGTGGACCCGGGGCCGGCGATAATGAAGTCGATTTTTATGTCGGCTACGTTTTCACGCTGAATGAAATGGTGGAGCTTGATATCGGTTACACCTATTACTGGTATCCGGAAGGCGGCAGCGACCGTGAGCCTTTTATCGGGGCGGCGTTTGATGTATTTCTCGATCCGGCGTTGTACCTTTTTTATGAGACCGAAAGTGAGACTTTCACTCTGGAACTCTCCGGCGGCTACGCCTTTGATCTGGAAGAGATGGGCCTTGCTGGATTTGAACTCGACCTGGGGGCCTACGTGGGTTTGATCGCCGATACCGATGAAGAAGAGGAATGGGTCTACTACGGCCTGTCCGCGGACATCGTTTATGCGCTGAACGAGGTGACTTCCTTCTCGATCGGAGCTCGTTTTGCCGGCAACAGCGACGACGCCCTGGGTGGTGAGCCTCAGCATCAGCTCTGGTGGGGAACGGCGGTCAGCATGGCGTTCTAAGTCGCCTTCTGACGCATAATTTCCAACCCGATTTTGGGATGGTTTGATGGTTGACGCCCGTTTCTCCGCAGGGGGGACGGGCGTCTCATTTGTGATCGCTTGCCAGGGGGCGGGATAGAGTCACAATAAGGGTTATGGACCAAAAAAGAGGAGATTACACGGAAAGGGAAGCCCATATCGATCCGCTCAAAGGAACCTACCACGATAACATTGTCGACAATCCTCTGGTGCTGAAGAGCCTGGAGGCCAAAGACACGGCGCTTCTCGTAATTGACATGCAGTATCTCGATGCGTCGGAAGGGCATGGGGTGTTTGCGGACGTGAACACGTCGGGAGTGCGTCCGGAGGATGCGCGGTATTATTTCGATCAGTTAAAGACCAAGGTTATTCCCAATATCGCCCGCCTGCAAAAGGCTTTTCGCAACCACGGGATGGAGGTTATTCATACCAGGATTCAGGCATTGACCCGTGATGGGCGTGATCGCAGTGCCGGCCATAAACGTTTGGGTTTGCTGGCCACGCCGGGATCGAAGGAGGCGGAATTTTTGCCGGAAGTCGCTCCTGTGGGTGATGAAATCGTCATCAACAAGACCGCGAGCGGGGTCTTCCCGACGACCAATCTTTATTACGTTCTCAGAAACATGGGTATCAATGCCCTGTTTGTGACGGGGGTCTACAGCAATGAATGCGTTTCCAGTACCATCCGGGGCGCCTGCGACATTGGGTTTCATGTGACAATGATCGATGACGGTTGTACCACCGTGACTCCCGAGTTGCACGAATTCACGGTGGCCACTTTGCGGGACCGTTATTGCCGTGTGATCAATACGGATCAGGCCATCGAGGAGATCGGAAAGTACGTGCACGATCCTGCGAAGCGGAAGATCGCCACTCTGGTTCCCGAGGACCGGATTTACGACGGTTTGACTTCAGAGGAGCGGAAAGAGGCATGATGCTTTGGCGTGACGCGATTGTGAGCGATTCCGTAGCCGATTGCCTGTTGTTGACTGGGTGAGGAGCGCATGGCCAGGCGTTTGCATAACCTTTTATTGATCGTGTTCACGGTTTGGTTCGCCGTGGGATTCTTTATCGTGGCGGGCAATCTGTCCACGCCGTTTGACCGTCTGGGAGACTTTGTTTTCATGCTCCTGGGCGCGATGCTGGTCTTTGTCTCCTGGGTGCGGTTTTATGGGCTCGGCCGAACCACGGTCGCTTTTCTAACCGTAAGCCTGCTCGCTTTTGCGACCGAGGCGTCCGGGATGACATGGGGTTTTCCTTTCGGTCAGTATTCTTATACGGAGAATTTCGGGCCGTTGCTGCCTCCGGGTGTTCCCGCGGCTATTCCATTGGCCTGGTGGGTGATCGTGGGCGGCCTGTTCCTCGCCTTTGATTATACTCTTTTCGGCCTGGGGACCAGCGATGCGTTCAATCGAATTATTCTGGTATTTCTTACGGCGTCGTTGGCGACCGGGATCGACTTTGTCCTCGAACCGGTCGCGGTCCATGTACGCGGGTATTGGTATTGGGAAAGCGGGGACTTTTACTACGGAGTTCCGCTCGGAAATTTTGCATCCTGGTTTGCCGTGGCCGCGATAATGGGGGTCCTCCTCGGATTTTTCACCCGACACAAGGGCCGCCGACAGGTGAGGGCGCGGCCCCGGGTATGGGTTTGCCCGGGGGTAATCCTGGCGATTCTCGTGATGTTTTCCTCGGCGAATGCGGTGGCCGGATTCCGCCTGGCCGCTGTAATCGGCGCCTGTGCGATCCTGCTGTGCGCGTTGCTGATGATCGCGCTCTGGCGATTGGAGAGGCGGAATTTTCGTTTGTGAAAAAGGGGGCTAGGACGCGATCGATTCCAGCTTTTCGGGGTTGAAAAAGGAGTAGAAGATATAAAGGGCGACGCCTACGCAGATCGCGCTGTCGGCGACGTTGAATGCGGGCCAGGCGAAGGTCCCGAAGCGAAAATCGAGGAAATCGATCACATGGCCGTGTGCGATTCGGTCGATCAGGTTTCCCAGGATGCCGCCGCAGAGGAAGCCGAAGCTGATCTGCCCGATCCTTGAGCGCAGGCCGAGATGATGCCGAAGGCGATAGATGGCATACAGGGCAATCACTGCGAGAACGGCCAACCAGAAGCTTCTGCCCTGAAAGATTCCCCAGGCCGCGCCGGTATTTCCCCAGTGCACGATGTAGAAAAACCCGTTGATCACCTCGATCCGTTCGGTCTCGAAAGCGACGGTGAAGTAGACCCAGAGTTTGGTGAACTGGTCCAGGACCAGCGTTGCCACCCCCAGCGCGAAAAGGGTGCGGTATTGGCCCATTCGATTCATTAGCCAACCCGCGCGAACGGGAAATAGATCTTGGCGCACGTTCCGTGAATTGACGTTACTCGTCCGGGTCTTCGGTCAGAAACTCACCGCCGTCGCTTCCAGAATCGAGATAGGCGCCTCCACGCTGCGAAGGACGCCGTTGGGTTTTCTCGAATTCCACCTGCCCCTCAATGGAGTAACGGGCGAAAGGAACAGCCATGAGACGCTCTTTGGCGATCGGCTTCCCGGTGATTTCGCAAACGCCGTAGGTGCCCTTGTGGATACGTTCGATGGCGGCTTCGATTTCCGAAAGCGCTTCCTGCTCGGTGGATACCAGGCTAAGCGCGAAATCACGGTCGAAGGAATCGGTTCCATCGTCGGCCATGTGCTGTCCATAGCCGGAGAGGTTGCCGCTATCTTCCTTGGTGGAACGTTTCAAGGTATCTTTCGTGTGCAGGTCCAGCTCGGACAGGACGTGTTCCCGGAGTTCCTGGAGCATGGAGAAATAGCGTTGATGCTTTTTCGGCACGTCCTTCTTTTGCTCCTCCAACGGGTTGGAGGAATCGTTGGGATTGCGTCCAAGGATGTCCGCCAGAGAGGCGGCGCCCAACACTCGAGCCGCCGGTTTCGGTTCATGCGAATCGGCGCTTTTCTTGGTTGCGGGCAGGGGCTCGGTGGCTGCTTGCTTGGAAACAGGTTCTCCGGCCGGACGCTTGGGTGGGGCTACGTCGGCGGTTTTTGAGCGGTTCTGAGCGATCTTCCGGGCTTCCTCCAGCGAGAATGCAATGGGCCGGGATTTTGTTGCGGGAACGCGTGGTGCCGAACCCTTCTCCCGGGAACTCCTTTTGGGAGGAGATGCCTTCGCCGGCGATTCGCCTTTTGCCTCTGAAGCGGCCTCCTTTTGTGTGGCGGCGCTGACGGTCTTTTTGCTCGCCGTAGCTTTTTTGTCCGTTGATGCGGATTTTTTCTTCGCACCGGCTTTCTTTTTGTTGGAGGACGTCGGTTTCTTCACAGAAGCTGTTTTCTTGGTTTTTGGTGCCTTCGCTGAAGACGGTTTTTTTGCGTTCCCCTGCCGGGATGACGCTGATTTTGGTTTGCTGGAAGTTGTCTTTTTGGCGGCCGCCTTTTTTCCGGTGGCGTCTTTTCGCGGTGTCTTTTTTGTAGTCATCGCATTCAGAATTTGGTTACGGGGATGAATCGATTGCCTCGGAACAGCGGGGACAGAGGTCTCCGACTTCCGCTTTTGCACTCAATTCGGGAACCCATCGCCAGCAGCGTGGGCAGCGGAGGCCCTCGGCGTGGGAAACTTCGATTTTGAGTGAGTCGGCGGTATGCGAATCCAGTGAGACCGCGGAGACGATGAAAAGTTCAGGCAAAAATGTCTCGTATTGGCGCAGCAAGCGATGCTGTTCGGATTCGGAAGGCACGGTCAGCTTGACCGCGGCCTCGAGAGACTTGCCGATCTCTTTCTTCTGTCGCGCGACTTCCAGTTGCTCAAGAACCCCGGTCCGGATCGCAAAAAGGTTTTCCAGGTCGGAGACGATTTCCGGGTTGCGCCATTCCTCGGCTGCGACCGGCCAGTCTTCGAGGTGAATGGGCTTGTCGAGGAAATCCTGGTTCCCGAACGCGTGGGCCCAGGCCTCATCCGCGGTAAAGGTCAGGATGGGAGCCAGAACGCGAGCCAGCGAGCGGAAAATCTCGTGCACCGCGGTTTGCGAGGACCGTCGAAGGGGATCGTTCGGGCCCAGGGTGTAGAGGCGATCCTTCAGAATGTCGTGGTAGGTCGCGGACAGCGTGGTGGTGCAGAATTGATTGCAGAGCTGGTAGACTCGCTGGAATTCGAAGGCGTCATAGGCGGCGGTAACCTGCCGGAGCAGGTCGGCCGTTTTCGCCAGCGCCCAGCGGTCCACCGCGTCGAGGGACGGGTAGGAAACCGCGTCGATCCGGGGATCGAAATCGAAAAGATTCGAAACCTGAAACCGCAGAGTGTTGCGCAAACCGCGGTAGGCGTCGCCCACATGCCCGAGGATTTCATCGGAGATGGGAGCGTCGTTTCGAAGGTCGATGGACGCCACCCAGAGCCGGATGATGTCGGCTCCGAACCGGTCGAGATAGGTTTGCGCGGTTTGCGGTTTCCCGTCGCTCTTACTCAGTTTACGGCCGTCCTGACCGACGACGAAACCGTGGGTGAGCACTTTTTTGTACGGCGCGGTGCCTTCCGTTGCCACGGCTACCCAAAGCGAAGATTGGAACCAGCCGCGATGCTGGTCGCTGCCCTCCAGGTAGAGATCCGCCGGCCAGCTCAGTTCCGGGCGTTTCCGGAGGACCGCGAGGTGGCTGGCACCGGAATCGATCCAAACATCCAGGGTATCCGCTCCCTTTTGCAGCACTTTGCCCTGCCACTCGGGCGGGAACTCGATCCGACTGAGAATCTGCTCAGCGCTTTCCTCAAACCAGAACTGAGTGCCTTCCTTTTCCGTGCGGTCGGCGACCGCGCGGATAATCCCGGCGTCGAGCACCGGCATGTTGGAGACTTTATCGTAGAAGGCGGGTATCGGTACGCCCCAGGAGCGTTGGCGACTGATGCACCAATCGGGGCGGTTTTCCACCGCGGCGCGAATGCGGGCCTCACCCCAATCCGGAATCCAGTCAACGGTGGAGATCGCTTCGAGCGCCTCCTTGCGCAAATCGTTCTTGCCCAGCGCCACGAACCACTGGTCCATAGCGCGGAATACGACCGGGGTCTTGGATCGCCAGCAATGCGGGTAACTGTGTTGAATCGACTTCGCTTTGAGCAGAGCCCCCTGCGCTTTCAGCATTTCCAGGACGCCCTCATTGGCCGCGCTGCGGCCGTCCACCTCCAGCACACTCAAGCCGGCCAGAGCGGCGGGCATTTCATCGTCGGCCATGAATTTGCCGTCGTCATCCACCGGGCAATATGGCGGCAGACCGTGCTCGAGACCGGTGTAGTAGTCGTCGAGTCCGTGGCCTGGGGCGATGTGTACGCAGCCGGTGCCGGATTCCGTGGTCACGTATTCGGCGGTCACCACCGGGCTCGAACGATCGATTAACGGGTGCCGGGTGACGAGTCCGAGCAGATGCGATCCGTCGAACTCACGGACAATCTTCCATTCATCGAAGCCGCAATCCGCCGCGAACCGTTCCGCCAGGGAGGCGGCGACGATAAAAGCTTCCGTGCCGGCCTGAACCAGGGCGTATTCGACATGGGGGTGGACGGCGATGGCCAGATTGGCGGGAAGGGTCCACGGGGTGGTGGTCCAGATCACCACCGAAACCGGCAGATCCGTTTCCAGGCGGGGATCCTCCGCAGCCGCGAACTTGACCCAGATGGCCGGACTGACGTGGTCGCGGTACTCGATTTCCGCTTCGGCGAGGGCGGTGCGGCAGGGGATGGACCAATACACCGGCTTCTTGTCCCGGTAGACCAGACCCTTTTCCACGAAGCAGGCGAAGGCGCGCAGGATCTCCGCCTCGTAGGCCGGGTCCATGGTTCGATAAGCATTGTCCCAATCGGCCAGAACCCCCATTCGCTCGAACTGTTCACGCTGGATTCCGATGTAATGCTCGGCGAAGCGGGCACAGGCGGAACGGATTTCGGCGGGTGTCAGTTCTTTCTTTTCCTTCTGCAGGTCGCGGGCCACCTTGTGCTCGATCGGCAGTCCATGGCAATCCCATCCAGGCACGTAGGGAGCCCGGTAACCGCGCATCGACAGGTAGCGGGTCACCATATCCTTGGGGATCTTGTTCAGGGCATGTCCCATGTGCAGGTCGCCGTTGGTGAAGGGCGGGCCATCGTGCAGAATGTAGGCGGGCTTGTCCGCGTTCTTTTTCTGAATGGCGCCGTAAAGATCGAGAGACCGCCAGTGGGCGATGCGTTCGGGTTCGCGTTGCACCAACCGCGCCCTCATGGGAAAATCGGTTTTGGGCAAGTTGAGCGTGTCCTTCAGGTCCTTCACCATTAGAAAAATAGCAGATCTGGCGTCCGCGCTGAATCGGTGTGCGCGCGACGTCTCTCCGTTGTCATAAAAACGGGCAATCGTACAGGTGCGGCCGGTGGACGCAACTTAATTCAGCCTTTTGCCGAGGCGAATTTAGGTCGGCCCGGTCCTGGCCCGGCCGCTGTTTTTTCTGTCCATGACCGGGATCCAGGCGATCCCGTTTCAGGTGGCGAGCCAGCGCCCGCCGGCCAATCCACCGGTCACAAACGCGATCGCAAAAACGGCCCCGGCCAAGGTCAACAGGAGGATTACCGCGCCGATGATAACGAGACAGGTTTTCAGTTTGCGCAGCGAACGGATGAGGCTCTCCTGGTCGGCGTTTAAATGGGCGCGTCCCGCCGCCCCGGCGGCCTGGAAAAGCAGAATCCCAGTCCAAACGGGCAGCCAGGCGACGATAAGTCCATAAAAGGTGGCCGCCAACCAGGCCCCCTGTAGAATACAGAGTGCCCCGAGGAAGCGCATCCAGCCCCTGGCTTCAAAGAGCGGGGCGCTGGTTTCGCGAGTGCGGTTATCCAAGTCGGTGGTCATAGTGCGTTTTAGACATTGCTTCCCGGTTTTTTAGCCTTTAGTCAAACCAGTGTGGCTGCGGATTCAGTTGATTCCAGGCCGAACTTTGCGGATTTCAGTGCCATGCCTTGGTTAATCAATACTGTTCTTGCGCTACTCGGTGTCCTTTTTCTGGCCGGATGCGCCACCCGCCCTTCGGGTCCGTTCCGGAATTCCGAAGGGTATGAGACCCTTGCTCCGGTCTCGGTCGAAGTTATGGAGTATTTTATGGCGGTACAGCACGATACCGTTGCTTCGATTATCCGCGGTGTTGAGGAACGCCTCGAAAATGCGGAAGACCTCAGGGGTTTCCTGCGCGACACGCGGGAGATCAATGAGCGGACCCGTTTGGCGGCGGACCCGGACTGGATCGAATTCACCCGCCGGTTGCGTCCGGACGATCAGCTGTTCCTTTTCGAATACCGGGAGCGCTATTATCAGGATTTTGGTATCATGGTGGTGCGCGATAACGAAATCGTCTTTCGGACCGTATGGGAAAGCGCCGCTCCCGAAGGGGTTGCCCGGGAGTTGCTTCAAAATCCGGAGATCGACCGCCTCTAGGATTCGGGTTTCGCCGACAGATTCCTAGGCGATATTGAGAATCCTGGCCGCCCCGCCATTGGCCAGCGTGAAGTCTTGTCCCGCCTTCATTCCCCACATCCGGGTGGCGAGCGGTGATTGTGGGGTCAGGACGGTGAGCGTTTCCTCGTTCACCTCCAGAACCTGCCCCCCGGCGACGGGTGCGACGAAAAAGCGCTCCTCTTCCCCCAGGATCTCACAATGGACCACCGCGCCCAACGCGATCTCGGAGTTTCCCCCCAAAAGTTCTTTGCGACTGCGCTCCAGGATTTCAATTAATTCCGCCCATTGCCGGGCCTGTTCCGCCTGGCCGGCCGCCAGGTAGGAGGCCTCCAACCCTTGGGTGTCCCATTGGGATTCCGCCCGGGCCTCCTCGTTGACCGCGTAATCAGCCGCATCCTGGGAAGCGGTAACCGCGTTATTGAGTTCCGCCTTTAAGGAATCGAGCAGAGCATCGACAACCGAATTCTTATCCATGAACTTCATTCTGGCGGAATTCTTTCTCGAGGCGAGCTCAGGCGGGCCTGGTAACGCCGATTTTTGTAGTGGCCTGCTCGACACGCTCCGTCTATTGTTACGGGATCAGGCGCCGAAAGGAGAATCTCCCGCTCCCGATTCGGCCGGGCGGGCCGATCCGCAGAAATTCATTTGCCCGGATTTTGATAAAAGATTTGACCCGGAAACGGATTATTTATCTTGATTATCGGTTTAAGGTGCGATTTACAGATCGTTTCGACTTATCAGATTGTGATTTATGGCCATTGAGATTAAAGTTCGTAAAGGAGAACCCATGGAGCGCGCCATTCGGCGGCTCAAGAAGCGCTTGGATCGCGAGGGAATCATTAAGGACGCCCGCGCGAAACGTTATTTCGAAAAGCCCTGCGAAGTGAAGCGGCGCAAGAAGAAAGTCGCCGCTTTCAACGATATGTTGCGCAATCGGCGCAACAGTTGAGTGCCGCGGGAGCGGTTCCAGGCGCCCGCCGTAACGCGGACCGGCCTGATAAACAACTTGCTGCCTCACCAATTTTAACCGGACTCAACCATGCCCGTATCACTGTCAACGAGTTGGTGTTCCGGCCGCCACCGTGATGGTTATGAGATGATCAAAGAGATGGCGGATTTGGGTTTCGAGTACGTCGAGCTCAGCCACGGGATCCGCGTTTCACTGGTGCCCGGTATCCTGCAGGCGGTCCACGAGAAAATCGTCAAGATCTCTTCGGTCCATAATTTTTGCCCCCTTCCCAACGGGGTTCAGTATCCGGCCCCCAACCTGTTCAAACCATCCGCCCTGGGGAGCCAGGAAAGCCATTTGTGGTTGCGACACACCAGGCGCACCTTCGAATTCGCTGAGCGCATGAAAGCGCCTTTGGTGGTAACCCACCTCGGGTCGATTTCTTTCCCATTCTGGTCGCCCGCCGGCAAATTGGAGCGGATGCGCGAGCGGGTTACCGACAGCATTCACGATGATCCCCGTTACCAGGCCGTTCTGGAGAAAACCCGGGCCAGGCTGAAAAAGCGTAAGCCCAAGTTTTGGGCCCAGGTGTTGCGCAATCTGGAACGCGTGCTTCCCTCCGCGGAGGAAAACCGGATCAAGATCGGGGTGGAGAACCGTGAGGCCATAACGGAACTGCCGCTCGACGACGACTTCAGCGAGTTGTTTAGCGAACTTTCCTCCACCGAACACGTGGGCTACTGGCACGATGCCGGCCACGCCCAGATCAAGGAGTGGTATGGTCTGGCCGAACATGAAACCCTGTTGCTGGAAAACGGTCACCGGCTGTTGGGGTTTCATCTTCACGACGTTTCCACCGAGGGGAAAGACCACCAACCGCTGGGTAGCGGGGTGGTGGATTTTGACATGATCGCCAAGTATATCCGCCCGGAACACGCGGTGATCCTGGAGTTCAGTCCGGTGCTGCGGCCGGAGGAGGTTCTGGAGTCCAAGGCCTTCCTCGAATCCCTGTTGTCCCGCCGGACGGCGTGAACAGATCGGGATTGTTTCCGCACCCCGGGTGTTTAGGCTGCGGTCCATGAGTTCCATTCGCATACTCTCGGACCAGGTGGCCAATCAGATTGCCGCCGGCGAGGTTATCGAACGTCCGGCCGCCGTGGTCAAGGAGTTGGTGGAAAACAGTATCGATGCCGGCGCCCGGCGTTTGGAGGTGGAATTTCGTCACGGCGGACGCTCCTACATGCGCGTTGAGGACGACGGTCGCGGGATGGTGCGGGACGACGCCCTGCTTTCGCTGGAGCGGCACGCCACCAGTAAGATCCTGGAGGCGAGCGACCTGGATTTGATCACTTCCTTCGGTTTCCGTGGAGAAGCGCTTCCGTCCGTTGCCAGTGTCTCCCGCTTTCTGTTGCGGACCCGGTCGGCCCGGGAGTCCGTCGGAACCGAGGTGCTGGTCAACGGCGGGAAGATTCTGCATGTGCGCGATTGCGGCATGCCGCCGGGCACCCGCATCGAAGTGAGCCACCTCTTCAACTCGGTGCCGGCGCGCCGGAAGTTCCTGAAGACCGATCCGACCGAGGCGGGTCATATCATCAACTGCGTGCGGCTTTACGCCCTGGCCCACCCGGATAAGGCGTTCACACTCATCGACAATGGCCGGGTCCTGTTCCAATCCCCTCCCTGCAACGATCTCCGGGAGAGGATCGCCGAGATTTTCGGGCGCAAGCTTCTCGACGACTTGCTGGAAATCGACGAGTCCGGTGACGGGCTCCGGTTGCACGGGTTCATCGGCCGGCCCGGGGTGGGGCGATCAACCCGGCACGAAACCGTGACCTTCGTCAATCGACGCCCGGTGGACAGTCGCACCCTGGTCTATGCGCTGCTCGAATCCTATCACGCCTCCCTGGGAAAAGGGCGCCATCCGGTGGCCTTTCTCTTTCTCGAAATGGATTCCCGCGGGGTCGATGTGAACGTCCACCCGGCGAAGCGCGAGGTCCGGTTTCGCGAGGAAGGCCGGGTGCGGCGCTTTGTGGTGCAGGCGGTCCTGCGACGCCTTCAGACCGCCGGCCGCGAGATGGGTGATCCTCGGTCGGCACCCGGCGCCCAGGCGTTGTCCACCTCATCGGCGCCCGCGGTGCGCTTGACGATGCCCGAATCCGGCAGGGCTTCGCGGATCGTTTCCCAGGCAACGGCTTCGCGGGAAAACGACGGACCGCAACGCCCGCCGCCGCAACATGAGGCCGTCCGCACGGTTGCCGGACCGGAGAGCGCCGGTCCGGCCGACGAGGATTTCCCGGCCAGGCCGCCCCTGGATTGGCGCTTCCTTGGGGTTATTCAGGGCCGGCTGGGGGTTTTCGAAAGGGAGAACGGGTTGATCCTGGTCGATCGGCGGGCCGCCCATGAGCGGGTGATGTACGAGGAGGTTCTCGCCCGTTTTGAAAAAGAAAGGCCGGTGGTCCAGGCATTGTTGTTTCCCGTGCCCCTGGAAGTTGACGCTATCGCGGCGGGCCTGCTGCAGGAGCATCGGGAGTTTCTCCTGACGAGCGGTTTTGAAATCGCGCCCTTCGGACGGAATTTCTTCCGGGTGGAAACGGCTCCCGACTGGATTGCCCCCGAGCAGGTTGAGCCGTTCTTGCGCGATCTGATCGGCTCAATGAAGGAGGAAAACCTGCCTTCCTCCCGGCCCGCCCTGGCCCGGGAACGATTCGCGCGGCTGGCTGCGGCGCGGGCCGTTCGCCTGGGAGACCAGTGCGGGGAAGCCGAACTGGTATCGCTCGTTCTGGATTTGCTCGCCTGTGAACAGCCGCTGACCAATCCGCAGGGGCGCCCCACCCTGATCGAGATCGATCAGGGGGAACTGGACAAGCGGTTTCAGCGGCGATGATTCGGACCCGCGTCGACGGAGGCGTTGGCTGGAACTAGATCTTGGTGACGATTTCGTCGGCCAAACCGTATTCGATCGCTTCGTTGGCGTTCAGGTAGAAGTCCCGGTCCGTGTCCTTGGTGATCTTTTCCAGGGGTTGGCCGGAGGCTTCCGACAGGATCTTGTTCAGCTCGGCGCGGAGTTTTTCCATCTCCGTGGCCTGGATGTTGATATCCACCGCCGGAGCCACCATGCGGCCCGCCAGCAGCGGTTGATGGATAAGCACCCGGGAGTGGGGGAATACATAGCGGCGGCCTTTCGGGGCGGCGCAGAGGAGGATCGAACCCATACTGGCGGCCATTCCGGTCACCACCACACTGATCGGGGAGCTGATCAATTGGAGGGTGTCGTAAATCGCCATACCCGAAGTGATCGAACCTCCCGGCGTGTCGATGTAGAAAGTGATGTCCTTACCCGGATCCGTGGCTTCCAAGTACAAAAGCTTCTCCACGGTCTCCTTGCCGCTCTCGCCGTTGACCTCTCCCCAGAGGAATACCTTCCTCTGTTCGAGGAACTTCTTTTCCATGAGAATCTGAACCGAATCCCGTGGTGCGTTATCTTCCTTTTTTTCAGGCATAATTGTGCCCAGTTAAATGGGGAACACACCCAAGCGCAAGTGTGATGCGAGAATTCAAATGAACATTGACGCGGCCCGCGACTGCGCTGAAAATTATCTCCGGTTAACGCTTGTCCCCGTAGTTCAAAGGATAGAACCGCGGTTTCCTAAACCGTTAATCCCAGTTCGAGTCTGGGCGGGGGCACCAGAATTAACCCCGACTGATTGACCGTAAGGCTCCGTTTACAGAGGCGCACGGATCAATTAGCGGATGACTATCAAAACTTTACCTTGGTCGAGGCGTTGCCCGAAAACCCTTGCTCCTTCGATGCCCTTGACTTACGAATTTTCGTCGACACTCGTGCCCCGATTCCGGCCGAGCCCCTTTCCGATCTCGAACAATGGTCAACCAGAATCCCGAACAAGTCGCCCGCGACAAGATCGACCGCCAGCTTGCCGAGGCCGGTTGGGTGGTTCAGGACAAGCGGTCGATCGACCTGAACAAGGGCGTGGGACAGGCGGTGCGGGAGTACACCACAGACGTCGGGCCGGCGGATTACGTCTTGTTTGTGGGCGGGACGCCGGTGGGGGTGGTCGAGGCGAAAAAGGAAACGCTGGGGCAGAGCATCACGACCGCCGAGGATCAGACGGAGGAATACGCCCATGCCAAGCTAAAATGGGTCAACAACGACGATCCGCTCCCGTTCCTGTACGAGGCGACGGGAATCCTGACCCGCTTCACCGACGTCCGTGACCCGAAACCCCGCTCACGCGAAGTTTTCACTTTTCACCGTCCCGAAATGCTCAAGATCTGGCTGGAGGCCGGAAGTTCTCTCCGCTCCCGAATTCACGAGATGCCTCCGCTCAATCCCGACGGCAAACCCGCCCGGGAACTCGGGCTGCGTGACTGCCAGGAGCGGGCCATCGTCAACCTGGAACAGTCCCTGAAGGAGAACCGTCCCCGCGCCCTGATCCAGATGGCCACCGGCGCGGGAAAGACGTTTACCGCGATCACCTCCATTTATCGGTTACTCAAGTTCGCCAAGGCCCGGCGGGTTCTCTTCCTGGTCGATACCCGAAACCTCGGGGAGCAGGCCGAACAGGAGTTCATGGCTTACGTCCCCACCGACGACAACCGGAAGTTCACCGAGCTATACAACGTGCAGCGCCTCCGTTCCTCCGCCGTCGTCCCGGATCTGCAAGTCTGCATCAGCACGATTCAGCGCATGTACTCCATCCTCAAAGGCGAGGAGCTCGACGAGGCCCTGGAGGAAGATCACCCCGCCGAGCACCGGCCCGCGCGCAAGGAACCGTTTCCAGTGGTTTACAATCCCCGCCTGCCGATCGAGTTCTTCGATTTCATCATCATCGACGAATGCCACCGCTCCATCTACAACCTCTGGCAGCAGGTGCTCGACTACTTCGACGCCTTCCTGATTGGCCTGACCGCCACCCCCGACAAGCGCACCCACGCGTTCTTCAAGAAGAACCTGGTGAGCGAGTACGACCACGAGCAGGCGGTTGCCGACGGTGTCAACGTCGGCAACGAGGTGTACGTCATCGAAACCGAAGTCACTGCGGACGGCGGAACCATTCCCGCCCGGCAATGGGTCGAGAAACGCGAAAAACTCACCCGCGCGCGCCGCTGGGAGCTCCAGGATGAAGAGGAGGATTACGTCGCCTCTCAGCTCGACAGGAAAATCGTCAATCCCGATCAGATTCGCACCGTCGTCCGCACCTTCCGTCAAAAACTACCGGAAATTTTCCCCGCACGCGAGGAGGTTCCCAAGACCCTTGTCTTCGCCAAAACCGACAGCCACGCCGACGACATTATCCAGATCATTCGGGAGGAGTTCGGCGAGGGAAACCAGTTCTGCAAAAAGGTCACCTATCGGAACGAAGAAGACCCGAAATCCGTGCTCGCCCAGTTCCGCAACGGCTACAACCCCCGGATCGCGGTCACCGTGGACATGATCGCCACCGGGACCGACGTCAAACCGATCGAATGCGTCCTCTTCATGCGCGACGTCAAGAGCCGCAATTATTTCGAACAGATGAAAGGCCGCGGCACGCGGGTCCTCGACTTCGACGACCTGAAGAAAGTGACCCCCTCCGCCCGGAGCGCCAAGACCCACTACGTCATCGTCGATGCGGTCGGCGTCACCAAATCCCGCAAAACCGCCAGCCCACCGCTGATCACCCGGCCCAGTGTTCCCCTGAAGGACCTCGCCATGAGTGTGATGATGGGAACCCACGACCCCGACACCGTTTCGTCCCTGGCCGGACGCCTGGCGCGCCTCGAAAAACAACTCGATTCCGGCGAGCAGGCCGTGGTCGCCGAAAAGGCCGGCGGCAAACCTCTCGGCGGCCTGGTCAAGGACCTCTTCAACGCCATCGACCCCGACAATATCGAGGCCCGCGCCTGCGAACTCGCGAATCAGCCTCCCGGCACCAATCCCGGCGACGCCAACCGCGACAAGGCCCGGGCTGAGATGGTGAAAGAGGCCGCCAACGTCCTGACCGGAGATTTCATCAACACCATCGACGGAATCCGCCGCGAAAAGGAGCAGACCATCGACCACGACAACCTCGACCGCCTCCTCCGCGCCGAGTGGGACCAGGAAGCCCGGGAGAACGCCGAAAACATCGCCCGGGAATTCGCTGAATACCTCGAACGCAACAAAGACGGTTTCGCCGCCCTGACTCTCTTTTACGACCAGCCCTACCGCCGCCGGGAAGTGACCTACGAAATGGTCAACGAACTCCTCGAGAAGCTCAAAACCGACGCCCCGAAGCTCGCCCCGCTCCGCGTCTGGCAGGCGTACGGGCAGATTGAGAATACACGCAAAACGCCCCACAGCGAATTGACCGCCCTCGTCGCGCTTATCCGCCGCGTCTGCGGTATCGACGAAACCCTGACGCCCTTCGGCGACACCGTCCGCCGCAACTTCCAGGAATGGGTCCTCCAGCGCCACGCCGGCAACACCGAAAAATTCAACGAAGAACAAATGCACTGGCTCCAACTCATCCGCGACCACGTCAGCACCAGCCTGCACTTCGAACGCGACGACCTCGACTACGCCCCCTTCGACAGCAAAGGCGGCCTCGCCCGCATGCACGACCTCTTCGGCGATGAGATGGATGAGCTGATCGATGAATTGAATGGGGCTTTGGTGGGATGAGCGGGAAGGTAGAAGGAAGAAGGATGAAGGAAGAAGTGCCGGAGGGGTGGGTCTTATGCAAATTGTCGGATATCGGAGATATCGTAGCAGGAGGGACTCCATCTCGAAATGAACCATCCTTTTGGGGCGGCGATGTGCCATGGATATGCCCTTCGGACCTAACGGGCTATAAGTTCAAATACATCTCGAAAGGAAAGAGTTCATTGACAAATCATGGACTTACCAAGAGTTCTGCAAAGTTGATGCCGAAAGGGAGCGTTCATTTTTCATCAAGAGCTCCTATTGGATATGTCGTAATTTCATCGGTAAACTTATCAACGAACCAGGGGTTCAAGAGTTTGGTTCCCGCCAGGGGTGTCTTTAATGAGTATATTTATTATTATCTGAAAGGCTCAAAAGCCAAGGCCGAAGCACTTGCGACTGGGACGACATTCAAAGAAATATCAGGGTCTGCTTTTAGCCGCTTTCCCTGTGCTCTCCCTCCCCTCAACGAACAACAGCGAATTGTCGCTAAAATCGAAGAGCTCTTCTCCGAACTGGATGCGGCGGCGGCGAGTTTCAAGCAGGCGCGGAAGCAACTCGGTGCTTACCGGCAGTCCCTGCTCAAACGGGCCTTCGAAGGCAAGCTGACCGAACAGTGGAGATCCGAAAACGCCGACAAGCTGGAGTCCGCCGAAGAACTCCTGGAACGCATCCGGAAGGAACGTGAAGCGCGGTACCAACAACAACTCGCCGACTGGCAGGCTGCGGTCAAGGAGTGGGAGGCTTCCGGGAAGAAAGGGAAGAATCCCGCCAAACCCCGTGCGCTTAAATCATCTCAGCCGATCACGGCAGATGAGCTTGCCGAGTTGCCAAGATTACCGGAGGGGTGGGCTCAGGCAAGGCTGGGTGAAGTTATTGACGGTATCGATGCAGGAAAAAGTTTTGCGTGCGACGAGAGAATCCCCTCCGACGGAGAGGTTGGTGTAGCGAAAGTAAGTGCTGTGACTTGGGGCGAATACAACGAGCTGGAAAGCAAGACATGCCTAGATAAAGCAAAGGAGAATTCTGAATACCTGATACGTGAGGGTGATTTTCTCCTCAGTCGCGCAAATACCATCGATCTCGTTGGGGCCTGTGTCATTGCTAAGAATGTGACTAAACGGATCATGCTTAGTGATAAAACACTGAGGATCCGATTTTCGGGAATTTGTCGTCAGTTTATTCTGCTATATCTACGCAGCCGGGTTGGCAGACTCGAAATCATGAAGCGTTCGACCGGAAATCAGGAGTCGATGCGTAATATTGGTCAGGACCGTGTTTCAGCGATCATATTCCCCCTCTGTTCCCTTTTCGAACAAAACGAAATCGTCCGCATCCTCGACGAGCAATTCGAAGCCATCGAACAGAACGAGAAGGAAATCGATTCCGCGCTGAAAAGGATAGAGGCGCTCCGGCAGTCCGTCCTTAAAAAGGCTTTTTCGGGAAAACTCGTTCCTCAGGATCCGAACGACGAGCCGGCGAGTGTTCTCCTGGAGCGGATTCGGGAGGAGCGGCGGTCCGCGGAGGGGGCGCGTGTTGGAAACCGGACGAAGCGGCGCGCGAAAGCCGCGTCCAAACCGGCGGGAGCGATGGGATGAGCGATTTGGTTTACACGGAACACGCCAAGGAGCGCATGGCCCGGCGGGGGATTGCCGAAGACTGGGTGGAGCGGACTGTGAGCGACCCGGTCCGCATCGAAGCCGATCCGGTGGATGAGGCTCTGGAGCACCGGCTAGCCGTGATCCCGGAATTCGACAATCGGGTTTTGCGCGTTATCCTTTCAAAGGAAACGCCGCATCGCGTTATTACAGCCTATTTCGACCGCAAATGGAAAGGAAACGTATGAAAGTCACGATCGACCGCAAAGCGGACGCCCTCTACCTGAACCTCGAAGACGCACCCGCTGCCAGGACCGAGGAAATCTCACCGGGAATTCTCCTGGACTACAACGAGGCCGGCCAGGTGGTCGGCATCGAAATGCTGCACCTTTCGAAACGGACCAACCCCGCCGGTCTTGCCCGGATGCAATTGGAAAATCTTGAAGCGTAAGTTGAGTTGATGCCTGTTCCATCTCCAGTCGCTCCCAATCCGGCGGTGCTCCTGTGGGCGCGGAGGGAAAGCGGTTATCCCGTCGAGACGGTGGCGAAGCGGCTCCGGGTGAAGCCCGAGAGCTGAAATCCTGATCATTATCCTATTTGATTGGAGCCGGAAGAGAGTGAGCAAAAGTTTCATAAAGTATTATTCAACAGCGACATGCTTATTTGATGGTTATTTGATTCTGCCTTGATCCAGGATTTGAATCGCCTGGAGATGGGTCAAATCGCCCTGTTTTACAAAAGTTAACTAAAATGACCACCGATTCCATCGTTTCCAAAGTCTGGAGCTTCTGCACGACCCTTCGGGATGACGGGGTGAGTTACGGGGATTATCTCGAACAGCTCACCTACCTGATCTTCCTCAAGATGGCCGACGAGTACAGCCGGGCGCCCTACAATCGGGAGGTCGGCATTCCGAAGAAGTATGGCTGGCCCGCCCTGCGGAACCTGAAGGGGGCGGAATTGGAGACGCGTTACGTCGAGACTCTCCGGGAGTTGGGAACCCGGAAGGGGCTTCTCGGGCAGATTTTCACCAAGGCCCAGAACAAGATCCAGGACCCGGCCAAGCTGTCCCGGCTGATCGAGATGGTGGACAGCACCAAGTGGGTGGTCATGGGGGCCGACACCAAGGGAGACATTTACGAAGGGCTCCTCGAACGGAACGCCGAGGACACCAAGTCCGGCGCCGGACAGTACTTCACTCCGCGCGCCCTCATCCGGGCCATGGTTGAATGCGTCGCCCCCGAGCCCGGAAAAACCATCGCCGATCCGGCCTGCGGGACCGGCGGCTTTTTCCTGGCGGCTTACGACTACCTCGTCTCCCACCACAACCTCGACCGCAACCAGAAGAAGTTCCTGAAGCACAAATGTTTTTCCGGCAATGAGATCGTGGCTAATACCCGGCGTCTTTGCCTGATGAACCTCTTCCTTCACAATATCGGGGAGATCGACGGCGAAAGTCTGGTGTCACCCGCCGACGCCCTCGTCGCGGACACGGGCGCCCGTTTCGATTACGTGCTGGCCAATCCGCCCTTCGGGAAGAAGAGCAGCATGACCTTCACCAACGAAGAGGGGGAACAGGAGCGGGACGAACTCACCTACAATCGTCAGGACTTCTGGGCGACCACTTCCAACAAACAGGTCAACTTCCTCCAGCACATCCGCACGATGCTCAAGACGACCGGCGAAGCCGCCGTTGTCATGCCGGACAACGTCCTCTTCGAAGGCGGCGCGGGAGAAACCGTCCGGAAGAAACTGCTCGAAACCACCGACCTCCACACCATCCTCCGCCTCCCAACCGGGATTTTTTACGCCAACGGCGTCAAGGCGAACGTCCTGTTCTTCGAAAACCATCCCGCCAGCAAAGACCCCTGGACCAGGGAAGTCTGGTACTACGACTACCGCACCAACGTCCACCACACCCTCAAGCGCAAAACCATGCGCTTCGAAGACCTCCAGGACTTCATCCGGTGTTTCAATCCAAACAACCGCCACAAACGCAAAGAAACCTGGCATCCCGAGAAAAACCCGGCCGGCCGCTGGCGCAAGTTCAGCTACGAAGAAATCATCTCCCGCGACAAAACCAGCCTCGACATCTTCTGGCTCAAAGACGACAGCCTCGCCGACCTCGACAACCTCCCCGACCCCGAAATCCTCGCCCAGGAAATCATCGACAACGTGGAATCGGGGTTGGAGAATTTGAGGACTGTGGCGGCGAGATTGAGTGGCTCCGGGCAAGCGGCGGCACCACTGTGATCCCTGAGGCGACGAGAGAAATGAAATCGAAATCAAGCAGGAAGCCGAAGATCCGCAAGAAGATTGAATCTTCAGACGGCTTGCTTTTACAGTAAATTGAACTCAAAAATCAGCCAACAATGGAATCAAGATGATTAAGAGCGTTGAGATCAAGAACTACAGATCGTTTCAAAACGCCACTGTAGAACTGGCCCCCTTTTCATTGCTCATCGGTCCAAACGGAGCCGGTAAGAGCAACTTCCTGAAGTTTATATCTGATGTAACTGATATTGATCTGCGTGCACGCCGGAACGTACAAGACAAACGCATTCTATTCAGGAAGTCATGGCCAAAGCACATCAATCTTCGCGATCAGTCCGCTTCGTTCCGAATCACCTGGGACGACGGGTCCGTTTATGAAGGCGATGAGAAGGGTATCGTTGAGGATTCGACGTTTTCCTTCACGCCTGGAACGATCCGGGTTTTCAATCTTGATCCGGCAGCCATAGCTGGCTCGGAGAAGATCGTGCCCAAAGCGGAAGTCCAAGCGAACGGAAGCGGTACCGCTCAAGTGCTGGATGTTCTCAAGGGCGGAGATCGCGAGGATCTGTTCAATGCGATCGAAACCAATCTAAAAGCCTGTGTCCCGGAGATCGAGAAACTCAGTTTGAACTCCACAAAGGAGGGGCAGAAACAAATTCAGGTTCGCGAACGTGGCATCGCCTTACCGGTACCCGCGCACCAGCTCTCCGAGGGGACGCGCTTGATCCTTGCGGTCTTGACGATTATTCACCAAGAAAATCCTCCGCCTGTGATTCTATTGGAGGATGTGGATCGCGGTATGCACCCGAGGATCTTCGAAAGCATGGCGGAGCTGATGGAGAAGATTGCCAGAAAGAGCAATGTCACAATTGTCGCAACCACACACAACCCGTACCTTGTGGATTGTTTTGGCGAAAAACGTGATTCGGTGATTTTGGTTGAGAAGAAGGATGCCGCGACAGCGCTTTCGACCCTGGAGGAACGCCTTCGCACAATCGATTATACTAACGCCGATGCCGAGGATATGCCCCTGGGAAATCTCTGGTTTACCGGATTGGTCGGAGGTGTTCCTGAGTTCCTGAAACCCCGAAAAAGAGATGAAAATCTTATACCTCCTGGCTGAATCAGACGCCGACGAACTTTTCTTTGAAGCTGTTGCCGAACGAATAACCGGCTTTTCATTTACTCTTGCGGAGTGCCGGGTTCGCAGGAATCAGGGATACGCTGCTGTCCGCGTAGCGGTTAAGCTGTTTCTTCAGACGATTCAACGCTCGACCGCGGATGGGAATACACACTTTATCATCAGTGTTGATAACGACCGTGCGCCTCATCGGTGGGAGGACGAGCAGTCCCGTCGCAATCTTTCCTCCAATGACCAGCGAAAGGAAGATAGGTATCAGCGATTTGAGGGTGAGATGCATCGTGTTCTCGGCGAGGACCGGAGCGCTTGGAATGCGAAAGGAGCCTTGGCCATACCGATTGAGATGGTGGAGGCATGGCTGCTTTTGGCGAATAATCCAGACGAGTTTGACGACCTACCGCGATTTGCTCGGTCAAGCGATCCGTCCGCACGTCAGTTTTATCGCTCTCATACCCCGCCGCCGCAACTCAAGGATCAGGTGAAGCTCCTTATGGCGGAGCGGAACTGCTCAAGTCGTCCGGAGTTTTTCGTTGATTGTGCCCATGAGTTGAATCCTGAACAACTCGCGGAGCGGTCACCCAGTTTCCGCTATTTTCACGACCAACTCAGAGGTTGGGTCGAACAAGATTACGATTGAGCCATGAGCGAGATTTTCCTGATCAACGAAGGCGAAACCCTGGTTCCTCTGAGACAGAAGGCGTACGACTCGGAGGATCTGCTTCAGACGCTATTGGAGAAGTATCCGAGTCTGCTGGCTGGGGACCAGGTTAATCTGAAGGCGCCGCGGAGGTGGTTGCTGGTGAAGCGTGAGGCGGCTGTGCCGGGGGAGGAGAAGGGGAGCGGTCGTTGGTCGTTGGACCATTTGTTCCTAGATCAAGAGGGCGTGCCGACGCTGGTGGAGGTGAAGCGTAGCACTGACACACGGATTCGCCGGGAGGTGGTCGGGCAGTTGCTCGATTACGCCGCCAACGGCGTCAAATACTGGCCGGTGGAATCGCTCAGGGCATTCTTTGAGCAAACCTGTGAGACGAATGGCACGGAGCCGGCGAGCGTCATTGCCGAGTTGACTGGAAACGATGATGAGGAGGAGTTTTGGAGGAGCGTGAAGACGAATCTTCAGGCTGGACGAATCCGCATGATTTTCGTCGCTGATGAAATCCCTGATGAGTTGCGCCGTGTGATCGAGTTTCTCAACGAGCAAATGGACCCGGCGGAAGTGCTCGGGGTTGAAATCAAACAGTTCGCGAACGACACGATTAAAACGCTCGTTCCCCGGCTGATCGGATTAACCGCCAATGCGGAGGACCGGAAAACGAGTGGGGGCGGCCGGTCCAGACGGAAATGGGACGAAGACTCGTTTATCGCCTTTCTTGAAGAGATGGGTGCCGAGGCGGCGGTTCCCACAACAAAGGCGATTCTGGAGTGGGCGGCTGAGAGAGGGCTTCGAATCGCCTGGGGGAGCGGCCCCTCAAATGGATCCTTCTTCGTGATGTTCGACCGGAAGGGATTTAACTACTACACCTTTGCCGTTTTCACCGGCTACCGGAACCCCTACGTGCAGTTTCAGTTTCAGATGCAAGGTAATCAGGTGTCACACGAGCAGCTTCTCGCATTGGTCGACCGGCTGAACCGAATTCCCGGAGTGACGATCACCGAGTCCGATCTCAACAAATACCCCTCCACCCATCTGAGCCATCTTGGCGACGAAGAGAATAGGAAGCACTTCCTGGAAGCGTGGGAGTGGTATGTCTCCGAGATTGAGCGAGAGTGAAAACAAGGGCGATTTGGGGTCTTTGTTACCGGCTTGCTTGGCACACAAGTGGCCATGTTCGTGGGCTGTTTCGGCGGCGTCTTTCACTCGGCCAAGTGGTGACCGGTAAAATTACTTTTCCTGAAGCAAACACACCGCGTAGGCGGCGACGGCTTCGCGGCGGCCGGTGGCGTCGACTCCTTCGTTGGTGGTGGCTTTGACTCCCACCTGCTGTGGGGTGATTCCCATGGATTCCGCCAGGCGGGCGATCATCCGGTCGCGGAATTGGCCAATGCGGGGGGCTTCCGCCACGATGGTGGAGTCCACGTTGACGATGGAGAATCCTTCCTCGGCGATCAATTTGGTCACGCGGCGCAGCAGATCCTGCGAGTCGATATCGCGAAAGGCCTCGTCGCTTGGGGGAAAATAATGGCCGATGTCGGGCAGGCCGGCCGCACCGAGCAGGGCGTCGCAAATGGCGTGCGTCAGGCAGTCCGCATCCGAGTGTCCGAGCAATCCCCGGTCGTGCGGGATTTCGACTCCGCCGAGGACGAATCGCCGGCCTTCAGCCAGGACGTGCAGATCGTAGCCATGTCCAACGCGCAGATTCATAAAGGCCGCATCATGAGCGGTCCCCGGGATGGCGGCAAGCACTCGCTGTCAATATTGCCGGCCCGGTTCGAGTTAATAATTTGCCAGGCAAAATAGTGTTGACACTAGGAGTTAGGGCGAACCGCACTCGGTTAAGGCGGTTTATCGATTGATTAAACCTAATCGAGACGGGATCACGCTTCCCTTTCCTGGAGGGCGGCGCTCCCGCGCCGCCGGTGTGCGGGCAAGATGCCCGCGCGGCCATGCGGGAGCATGTCCCTCCAGGGGAAGAGCCGATGCGATTCGGCTAAGCTTCTTCGATCAACTCCTTAACCGAGCTCCATTCGGGTTAGGGCGTGGGTCGCGGCGGCGGACAAATGGGCTTATCATCCTGGCGTTTCCAGCAGGAAGCGCAGGTAGGGAAGGTCGCGGGGGGTGGTGAGTTTGGGGTTGGGGTGGCGGTTTTCGAGCAGAGATATGGGGTGGCCGAGTGCGGTTACGGCGGCCAGGTCATCGGTGAGCGGCAGGTTTTTTTCCCGAGCTTGCTGGTAGGCATGGTTGATGAGGTCGCGTTGGAAAACCTGAGGGGTTTCCGTCGCCCAAAGCCGGTCGCGCTCGAGGTCCACGGGATGGAGGTGTTCGGGCTGTTTGACGGGTGTCTCGACTTGTTTGATGGTGTCGGTGACCCGGCGAGCGAGCCCGACGGCCCCGTCGCGCAGGGCCAGGCGAGTGAGTTTTTCCAGATTATCCCGGTAGACCAATGGCCGCGCCAGGTCGTGGATAAACACCAGACGGGCCTTGCCGGGAACGGCCCGGAGTCCGTGCGCTACGGAATCGCGGCGGGTCTCGCCGCCAACGGCCCAGCGCAGGCGTCCGGTATCCTGGGTAAGGTCTTCGGGCAACGCTTCTTCGATCCTGGTTTTCTGGGCCTGGTCACGGTGGACCAAAACAATCCATCGTACCGGGAGGTATCGGGCGAATACGTCGAGGGCGTAGCGAAATAGCGGGAGGCCGTGAATCGGTTCCAGGACCTTGTCGGAAAAGCTGTTTCCCATCCTGAGCCCCCGGCCTCCGGCGAGCAGGATGACCGCATCCCGGGCCGGCTCGATGGAAGGCGTCGTCAACTGAGTTCCTCCTGGATGGCGGCCAGAACCTCAGCCGGGCGAGAGGCCCGCAAAAGGGGGCGGCCGACGACGATATAGTTTGCTCCCGCCCGACCGGCGTCCGCCGGAGAGGTGACTCGTTTCTGTTCGTCGGTTTCCGTCCCGCCGGGGCGAACGCCCGGAGTGACCAGAAGGGCTTCGTTGCCCAATTCCTGGCGAAGCATGGCCGTTTCCAGCGGTGAGCAGACGAATCCCTTGATGCCGTTTTCCGCGGCCATACGGGCGAGCCGGCGAACCTGTTCCCGCGGCGTACGGTCGAAGCCGATGGCGCGCATTTCGTGGTCGTCGAGCGAAGTCAGGACGGTTACCGCCAGCAGACGAAGGCCCGAAGTCTGTTCGCGACAGGCCTGTTCCGCCTGCCGTAGCATTTCGGGCCCGCCCGAAGCATGCACGGTCAGAAGCTGGATGGGGAGGTTGCCCAGCGATTGAATCGCCCTGGCCACGGTGTTGGGAATGTCGTGCAGTTTGAGATCGAGAAAAACCGAGTAACCTTTGGCGGCCACCTCTTCCACCAGGGCGGGACCGTAGCGGGTGAAAAGCTGGAGGCCGATCTTGACCCACTTCAGATCCGGTCCGATACGGTCCAGAACGGAAAATGCTTCATCGCGGGAAGGGACATCAAGGGCCAGTATGACTTCAGTTTTCATTGTCTCAGGTGTTGGGCTCGGTTGCGCGGTAAATGGTTCAAGCCATTATCCCATTCATATTCGGAGGCAGGTCAAGTGTGCGGGTCCGGGGAAGCGACCCGGTCCGGGGTCGAATTAATCCGGTCGCGAGATGTGTCGAAGCCGTGGCCCCGGAGGCGCGGTTCACGGCTTTGATCCGCGTTTCTCAGTGAGGAATCTCAAATTTGAAATTCTAGATCTGAAATGCTTTTTCATACGGCCTTCAGAGGCCCAGTGAAAAAGCCGCGGGCGGGGATTGGATTTTGATGAGTTTGGTGGACTTGTCCGGTGCAAGGTTCTAAAAGAAGCGCGTTATGGAAAAATACGCACTTCTCTCCGTCAGCGACAAACGCGGCCTGGTGGAATTCGCTTCCGCTTTGGTGGAAACGTTTGGCTACCGGCTGCTCTCCACCGGAGGAACCGCCCGTTTGCTGCGGGAAAAGGGCTTGCCGGTGCAGGAGGTGAGCGAGCATACCGGCGCCCCCGAGATCATGGACGGGCGGGTGAAAACCTTGCATCCCAAGATTCACGGGGGCCTTTTGTGTCGGCGGAGCGACGAGCGTCACCGCAAAGAGGCGGAGGAAAACGGTATTTCCATGATCGACCTGGTGGTGGTGAACCTTTACCCGTTCGAGGAAACGGTGGCCCGGTCGGGCGTCACCTGGGACGAGGCCATCGAGAACATCGACATCGGAGGCCCGTCCATGCTGCGCAGCGCGGCGAAGAACCATGAAAGCGTGATGGTGCTCTGCGATCCCGAAGACTACCCGCGGGCTTTGGCGGCGTTCGAAGGGGGCGAGGATCTGGGCGCCTTGCGGCGGGATCTGGCCCGCAAGGTTTTTGAGCGAACGGCTTCCTATGACCGGGCGATCGCCGAGTATTTTTCCAGGGAGAACGGCACCCCGGATCTGGGCGAGGTGGCCGGCTTTCCGTCGCGATTGGAACTGGCTCTTCCCAAAGCGGCCGACCTGCGCTATGGCGAAAACCCGCATCAAAAGGCCGCCCTTTACGGCCGGTTTTTCGAGCATTTCGAGCAGCTTCAGGGCAAGGAGCTCAGCTATAACAACATCATCGATATCACGGCCGCGGTTCACCTTATCGGGGAGTTCCAGCCTCCGACCGTGGCGATTCTCAAGCACACCAATCCCTGCGGCGTAGCCAGCGCCGGATCGTTGGCCGAAGCCTGGGATCAGGCTTACGCGACCGACCGGCAGGCGCCGTTCGGCGGGATTATCGCGGTAAACCAGACCGTCGACGCCGCCCTGGCGGAAAAAATCAGCGAGATATTCTCGGAGGTGATCATCGCCCCGGGCTTTTCACCCGAGGCGAGGGAACGCTTCGGTAAAAAGAAGAACCTGCGCCTGATGGTGGCTCGCGGCGGGATTGGCGGCGAGGCTTTGTTCGAGATACGCAGCGTGATCGGCGGTGTATTGATGCAGGATGCCGACCTGCAGCCGATGGGAGGGGATTTCCAGGTGGTGACCCGGCGTCAGCCGACGGAAGAAGAGTGGAAGGCGCTGCATTTTGGCTGGAAGGTAGTCAAACACGTTAAATCCAACGCCATCGTGTACGCCGCGGCGGAACGCACCCTGGGGGTGGGCGCCGGGCAGATGTCGCGGGTGGACAGTTCCAAGATCGCGGTTTGGAAGGCGGGGGAAGCCGGGTTGTCCCTGGATGGGTCGGTGGTGGCCTCCGACGCCTTTTTCCCATTCCCGGACGGCTTGATCGCGGCCGCCGAGGCCGGTTCCACCGCGGCCATTCAGCCCGGCGGGTCCAAGCGTGACAACGAAGTCATCGCGGCGGCGGACGAAAGAGGGGTGGCGATGGTGTTCACGGGGAAACGGCATTTCCGTCATTGAGCCCGGCAATCGCAGCCGGGTCAGTAGTCGACCCGCTGCGGATTGTTGATCCAGGCATGGAAGGCTCGCAGGCCCGACTCGCGACTGAGTTCGCTCCAGGCGATGTCGCGTTCGGGCCAGTCGAGTTTGATTTCCCGAAGGATCTTTGAGTCGTCGAATCCCGCCTGTGAGGCATCCTCGGCGCGACAGGCAAAAACGACTCGATCCAAACGCGCCCAGTAAATCGCGGCCAGGCACATGGGGCAGGGCTCACAGCTGCTGTAGAGTGTGCAGCCCGACAACAGGTGAGTATCGAGTGTCCGGCAGGCGTCGCGGATGGCGCTGATTTCCGCGTGGGCGCTGGGATCCCGGCCGGCGACCACTTGATTCCAGCCCTCGCTCACCACGGTTCCATCGCGCACGACGACCGCGCCAAAGGGACCGTGTACTCCGTCCGAGGAATGTTGAATCGCGAGGTTGATGGCGTGTTCGAGAAATCGTTGGTCAGGAGTTGATGGCATAGGACGGTGATCGATCAGCTGCGTTGCCTGTCGGGGCGCGGATTACTCCGCGTGTTCTTCGTGGACGAGAGGGAGTTGCAGGCGTATCGAGGTTCCGGAGGCGTCGGACCGGAGGACTTCGATGCTGCCATGGTGGCTGTCGACGATACGTTTGACGATCGCCATTCCGAGGCCGGTGCCCTCATGGCGGCCAGTGAGAAAGGAGTCGAATATCCGTTCGCGGATTTCGTCGGGAATGCCGCACCCGGTATCAGTGATCGTCAGTTCCGCCCAGGCGACTGCTTGACGGGTGACGGAAGTCAACTCAACGTGCAGATCGCCGCCCTGCGGCATAGCCTGTACCGCGTTGAAGATCAAATTGAGCACCACCTGCTCGAGTTGTCCGGGACTACCGTCCACCGCCAGCGGTTGCTCGGGCTCCTGGTAGCTGAGTCGCACCCGGCATTGCTCCAGTTTGAGGCGCATCAGGAGCATTGTGTTTTGCACGATCTGACGCAGAGAACACCGCGTGTGGACATCGTCCGATGTTTTGGCGAAATTGAGCACCCGGCCGACGATCGATTCCAGATGGTCCAGCTTTTCCTCGATGATGGCGTGATCGCGGCTGCGGGGGTCATCGGATGGAAACTCCAGGTCCAGGGACTGGAAAAGCAGTTTGATGACGGTGAGCGGATTGCGGATTTCGTGCGCTACTTCGGACGCCAGCAGACCGAGTGCATTCAGCCGCTCATTGAGACGAAGCTGTTCCTCGCTTTCGAACACCCGTTTGTACAGGCGCGCGTTCTGGATGGCGACGGCTCCCAGGCTGGCCAGGGTGGAGAAAAGGCGCTTTTCCTCGTTGTTGAAGCGATGCAGGTGATCGGTATAGGCGTTGAGGACCCCGATGACTTCACCTTCGAACACCATGGGGGAGGCGAGCAGGGAGACCAGTCCCTCGTTTTGTATGGCTTCCAGAACCCCCAGGTTTTCCTCCGTTTTCACCAGTTCAAGGACTTCAATTTGTCTTGTCCGGCGCAAAGCGACGCCAACACTGCTTTCGTTAACCGGCAACGGCGGCAGTTGCCGGAAGGCGCCGGAGTCTCCATCCACCGAATACAAAGTCATGGTCTCCGCTTCGGGATTGGCCAGGAAAACGGCGCAAAGGCGACAACCGATGATTTTTCGGGCTTCGACCGTGATGCTGTCGATAATCTCCTGAAGTTCCAGCTTGGAGACCAGCCGGCTGCCGATATTCAGGACCGATTCGAGCTGCGAGGCTTTGGTCTGGAGTTGTTGGATGAGCCACAGATTACGGGCCACTTTGCTGGCTTCGGAGGTCAGCAGGACGAGGAGCTTGAGGTCTTCTTCGCTGAAGGCCGCGGGCGAATCGCTGTCAATATTCACCACCCCGATCACCTGCCCGCGGTCCTCCATGGGGGCGGCCATTTCGGACCTCACCAAATCCCGTACCCGGAAATAGCGCGCTTCGGTCAGCACGTCGTTGACCAAAAGCGGTTTGCCGTGCAGGGCAACCCAACCGGTGATGCCCTGTCCGGGTTTGAGTTCGATTTGGGTCGCATCGAGCGGCAGGCCGTGAGCGACTTCGATCTCCAGTCGACCGTTGTCGGGATTGATCAGGGCGATCGAGCCGCTCCCGGCGTTGAAGGTTGCCACGATTTCGCCCAGGATTACTTGCAGCGCCTCCTTGGGTTTCCCGGTCTTACCGGCCAGACTGCTGATGCGATAAAGGGCGTCGACGGGAGAAGCGCGCGTGGTCTGGTCCATGTTGGGGGCGGTCGTGAGTTTTTGTTTGTCGGCGGCTCGCTTTGGCGAAGGAACGATTTGCCTTCAGCGAGAGCTATTCCCGGGTGATGGCCTCGCTCAGAGCTTCCTGAAGCTTCAGGAGATTGCTTTGATCGTCTTCGTTGTCGGGGTCGATCTTTTCGATATAGAAGGTGTCGAGGGCCACGGAGCGTTCGGTGGCGATACGAGCGAATGTGATGTCGTAACCGTGCTCGAACAGGATGCGGGAGATCTCGTAGAGCAGGCCGATCGAGTCGTTGGCCTGGATTTCCACAATCGTCCTGCGCAGGGAAAGCTCGTTGTAAACCTGCACGCTGGTGGGGATATTGGCGTGCAGACGGGTTTTCGGCTGGGGATAGAGCGGTTTTGCTTTTTTCTTTTTCTTGCGAATGTCGGACACGATTTTCGGCAGCACGTCCTCGGGGGAGGTGAGTGCTTTTTCCAGCGTTTTCCGGAACGTTTCCCGGGCTTCCGCGCTCTGCACCATACCGCGGCCGGGTTCGACGACGTAAAAGGTGTCGATCGCGATGTGGTCCTTGCGAGTGATGGCTTTTGCCGTGAGAATGTTCAGTCCGGCCGCGATGAAGGCGCCGGCCATTTTGCAGAAAAGGCCGGCGCGATCCCAGGTCACCACATCGACCGCGGTGATGCTCCGGTCGATATCGTCCTGCCAGTCGATGATCGGGATCAGGGCGCTTTCGGGATCTTTGTTCTCCGCGATGTTGGCCAGGAGTTGGTGGATCATCTTGAGGTGGAGGACGATTTCATCACCGGTGGTATTGATGAAGTAACGATCAGGCAGGAGGTTGAAATGGGCCTCAATCTCCTCTTTGTTCGCTTCGGGAAGCCTTTTGGCAATCAATTCCTCGGCAATCATGGCTTTGCGTTCAGTTTGTTTCTGATCGGCTTTCGCGCCCAAAAGCAGCCGCTCCTCGGTGATCTGATAAAGCTGCGTGTGGAGGGTGTCCTTGAAACTGTTCCACAAGTTTGAAGCCGTGCCGTGGGCATCGCAGTAGGTGTGGACGTAGAGGTAGCGGAGGTTCTCCACGCTCTCCACCTGTTCGGCGAAAGAAACGGCGGTGCGGGGATCCTCCACGTCGAATTTCTGCCAGATACGGGTCATCATCAGGTGATGGCGAATAATGAAATCGATTAAATGGCATTGCTCGTTCTTGACCTCCATTCTTGTAAGAACATTCCATGCCATTTTGGCTCCGGTGACGTCGTGACCGGAAACTCCGGCCGATTTTCCGATATCGTGCAGAAAAAGGATCAGATAGAGTAGTTTCGGGTCGGAGGTCTGGCGAAGCACCTCCCGGTATTTGACCGTTTCCGGCTCCTCGCCTGTATAAATTCTGTCCAGTTCCCGGATGGTATTCAGCGTGTGAATATCGGCGGTGTAGCGGTGGTAGTACTCGTGCTGCACGAGGCAGGTCAGCTTGCCGAATTCGGGAACGAAACGTCCCAGCACCCCGTGTTCGTGCATTTGCAGCAGCGTCGGATGCACCTGACCGGGCTGTTCGAGGATGGTGCGGAAGCTCAGGTTGGCGCGGGGGGAGAGGATGACGGTGTTATCGATCAGGTGGACGGATTCCTGGATCAGGCTGCTCAACTCGAAGTCCATGCGGCAGTTGAGTTGCTGGCAGTGCCGGAAAACCCGGATCAGGCGTTCCGGGTCCTGGCGAAAGACGTTGTGTGTTTCGCAAGTGAGCTCATCCCCGCGCAGGAGGAAGCCGTCGAATTGTTTCTGCCGATCGAGTTTGCGGGCCCGGATGACCTCGCGGAAGGATACCCGATTTTGGGCGGCGTCGTCTTTGCGCAGGGCGAGGCGTTGTTCAAGGAGTTGGGAAATCCGGTAAATCGCCTGGGCGTGGGTGTAATAGTCACGCATGAAAACCTCCACCCGTTTGAAGATGTCTTCCTGAGTGTAGCCGAGGTTCAGCGCGACCACCGGTTGGTTCTCCAAATCGAGCACGTCGGTCGGCCGGCGGCTGAGGAAATGAAGCTCGTTGCGGACGCGGGTGAGGAAATCGTAGGCCCGGACGAATTCCCTGTGTTCGCGACTGTTGAGGTAGTTGTGTTCGCACAGGTCACCCATGCGTTTGATATCCAGCTTGATGCGCGCCATCCACAGCGCGTTTTGATAGTCGCGCAGGCCGCCCACGCCGCTCTTGATGTGCGGCTCCTGGAGAAAAATGGTGCCCTGGAATCGCTCGCGCCGCTCCGCCTGGTCGCCCAGGCGGGCTTGCAGGTATTTTTGCGGATCCTCCTTTTGGTAGAAATTGCGGTAGGCGTGATCGAAGACGTTGAAAAGCTCCTCCGAACCGGCGACCAGGCGCGCTTCCAGCAGCGAGGTCTTGGTTTGGATGTTTTTCCGCGCCTCCTCCATCACTTCGTTGATGGTGCGCGAGGAATGTCCGATTTTAAGGCCCAGATCCCACAGGGGATAAAGAATGCGATCCGAAAGGTATTCCTGAAAGGCTTTCAGGTCTTTGCTTCGGGTCTTCATCGGGAAGAGGAACATGATGTCGATGTCGCTCAACGGTGATAACTCACCCCGGCCGTAACCACCCAGCCCGAGCAGGCAAACCGGCGGATTGGGCCCTCCCTTTTCCCGGCTGAATTCCTCCGCGGCCTGGGCGAAGAGGTGTTGTAGCAGGACATCCACCACACAGGAGCGCGCCAGCGCGACCGTGAGCCCGGATTCGCCCGCCCTATGGCGCCGCAGGATCATCTCGTTTTCGAGCTGGAGGAACTGTTTGTAGACCGCGAGGCGTTCACTGCCGTCGAGGTCGCTGGCAAGATCGAGGCGGGAGGCGGCGTGTTTTTGAATTCGGTTGAGCATCTCGGCGGCTTTATCGTCCGACCCCGGACTTAGCAGATTCCACGAAAGGTTCAAGACGGGAGCTTTGCTTTTCCCGCTTTGAATTTTGGTTTGATTCCGGGTCGATGCCCTGTCGGTGCTCTCTCGCCGGGGCGAAGAAGGGCCGGGTTTGACGAAACTTTGGTGCGAGCGCTTATCCTTCTTCATCCGGCGAAAGGGATTGAAATCGTCTGCCATTCGGCCTTACTCAAAGCTTTTTGCATGCCAGAAATCAGCAAAGCTTACGATCCGAGCCAGGTGGAGGCTCAATGGTATAAGACCTGGGTTGAGCGCCGGTGTTTCCGCGGGGAGCCCAATCCGGACAAGGAACCCTATTGTATCGTCATTCCGCCCCCCAATGTGACGGGCGTTCTGACCATGGGTCACGTCTTGAACAACACCCTGCAGGATATCCTGATCCGGCGCGCGCGGCAGCAGGGCAAAGAAGCCATGTGGCTGCCCGGGACCGATCACGCCGGGATCGCCACCCAGACCAGGGTGGAGCGGGAATTGCGGCAAACCGAGGGGGTGACCCGGCACGACCTCGGGCGGGACCGTTTTGTGCAAAAAGCCTGGGAATGGAAGGAAAAACACGGGGGCATCATCATCGAGCAGTTGAAGCGCCTGGGGTGCTCCTGTGATTGGGAGCGCGAGGTTTTCACCATGGACTCCGCCTACAGCGCCCGCGTGCAGGAGGCGTTTGTCCGTCTCTATCATGACGGCCTGATTTATCGGGGGAAACGAATGGTGAACTGGTGCCCGGCCAGCCTCACGGCGTTGTCCGATGAGGAGGTCATCATGAAAAGCCAGCAGAGCACGCTTTACCGCATGCGATATGAGTTGGTGGACCGTCCCGGCGAGTACCTCGAAATCTCCACCACCCGTCCGGAGACCCTCATGGGGGACACCGCAGTGGCGGTGCATCCGGATGACGAGCGCTACCGCCATCTTCTTGGCGAGAAAGTCTGGCGCCCGTTTCCCCGGGAGGCGCTGCCGATCGTGGCCGACGCCCACATCGATCCGGAGTTCGGCACGGGAGTGCTCAAGGTCACTCCGGCCCACGACAAGGCCGACTTTGAGATCGGGCAACGGCACAACCTGCCGATTATCGACGTCTTTAATCCCGACGGCACCCTCAACGAGCGGGCCGGCGCGGAGTTCGCCGGCATGGACCGCTTCGAGGCCCGCAAAGTCGCCGCGCGCAAGCTCAAGGAGGCCGGATTACTGGTCGCCGAGGAGCCTTACGAAAACAATGTCGGTTACAGCGAACGTGCCGATGTGCCCATCGAGCCGCGTTTGTCGGAACAGTGGTTCCTCCGCTACCCAAAGGTGGAGGAAGCCAAGGCGGTGGTGCGCGATGGCCTGATCCGATTTGTTCCCGAACGCTGGTCGAAGATTTACCTGCACTGGCTGGAGAATATCCAGGACTGGTGCATCAGCCGCCAGTTGTGGTGGGGCCACCAGATACCGGTGTGGTACCGGAAGGGGGCCGACCGGTCGCTCCCGGAGAACTGGCACGTCGCGACCGTCCCGCCCGCCGACCCGGAGAACTGGGAGCGGGAGGAGGATGTGCTCGACACCTGGGCTTCATCCTGGCTGTGGCCGTTCGCCACCATGGGCTGGCCGGACCCGGAGGAGGAGAAGAACAAAGGGTTGAACTACTTCTATCCCACCAGCGCTCTGGTGACCGGGCCCGATATTATTTTCTTCTGGGTGGCGCGCATGATCATGGCCGGCTTGCAGTTTATGCGCCCCGGCGAACCGGTGGAGCGGCGCATTCCCTTTCGCGATGTCTACTACACCGGGATTATTCGCGATATTCAGGGGAGAAAGATGTCAAAATCGCTCGGCAACTCCCCGGACCCGTTGGACTTGATCGCCCGGTACGGGGCCGACGGGCTCCGTCTCGGTATCATGCTGATCGCCCCCAAGGGACAGGATATTCGTTTCAGCGAGGACCGGGTGGAGACCGGGCGCCACTTCTGCAACAAACTGTGGAACGCCTGCCGCTACCGGCAGATGTCGGGGGCGTTGCGGGACAATTCCACACTGCCCGCAGTGGCATCGCGGATACGGGCGGACCTGCTGGATACCGACGATCATTTTATCCTCGGACGCCTGCTGGGGACTGTCGAATCGGTGGATAGCGGTTTACGGGACTACGAATTCACCGGGGCGGCGCAGAAACTATTCGCCTTCTTCTGGACGGACTTCTGCGATTGGTACCTCGAGGTCAGTAAAAGCCGGCCGTCGGATTCGGAAGAGAAAGAGAACGGTCTGGCGGTCCAGGATTTTGTGCTGCGGCAGCTGCTGCTCATGCTGCACCCGTACATTCCGTTCATCACCGAGGAGTTGTGGCACAATCTGGGTTACGGCGCGGAGGACGAATTTCTTCAGGATGCCGGGTTGCCGGATGGCGCCGCGCTGCGGGAAGCTCTGGCCGAGGCGGGGGTTCGGGTTGATGGCGAGGCCGAGGCCAACACGGAGGATCTGCGGGAATTTGTCACCCGGGCCCGGGCGCTCAAGGCCGACTACAACCTGGCCAACCGCAAAGACCTGGCGTTTTTCGTCGAGGCCGCGGATTCCGCACGGGCTTTGATCGAAGCCAACCGCGTGAAGTTGACCCACCTGATCGGAGCCTCGTCACTGGGGTTTGACCCGGCCGGGGATACGGCTCCGGCGGCGGTCACCCGGCTCGGCACCGTCCGCCTGGACCTTTCCGGGGCGATCGATGTGACCGCGGAAAAGGAGCGCCTGAATAGAGAATTGGCCAAGCTGGAAAAACAGGTGGCCATCGGCGAGGGCAAACTCGGCAACAAAAAGTTCACCTCGAACGCTCCGCCGGAAATCGTCGACGGGGCGCGTCGACAGTTGAACGAACTGCGAGGCAAAAAGGAGGAAGTGGAAAAACTTCTCGGCGCCCTGGGTTAGGATTCTGCTTTTCCCGGGACCGGCTACCGTGCTAGCGTCCCCGGGGGCGGGGGTTTATCTGACCCGGTTTCAGGGAGTCCGCTTCTCGACATTCGTATTTTCAGCGCATCCATGATGAAAACATTCAAGTTTCCGGTCGGATTGGGGGTGGCGGTACTGTTTCTGAGCGCGGTTCTTCCGCTCGCCGGAAACGAGGCGGAGGGTGCCGGAAGGGACGCGGCCCCGGGGGTGGTTTCCATTCCGGAACTCAGAGTCCTCGCGATTCGCAGTGCCGATCTGGGAGCGGCGCCGCCCTTTCCCGATCAGGCGTCGGGGCTTTTGACCATCTCCGGGTTACCGCTTCTGGATGAACCCGCGTTTCGGCGTCAGGCCCGCGGTTACCTCGGGAGGCCTTTCTCCGAGCGCGGCCTGGATCAACTGACCCGCGAAATCGAACGCGTTTACCGGCAACACCGTCGTCCCCTGGTGGAGGTCGACGTGGTGCGGATGGACCAGCAGAGGGGTCAGCTGGTGCTGGAGGTGCGGGAGCCGCGCATTCGTCAGGTGCGGGTGACGGGGAGCCGGTGGTTTCGACGCGCGATCTTTACCGGAAAAACCAGGTTGCGATCCGGGGGCCGCATCGATTCGGGAATACTGAATGAGGATCTCGACTGGATGAATCGCAATCCTTTTCGCAACGTTGAGGCCCGCTTTGATCCGACCGGGGAACCGGGCGAGGTGGACTTGGTGTTCGAGGTCAACGACCGCTTTCCTTTCCGCCTCTACGGAGGATTCGAAAATATGGGGAACCCCATAATCGGCGAGGAGCGTTTCATCGGCGGATTTAACTGGGGGCATCTCCTGGCGGTCGATCACGAACTCCACTACGAGTTTGGAGCCGGACGCTATCTCGACCGCATCATGACCCACTCCGCCGCGTATGTGGCGCCGCTGCCGACCCGGCAGGAACTCGCCTTCTACGGTCATTATTCCGATGTCGACCTGGAAATGGACGGCTTTCCGGACGGGATCGAGGGGGAGAATCTGGAAATCGGCGCCCGCTACACCTTTTTCTTGTTGGGATGGGAAAACCCGGAGCGGAGAATGCGCCTCTCGCAGGAACTCTTTTGGGGCGCCGATTTCAAACGCGCGGAAACCGCGGTTGAGTACGGTTTGGCCGAAGTGTTCTCGCCGGCTACGGAGATCATACACGGGGTTGGGGGATACCGGGGAACTCTGTACGACCCTCTCGGGCGGACCGAGTTGCAGGCCAGCGTCTTTTACGCTCCCGGGAATTTTCTCAGCGAGCGCAACCGCGACGCGGTGTTCAACGAGGCCCGGGAAGACGCGAAAACCCGTTATGCCTACACCAGGATCGGACTCGAGCGTGAGACCACGCTCGACGACGGCTTTTCACTCGTCACTAGGGGGACTTATCAATACTCCACCCACCGGTTGCTTCGCAGCGAGCAATTGGGAGTCGGAGGTTACACGACTGTGCGCGGTTACGCGGAACGGGCGGCAGTGGGGGACAGTGGCTATACGTTGAGCGCGGAACTCAGGACGCCGGAATTCAACTGGAATCAACTGTTCGGCGTCGGGCGCCCGAGCCGGGATCGCTGGCAGTTGCTGGGATTTGTCGATTACGGTATGGCTCGAACCAAGGATCCGGTCGAGACCGAGTTCAAACGGGCGCACCTTATGGGTGCCGGGCCGGGAATACGTGTCCGTGTTGATGACGTCTTCGCGCTGCGCCTGGATTACGGCTGGCAGCTCAGGAGCGACGCCGTGGAGGGCGATTCGCGCGATCACCGGGCGCACGCCGCCATCGTTTTGAGTTATTGAGTCCCCGATCGGGACTATTTCGCGTATCCCCGAGGGTGGTCCCGGTGCCAGCGCCAGGCGGTTTCGATGATCAGTTCGAGGTCCGGATACTGAAGTTCCCATCCCAGTTCGCGTTTTGCTTTGCTGGAATCGGCGTATAGGGCGGGAGGATCGCCGGCCCGGCGCCCTTCCTCCACCACGGGAACCTTCTTGCCGCATACTTTTTCCACTGTATCGATGACTTCGCGCACCGAAGCCGGTGTGCCGGTTCCGAGGTTGAAGAAGTAGGTGCTCCCGGGAGTTTCCAGTTTATCGAAGACGGCGATGTGGGCCCGGCTGAGGTCGTCGACGTGGATGTAGTCGCGCAGGCAGGTGCCGTCCGGGGTATCGTAGTCGGTGCCGAATATGCTGATGTGCTCGCGCTGACCCATTGCCGCCTGGAATACCAGCGGAATGAGGTGGGTCTCCGGGTTGTGGTCCTCGCCGAGACTCCCGTCCTCGGCCGCCCCTGCGGCGTTGAAATAACGAAACGAGGCCGAAGAAAGTCCGTGGGCGTGGGCGAGCGCTTTCAGCGCGTTTTCCACGTCCAGTTTGGTTTGCCCGTAGGGGTTGATCGGGTGTTGCGGCATGTCCTCGGTGATCGGAAGCGAAGCCGGCACTCCGTAGGTGGCGCAGGTGGACGAAAACACGAACTGCCGCACCCCGGTTTCCACCATCACCTTGAGCAGGTTGAGTGTGGCGACGAGGTTGTTGAAATAGTACTTCAACGGGTTTTCCACCGATTCGCCGACATAGGCGAAGGCGGCGAAGTGCATGACCAGGTCGATTCGCTCGTTTTCCATGATGGCCCGCATGGCGTCGGCGTCACCGAGGTCGCAGGCGTGAAAGGGAACCTCCGCGGGAACCGCCTCGCGATGCCCAAAGGACAAATTATCCACGATTACCGGACGATGTCCGCTCAGGATGAGTTGACGCACACAGTGACTGCCGATGTATCCGGCACCTCCAACGACGAGAACGCTTTTGGCCATGCCTTTTTTTAGCGGGTGTTGAAATCGGGTGGCGAGTCATAAATCCCGGCTCGGCGATTGCAACCCGTTCCGGACGGCCGGTGGAAGGGTCGCTTTGCGGGTGAAGGAATGGTAGCGGGTACTGTCCTCGAATACCGCGGAGCGGCGAAAAAAGCTTTCGTTCCATGGTTTTCTGTTGGAAAGTGTGGTTTTGCCATGGAAAGAATTCTCCTCACCACCACTTCGTTCCAGGATACTCCGGGACCTCATCACGACCGGCTGAAGGAAGCCGGATATGAGATCGTTAGGGAGAGGGGGCCGCTTCCCGAAAGCCGTATGCTGGAGCTGGTCGGCGATGTTGACGCTTTCCTCTGCGGTGATGACGCCATCACCCGGGCGGTGCTGGAAAAGGCGCTTCCCCGCCTGAAGGTGATCAGTAAATACGGGATTGGCCTGGACAAGGTCGATGTCGCTGCGGCCACTGAGCTCAAGGTGCCGGTGACCTTTTGTCCCGGGGTGAATCACACTACCGTGGCAGAGCACACCTTCGGGCTCCTGCTGGCCATCTATCGTCAACTTGTCACCGAGTGCAATCACGTCAAGGCGGGCCGATGGAAACGGCTTACTGGGCACGAATTGATGGGCAAGACCATCGGAATCGTCGGATTGGGCCGTATTGGCCGCGAGGTGGCGCTGCGAGCCCGCGTGTTCGGCATGAAAGTCATGGCGTACGATTTGTATTGGGATGAAACCTTCGCCGCGGACAACCAGATCGAGCGGGCGGCGTCCTTCGACGAAATCTTTCGCGCGGCCGACGTAATCAGCCTGCACACCAACCTCAACGATCAGACCCGGGGCATGGTCAACGCCGATTCTCTCGCCCTGATGAAGCCGCATGCCGTGCTCCTGAACTGCGCCCGAGGAGAACTCGTCGATACTGCGGCCCTGGTGGCAGCGCTAAAGGAGAATCGCATAGCCGGATACGGCACCGACGTGCTGGATCAGGAGCCGCCGCCATCCGATCATCCATTGTTCGCCTGTGAGAACGCCGTGATCACACCACACATCGGTTCACGGACCTATGAAAGCGTGGTCCGCCAGGCGGGCATGGCGGTTGACAACCTTATCGCCGTGCTGCGGGGTGAGACTCCGCGGGCGCAGGCCAACAAGATCGACTGACCTCCCGCCGTTGCCGTTATGAGCGAAACCTATCACATTGTTCCCGAGGAAACCCACAACGCACTGGTGGTGGCCGCGTATCGACACCGCGGTTACACGGAAGACGAGGCGAATGACGCCGCCCGATTCTGTGTCGAAGCGGCGCGCCACGGTATCCGCACCCACAACGCCATCAAGGCGCTGCACCTCGACCACCTTTTCGGCAGCGGGGCCGCGGGCTGTGTGCCTGGCGCGGAAATCGAAGTGCTCTCCAGCCGATTTGCCGCGACCGCGGTGTGGAATGCCAATCGCAAGCTCGGCCAGTCGGTCGCTTACCGCGCTATGGAGGCCTGCATGGAAATGGCCGACAAATTCGGTGTGGGCGTAGTCAGCGTCGATAATGCTTTTCACTATCTTTGGGGCGGGGGATACGTCATGGAGGCGGCCAAAAAGGGTTACATCGCCTACACCAATTGCACCGCCGCGCTGGCCGAGGTCGTGCCATTCGGAGGGAAACTCCCCACCCTGGGAACCAACCCCCACAGTTGGGGATTCCCCACCATGGAGGCGCTGGGATATCCGATCGTCATCGACTGGGCCACTTCGGTGGTGGCCATGGGAAGGGTGCAACAGTTTAAGCGCGAGGGTAAAACGTTGCCGCCTGACGCCGCGGTGGACGCCGACGGCAACCCCACCACCGATCCGGCGAAAGCCGTGGCCCTGTTGCCTTTCGGCGCGCACAAAGGTTACGGACTGAGCCTGATCAATGAGCTGACGGCCGCCTTCATTGGGGGTTCGCTCCCCACTCTGCGCAGTCGCTGGGCCGCCGATGGCGACAAGCACACCCCTAACTTTTTCTTTCAGGTGATCCATCCTGAGGCCCTGGATGGGCGAGATTTTGCCCGCGGACGCACGCAGCAGGAAAATCTGAGAGCCGTTCTCGGCGATTTGTTACAGGACGGAAATGCGAACTGCATTCTTCCCGGTCAGATCGAGGCTGAAGCCGCCGCGCTTTCGGCTCGCCACCGCGGATTGCTCTTTTCGCGGGCGGAGATCGAAGCGTTTAATGAAATTGCGACCGAATGCGGACATCCCGCTTGGGATCCGCAGGCCTTTGCGACCACCTGATCGCCGGCTGTGAACGTCGACATGCCTTTTGGCTGGGGTTGCGGGCCGCACCTTGGCCTTATCGAATTAGAATCCATTCTCTTTTTAGACCATGAGCGATATGAAAATCAAACCCGCCGATGCCTGTGAATTCGATCTCCTTGCGCTGGGAGAAGTGATGCTGCGCCTCGATCCCGGCGAGGGTCGTGTGCGTACCGCGCGCTCGTTTCGCGCCTGGGAAGGCGGCGGCGAGTACAACGTGGCCCGCGGCTTGCGCCGCTGTTTCGGCCTGCGCACCAGCGTGGCGACCGCGTTCGCCGAAAACGACGTCGGGCGGCTGATCGAGGATTTTATCCTGCAGGGCGGCGTGGATACCTCGCTGATACGCTGGGTGCCGTACGACGGCGTGGGGCGTGCCGTGCGGAACGGTTTGAACTTCACCGAGCGTGGTTTCGGTATTCGCGGGGCGGTTGGAGTGCCCGACCGCGGGCTCACGGCGGCGTCACAGCTCAAACCCGGTGATTTCGACTGGGAGGATATCTTCGGCCGGCGCGGAGTGCGCTGGTTTCACACCGGGGGGATTTACGCGGCGCTTTCCGAAACCAGTGCCGCCGTGGTGGAGGAAGCCGTCACCGCGGCGCAAAAGCACGGTACCATCGTGTCCTACGACCTCAACTACCGCCCTTCACTGTGGAAATCCATCGGCGGTCATGCCAAGGCTCAGGAGGTGAACCGGCGTATCGCCCGAAAGGTCGATGTGATGATTGGGAACGAGGAGGACTTTACCGCCTGTCTCGGATTTGAGGTGGAAGGGGTTGACGAAAACATCTCCACTATCGAGGTCGACAAGTTCAAATCGATGATTTCCCGAGTGGTACGTGAGTTTGACAACTTCAAGGCCACCGCGACAACTCTGCGCACCGTAAAGACCGCCACGATCAACGATTGGGGGGCGATTTGCTGGCATGACGGAAAGTTTTACGAGGCCACCCAGCGCGAGAATCTCGAAATCCTGGATCGGGTCGGGGGAGGGGACAGCTTCGCTTCCGGCCTGATCTACGGTTTCCTCGCCACCGGTGATCCGCGGAAAGCGGTCGAATACGGGGCTGCCCACGGCGCCCTGGCCATGACCACCCCCGGTGACACCTCGATGGCCAACCTGGCCGAAGTCGAAAAAATTATGTCCGGCGGGGGGGCACGTGTGGTACGGTGATCGTTCGCTCAACCGGAAACTCGAATGACTGAAGCCATGTCTCAAAATTATTTGTACGATCTCTTTTCTCTGCAAGGCAAGGTGGCCGTCGTCATCGGCGGGACCGGGGAACTCTGCGGCACCATGGCGGAGGGTCTCGCCGGCGCCGGCGCCGAGGTAATCCTGGTCGGTCGCAAGGAGGAGAAAGCCCGGAAACGGCTGGCGGCCATCGAGAAACTCGGAGGGAAAGCCACCTTTTTGGCTGCCGATATCACCACTCGCAGCAGCCTGGAGTCGTTGCTCAAGGAGTCGCTGGAAATCGCCGGAAAAGTCGACATCCTCGTCAATGGCGCCGGCGTCAATTCGGCCACCCCGTTTCTCGAGATCCCGGAGGACGAATTCGACACGATCATCGCCACCAACCTCAAGGCGGTGTTCCTGGCCTGTCAGGTCTTCGGGAGCTACTTCGTCGATCGCGGACAACCGGCCTCGATCATCAACGTCGGTTCCATGTCGGGAGTGACTCCTATTTCGCGGGTCTTCACCTACTCCGTGAGCAAGGCCGGGGTGCACAACCTTTCCAAAAATCTGGCCCGTGAGTGGGCGCAGAAAAACATTCGGGTGAACACGCTGGTCCCTGGATTTTTCCCGGCTGAACAGAATCGCAAGGTGCTGACTCCGGACCGGATTGATACCATCATGGGGCACACTCCCATGAATCGGTTTGGCCGGGCGGAGGAATTGATCGGAGCGACGCTTTTGCTGGCCTCCGACCGGGCCGGATCGTTCATCACCGGGGAGGAACTGCTGGTCGACGGCGGTTTCGCCGCCATGACCATCTGAGCCCAACCCGATTGCGTACCCATGTCCGTTTTCATCACCGACGACTTCCTCCTGCACAGCGCCTCCGCCCGCGAACTCTATCACGATTACGCCGCCCGGGAGCCGATTTTCGATTACCATTGCCACCTTCCGCCGGCGGAGATCGCCGAAAACAAGTCGTTTCCCAATCTGGGGAATATTTGGCTGGCCGGCGACCACTACAAATGGCGGGCCATGCGCGCGAACGGGGTCGAGGAGCGTTTCTGCGGGGGTGACGCCGGCGACAAGGAGAAGTTTCTCGCTTACGCCCGGACGGTGCCCCGGACCGTTCGGAATCCTTTGTATCACTGGACTCATCTCGAGTTGAAGCGGTTCTTCGGGATCGACACCCTGCTCAATGAAGAGACGGCGGAGGAGATTTGGGAGGAAACCCGGGAGAAGCTGGCGCGGCCCGAAATGTCTGTGCACGGTATTCTGACCAATCACCGGGTATCCGTCATATGCACCACCGACGATCCGGTGGATACGCTGGAGTTTCATCGCCAAATCGGCGAAAACGGTACCCTGGCCACCCGGGTGTACCCGACGTTTCGGCCGGACAAGGCGCTCTCGGTCGATCAACCCGAGGCTTTCAATGCGTGGATCGACCGTCTGGCGGAAGTCAGCGGGGTGGATTGCGCCAGCCTGGATTCTTTTTTGGAGGCCCTGAAGCAGCGTCACGACTTCTTTCACGAAATGGGCTGCCGGTTGTCCGATCACGGCATGACGCATTGTGACGACGCCGACTGCACCGATGCCGAGGCGCGGGTGGCGTTTGACAAGGCGCGCGCCGGAAAAGCGGTTCCGGCAGATGAGGCGGTCAAATTCCGCAGTTACATGATGGTTTTTTTCGGTCGTCTCGACGCCGACCGCGGGTGGACCAAGCAGCTTCACCTCGGCGCCATGAGGAACAACAACACCCGCCGTTTCCGGGAACTCGGTCCCGACACCGGATTCGACTCGATTGGAGACTACCCCCAGGCCCGCGGTTTGGCCGGGTACCTGGACCGCCTGGACCGTACCGGCCAGTTGCCCAAGACGATACTCTACAACAACAACCCCACCGATAATTACATTTTCGCGACCATGATCGGCAACTTTCAGGACGGCAGCGTTCCCGGAAAGATGCAGTTCGGATCCGGCTGGTGGCATCTTGATCAAATCGAGGGAATGGAATGGCAACTCAACGCGTTGTCCAATCTCGGTCTCCTCAGTCGCTTTGTCGGGATGCTTACCGATTCGCGCAGCTTTCTGTCGTATCCCCGTCACGAATACTTTCGCCGCATTCTCTGCAACCTGATCGGTCGTGACGTGGAGAACGGCGAGTTGCCCCGCGACATGAAACTGCTTGGCGGCATCGTGCGCGATATCTGCTTCCGCAACGCCGAGGCGTATTTCGGGCTCGAGACCGGAACGGTCTAAACGCCTTTTCCGTCCTGCGACGGCATTCGGCCGGCTTAAAAATACGGATTGAGCCCCGTTGCCGGGGCGCTAGGGTTTATCGGCATGGCTGACGCAACAAAACAGGAGAATCCGTTCGACTCGGTGGAATCGGCGATCGAGGTGATCGCGAGCGGCGGGTTGGTGGTGGTGGCCGATGACGAGAACCGCGAGAACGAGGGAGACCTCGTCATGGCCGCAGCCAAGGCCACTCCGGAAAGCGTCAACACGATGATCCTGCACGCCCGCGGCCTTATTTGTGTTCCGACGACCAGCCATCAGCTAAAACGGCTGGGGATCAATCAAATGGTAGCGGAGAATCGCGACCCCTATCGGACCGATTTTTCGGTTTCGGTGGACGCCGCCGAGGGAATCACCACAGGAATCAGCGCCTATGACCGTTGCCGTACGATTCGCCTGCTGGCGGACCCGGCAAGCCGCCCCGACGACCTTGTGCAGCCGGGGCATATTTTTCCCTTGCGGGCCAAGGCGGGCGGAGTCCTTCAGCGTGCCGGTCACACGGAGGCTGCGGTCGATTTGGCCGCCCTGGCCGGACTTCATCCCAGTGGGGTGATTTGTGAGATTCTCAACGAAGACGGTACCATGGCCCGCCTGCCGGAACTTATTGCCTTCAAGAAGCGTTTCGGATTCCCGATGATTTCCATCGCATCGCTCATCGAATACCGGCGGCGGCGCGAACGGCTGGTGGAGGAGACCCATCGGCGTCCCTTCGAGTCGGAGTTTGGGACTTTCGTCCTGCGCCTTTTTCACAGTCGCCTGGATGATCGATATCACCTCGCCTTCACTATGGGCGACCTCGATGGTTCTCCCACGTTGGTTCGGGTACACAGCGAAAACGTTTTGAGCGACGTCTTTCGCGCCAAAGCGTTCGGCAGTTACCATTCCCTGGTCGATTCGCTCAGCATGGTCGCTCGCGAAGGCAAGGGCGCCGTGATCTATATCGGGCAGCCGCACGATAGCGTTCACCAAATGCTGAACGATACGCCCGACCATATCTCGGCCGATAAGGCTCGGGGCGTCGCCAAAGCGGCTCCGGAGTTTCGGGATTACGGTATCGGCGCTCAGATTCTGGTGGCTCTGGGTCTTCGAAGAATCCGGCTCCTGACCAGCCACAGCCGGCATGTGGTCGGCCTGGAGGGTTATGGTTTGGAGATTGTGGAGCAAGGTCCGCCCAAGTGATTGCCTGATGGCGACCCTGTTGGCGGACGAATTCCGATGAGTGGAGTGAATGGTTCGCTATGTTTTCCGCCGGTCCGTCGCCGGGAGGCGGACGGGTCCGCACTGCAAGGCGTTTTGACTTTCCCCCGGGTCGGGCTTTGAGTTTTTCCGTGTCGCAGCCAGAATTCATTTATCGCACCCGGGTCCATTTTGATGAGTTTGACGCCTTGGGGATCCTTCATCACTCCCGCTACCTTCATCATTTGGAACGAGCGCAGCAGGCCCTGTTTCAGCACCTGCTCGGCGTTCCTGATTTTGATGCCGACCGGGACGAGGATATCTACGTCGTGGTGCGCGGATTGGAGGCCCGCTTTCGCGAGCCGGTTCGCCGCCCGGGCGAGTACGCGGTTTTTTACCGTTCGCCCCGCGTCCGTGCCGCCGGCCTCGCGCTCGACTTCGACTTTGCCGGACTGGACGGAAACGTCGTTTATTGCAGCGGCAGGCGTACGGTCTGCAAGCTATCCGGGCAAACCCATCGACCCGCCGAATGGAGCCCCCGGTTTCGGCGCGCGTTGGCGGGTTGGGCGGATGGAAGCGAGGAATGAGGCGTGTTTTTTTCCACCATGAACGGTGCAAGGCACTCCGCCAGGGGCTAAGCAATGAGAAGGATGGGTCAAAACGGCGCCAAACCGGTGACGTATGACTGTTTTGGAGGAAATTTTATGAAACGACTCACACTGCTTTTCTGCTCACTGCTGACGGCTTCCGTAATCCCGCTCTCCGCAGCCCACCAGTATAATCCGCTGGGGGCCGGGGTGATTCTGGGCGAACCGACCGGGTTGACGGCCAAATATTGGGTGAGCGACACCAATGCCTTTGATGCGGCCCTGGGGTGGTCCTTTGAGGGAAGGACCTCGTTCCACCTGCACGGCAGTTATCTTTTTCATGATTTTGAGATGGTGGAGGTCGCCAAAGGGAGCCTCCCGCTTTATTTCGGTGTTGGTGGCCGGCTGAAGGCCCGCAGCGGCAAGAGCGACCGGCTGGGGGTTCGGGTTCCGGTCGGCGTTGCCTATCATTTCGAGGATGTCCCGGTCGAGGCCTTTGCCGAGATAGTTCCCATCATCGACATTGTCCCCAGCTCGCGCGCCAGCCTCAACGCGGCGATCGGTGCGCGCTTCTACTTTGAGTAAGCCATCCCGGAATATGCCTGCGGCCAATCCGGGGTATTTTGGCCAACCTTAATCGGGATCACCTGGCCAACTCCAGGCTGGTTAGCGCCTGAAGGTCATTGATTCTGTCTGCCGAGGATTGGTCCGTTTCAAATTGGCTGGAGAGCAGAACGCACTGCCAGCCGGCTGCAATTGCCGGTTTAAGATCATGTTCCAGACTGTCACCAACGTGCAGAATCCGGTTGGCTGGCGTATTCAACTGCTTTTCCGCGGCGGCGAAAATTTCAGGACTGGGCTTTTCCCATCCAATCTCCGAGGAGATGATTATGGCATCAAAGGAGTCCAGCATGTCGAATCGCGCCAGAAGAGTGCGGAGACGCCGGTCCCAGTTCGAGAGTATCGCGGTACGAAATCCACGTTGGCGAAGGATGGCAATGCTTTCGCGGGTGTTCTTTCGAATTCGCCAGCGTTCCGGGTGAGCGAACGTTTCCCAGAGATCTGAGAAGACAGCGTCGAATTTCCGGGTCGACTCCAACGGTGGAATGGTTCGTTTGACGATTCGTTTCCACTTGGCGATTTCCCGGGGTTCGTCGGTGGGCCCTCCCACCGGGGTCGAGTTCGTTTTGCAGGCGGTTGCGAAACTGCGGTTTAACTCTTCGGTATCGCCCTTCAGTCCATGGACGGCGAGGATCTCCGCATAGACTGCGCCGACGCTGGGCCAGGGGTCGAGAAGCGTTCCGCCTGCATCGAACGTTACTGCGGTGATCGGAGGAATGGAATGTGGAAGCTGCGGCGGCATACCCGGCGTGTTAATGGTGACCGTTCGTCGATCCAGTTCAAGCACTGTCCGACCAAAGGGGGCATTGGAGTGCAAGGAAAAAGCGATTGCATGATAAGAAAAATCCGGTAATGATCATAGGGTATCAACGGCTTGGTTTTAAGGGATTTACCTATGTTCGAACTTATCTTATTGAGAGTCAGGATTTTAACGTAATTCACAGGGGTTTCGCTTTATGGTGGAAAACTGTAAGTAATTGGAATACAAGACCTTTGATTTTTTGACTTTTCGACATGATTAATTTTCCCGTTGATTAAACTAGATTCATTGAGGTGGGAGTAATGCTTTAATTTCGTAGAGAATCTTGATTCAAACCTCTAAAATAAATTCCGGTGTGTGACGAAGCCCGCCGGGGCAAACCAAGTTCATGTGCGTCGCCTGTCCAACGAAGCCTTGCGTTTCCAAAACCAGATGCCTGCGAGTTCCAGATGACGATTTAGCTGGACACAAATGATTCAAAAGAAGCTACGAGAATGGGTGTTCCTACCAAGAATATTACCGCACCGATAGAAAGCCAACGCCTGAGCTACCTCAATAAAACAGGCCGGAAAATCATAGCTTATTATGATAGTCTGGCGGGGACGGAGATCGAGCCGTACATCGTGGTTGTGCTTCCCAAGTACGGGGAAACAAAGAAAAACAACCTCCAACTCGCTTTCACGATGGCAGCTAACGGGCTGCATGTCTTGCGTTTTGACCACACCTGCCATGTTGGCGAGAGTGAGGGAGCCATGACAGATTTTACGCTCCCAGGTGCGGTTGATGACGTTCTAACCACCTTGGACTTTGTTCAGGAGCACTTTGGGGTCAAAAAGGTCGTTTTGGTTTCGAGCAGCCTTTCATCAAGGTCTGCGCTTCGGGCGGCGGCGTTGGATTCCCGAATCAGGAAACTCGTCTGTCTGGTTGGTGTTTTTAATGTCAGCTACACGCTTCGCGAAGTTTATCGCGAGGATCTCGTGGCAAATCATATCGACGGTAAAACCTGGGGAGTCGCTGACATACTCGGTCATGAAATCGATTTCGATAATTTCCTTCGTGAGCTGGTCAAGGCGAACATGCACGATCTCCAGGGAACGATCTATGATTTGAGTCGAACGTCGGCTTCCGCAGCGTATTTTGGAGCTGAGAATGACCCCTGGGTGGACCGTGAAGAGGTTGCGCTTGCGCTCGGGCGCAGGAGGGATTCGGAGGTCCACCTTGTTGCCGGAGCGATGCACGAGGTTCGTGAAAATCAGGAAAAAGGAGTCGAGGTTTACGATGACATCGTCCGGGCCTGCTTCCTGGAAGGGCGACCTGAGGACAGCGTAATTCTTCGTCCGGAAAAAAAGCCGTTGCTTCGTCAGAACAAAATTGAGCGGGATTATTTGCGAAAAGCCAAGGAAAAGGATTTCGAGCCCGAAACGGACTTCTGGGGATCCTATCTGGAGAAGTACAGTTTGTTGGACCGTGTTGACGACTACCGCCGGTATCTTGATACCGTCGGCGATTTGCTCGGGCGGATTGACGGTGGAGATATTGTGTTGGATGCAGGTTGCGGGAACGGCTTGTTTGGAGTCTGGTTGATCCGGGACGTGTTGTCCAGAAATGGACAGGGGGCAGGTTATCAGGGGCCGCCGGTTTACGTTGGGCTGGACCTGACATGCAAGGGTTTGAGTGACGCAATGATGCAGCATTGCGACGCGCAAAAACCCTCCAATGGCCATGGTGCCCTCTTGCCGGACTTTATTTACGGTTGCATGGACCTGGATGTTTTTTCGGATCCGGAAAATAAAGGCGAATTAGCCGTGGAGTTTGGTGAAAACACCTTTGATAAGGTCTGCTGCAGCCTGCTGATTTCATACCTGAAAGAGCCCCAGCGGCTGATCGACAAGTTGTACAAGATCCTCAAACCCGGAGGTACGCTTGTTGTTTCAAGCATGAAGCCATTTTGCGACATGTCGATGATCTACCGTGACTTTATGGACCAAAAGGTCAGCGCCGGGGAACTGGAGATGGGCCGCGATTTGCTGCGAGCTGCCGGAAAGATCAAGATTAAGGAGGAGCTTGGCTATTATGTGTTTTTCTCGGGGGAAGAGATGAGCGCTATGGCGGATGACGCTGGATTCCGAAGGATTGAGTTTCGCGAGTGCTTTGGCGGACAGGCTCATGTTGTGAAAGCGGAGAAGTGACATTTTATTGTGCAGTCAGTTCGTTCATAAACGCCGTCACAAGCATTGTCCTGGCGATCTCGGTTTACCGATATCGCAAGAGCACAATGGTTGAGCTTTCCTTTGTTTGCTTCGCTCTTTCGGTTGGATTGTGGTCCGTATTCTATTTTTTCTGGCAGATTGCCGGTTCCGAAGAAGATGCAATTTCGCTGACTCGTATCCTCATGGGTGCGGCAGCGTTCATCCCGATTAGTTTTTTTTATTTTACGACGACCTTCAGGGGGTATTCGCACAAGTACCAGATGGTCTCAGGCGTTGTGATCTCCTTTTGCTTTGCGATTGTTTCGATTTCCACCTCCGGAATTGTCGCGGGCGTTTCCCCTAAGATGGGGGTTGAATATTGGCCCGATGCGGGTCCATTGTTGAAATATTATTTGCTTTTTTGGTTCTATTACGTGGTTGGAAGCATAGTGGTCTTATCTCGGGATTTTCGGCGACAACACGAGAATAAAAAGAATCAGATTAAGTATATTCTCATTGGAACGGTCATTGGTTTTACCGGTGGTGCGACAAATTTTTTCCTATGGTATGATATTCCTATTCCACCGATCGGGAACGTGCTGGTTTCGTTCTATGTGTTTGGCGTTTCATATGCGACAGCCAGATACAGATTGATGGATGTTGACCTCGCCTTGGTTAAAGGCGCGGCATTTTTTTTCGTGGTTGCTCTTGTTGCCCTTGCATATCCAGTCTCCTGGATCCTGATCGATTCCGGTGGAGCAGGTGGAAGGCAAGCGGAAATTTTTGTAAAGCAATATCTCGTTTCTTTTGTCCTGGTCGGCTTTTTGTTTTTAGCCGCGCCACGCTTCATGAAGCGTTTGAATGCTTTCGTTGAAACACAACTAAAACAATCGCAGTACAATTATAGAAATCAGTTGCGTTGGCTGATTCGGAAAATCGATCAGTTGGAGCGAAGCGAGGAGATATTCTCGAAGACGGCCACTTTTCTGTGCGACCAATTGAGCGTCGAAGCGGTCGCGGTGTTTATCCGTGAAAAGACCGCCATGAGTTTTGTGTTGCGAGCAAGAGCCGGAGCGAAGGATTTTGAGATCAGGGCGTTGGACGAGCAGGACAGTCTCGTGGAGGTTATGAATAAAGTCGGAGGAGTGATATGTGTAGAGGAACTCCGTCAGCATATCGATGCCGGTGGGGACGGCAGTCTGCCGATTGAATCCGGTGTGAGAAAATTGAGCGAGTTGGGAGTGGAGATACTGATTCCTCTGCTGACTGAGGAGCGGCTGCACGGCTTCTTTTTGCTTGGAAAACGATGGCCGAGGAATTACTACTCGGAACCGGATTTGGCTTTATTTGAAGTCTTGGGTATGGAAATTGCAGCTAGCATCAGGATTCGTGAGCTGGAGCGCCGGTCGGCTGAGAATGAGAAGCTCATGGCGTTGGGCACGATGGCTGCCGGATTGGCCCATGAGCTCAGAAATCCGATGGTTTCCGTCCAGACTTATATTTCTATGCTTGAGGATGAATGTGCCGGGCCGGTGTTGATCAAGGATACGAAGATGCTTGGAATCATTCAACGGGACCTTCGGCGTATGAACGAAATCGTTCACAACGTAGGCGCGTTTGCTCAGAACGTGCCTCTTGAGATGAATCCTGTCGATCTGCGTTCGGTAGTTGATACGGCAATCGAAGTTGAGGCTGAAAACATACAACGCAGGGATGTTCGGACCACGGTTCATTGTCAGGTCACACACCCGGTAAGAGGCGACTTTAATCAGTTGGTGCAGGTTTTTCAGAATTTGATCATGAACGCGACCCAGGCATTCCAGGAGAATCACGAGAAATTGATCACGATTACGGCGGTCGAAAAACTGGAGAATAATGGTAGGGGAGTGGTGTTGGTGACCGTTGAGGACACCGGTCCCGGGATAGATATGGAGATTATAAGAAATCTTTTTGAGCCTTTTGTGACCACCAAAGCAACGGGTTCGGTCTCGGAGCATAGAGGGATGGGGCTTGGTCTTGCTATCGTGAAGCAAATAATTGAGTCGCATCAGGGAATTGTTGAGGCGTTCAACCGCCCGAGCGGCGGAAGTTTATTTCGGATTTTATTGCCATTAATGCAGGGTGTCCAGGTTCACGGTCAGAACGGAAATGAGAGATTATCAATCCACCAACAGCATGATTGACCATAGATCAAATGCGGTCGGATTCCGATCGGGGTCTGTCGAGCGGGCGTTGCGCCGTTTTGGAGCGGCCTTCGCCCATATAGGCAGTCTGGATCGATTCACAGACGCCTTGGAAAAGGCCATGAGTGAAGCGATGTTTCTGAGGGAAGCAGTGATTCATCTGGAGGCAGAAGATCAATCCGGCACGGCCAGGGATTGTTTCGTGGCAGGGTCATTGGTGCTTCCACTCCAGGGGAAGCAAGCGGTACGTGGAACCGTGGAGGTGCGCAGTCCCGGCGCGCTGCGCCCGTACGGTCCCGATGAACTGCGGTTGCTGTCTTCCCTGACTTCGTTTTGCGCCTCATTGGTCGAACATGCGTTCAAACACGCGGACCAAGGCCGGGATCTGGCTATTCTGCGGTATATTTTTGATCAGCTCCCGGTCCCGGTGCTGGCCTGTACCGAGAGCGGTCGGATCCTGATCCTGAACTCGCGCGGCGCTTCCTGCCTTCGGCTTTCAAAATCCGAACCGGGGCACCTCGGGTCGGAGATTCATTCCAGGATGCTTGCGGCCTGCGAGAAGAACGGAGCTTCCAGTTTCGGCTTTTTTGTCGCTCTACCGGGCCAATTGATGAAGGCAACGGTGTCGCCCTGTCCGGCACAGGGCACGATGGAGCGGGTCTATTGCATGACGATCATGGACCTGACGCAGGAAAGGGAGCGTCTTCGCCAAGGGCTTTTCCGAGAAGCCTTTCGTTGTCGTTGGCTGAATAAACCGCTGACCCGGATCACTTTACGCAACACAGAGAATCCTATGGCCCTTATCGAAATGCTACCCCTTTTGCGGCGTCGCCTTGGCAGTGACGACCGGGCGGGTCCGTGGGAGGAGGATGCCTTGGCCCTGGCATTTCCCGAGATCACGAAGTGGCAGGCTTTGACGGAACTCCGCGAGTGGCTGCGGACTGACCAAAGTGGCGAAATGACCGTTGGGGTAGCCATGATGGAAGCGGGATCTGATCATCCGGAAGAGATCGGTGAAGCAGAGGGCGAGGAAATTTTCCGATTGGAGGAGATGCTTCGCCCGGCGATTCTCCTGCATGACGAGAGTCAGGAGGTGAATGACTCCCTGGAATACGCCTTGCGAGGGGATTATCAGGTGGTCAAGAGCCATTGCTCCGCCGCAACCCTCGGTATCCTCGCCGACCGGCGATTCGATGGGTTAATTATCGAACGGTATCCGCGTGACGGTGGCAGCGGGGTCGATTTGGCTCGACGTGCCGCGGAGATGAATCCTGACATCCAGGTTTTTTTCACCGGGGCTTTTGCGGAAGGAACCTGCAGTGACCTGAAGGACTTCGCGCGACCTCCGGTCGCGGTACCCAAGCCGTTCCGGGTGGATCGGCTCCTGGCACTCGTTCGCGAGTGCCTGGATGCTCGGGGTTCTGTTTCCTGATTCGGAGCCTTTCATGGACGGCTTGGAGCAGGCACGGATGGAGTGCCCGGCGAAAATCAACCTTTCTCTTTCGGTTACGGGGCGCAACGCGGACGGTTTTCATAATCTGATTTCCCTGGTGGCGCCGGTCGATTTCGGGGATTGCCTGGAAGTCCGTCGGGAGGCTGGATCCGGGGTGTCCCTGGAGGTTGACGGTGAATCGATTCCCTCGGGAGAGGACAACCTGGTCATAATGGCGGCCCGTCTTTTTCTGCGGAATTTCTCCGCTGGCGGACGGTTTGCGTTTTTCCTGAAAAAGAGAGTTCCTGTCGGTGCGGGTCTGGGGGGAGGGAGTTCCGACGCGGTTGGGGCTTTGCTGTTGCTGAATAGGGTTCTTGGGAATCCGGCATCCGAGCGGGATCTATACACGATGGCCGGGGCACTCGGTTCCGATTGTCCCTTCTTTGTCCGGGCTTCGCCCGCGATAATGCGCGGCCGCGGCGATAAACTTGAATGGTTGACCGATCCGGAGGCTGAGCGGTTGCTGGGACGGCGTGTCATCCTTTTTAAACCTTTGCCCGGGGTTTCCACGGTTTGGGCCTATCGGGAATTGGCCCGCTCTGCCCGTTATTCGGATCCGGATCACGCGGAAGCCGTCCTTGCGGACTGGCGCGGGGGAAAAGGGTCGCTTGAGTCTCTGCTGAGCAACGATTTCGAGATTGTGGTGAGGGCTAAGTATCCGGGGATTCCGGTCCTTTTACGCGAATTGCGAAGCGATTCGCGCGCTCTGGCCATGATGAGCGGCAGCGGCAGCGCCTGCTTTCTGCTGCCGGCTGAGGGCTGCGAAGAGGGTGCGATTGCCAGGATTCAAGAAGCGTGGGGGGCGGATACGTTTTGTGTCGAAACCTTGATTGGCAAAAGGACATTGACCACGCCTTGAGAAACGGCTGAAAATGTACTGCTTGCTGGATGGGAGAGATTGCGACGATTTTTGGGCGATGGTATTAAGCGCAAAACAGTCTAGCGGAAGTGTGTTGAATGGGGTCTGAAGTCCAAACGGAACGGATCCTGAAAGGGATTGCCGCATCGCCGGGGGTTGCCTGGGGTAAAGTGCATCTGTTCCTTCCGCAAGAAATAGAGATTCCCGATACCCCTGTGGCAGCTGGAGGGTCGAGTGTTGAAATCGAGCGGTTCGAGGAGTCTCTGATGGTGACCCGGCAGCAAGTGGTGAAATTGCAGCGCGAGGTGGCGCAGCGCCTCGGTGACGATGAAGCAAGAATTTTTGATGCTCACCTTCTTGTCCTGGAGGACCGGGCGCTCATCGAGGAAACGATTCGCGAGATTCAGAGTACGGGAAGAAACGTCGCGTTCTCCTTTAATCGTGTGGTCCAGCGCTACATCGATGCCTTTGCCAATATCGACGACGAATATTTGCGGGAGCGGTCGAACGATATCCGTGATGTTTCCCGGCGCATGCTGCACAATCTGATGGGCAAGGCGCAATACGGCCTGGGTCGGCTGGCCGAAGAACGGGTGATCGTTGCCCGCGATATTTCCCCCTCCGACACCGCCAATATCGAAAAGGGAAAAGTATTGGCCTTCGTTACCGATGCGGGCAGCAAGACAAGCCATGCGGTCATTATGGCCCGGTCCATTCAGGTTCCAGCAGTCGTGGGCATGCGAAACTGCACTCGGCTGCTAAGACCCGGGGATCAGGTATTGGTTGACGGATACGACGGGCTGGTTGTCATCAACCCCAGCGAAGAAACCCTTTTTCGCTACGGCAAATTCCAGGAGGAAAAACGTTCCCTCGAGAAGAAGATCCTGGCGCAAATCGGGCGCTCCACCACCACCAGGGATGGGATCAACCTCGACTTGATGGCAAACATCGAAGGACCGTCGGAGGTTGACCGCCTGCACCGTTTCGGGGCTGAGGGAGTCGGCTTGTTCCGAACGGAGTATCTTTTCATGAACGCGGCGGAATTTCCGTCCGAAGACGAACAATTCGAAGCCTACCGCAAAGTCGCCGAGGCGATTGCTCCGGCACCGGTGACTATTCGGACGCTTGACCTGGGCGGGGACAAATTCCCCAACAGTGTTTACCGGGCCGACTCGGAAACCAATCCATTCCTCGGGTTGCGGGCCATCCGCTTCTGCCTGGAAGACACGGGTTTGTTCAAGACACAATTGCGCGCGATTCTCCGGTCGTCCGTTTTCGGAAACGTGCGTCTAATGTATCCGATGATCAGTGGCGTCGGGGAGTTGGATCGGGCCAATGGCCTCTTGAAAGATGCCATGAAGGAGTTGGATAGCGAAGGGGTGGAATACGATAAAGCGATCAGAATCGGAGCGATGATCGAGATCCCCAGTGCGGCTTTGACGGCGGATATTCTGGCGCGTAAATGTGATTTTTTCAGTATCGGGAGCAACGACCTGATTCAGTACCTCCTGGCGATCGACCGGGTGAACGAACGAATCGCCCACCTCTATGAGCCGACCCATCCGGCGGTGTTACGGATGATTGGATCCGTGATCGAGGCCGGTCACCGGCACAATATTCGGGTCAGCCTTTGCGGCGAAATAGCCGGGGATCCCGTCCTGGTTCCTCTGTTCGTGGGTCTGGGGATCGATGAGCTCAGTATTTCGGTTTCGGGTCTGCCCGGCATTAAATACCTTTTGCGAAACCTGAATCACGCGGATATGAAACAACTGACGGGGGAGGTGCTTGAGCTTGAGGATCCGAAGGAGATCTTCGCCCGGGCGGAAGCCTTTTACCAGCAACACCTTTCCAGCCTGATCTCCTGATGGCGCCGGTCAGAGTGCCTTGATTCCCCGGCAGAGGACTTCACCGGCCTGGTCGATGGTGGGGTCATCGTGGGCGGTGCTGATAAAACAGGTTTCGAACGGCGATGGAGGAAGGTAAACGCCGCGCTCGAGGGCGAAATGAAAGAGTTTGGCGAAATGGTCGCGATTGGCGGCGGTGGCGGAGGGGTAATTCGTAACCGGGTCCTCGGCAAAGAAGAAACTGAACATGGAGCCCGTGCGGGGGACCTGCAGGGCGATTCCTTTTTCCCTTGCGGCTTCCTCCACGGCGGTCGCCAAACGCAGGCCCAAGGCCTCGAGCTTCGCGTACGGGGGATGTTCCGATAGCAGGGCGAGTGACGCCAGGCCCGCAGCCATGGCCAGAGGGTTACCGCTGAGGGTTCCTGCCTGATAGACCGGTCCGACCGGCGCCAGCTGGTTCATAATCTCGGCCTTACCTCCGAAAGCGCCCACCGGCAGGCCGCCGCCGATGATTTTGCCCATGGCGGTGAGGTCCGGTTTAACGGCCTCCTTTTCCTGAACCCCTCCGTAAGCGACTCGAAAGCCGGTCATGACTTCGTCGAAAATCAGGAGAGCTCCGTTCTCCGAACACAAACGACGTACCTCCTGGAGGTAACCCTGTCGTGGGAGGATGAGTCCGACATTGGCGGGGTAGGGCTCAATGATTACGGCGGCGATTTGCTCCGGATTCGCGGCAAAAACCTCGCGCAGAGCATCCGGGTCGTTGTAGTCGATAACCACCGTTTCGCGGGCAAAGCTCGCGGGAACCCCCGCGCTGTCCGGACTACCGTGGGTCAGGGCGCCGGATCCGGCCGAAATCAGCAGAGAATCCACGTGCCCGTGGTAACAGCCGGCGAATTTGACGATCTTGTCGCGGCCGGTGAAACCCCGCGCCAGGCGGATGCAAGACATGGTGGCTTCCGTTCCGCTGTTGACCATCCGGACTTTCTCGACGGACGGAACTCCGGCCACAATGCGCTCGGCCATATCCACTTCTGACGGCGAAGGAGTGCCGAAACTGGTGCCATTCTTGAGAGCCTTTTCGAGGGAGGCGCGGATCGCCGGGGGGTTGTGTCCGTGGATAGCCGGTCCCCAAGTACAAACGAAGTCTATAAGCCGCCGGCCGTCCGCGGTAAATAGAAACGGGCCGTCCGCGCTTTTGGTGAAAAAGGGCGTGCCACCGACGGAGCGAAAGGCGCGCACCGGAGAGTTTACTCCCCCGGGAATGGTCTTTTGGGCCCTTTCGAAAAGGCTTTCCGAGATGCGTGAATCAGAATCGGCCATGGGGCAACAGTGTGAGGCACCCCCGGCTGCGGAATCAAGTCTGAAGGAGAATACGTATCGGTGCTTTCAGGACGATTCCACCGCGGCGGCCTCAGTCGTAGCGCAGGGCCACAATCGGGTCCAGTTTTGCCGCCCGCATCGCCGGATAGATACCGAAGATCACGCCTACCGCCACACTGATTCCAAGCGAGAGCACGATGGCGTACATGGGTACGATCGTGGGCATTCCCGCGAAATATTCGATGACTTGCGGGATGGTGACTCCCACCGCGATTCCGATTAATCCTCCGATGCTCGAAAGCACAATGGTTTCGATCAGGAATTGGCCTATGATCTGGGAGCGGCGGGCGCCGATGGCTCGTCTGATTCCGATTTCCCTGGTGCGCTCGGTAACCGAGGCGAGCATGATATTCATGATGCCGATGCCTCCGACCAGAAGACTGATCCCGGCAATGGACCCCAGTACGATATTGAAGGTACGTTGGGTCGCTTCGGCCTGGCGCAGGAGAGCCAGCGGGACGCTGACCCGGTAATCCTCGCGGCTGTGAAACCGCTGCAACATGTGTTCGATGGCGGTGGCGGCGGATTGGACGTTTTCAATGTCGTCAATTTCGACCACCAGCTGGTGCAACTCCACCATGGAGCGCTCTTGAGAGCCCTCGCGTCGTCGGATCACGATGTCGCCGAAACGTTCGCGGGCGGTGGTCATGGGAATGTAGGCGTCGACCTCCTGGTCCGGAGTCTGGACTCCTCCGGCGGCCCCACCGGTTTCACTGCGAATAATTCCGACAACCTGGTAGTAGTTCTGGCCGACCCGGATGCTGCTGCCAATGGCTTCCTCGGTGGCAAGGAGTCTACGCGCGGAGCGTTCGGTCAACACGCACACATTGGCATTGCGAACCATGTCCGATTCCTGGAGTCGGCGTCCGGCCAAAAGTTCCCGCTCGACCAGATCGAACCAGTCGGGGGTGGTCCCGACAATCCGCAACTCCATATTGCGGCCGCGTACGCGTGCCTCATAAGGTATCAGTTTTGCGGGCACGGTTCGGGTGACCGAGGAAATGGTTTCCTTGATGCGGGTTTCATCATCGTAGGTCAGACCGTAAATGCTCATGCGTACCCGTTCGCTGGCTTGATCCTCCTGCGGCTGGACCGAGTTGATGATGATATTCTGGCTGCCCAAACGGCGAATCTGTTCCTGCGCCTCCTCGCTCGCGCCCGTACCCACGGCCAACATGGCAATCACGCTCCCAACGCCAAAAACCACTCCGAGCATGGTCAGCATCGAACGCAGCTTGTGCAGCAGCAGGGTTTTTATTCCCAGTTGAATCAGGAGAAGATAGCGATGGAAGTTCATGATCAGTCGATGCGATCAATCAGGCCGTCTTTCATGTGCAGGCGATGATCGGCCCAGGCCGCGATGTCCGGCTCGTGGGTCACAATGATGATGGTCTTGCCTTGTTTATTCAGATCCCGGAGCAGTTCCATAATGTTTTCACCCGTGGCCGAATCCAGGTTTCCCGTCGGTTCGTCGGCCAGGATGACGTGCGGATCGTTGGCAAGAGCCCGGGCGATGGCGACACGTTGCTGCTGACCGCCCGAGAGTTCGGCGGGCCGGTGGCCGAGACGCTGATCCAGGTCGACACTGCGGGCCAGTTCCGCCGCTCTTGCCGCACTTTCGTGCGGCTCCCAGCCCAGATAAAAGAGGGGGAGTTCGATATTCTCCCTGACTGTGAGCTGGGCGATGAGATTGAAACTCTGGAACACGAATCCGAGATAGGTAAGGCGAATCTGACTTAAATCGTCGTCTTCCAGTTGGCTGACATCGGTGTCGGCCAGAATATATTTTCCGGAGGTTGGCCGATCCAGGCACCCAAGAAGATTGAGCATGGTGCTCTTTCCGGAACCGGATGGTCCCATGATGGCCCAGAAGCTGCCGGGTTTGAAACTGACGGTTACCCCGGCCAGCGCATGGACCTTTTCCGAACCCATCTGATAAATCTTGCGAACGTCCTCCAGGCGCACAATGGCGTCGAGCTCGCTCTCTTTCTTTACCTGCGGTTCAGTGCTGGTGGCATCCATTGGTTGGTCGGCGATTCGAAGATTGTCATCCCCCACGGGTTCCATTCCGTTCGGCCTTTTCAGCTCGCCTCCTGGTCCCGTTCCGAGGCCTCGGCGCTACCGATCAACTCTTCCATCTGAGTCTCGGTTTCCTCGTCGCCATGGTCGATTCGATCATGCAGCGGCGGAGCGAGCAAAACGACTTCGCCTTCTTCAACTCCACTGCGAATGTGTACCACGCGATTGTTGTCCAGCCCGATCTCCACCCGCCGGGGCTGAGGACCGCCGGGGGTTTGTACGTAGACGAAATGCTGTCCCGCGTAGCGAATCACCGACTGGATCGGCACATAGAGCACATCGGAGAGTTCCTCGACGATGATTTCGGCGCGGCAGCTCATACCGGTGCGAAGGTCTCTGGCATCGACCTCAATTTGGGTGCTGTAAACTGTTAAATCAGGATTCAGCCAGATGCTTTGGGCATCGGGCATGGGGGCTATGCGGCGCACCACGCCCTCGTACACTCGGCCTGGTCGGGCATCGACAGTAATGCGGGCGGGCATGCCGACGTCGATCCTGTCCAGGGCCGACTCGTGCACCCGGATTTCGGCGATCATGCCCTCCGAAGCTGGCAGGTAAATGAGTTCCTGACGTTCGCGCACCTCCTGTCCGGCTTCGAGGGGCTCCTGGTTCGCCCGCCGACCTGTGTTGGCGCTGGTTTCGTAAACGACCATTCCGGCCGAGGGGGCCACGATGGTGCACATTTCGATCTGGTTTTCCAGCCGGGCTAATTGCTGCCGCTGACGCTGCAGTTCCTGCGAACGCGCGTTGAAATTGGCGCGCGCTTGAACCATATCGGCTTCCGCTCTCATGCGGGTCCGTTCCAGGCTCTCGTGTGCTTGCTCCACATCGCTTTCCAGTTGCTCGCGCTGGCGTTCGTGATTGTAGGTTTCCAGAATGCTTAGGTTGGCTTCCGCCATTGCCAGGTCGATTCGGGCGCGCTGCCGGGAAAGGCGATCACCTTCCAACTCCAGGGGAGTGATAAAACCCCGTTGCGCCAGAGATTCGGAGTCCAGGAAACGTTGTTCCGCACGCGTCAGTTCCTCTCTGGCCAGATCGATATTGGACTGAAGACGGTTCCGTTCCTGGGCGTATTCTCCGTCTTCCGCCAGGTATTTGCGCAAATCGAGTTGGGCGAAGCGAAGAGTCAGTTCCGCCTGGGCGATTTCACTTTGCGTGCGGCTCTCGGTGACCTTGAGTTCCTGCTCGGCGCGAATGAAGTCTGCCTCGGCGTTTTGTACGGAAATTTCCCGTTCGATCAGACGGTCTTCCAGGTCGCTCGAATCGAGCTCAACCAGCAGGTCGCCCGGTTGGACGTATTGACCCTCCTCGATTATCCAAAGGATCGTGGTGCGTCCTTCCACACGGTTGCTCACGATTTCCAGGTCGCGGTTTCGGAGCGAGCCCGACTCGGTGACGCTGATCGTCAAATCGCCCCGGCGCACCTCGGCGGTGGGTCCGGCGTAAACCGGTCCGCGTTCCGAAGCCAACCACGTGGCGATGCCGGCGCCGACTGCAAGTATGGCGATGACAATTAGAGTGGGCCAGACAAGCTGTCCGGCGCGGCGGGGATTTCCCTCGGATTGAACTCTCTCACTCATTAAACTCTTCCTCGTCTTCGGTGGTTGGGACTCCGTTCGGGTCAAATTCGCTCCAAAGTCCGTTATAGTCAACATGCAGAAGTCCTAGATCGCGCTGAAAATTGAGTTCGGACACCCGGTAGCTCACCAGAGAATCGACCAGGGAATTCTGCGCCTGGAGCAAAGATTCATTGGCGTCGAGTACGTCTCGCATTTCCGCCCGACCCAGTTCCTGCAGGGCTTGAGCTTCTTCCACGCGTCGTTCCGCCACGTTAAGAGCCTCGGTCTGAATTCGATAGCCCTCCCGTTGTTGCATCAGATTGCGCAGGCCATTGCGCACATCCAGCTTGATCCGGTCCTCCAGGTCCTGGAAGCTGCGCACCGCCGATTCAACCTGGATCAGGCTTTGGCGGAAGCCGATACGTTCCGAGCGGCGCGACCAGGGCATGTCCATCTCCAGCCCGGTGGTGTAAACCCCGTCGGACGGAGCAAAACGGGTGCTGGAACGGGTGGCGGTGCCGCGGTAGGCGGCGCCGCCGGTGAGATTGAGGCTGGGGCGAAGGGAATCCGCCGCGACAATGACGCTCCGCTGCGCGTCGAAAACGCTACCTTCGGCGATGCGGAGGTCGAGGCGATTGGCGAGCGCGAGCTCGATGGCGCGATCCTCGTCGATCTCAAATCGCCCGCGCTCCCGGGGGTCGGGCTGGGGAAGGACGACTTCGGTTTCGTCACCGTTCCGATCGAGGTCGATGTCGGTCGCCAATTCGCCGAACATTTCTTCGGCTTGTTGGCGGAGCCGTTCGAACTCGTCCGGCGAAAGCGCGATCCGGGCATCGGTAGGAAGCCCGAGTGTGAGCTTAAAGGAGTCGAGCTGCCGCGAATAGTTTTCGCGGGAAGAGATCAGCCGTTCCCGGGCGCGAAGGAAATCCTGCCGCGCCTGGTCGACCTGGATCCCGGTGACCCGCCCGCCCTCGTAAAGGGCTTCCGTACGCTCTACCAGGAGAGTCAGACGACGGAACGCCGCTTCGGCGTTGGCGATTTGATCCAACTGCTGGAGCACGGAAAAGTACTCGTTGGCCACGCGTACGGCGTATTCGTGACGGAAACGTTCAAAGTTGAACAGGGCGTAAAGGACGTTGCGTTCGGCCTGGGTCCGAGGCTCGGTCACGATGTGGCGTCCCGAGCCGCGCATCAGGGGAACGGAAATCGAGGTGTCGAGCAGCATGTTCAGGGAGGTGGTGCCCTCGCCGCGCAGCAGGTTGACCAGGTCCAGCGTCAACCGGCTTCCCAGGGTGGCGCCGCCTTCCAGCTGACGTTGCACCCCGACCTCGCCTCCAGCTGAAGCGGAGTTTTGGTTTTGGCCCTGATCGCTGCGGAACATGGCGTTGAGTGCCCCGCGAAAAGTGCTGTCGAAACGGTAACGCTCCAGGTCGAGTTGCAGGGCGGTGCGAAAAACCGATTCCTTCTCGGCCTGGTAGGATCGGCTGTTGGTGGCGGCGATTTGCAATGCTTCCAGAAGGGAAATCTCGAACGCTTCCGCGCCGTTTTCCGAGGTCGGAAAGAATGCTTCGGGACGATGGCCCGGGTCGCCTACACGGGGCCAGTGTTCCGGGTCTTCCAGGTAATCGACCCCGTAGGAAGCGGGACCGACCGCCGGGAGTTCCTGTTCCAGCATCAGGCGCTGCCGGAACGTTTCGCTGGGGCGTTCGATGGAGAAGGGGTCGGTGCGCCCCAGCCCTTCCTGTTGCATTTCGGTGATGATGTCCGATGCTGCGCGGTCGGCTTCAGCCCGGTGTTTGCCGGCGCTTTGACAACCGTTGAGGAGCAGGGCCGCCGCCAGTCCGATCAGAGTGAACGTTTGGCGGCGGTATCGACGGAGAGATCGTACGGGCGAATTTGGCATTACTGTGCAAGTGCTCTGCGGCATCGTCGCTCTTGGCAAGAATAAAGCGGCCGCCTGGTCTCGGAATGATTGCCTGCCGAAACCAGGCGGCACTCTGGGCCGCACCCATAACAACAGGCGGTCAATTAACGTCCCCGCTGATTATTGTTATCTCCCTGAAGTATGCGATTGGCTCGCGCGACATCATCTTCGGTGAAACCCGGTGTGCGGGCAATGGCTTGCGCGGCGTAGCGGTTGAGCAGCCGTTGCTCGTCACGAAGTGACCGAACCCGTTCGCGAATTGGATCGAATTCTTCGGAGTTGCGGTCGACCCCCCGCATGTCGCGGCGCAGCGACTGCCATTCCTGTTGCAGCTCCTCGTAATGGGAGGTGATCTCCTGAATCTGAGGATTGGTTTGGGTGGCTTCCTCCCAGCGTTGGCGAAAATCCTGCCACTCCTGTCTGCGCTGCTCGCGGCGTTCCGCCCGGCTCGGGTTTTGATTGGAGGTCTCCGCAGCCGCGGTCCCCCGACTGCGGCTCAGTCCGAGTTCGCGCTCAAATTCTCCGTGCCGCAGCAGGATGCGGTTGGTCTGTGCGTTGAAGCCGGCCACCTGCAGGCCGTTTCGGGTTTGTCCCCGCTCAATCCAGAAGGTCAGGTCCGACTCCGGATCGTGCAGGCTGAAAAGAGTTTCCCCGGGCAGGCTGACCACCGATCGCAGTTCAATACGGTCCAACAACTCGGACCTCGCCTCTTCGGGATCATCGGCCATCGCCGACAGTGCAATCATCGGCGCCAGACCGATACTGAGCCAGCTCGGGAATCGTGGGAGTGGAATGTAGGACAGTAGGCTTCGATTATTCATGTTTCGTTCTCGTTGATCGTTTTATGTTTTTTAAAGGTTTCGTACGTGACTGGCGACCGATCGCCGGTACGGATTGTTCCCTATTGCGGAACTTATCGTGCTCAACAGTTCTGGTTAATAAGAGCAATCACCGGAATCGCGGTAAAGTTTCGGATTTGATGCGGAAAAATGACCGATTACAGAGGACTTTTTTTGTTTTTTAAGGCTTCTGACGACGGGTCGTGAGTGAGGCTTCGTCCGGAAGTTTTTGAGGAAAGACTCAGGTAGGCTGCAGGAATCACGAATAGGGTGAGCAGGCTGCCCACGATCAAGCCGCCGATAACGGCGATTCCGAGGGGAATTCGGCTTTGGGCGCCGGCGCCTACGGCCAAAGCGATCGGAAGCACTCCGAAGATAGTGGAGATGGTGGTCATCAGGATGGGTCGAAAACGGCGGGCCGCCGCCTCCTCGACCGCTTCCCTCAGTTCGAGTCCGGCTTCCTTGCACTGATTGGCGAACTCAACCAGGAGAATCCCGTTTTTTGTCACCAGACCGATCAGCATGATCAGCCCGATCTGGGAAAAGATATTCAATCCCTTGCCGAAGTACCAGAGGGCGACCAGCCCGCCGGCCAGGGCGAGCGGCACCGTCAGCATGATGGTGGCCGGATCCCGGAAACTTTCGAACTGGGCGGATAGGACGAGGAAAACCAGGATGAGGGCAAACCCGAAGACAAAGAGCAAACTGGCGCCCGTGGCTTCGAATTCACGCGATTCTCCGGCCAGTTCGGTGGAAAAACTTTCGTCGAGGATGTCGATTCCCACCTCGCGCATGGCCGCGATGCCGTCGGCGATTGTGTACCCGCCGGCGAGGTTGGCGCTGAATGTGGCGGCGGGAAAACGATTGAAGCGGTGCAAGACTGCCGGGGAGACCGTTTCATCAAGTTGGATGATATTGTCCAGTGTGATTGCCCGGCCATTCGCGCCGTTCACGGTAAGGCTGTTTAATTCCGAGGGCGCAAGGCGGCGGTCGCGGACGAGTTGTCCGACGATTTCATACTGTTGGCCGTCGCGGAGGAAAAAGCCGAATCGTTGCTCGCTCAGTGCGGCTTGCAGGGTTTCGGATATGTCCCGGACCGAGACGCCGAGGGCCTGCGCGCGATTGCGATCGATGTGTATGCGCACTTCCGGATTGGTGAATTCCAGATTGACGTTCACAAAACTGAACTCCGGGCGATCGCGGGCGGTCGCCAGAAAGTCCGGTAATACTTCCGTAAGGCGTTCGAAGTTTGGGTGTTGCACCACAAATTGCACCGGCATTCCACGTCCTCCGGTACGAATGGTGGGGGGTTCCCGCACCGAAAACTCGGCGTCCGGAATGGCGCGCAGTTCCCGGGTCAGGTGGCGGGCGATTTCAGACTGGCTTCGGTCCCGTTGATCGGGTGGAAGCAATGCCAGGCGGGAAAATCCGGAATTGATCGTGGTGGCCGCTCCAAAACCGGGCGACGTAACCGAAAGGGCGGCGCTTCTTTCCGGCACTTCCTCTTTCAGCAATCGGTCCAGCCGGTCCATAACCCGCTCCATGTAAGCGTAGTTCGCCCCTTCCGGACCGGCTACCTGAAGCACCAGCAGACTCCGGTCCTCCAGCGGCGCGAGTTCACGGGGTAGCACTGACCAGAAGTAGCCGATGGAAACGAGACAGAAGGCCATGACGACCAGCGCGATCCAGCGGTGATTGAGGACGTGTCTCAAGGCCCCGCGATAACTGTCCGCCAAACCGCGGAAAAAGGGTTCAGTCGCGTTGTATAATCGGGGCATCCGGTCGTGTTTTTTCAGAATGCGGGTCGCCAGCATGGGGGTCAGCGTCAGCGCCACAAACGAGGAGATGATCACCGCCCCGGCAAGGGTCACCCCAAACTCCCGGAACAGGACCCCGGTGAGTCCGTCCATGAAAATAATCGGCAGAAACACCGCCGTCAGGGCCAGGGTGGTCGCGATAACCGCGGTGAAAATTTCACGGATTCCGGCATCTCCTGCCTGGACGGGGGGATAGCCCTTTTCGATCTTTGAGTAAATATTCTCCAGCACCACCACCGCGTCGTCGACCACCAGACCGATGGCCAGCACCAGGGCGAGGAGGGTCAACACGTTGATCGTGAACCCGGCGGCATACATAATGAAAAAAGCCCCGGTCAGTGCGATGGGAATCGTGATCAAGGGAATGATCGCCGAGCGAATTTCGCGCAGGAAGAAAAAGATCACCAGGCAGACCAGAACCAGGGCAATCGCCACCGATTGTTTCACTTCGGCGATCGAGGCGCGGATGAATTCGCTGGTGTCGAAACCGATGCCAAGTTGGATATCCGCGGGAAGATCGGTTTTGATCTGATCGAGACGCCGGTAGAACTCGTCGGCGATGGCGATTTCGTTGGCCCCGGTCTGGGGCCGCAGGACCACGCCCACCATCGGCACGCCGTCGCGCTTGAGAATGGTCCGTTCATTCAGGGGGCCGATCTCCGCGTGGCCGACGTCGCGAAATCGGACCGTGCGGTGTTCGTTCTGCAGCAGGATGAGGTCCTCAAACGCTTCCGGGTCGTCTCCCAGGCGGCTCAGCGTGCGCACGGTCAGTTCGATGGAATCACCTTCCACCCGGCCGGAGGGGAGTTCGACGTTGGAGCGGGCCACCGCGTCGCGCACGCTGAGCGGGGTCAAACCATAGGCCGCCAATCGATCGGGATCCATCCACAGGCGCATGGCGTACTGCTTGGAACCCCAGATGTCGACGCGGGCTACGCCGTCGATGGTCTGGAGCCGGGAGCGAAACAGGTTGTCCGCGATATCGGTCAACTCCAGCAGGTCGCGCTGATCGGAATGAATGTTGAGAAAGATAATGGGGTCGCCGTCCGCGTCCGCCTTTTCGACCACCGGGGGCTCGGCATCCGAGGGCAAGCGCCGCATGGCGGAGGAAACCCGGTCGCGCACGTCGTTCGCCGCCCGGTCGAGATCGTCGTTCAAGCCGAATTCAATGGTGAGGGTGGAGCGGCCCTCGCGACTGGCCGAAGTGAGGGTGCGAATGCCCGAGACCGTGTTCACTTCGTTCTCCAGGGGCTCGGTGATTTGGCTTTCAATGACCGAGGCGCTGGCTCCGGGGTATTCCGCGCGAACGGTTATGATCGGGCCTTCAGCCGCCGGGTATTCCCGGACGCCGAGAAACTGGAATCCCACGACGCCGAACAGGACGATGGCTATCGCCATAACCGTGGTCAGGACGGGCCGCCTGATGGTGATTTGAGAAAGATTCATGCTTTGCCTGCCGGTGAGGGATTCAACCGCGATCAGTCGTGATCGATGGCTCGCACCCGGTCCCCGTCGCGCACGTTCCGGGTGCCGGCGACCACCACGAATTCGCCCGGTTCGAGTCCCGAGAGGACCTGTATCCGGTCGCGGGTTCGTCGGCCCAGGGCGACCTCCCGGCGATGTGCCCGGTCGTCGGAAACCACAAAAACGTGGGATTCGACCCCCGGAACCACGGCTACGGATGGAATCATGATTTCCTCGTCCGCGGCCCCCAGATTCAGACGCACCTGGGCGAAAGCTCCCGGCAACAAGCGGCCTTCCGGGTTCTCCACCGTTCCCCGCAGGTTAATGGTGCGCGTCTCCGGATCGATACTGGGTTCACGGGCGTACACTTCCCCGGAGTATGTTTGGGTGTTTCCGGTCAGTTCCAGTTCAAAGGTCTGGCCGATCGAGAGGTCGTCCAGGTAACGTTCCGGCACGGAGAAGTCGATTTTCAGCGGCTGGATGCGGTGCAGGGCGACGATCCTGGTGTCCGGCTGAATCAGCGCCCCCGGGCTGACGTAGCGCAGGCCGATTATTCCGGAAAAGGGAGCCCGCAGTTCGGTCTTGGCCAAGCGGGACTCGATCCGTCGCTGGCTGGCCTCCAGGACGCTGCGACGGTTAACCGCTTCCTCCAGGAGTCGCTGGGTGGTACTGCCTTCATCCATGAGACGGCGCTGGCGCTCCTCTTCGAGGGTGGCAAATTTCAGATCGGCCGCGACCTGTTCCATCTCCGCACGCAGTTCCTCGTCATCGATGGTGATTAGGATCCGTCCCTTTTCCACCTCCTCACCTTCGGTAAAATGAATGGCGCTGATTTTTCCCGAGATTTCAGCGCGAATATCCACCGATTCGTCGGCCCGCAGGGTGCCGGTCAAACGCAATGTCCGGTCGAGGGTGTCTTTTTCCGCCGCGATCACTCGCACTACGCGTGCCGATTCGGCTTCTCCGGGGGGGGCGGTTTCCTCCGAAACGGCGAGTTTGGGAAGGACGAGCACGGCGGCCGTCAGGACAGCGGCCAGCGTCCAGGCTGCGGCTTTAATCCAAGATTTCATCCGGTTCCGGTACACTGAAACCAAGGGATTCGCAAATGCTTTTCCCTTGGAGTTCGGGACCGGTGAAGCGGATCCCGTTGCCGGCGATTTTCCTCGAAGTCGGATCCTCCGCCCGCAACTTTTTTATTCGCCGGGTGATTAATCATCTATAATGATGACTGTTACGCTAGAGGCAGCCTGGGATTCGTTTCTTGGTCGCCGGGCGGAAGTGTTCGAAATCCAAACCAGGGACTGGACGATCGAAACGGAAACCGAAGCCGACGATTCGAGGGAAGGAGACGAGGATGTGGCCTGCATGCGGCGCATCGCCGCGGGCGAGGAAGACGCATTACGAAGCATCGTCGGGCGTTGGTACACCCCGCTGATGAATTTTTTCTACCGCTCAACCGGTTCCCGGCACGACGCCGAGGACCTGACTCAGAGCGTTCTGATCAAATTGTATCGTGCTGCTCCGCGGTATCGGGAAACAGCGAAATTTTCGACCTTTCTTTTTGTCATTGCCCGGCGGGTGCTGCACAATCATCAACGTTTTTTTTACCGCAAGCTCAAAGGGTTGATCGATTACGGCAATGTTCCGGAAAACCTGCTCGCTGCTCCGGTGGACGATGGGCGAGCGCGCGAGTTGGAGGAGTTTTTTCAGTCCGCGCTCAAGCGATTGTCCGAAAACCAGAGAACGGCCTTATTGCTGAGGAAGCAGCAGGGAATGAGTTACGGCGAAATCGCCGAATCGATGGGCACCACCGAAGGTCGCGTGAAGACGTGGATTTTTCGTGCCCGACAAAAACTGAAGGAGGTTTACGATGAACGGGAAGTTTGATGAAATTGATGATGTCGCCAGGGGGGCTTTCGACGAGGAACTGGATCGTTTCCTGACTTCGACCGGAATCAGCCAGCCTCCGGGTTATGCAGATGTGGTCGCGAATCGAGTCTGCCGGCGAAAAGCTCGAAATGACCGGGCGATTCGCGGTGCGTTATGTGCCTGCGGAGCGGTCGCGCTGTCGTTTTCCCTGTGGCTCGGATACGGGGTGGACCGCAGCGGCGTGACGGCCATGGAACCCACGCCCGATGAGGTCTATGTGGAAATTCACGTGTTGGAGGACCTCTTTTTTGGGGCAGAAGCTCTCGCAGATGACGATCTACTGGATACCCTCGAATTCCTGATGGGAGGGTAACACTTTCCTTAATTTGCTATGAAACTGATTTCACGACGTTCCTTCGCTGTTTTCCTCGCCTTTGCAATTGTCCTGCCCCCGCTGGCGGTGAGTGCGGGGTCCGGGTCCAATGACGGCGATCGAACCGGGGATACCCGGCAGCGGCATCAGGAGATGCTGGAGGATTTGCTCGATTTGTCGACCGAACGGCTGGCCCGCACCCGTTCGGTTATCGAACGCCTGGAAGCGATGGATGAAAAGCAGCGCGAGATTCTGCGGAAGCGGGTACGCGATTTTCATCGGCAAACTCCCGAGGAAATCAGGCGTCAACGTGAGGAGTGGCGTGCGATGTCGCCGGAAGAGCGCTGGGAACATCGGCGGCGCAATCGGGAGGAATGGGAGGAACTTTGGGGGCTTAACATTGAAGAAGGGGATGTTGACGTTGGATTGGAGCGTCGTTTCCAGGAATACTTTCAGAACCTTCCCGCGGAGGAGCGAGGCCGGATTATCCGGGAGTTGAGGGAGCCTCCCTCCGGCGAAGAGCAACGGGAGGATTGAGGCACGGGTAATTCAAAGGTCGCCCAGGGTCACCAGGGAGTCGGGATCCTGGACGGTCAGGGTGCGACCCTCTACCTTCAGCGTTCCGCGGTTTCTCAGCAACCGCAGGAGGCGCGAAAGGGATTCCCCCGTACAACCGAGGTGGCTGGCGAGCACTTGCCAGGTTACCGGAATCTCGATTCTGGCGCCCGGTTCGGGCGGAATCTTGCCGCTCAGTCTGATCAGGTAGAGGGCAAAGCGGGCCTCCACGTTTTTCAGGGTCAGATCGTCGATCAGGGTCACCAGATGGCGAAGCTGGCCGGCCATGGAGCCAAGAACGCTCAGGGCCAGTTGCGGATTCTTCATCATCATGGAACGGAGAGGTTCCGCAGGCACCAGCACGACCTCGGCGTTCCGCTCCGCCTGCACCGACGCGGGAAAACTTCGCCGGTCGCCCATCGGCGCCTCGGCCAGCGATTCGCCGGGCCCCGCCAGGCGCAGCACCTGTTCCTTGCCTTCCGAACTCGAACGAAAGATCTTCAGGATGCCGCTTCGGACGATGTAAAAGCCGTGGTAGGGATCGTGCTCCCGGAAGAGGAACGCGCCTTTTTCCAGGCGTTTCAATTGGCAGAAGGCCGCCAGTTCGTCCAAATCCTGGTCGCTGACTCCGGCGAAGATTGGAGACATTTGCAGGACGATACGAATCTGGGCGGATTTCGGAGTGGCGGCGGACACGGTGTGTGGTGTAGTTTTGATCCGGCCAATGACGTTGTCAATGGTGAGCCTTTTCCATCGGAGCGCGCGGTTTGATGCGGGAACTTTGATTTGGATCAAGGTGAATCGGCACATTCGTGGCTAGGATGGGTGTCATGCTTTTTTATGGCGAAGGGAACAAAGGAGAATCCATTGATGGGAGAGAATGAGAAGTCAGAGGACCGGTTTGCAGACGACGATGGCAATATTGAGGTGATCGATGTCAGGCCGCTCTTGGAATCCGGCCGGGAGCCCCTGCCGGTCATATTGGACGCGGTTTCCCGTTTGAGTGCCGGATGCGTGCTTTGCGTCCGCGCTCCATTTGAACCGGTGCCGTTATACGGCCTGATGGCTTCGAGGGGTTACGGCGTGACCTCGAAAAAAAAACGGGATGGCGACGTCGATTCGTATTGGGAGGTATTGTTCTATCCTTTGACCGAGACCGAAGCCGACGAACCGATGCCGGATTCCGCCGGGTCGAACGAATCCGAAACGGAGGGGTTGGTGCGGATTGATCTGCGGGGCGAAAGTCTTCGTGAGGGCCTGGAGCGAATGAGCATCGCGCTGGAAGGGTTGCGCTACGACGATGTGCTCCTCGTTCAGCACGATCACGATCCCGCAACCCTCCGGTCTCACCTCGACCAGAGTGTTTTTTCACACCGAGATGAGGACGCCGGAAGCGCGTTGCTGAGAATCTGGCGAAAGCGTTGACCCGACTCCCGGCAGCCGATCACAGCCGGGTCTGTGTCAACGATATTTTGCCTGGCAAATTATTGCTCTTTGGTCGTTGCCGGACGACGCACCGGCGTTCGGGTCAGGACGGCGCGGTGAATTTTGTGTCCCGGTTGGCCCGGGTCAGGCGGTGGACGCGCGGTTGGGGCAGGGCTGAAAGAAACAGGCGGCCGTAGGTTTTGTGCAGCAGGCGGGTGTCGAGCAGGGTGATTATTCCCTGATCGGATTTGCCGCGAATGAGGCGTCCGACACCCTGGCGGAATTTGACCAGGGCTTGCGGCAGGGTGAATTCGGCGAACGGGTTGCCGCCGCGCGCGCGAATCCATTCACACTTCGCCTCGGGGATCGGGTGGGAGGGGTTCTCGAAAGGGAGCCGGGTCACGATTACCTGCGAGAGGGCCGGACCGGGGATATCGACCCCGATCCAGAAACTGTCGGTCCCGAAAAGCACTCCGTTGCCGGCCCGGGCGAAGCGACGGGCGAGTTCGGTGCGCGAGAAATCCCTTCCCTGCAGGAAAAAGGGCCGCCGCATCCGCTGAAAGGTCTCTTCGACTTCGAGCGCCACCTTTCGCATATCCTGGTAACTGGTGAAGAGCACCAGGGTGCCGCCTTCGATGCCGGCGGCGCAGAAGGTGATGTAGTCGGCGAGCGCCTCCAGCGCCAGCCGCCCGTCGCTCGCGGCCGGCGCGGGGACATCGGCGGCGAGGTAAACGCGCATATTCCTCTCGTAGTCGAAGGGGGAAGACACCACTTCCGCCCGCACCTGATCAGCGCCGATCTGCGCCTGGAATATTTCCATGTTGCCGGCTGGAGCGAGCGTGGCGCTGGTCAGGATCACTGACGTTTCCCGTTGGAAGAGGCATTCGCGCAGACACGGTGCGATGTCGATCGGCGCATTGCGGAGCGTGACGTTCGCGCCTTGCTTGCCGGTGCGCTCAACCCAATGCACGTGGTCTTCCGCCGCCAGACTGAGGCATTGATTGATGCCGGTGGCGTAGGTTTCCAGTCGACGCTTTTGATCGCGCAACTCGCTGTAGGCCGGGCTGTCTTCGTCCATCCGGTCGACGATGGAACCCACGTGCTGAATCAATGCCCGCAAGGGAGGACCGAGTGTCGGTTCGGCCCACCCTTCCTCCCGCAGGCGGACAATCGCGCGTTCCTTCAGGATGCGCTCGCGGATAAATCCGAAGAACTGCGCGGCCGCTGCCGAAGCATCGAGCACCGCTTGCTGGTGGCGGCTGTGACCGTGCCGAACCAGGAGTCCGCGATTCTTTTTCGGATTGAAGAGCCGGTTCAGCAGTCTCTGCAACCCGCTCGAGCCGAGGCTCAGACCGAAGTGATCGGTGGCGATGGCCGGGATGGTGTGGGCTTCGTCGATGACGACAAAATCGTCGGGGAAAAGGACCCCTCTACCTTTGGCGGGCGCGGCGCCCGCGTTGATCAGCGCGAAGAGGAGGCTGTGGTTGACAATGATCAGGTGCGCCTTGCGCAGGTTCGCCCGGGCGCGCTGGTAGGGGCAGAGTTCGGGGGTGCAGTTTTTCCGGTTGCAGACGGAGGAGTCGGCGTTCACCTGTTCCCAGACATCAAAAGGCGGAGCCGGGCTCAGTTCCTGAACCAGACCCTCCGAGGTTTCCTGCGACCATTCGGCTAGCCGGTGCAGTTCCTCCTGTTCGGCACTGCCGAAGAGGTCGCCCCGGGTCTCAATGGCTCGAGCGAGGCGGTAGGTACAGAGGTAGTTGGCTTTACCCAGGAGCAGGGCGGTACGGAACCCGGCGCGATGTTCGAGTTGCGGGATTTTTCCAAAGAGCGAACGACAAAGGTTCAGGTCCTTTTTCTGGATCTGTTCCTGGAGCGAAATGGTGTTGGTGGAGACGATGCATGGACGCTCCTTTTCCAGGGCATGCAAAAGCGCTGGAACCAGGTAGGCCAGGCTTTTGCCGACTCCCGTTCCGGCTTCGAAAAGCAGCGGTTCGTCGGCTTCCAATGCCGCCGCCACGGCGTTGGCCATGGTTTCCTGCTGGGGACGGTACTCCAGGCCGAGGTTGTGGTGTAACCAGCCGTCGAGCGCGAACGTGCCGGCCACCAGCGGAACGAGTTCGCCGGCCGCGGGTGCGGCTTCAAAGTCCTGGTTGAATCCTATCATTTCACCTTCGAGGCCAATGCACAGAACGCGCGGCCGAAAGAAGAATCGTCGTTGATTCTCCGCATCGGCGCAATTCGTTTTGCTGATCAGCCGCCTCCGGTAATAGGGATTGCCTCCAAACCGCGGCGTGCTCCATATTGTCCCCCATAATGAAGATGCAGCCGGAGGAAAAACTTCTCTTCATCGGCGATAGTATTACGGACTGCGAACGGCGCGAGCCGGAAGGAGCCCCATTTGGGCGAGGATACGTGCAGTTGTTCCGCAGCCTTCTCCAGTGGCGCCATCCCTCCTGGCGGGTGCGGGTGGTCAACCGGGGGATTAATGGAAACACTATTCGCGATCTTCAGCGTCGGTGGGAGGACGACGTGCTGGCGGAGAAACCGGACCGGCTGGTGATCGCGATCGGCATCAACGACGTCTGGCGCAATTTCTCGGTGCCGGAAAGCCTGGAGTTTCACGTTCCGTTGGAGGAGTACGAAGCCACCTACCGGGAATTGATCCGAATTTCGCAGGAGTCCGGCATTCAAGGGGTTTGCCTGGCAACCCCGTTTTTTGTCGAGCCCGACCGCGGAGAGCCGATGCGCGCCATGTGCGACCTTTATGGGGACACGGTTCGGGAAATCGCGGATGAGCTTTTTCTCGATCTCGCCGATTTCCAGATGGCCATCGACCGTATGCTTCGGGATCAGCATCCCATGATGATCGCCGCCGATCGGGTGCATCTCAATCCGCACGGCCACCTGGCCCTGGCGGAAACGGTTTACGACACGTTGTGCGGGGAAGGGTGAGGGGGCTAAAGTTAAAAGTGGAAAGTTATAGGTTAAAAGTGGAACGGCAGGGCGGGTACTTCGCGAAATCAAGATGAATGGGGGCGCGATAAGATCGGGGATGAAGGGATGAATTATTCCAGGTCGATCCAGACGAGTGTGCCGGCGGGAGCGATGTTGAAAAGTTCGAGAATATCGGTGTTGCTCATGTTGACGCAGCCTCCGCTTTGCGGTTCACCCAGACATTCTTCGCGATTGGTGCCATGAATGTAAATGTGGCGCTCTTTGGAGTCGCGGTCCCCGTCCCGGTTATGCCCCGGTTCGAGGCCTTCCAGCCACAGGATCCGGGTGGTGATGAGGTCGCTCCGGTCGAGATCCCAGTAAAATTCGCCGGTCGGTTTTCGCCCCTTGAACACCATGCCCAGCGGTTCATGGTCCCCGATCTTTTCGGCGACGCGGTGCAGGCCGTCCGGGGTTCCGAGGGAGTGCATCAGGCAGGAGGGAGGCCGGCGCGAGGTGGAGACGCGGTATTCCGCTCGCAGGGCGTCCCCGTGGAAAAGCTGGAGACGCTGGCGGGCGATGGAAACATGGATGAGGTAATTTGTGGGCTTGAATCCGTGCTTGCCGGCTTGCACGATGATCTTTTCACGTAAAGGAGAGGTATCCATTGAAAAAGGAAGTTAACATCGGCATTGTCGGAGCGACCGGAGCCGTCGGTCAAGAACTGATCCGGCTTCTGCTCAAGCGCGGGTTTCCCCTCGGTGAGCTGCGCCTGCTCGCATCGGCCCGGTCCGCCGGGAAATCGATCACCCAGTCGGGCCAGACCTGGACCGTGCAGGAGGCCCGTCCGGAGGCCTTTGACGGTCTCGACATGGCCATCTTCAGTGCCGGGGCCGGTATTTCCCGGGATCTGGCGCCGGCGGCGGCGGAGCGCGGCTGCGTGGTGATCGACAACAGTTCGGCTTTTCGCATGGAGGAAGGTGTTCCCCTGGTGGTGCCGGAAATCAACGGGGCCGAAGCCTTGCGGCATAAAGGCATTATCGCCAATCCCAACTGTTCCACCGCCATCGCGCTGATGGGACTCTTCCCGCTGCACCGCGAGTTCGGGGTCAAGCGTATCATCGCCTCGACCTACCAGGCGGTTTCCGGTTCCGGAGCCGAGGGGATCGCCGAACTCGACCGGCAGGTGCGCGCCTATGTGGAGGGCGGCGAGGCGAAACCGGAGGTTTATCCGTATCCCATCGCGTTCAACCTGCTGCCGCATGTGGATGTTTTTCAGGACAACGGTTACACCAAGGAGGAAATGAAGCTGCTCAACGAGAGCCGCAAAATCCTGAACCTGCCCGATCTGAAAGCGTCGGCCACCTGTGTGCGGGTGCCGGTATTTCGCGCGCACTCCATTGCCATGACCGCCCAGTTTGAGAGTGTGGTGGATCTGGACGAGGCCCGTCGCGCCATAACGGAGTTTGCAGGTTGCGACTTGGTGGACGATCCGTCACAAAATCGCTATCCCATGCCGCTGGAACTGGCCGAACGCGAGCATTGCGCGATCGGGCGTCTGCGCTATGACACCGCGTTGGACAACGCACTGAGTTTCTGGGTGGTGGGCGACCAACTCTGGAAGGGGGCCGCCCTGAATGCCATTCAGATCGCCGAGTACCTGGTCGAGTACGCGGAAGAGTGAGGCCGCTTGTGACAACCCGCCATTTCGTGCTTGCGTCGCGCGGTCGGGACGCGTTTAACCTCTTCTTTTTCGCGGACGGCTAGCTCAGTTGGTTAGAGCATCTCGTTTACACCGAGGGGGTCGGGGGTTCGAATCCCTCGCCGTCCACCCAACGATTTAATTTATGAGGCACACCATCTCAGTCCTGGTCGAAAATAAATTCGGCGTGCTGGCCCGCGTGGCGGGAATGTTCAGCGGTCGCGGATTCAATATCGACACCCTTAACGTGGCACCTACCCACGATTCCACGCTTTCGCGCATAACGGCTGTGGTGAAGGGGGACGACGCGACTCTCGATCAGATTACCAAGCAATTGCGGAAGCTGATCAATGTGATCGAGGTGACCGATTTCAGTGCCGGTCAATCGGTGGATCGGGAGATGGTGCTGGTCAAACTCGGCGCCGATTCCTCCAACCGCTCCGAGATTATGCAGATCTGCGATATTTTCCGGGCGAAAATAATCAACGTCGGATCCAAGTCAGTGGTGATTGAAATCACCGGTGACGAGGGAAAGATCAACGCTTTCCTCGAACTGCTGGAACCGTTCGAAATTTTCGATATTTCCCGAACCGGCAAATTGGCGATGGCCCGTTAGCCTATCGCAGGGAAACCGTCGCCATTTGTTCGAAGTGGCAGCCTTGTGGCGACCGCCGGACGGATCATTTAGCCAGTTCTCTTCCAGAAAACCAAATCAAGAAAACCATGCCAGCAAAAGTATACACGGAGAAAGACGCCGATCTCAGGTCGATCAGTTCCAAGACCTTGGCCGTTATCGGCTTCGGCTCCCAAGGACACGCCCACGCGCTTAACTTGAAAGAGAGCGGCTGCAACGTTATCATCGGCCTTTACGCCAAAAGCAAGTCACGCCCGGTCGCGCAGAAGCTGGGCTTCAAGGTTTACGACACCAGCGAAGCGGTGCAGAAGGCGGATGTGATCATGTTGGCCGTTCCCGACATGAAGCAGGCTTCCGTTTACGAAAAGGATGTCGAACCGCACCTGACCAAAGGCAAGTGCCTGTTGTTCAGTCATGGGTTCTGTATCCACTATGGCCTGATCAAGCCGCCGGCCGATGTGGATGTGATCATGGTCGCTCCGAAAGGACCGGGCCATGTCGTGCGCAGTCAGTACCAGGAAGGCAAGGGCGTTCCCAGCCTTATCGCGGTGCATAACGACGCCTCCGGCAAAGCGAAAAAGGTCGCTCTCGGTTGGGCCAAGGGGATCGGCGGCGCGCGTGCCGGCGTTCTGCAGACCACCTTCAAGGAAGAAACGGAAACCGACCTTTTCGGCGAACAGGCCGTGCTTTGCGGCGGCACCACCGCGTTGATCCAGGCCGGATTCGAAACCCTGGTCGAGGCCGGTTACCAGCCGGAAATGGCCTACTTCGAATGCCTGCATGAACTGAAGCTGATCGTCGACCTGATCAACGAGTCCGGAATTTCGGGAATGCGTTTTTCCATTTCCGAGACCGCCAAGTACGGCGACATCACCCGCGGTCCTCGGTTGATCGACGGCGCGGTGCGCAAGAAGATGAAGACCGTCCTCAAGGAGATCCAGAGCGGCAAGTTTGCCAAGGAGTGGGTTTCCGAGTACCAGGGCGGACTCAAGAATTACAAGGCCCTCATGAAGGCCGGCGAACAGCATCCGATCGAAAAGACCGGCAAACGGCTGCGTGGCCTGATGCCTTGGGTGTCCAAGAAAAACATCAAGGGCGTCCAGGCTTCCTACGGAAGTTGAGTCGCCGTTTCCGCCACACCGGAACGATTCCGGCGGTTTTTATGAACCCTATTGATGCGATTCCCGTGTCAATAGGGTTTGTGACGTCCCGGTCGCGCGACCGGGATGGAGCGGAATCGAAATGGCGTTTACCATGAAAGACCGGATTATCCTGGCCACCCGCCGCAGTTCCCTTGCGCTGAAACAGAGTCGCCTGGTGGCCGACCATTTGCAGCGCTACTGGCCGGAAGCCCAGGTTTCCCTGCTCGAGCTGGTCACGACCGGTGACCGGCAACAGGGGTGGTCCCTGGAGAAAGAAGGGGGGAAAGGTCTTTTTACCGGTGAGCTGGAAATGGCGCTGCTCAGGGGTGATGCCGACATCGCGGTGCACAGTAGCAAGGATCTTCCGACGACGCTCCCCGATGGACTCGCCCTGGCCGGATTCCTCCCCCGGGAACGTCCCAACGATGTGCTGGTGCTGCGTGAAGGGTGTGACTCGCCGCGCTTGCTCGCCACCGGCAGTCCTCGTCGGCGGGCTCAGGCGGCTCTCCTTTTCCCCGAGGCCGAATGGGCGGAAATTCGCGGCAACGTGGAGACGCGCCTGCGCAAGGTGACCGAGGGGGAAGCCGACGGGACCGTGCTGGCGGCCGCCGGTTTGCGGCGGCTGGGAATCGAATCCTGGCCGGGACTGGTTTTCCGGGAGTTGACGGTGCGGGAAATGGTGCCGGCGCCGGGTCAGGGGGCCATTGCCCTTGAGTCCCTGGCGACCACGGCGGGAAAATGGAGCCCTTTACTCGATGCGGAAACCGATCTGGCGGTCCGGGCGGAACGCGCTTTCCTGGCCGCATTGGGCGGAGGGTGTCACGCGGCGTTCGCGGCGCATTACGCGGAGGGACACCTCTCGATCTTTCACGAGAAAACCGGACACCTCCGGGTTCCTATCCCTGCGGACGCGGAAGAATCGATTGAGACGAAGGTGCGTAAAGCGGCGGCGGATTTGAATCTGATCGAAAACGAGGAAGCATGAAAACGGGGACGGGCAAAGTGTACCTGGTCGGCGCAGGACCCGGGGATCCCGGCTTGATCACTCGCCGGGCGGCCGATCTGCTGGCGCGGGCCGATGCGGTGGTCTACGACTACCTGGTGCATCCGGATTTGCTGGCGGGCTGCCGTTCGGACTGCGAGCGTATCTATGTCGGCAAGAAGGCTGGTTTCCACAGCGTTGAGCAGGAGAAAATCGAAGAGATTCTCATGACCAAGGTTCGCGACGGTCTGGAGGTCGTGCGCCTGAAAGGAGGGGATCCATTCGTCTATGGACGCGGCGGGGAAGAAGCCCGGCGTTTGCGTCAGAACGGCATTCCGTTCGAGATCGTTCCGGGAGTGACCGCGGCGGTGGCCGCGGGCGGATATACCGGGATTCCCCTGACTCAACGAAACACCAGTTCCGCCGTGGTGTTCCTGACCGGACACGAGGATCCGGTCAAGAAGCGTTCGGTGGTGGATTGGCGGTCCTATGGCGCCCTCGACGCCACCCTTTGCATCTACATGGGGATGGGGAGGCTGAAGGAAATTGTGGCCGAGCTGATCGCGGGAGGACGTTCGCCGGACACCCCGGCGGCGGTGGTGCAGTGGGCTTCCCTAAGCAAACAGCGGTCCTGCCGGGCTCCGCTGAGTGAGCTTCCGGAGAAGGTCGCCGCCGCCGGTCTGGGCGCGCCCGCGGTGGTGATTGTCGGCGACGTGGTCGCGGCCGGTGAGGGATTGGATTGGTTCGAGAGCCGTCCGCTTTTCGGCCGCCGGGTGGTGGTGACCCGCAACCGGGCGCAGGCCGGGGAACTGCGCGGACAGTTGGAATCGCTGGGCGCCGAAGTGTTGGAAATTCCCATGGTTCGTGTATCCGCGGATCATGACGAAAAAATCTGGAAAGAGATCCTGGAGGAACTGGGCGCCTATGACTGGCTGGTCTTTTCCAGCGCCAACGGCGTGAAACATTTTTTTGAATACTTCCTGCAACGCCATCCCGATGTGCGCGACCTCGGTTCGATGCGTATCGCGGCTGTGGGAAAAGCCACCGCCCGGGCCATCGAGAATTATTTATTGAAACCCGAACTGATTCCTGAAACCGCGACCGGGGAAGCACTGGCGGAAGCATTGATCGGCACCGGCAGTCTGGACAGCGCCAAGGTTTTGACCGTGACCGGAAACCGCGGCGGGGAAAAACTCATCGGCCGATTGGAGAAGGAAGGTTTTGCCATCGTCGATCGCCTGCCGGTCTATAAAACGGAATTGCAGCCGTTGGAAGACCTGCCCGAGGCACAAGACTTCCGCGAACGCGGTGCCGACTACATCATCTTCACCAGCTCCTCGGCCGTGCAGTCCTTTGCCGAACAGGCCGGTGCCCTGAAATTGCAGCCGGCGGCGACCCAGCCGCTCGCGTGCAGCATCGGTCCGGTAACCAGCGAAAAACTGAAAAGCTACGGCATCACCGTGCACGTTGAACCCAAAGAACAAAACCTCCCCGCTCTGGTGGAGGCCATCCGGGCTCACACCGAGCGGAATCCCTGATTCGACGCAACCGGTGCCGGTCGGGAAATCCATGGAGGGCAATCCCGGCAAGCCGGGACCGTTGCCGCTTACGGGGGTGAACCTCACACGGAGTCACGGAGCTCACGGAGGCGGGTCCAACTGAATTCTCCGTGTCTTCGTGCCTCCGGTGATCATCTTCTCCCAAAACCCCCTGCCGACCCTTTAGCGAATTCCGAAATCTTCCGCGTTGATATGGAATCAATCCACTTTCGACCGAATACAACAACAGATCTGTTAGGATTGTCGACTCCTGTGAATTTCGCCGCTGTCCCGAGTTTATCCTAATAATAATAGCCTGTCCGCCGGCTGCTTATAAATGCCGCCCACCTCGTTAATTAAATTGCCCGTCGGAGCATTCCAAATACGGTCCGGCCCACCGAATCGATTTAAGTATAATACCGTCCAATCACCATGAAAACTCGATACCTACTCCTGATCACTACATTGCCATGGCTCGTCGCCGGAGCCAACGATAGCGATGAGCTCCTACCGTTGAGCGATGCCGAGGCCGACGCGATCGTCCGGGCGGAGGTCGCGGCGCGGGCCGAACGCGAAGCTGAGCGTCCCCTCAACCGAATTGAATTCGAAGTCCTCGAATCCCGCGAGGTCTCCCGGGAAGGCCGCACCAATCTGATCATGAACCGGGTGAAGCCGCCGGATATTCCCGCGCCCGAACCGGAGTCGCAGCCCGACCCCTATGCGAGGTTTTCGGACGACGAACTCGAAGTGGCGCTGGATTACGGCCTTTCCCTGGCGGCGTTGGCCTACCTCCAGCGCACGGATTACCTGGAGAACATTGTCCTGCCCCTTTCCGTGACCATCTACGACCGGGAAGTTTCCCGCATCCAATGGCACAATGAAGAAGGCCACACCCTCACGGTATATTCCAACATCGACTTCAATTTCATGCGCGGTGTTCGGGGTTTCGAAGCTGGCGACGGCCGAACCTATTACACCTTGATGATGGGTATCGGCGAAGCGGAGACCGCCGGCGCCGGTCGCCTGGAAATGGCGTTTTTTTTTCGCCTCGGATGAATACGATCTTCCTTCAGGTAACCTCCCCAAGACCGACGGCGTGGGAGTGTTCGTTTTCGAATTGGATGATTCAACCGACGAAATCATACCGGACACTCGCGCGAACATCGGGGTGCTCCCTGATACGGAAAGCCACAGCCGCGCTATCAACGTGTTCAACGCGGGGCATGTCGTTACCGACAACATCGGGGTAAACGTTGTCGAGTCGGGTTTTTCGTTCAATACACCCGCTCAGCCGCCCCATCATTTCGGATATGAAGGGTTTACCGGACGGATCGAAGCGTCCGGAGGTCCGGCCGCAATTTACGGAAATATCGGTGTCAAGGCACGAATGCGCCAGATGAATACGGTCGGATTAGGCTGGCATCCCGACCATGAGGAGTTAGAGCATGGTGATTACGGCTGGGGCGGAGTCGTCTTAAGGGGAAGGTATGGAGAAGATTACAAAGTCTCCGGTTACGTGGTCGCCTTTGGCTTGGATGCCGGAAATGCGGTATTCACGGTATATAGAGTCGAAGGGCTTGATGTATCAGCCGAAGGGAATGATGCATTCCACCCGCACTCCGGTATAACACCCGGCTTCTATCCCTCGGCGACCGTGGAAGTGCTGGAATCGATTCAGGTTGGTGACTTCGACAGCGATTTCGAATTCACCGAAGGGGAGTGGTATTGGATTCGGGCGGAAGTGGACGGCGGCAACATCCGGGCCAGGTTCTGGGAAGGAGACGAGCAGGATGAGCCGTCAAACTGGGCAATAAACCTTACCGACAACAACGACCCTCTCGGGGATGGGTTCGTGGGGCTCGTTCATTTGGATACCGCGAGCTTTTCAGCCACAGGATACGATCCAAGCGACAACAGCGATTTACAGTGGGACTATTTTGAGATTGACGACGGATCCGTCTACAGCATGGATTTCGGCGAGTTTCAGCCGGGAAAGCGAATTCCCGTCGCTTGGGAACCGGTCGGATATGTGGCTCGGGAGTGGGATATTAAGGACGATTCGAGTTCCCTGGGAGGACAGTATCTACAGCATGATATGGTAGCAACCCCGGCTGAAGGGGAGCACGGATTGAGTATCCTGTCCATCTTGAAATATATAGGTCCGGGAAAAGTGGAAGGAGGCAAGCATTACCGCGTGAAGGTGGTGGTCGCCGATGCGGACGATGATCATTGGGATAGCGCCGTCTTTTTGGAGAACGGATCGATCCGGTTCGTGGAGGACGGGCAGTAGGGTGGATGATAAAATACAGAGAGTAAACAGGAGGGTTACGATATGAAAAAAATGGCTCATACATTGCTGTTTGCAGCGGTTCTCGGGTTGACGTCCGTGCCGAATGCGGGTGAAGCGACGATCGTTTATGTTCCCGACAGCGGGTTTACAATGGGCGACGAACCCGGTCAGGCCATTTCGATCGAGTTCGGAGTTCCGTCGGCAGTGTTGGCATTCAACACATACCTGATCAATGAAAGTGATACTTTGTGGGGATGGCTGGACGAGGCACGTACGATGGAATCCGTGGATAACCCCGGGCTTTCGCCGGCCCGTTTGGATGCGGGAACGGAAATCGGAGGTAATTTATCCTGGAATGAACTCGGCAGGAGCACATCGCATTTGGCCTATACGAACGGCGAGGGAACATTTTACGACATCACCGGTTTTGCCGGGTTACGGGTATTCGAGAATGAAGCCGGCTGGCGCGACCCGGACGCCTTGCCTTACTACGGCTGGATTCGCATAGAGCACAATGCTTCGGCGGGGACGTTGACCGTACACGACTGGGCTTGGAACAGCATACCCGGCGAACCTATCCTGGCGGGGGCGATCCCGGAACCCCGGGTTTACGCGCTGGCGTTTGGCTTAGGAGTGCTCGGGTTCGTTTTGGCCAGGCGGTGGCGTGGCAAGTTCCAATGAATAGATTCGTTATTGTACTGTTGATGGTATCAGCCTGCGGGTTCGCCTCGATCCCCAACACCAGTGACGCGGTGATTGTTTATGTTCCCGATGGAGGATTTGTGCTGGGAAACACCGAGGACGAATCAGCATCGTTTGAATTTGGTGAAGTCTCGCAGATGTTGACCTTTCGCACATGGGTTGAAAGCGAGAATGAACTTTGGTGGACCTGGGGTAGCCAGGGGGCGAGGGTTCAAGGAGTGTGGGACCCTGATTTTTCGGCCGCTCGCTTGGAAGTCGGAATGGAAATCAGTAATAATTCGATGTGGGCTGATCGTATCGCTTTTTCTCTAGTATCGACTTCCGGCGATGGAAGTTTTTACGACGCTTCCGGCTTTATCGGTGTGCGGGTCTACGAAGAATTCGCTGGCTGGGAGGATCCGAACGCGTTGCCTTACTACGGCTGGATTCGGGTTGAGCATAGCGCCTCGGAAGGCACATTAACCGTGCACGACTGGGCATGGAACAGTGTCGCCGGCGAACCGATCCTGGCGGGGGCCATCCCCGAACCCAGGGTTTACGCATTGGCTTTCGGCTTAGGAGTGCTCGGGTTCGTTTTGGCCCGGCGGTGGCGGAAGAGGCGGGTGTTGTGATCATTTCTCTCCAAATCGGGTACCGTTAATCGAACGTATCTGTAAGGTTCAATCGCGCTCCGTGTCGGGGTCGGGGATGTGGTTGAAGGCGATGCGCATGGCGGAGGCGGGAGCTTGGGCGCGCGGGAGGTGGGCGGGGGCGTAATAGACGGTCTGGCCGCCGTAACGGATGTTCAGGTCGTCCATGGCCCGTTGGAGCCGGAGGCGGCGTTCGTTGTTTTCCTCCGGAAAGAGGGATGGCGTGTGGGCCTCGGACGGGATGAGGTCGAGCAGGGTAACGCCCACCTTGGTGGGTGTATCGAGTTCGGACGGACGTCCCTGCCAGAGGCGATCGGTGTGTCCGCCCAGCACGACGGAGTCCTGAGTGGGGAAAAATGTGGTGTCCTCGCTCCAGCGGTGTTCGAAACCGAACCGGGCGGAGACGCTGAGCCGGCCGGTGTGGAATCCCAGGATTCGCAGCCGGCGACAGGCCTTCTGCAGCATGCGGTGCATGACGGTGCGTGCGCCTTCGCAGGTGCGGAAGCGGGGTTCGAGTACATGGGAGTGGGAAATGCTCTGGCGCCGAGTGGTTACCGGGGGCACATCCTCTCCCCGCAGTTCCGCCCAGAGCCGGTCGCCGTCAACGGAACCCCAGATGGCGTGCAGGCGATGTCGCGGAGCCAGGCAAAGCGCCTCCACGGAGTTGATGCCGGCCGACCGGAGCCGGGGCTCCATCCGGCGGCCGATGCCATGAACATCCTTGAGTTCGAAGTCGAAGAGCGCCTCGGGCAACCGGCTTGCCTCGAAAAGGGTCAGGCCGTCGGGCTTGTGACGCTTGCTGGCCATTTTGGCCAGGAACCGGTTGGGCGCGATGCCGATGGAGGCGGTGATGTAAGGGCCTATCTCCGCCGCCAGCGCCTGCTTGATTGCCACCGCCCGCGAGCGCGCCACCTCCGGGGGGCTCCAGTGGCTGGGAAGCTTTCCGTACATCTCGTCGATCGATTCCACCGCCTCGACGTGCAGGCAGGATTCGACGACCGACTTGGCCCGATGATGGACCTCGATGTAACGCGAGTGGCTGGCCTCCACGAACTGAATTCCCGGACAACGGAGACGGGCTTCTCGCACATTGGTGCCGGTTTTCACCTCGAATCGTTTGGCCTCATAACTCGCCGCGATACAACAGGTGGTGTCGACGCCCATCGCCGGCACCACTCCCACTGGTCGCCCGCGTAATTCCGGACGCAGTTGCTGCTCCACCGCGGCGAAGAAGCTGTCGAAGTCAATGAAAAGGTAGCGAAGCGGCATAGCGGTGTTCGCGTTACTCATCCCGCGATTCGCACGGGAAAAAGCACCCTGGGAGTTGATGCCTGGAATGGGAAATAGAGGCACCTTGCTGTTTGTTGTGGGTTCCATGGGCCGGCTTAAGCACGGCACTACTCGATAATGGGCCTTTTACGTAGGTCCGTGCTTCAGCCGGACAATTCCGGGGACGCAAGTTCCCGGAAATCACTGTTTCGGAGCTCACCTCAAATAGCGAAGGTCCAAGATAAACGTTCGAGGATCGGACGAAGTCAGGTTGGAACGGGAGACGGTAATGGTGTTGGAGACGGTTAATGGGCTGGATTATGTGGCATTTTGTTCAGTATATCAAGCTCTGGTGATCTCCAAATTGAACGGGTCGTGAGCCTTGACAGGACCCGCGGATAGCCGGAGATTTGAACGAATTGTGATTATGAAAATTGGGAGATTCGGAATTTCTTTGGGAATAATTTGGGCGCTGGCGATTTGTACGCCGGTATTTGCCGCCGACGACGCGCGTGGCGATGACACCCCGCGCGGTGTGGGTGAACGGCTGCGGGGATTGGATGTCCCCGAACGGGCCATGGAGGCGGTGGAGTCGGGTTCCGAAGCGGCGGCGGACGCCGCGGACCGTGTAGGTCGTGGCATCGAGCGAGCCAGAGAGGCGGCCCAGCGGCAACTCGATCAGTTTCAAATAGTCCACCTTCGGCGGCTGGCCCAATTGGAACGCGTGCGGGAACTGGCGGACGAGCAGGGGCGTGCGGACGCGCTGGAGCGTGTCGAACGGTTGATCGAGCGGGAGATGGAGCGCTACGGCAGCCAGTTGGCGAGAGTTCAGGAACGTTTGGGACTTGTCCCGGAAGACGATGATGCAGACGAGGAATGACCCGGCGGGCGGATATACGATTATTACCACCCAAACCCATTCGATGATGAACCTTCTGATAAAATTTTTTGTGGTCCTGGCGGGATCCGTTTTTCTAGTGGCTTGTGGTAACGGAAACGGTCCGGCCGGGGACGCCCCGGCCGCCGACGGGCAGACCGTTGCCGACTTTGAGGCCGAGGCGCGCGAAACGATCGACGCCGAGAACATGGATGACGTGCTCGACGCCTTGGAAGCGGAGATCGCGGCCGACGAGGAGAACGACTAGTCTGAATGCTGCTCGATTAAGGCGGTTCATCGTTTGATGTGACCGAATCGAGATCGGGATCGCGATTCCGCTCCCTGGAGGGCGGCGCTCCCGCGCCGCCGGTGCGGGCAGGATGCCCGCGCTCCCAGGTCGGCGGCCAGCGGGAGCATGGCCCACCAGAGGAAC
>JBJHCF010000006.1:0-153441 GCA_050506795.1 Opitutia bacterium
CGGAGCTACGGGGGAGTACGAAACTCGTAGCGCCCTGCTTCAGCGGGCGTTCTGTGCGGTGTGCGGACGACGGTTCCCGGGAAGGGAACTCCGGCTAAAAGCACGGAGCTACGTAAGAGGGCCATGCTTCAGCCAGCCCACGGAATCCACAGCAAACAGCGAGGCGCCATTCATCCGGACTTTACCGGCTTTTCAAACAGCATCCATCACGACCTGGCGTTGGTCCGCCTCGCCGAGCCGCTGCCGACGGGGATAAACTACGCCACGTTCGGCTTAGGGTTGACATTCGGGGATACGCTCACGCTGCCTGGCTTCGGCAACTACGGCTACACCACAAGGGCCTCTTCGCGGCTGAACCGGCGACTGGCGCCGACGGCCCCGGTGAGAGCGGAGCGGAAGCACAGCAGGCGGGCGGGGCGCTTGTCCTCGTTTCGTACGGAGCCGACGTAGAAAACGCCGTCTTCCTCAAAACGGCGCTGTGGACGGTGGGGTGTGGGGCCTCGGAGACCTGCGCGGGGCACGTGGCGGAATCCGCGACGTCTCCCCGGGGGCTCCAGTCGAGGTAGGCGTTGGGATTCGTGAAGACTCGTTCGATGAGCTCTTCGAGAATCCTCTCTTTGGTCGAGACCGGAAAGCGCGGGGGTAGATTCAGGATTATCGGGACCGGTATCGCCGGTTCCTTCAACGGACGGTTCCGGCAATGGCACGTGAGGGGGCGTGCCTTTCCTTTAATCCATTCTTAAGGCTTATGCGGAGTGCGCTGGTTGCGCCGGGGGTTACGGGTGGGATTCCTCCACGACCAGGCGGAGGAAGAGGGCATCCTCGCCATACGTCTCGACTAGGGCGGTCCGGTTGCCTTCGGCGTCGGGCTTGGAGAGGGTGACCCCGGAGGTGTCCCAGTCGACCAGGTCCGTGCTGGCTTCCACGGTGTAATTGATTCCAGGTTGGTCGCCGGGAAAGTCCATCGTCATCTGGTCCGCGTCCTCTGCGGCTTGTGGTACGCTTGCCGTCAGGTTTTTCTTCGGATCGAGGTTTAATGCATATGCCATCAGAAGACTGACACCGTCGCCATTGATGTCGGACGCCGGACCGGTGTAACTGGCCGAGAGGACCTCTTCCTCCAACAGCCAATCGGTGAAGGGGCGGCGCTCGCCGAGGTTTATTGCAGGGTAGCCTTCCCAGGTGGGCGAGGTGAAGCCCTCGGCCTCGTCAAAGTAGAAAACCGCAAAGTTGGACACCATGCCGGAAAAAGCAACGCGGTCCACTGACGGGGCATCGCCGTGAAAAACCATCCTGGTCAATTTGCCGGTTCCCGAGAAGGCTCGCAGTCCGAAGTCGGTGACGCTTGCGGGAATCTCAATGTGTTCGAGGCTCCGGCATTGAATGAAGGTCTGGAAGTTGATCGAGGTTATCCCCTCGGGAATATCGATTTCCTCCAAGCTGATGCAATACGCGAAAGCCTGGCTTCCGATGTTGCTAAGGGTTTCGGGCATCTCGATGCTGGAAAGGTTGATGCAACCCCTGAAGGCAGCATTGCCGATCGTGGTGACGTTGTCCGGGATATGCACACTGGTTAGATCCGTACAATCTTGGAAGCCCTGTCGTGGAATTTCAGTTATGCTTTCCGGAAGGTGGACGTTGGAAAGCCTGGTGCATCCGGAAAAAACGCCTGTGCCAAGGTGGGTAACGCTCTCAGGAATCGCGACGTCGGTGAGGCTGGTGCAACCTTGAAAAGCCTCGGCCCCGATGTCGACCACTCCATTTGGAAGATCTATCTGTTCAAGGCTCGAGCATCCTGAAAAAGCATGCCTGTGAATCGTGGTGAGGCGCGCGGGAAACTCTACGCTCAGAAGGCTGGTACAGTCCTCAAAGGTGGATGGTGCTATGACAGTGACATTCTCCGGGAGTTTCACATGGGTCAGGCTTGAACAACCGTAGAACGCCCATTCTCCGATGAACGTGACGCTGCCGGGAATATCTACGGTCTCAAGGCTGGAGCAATTATAGAACGCGATGGCTTCAATAGATACGACATTTTTTGGGATTTTCGCCTCAATCAGGTTTTGACAATTGAAAAACGCACCTCGTTCGATGGTCTCGATTGTGTCGGGGAGGGTTACTGTGGTAAGGCTGGTGCATTCCGCGAATGTATTGCGCTGGACGGAGGTGACCCCATGGGGGAGTGTTACATCGATGAGGTTTTCGCAGCCACGGAAGGCGGACACGCCTACCGATACGAGACTCTCGGGTAGATCGATCTCGGCCAAATGGGGGGCGCCGAGGAAAGCGGATTCTTTGATGGCGACCACCCCCTCGGGAACTTCGAATGAATCGCGGCGATTTCCAATGGGATATTGAATTAGTTCGCGCATATCGGCGTCAAACAATACTCCGGAGAAGCTGGCGTAGACAGTGTTGGCGGAATCGACTTGGATTCCGGTGAGATTGCTTGTGCCTTCGAACGCCCTTTCTCCGATAGCCGTGACCTCTTCGGGTATGTCCACTTCGGTGAGACTTGTGCAAGCGAAGAAGGCGGCCGTTCCTATGGAGGTCACGCTTTCGGGGATCTCGATTTCCGTAAGGGAATAACAGCCCGCAAACAAACCGGCTTCTATGGTTGTCAGGGTCTTGGGGAGAGCGGCGGAGACAAGACTATGGCATCCAGAGAACGCCCCGGAGCCAATTGAGTTAACCGTATCCGGAATTGTCACCTCAACGAGATTGTGGGCGTTTCGAAAGGCTGAGATAGCAATCGTAGTGATGCCTTCAGGGATGGTTACGCTTGTGATAAGTTGATTTTGTTCGAAAGCTCCGAGTCGTCCTTCACTCTCTATTGCGACCACCGGATAACCATCAAGGGTGGACGGGATCACCACGTCACCGCCCGGTCCGGTGTACCTCGTAATGGTCGCTTCTCCGTCGGTGACCGTGAAAGTGTAGTCGTCCTCGGGGCTGGCGTTCAGCACACAGGGGAGGGCCACAAAGATAAGAAACGCAAGCAGCGGGGGTGTCATTCTCATGATCTCAGGTAATCCGTACGGTCCCTGAGAGTCAATTCCTTCCGGGGCACAGAGGCCGGTGGACGCGCCTGGCCACTGCCCTGGCCGAACCAGTCGCCGCAGAAAACCCGGCCGACGCGTATGTGCCCCGACCGGGCTTCGGAATCGTTGATGCGGATCCTTTTCGATCAGGGAACGCCGTATCCATTAGCAGTTTGTCGGATTTCTTTCCTTTCGATCTTTATTCTCCCGACGACAAGAGGGCCCGAACTCAGGAAGCACGGTCCGTTGATTGCCAGCGCAATCACGGCACTCAAACCGGGGCAGCGCGTTTACTGGGAGCTTCCATAGCGAACCTCATAAGGACGATCACTGCCGAAAGAGACCGGGAGCGGAATACCGGAAACTACGAATCACCTGAATCTTCGCGAATCGGGAATCGGCCAAACAATCCGCTACGATCAATCCCAAGACCAATCAGTCCCGTGAAAAGATTCGCGCCGGACTCGGGATTCTTAAAACGGCATAGCGAGCTTCCGGCGGTTTGACGGCGGAGAAACGCGCTGTTTTGTCAAGAGTACAGACGTCCTCTGATTTCCCTCAGACCTGACGTCATCGCTCCTTCGACATTTCTGGTCCTCGTCGGGCACTAACGAAGCCGTTCTTCAATCGCGGTCGGGTTCCTGCGTAAGTCGATCACGGCGGCAACCACCACCTGCTCTCGATGGATCAGGTAAAAGATGCCAACGGGAAACTTCCGGACCAGAATGCGCCGAAACTCCCCATGAGATTTACGGTAACCCAACGGAGATCGCTTCACAGCCTCAAGTGCGGCATCTACACACACCAGAAAGTAGTTTCCGATTCCTGGTTGCTGACGCTCGTACCACAGGGCAATTGTGGCAATGTCCCGTTGGGCGTCGGAACCAATGGTGACAGAAATACCTCAAAGCATCTTCCGGATACGTTCCTGGACAACCTCCCAGGGTTCTCCTTCCTCCGGATTCTCCAGAAATGCCCGATAACGTTCGTCCAAAAGAGCCCTCTGTTCATCGGTAAGCGGAATCTCCTCCTGGACTTCCGCCAGCTCATCCCACAGGTCGTTGACCAGAAGCAACTTCTCGGAAGCGGATAACTTGCCAATTTCTTCTTTCAACATTCCAAATCGGTAATCCGAAAACCCCTTTTCGGCAAGCTAAATAATCGTCCACAAAGACCGGCGTCACCTGGAAATCTCTCCCCCGAATAACTTCCGCTCGCGCAATTTCGCCCGAGTTCACCCCGGAAGAGCCCCACGCCTCCATCCCACCCTTATATAGCCAAGAGATTCTGAGCCGGGACGGAGTGCGCATCGAGCGTATCGTTTCCAGGGGGCACACCTCTCCGGCGTCTGGATGGTATGATCAATCGTCCCGCGAATGGGTCATGGTCCTGAAAGGATCCGGAACCGTACAATTCGAGGACGGCCGCGAGACAATGCTCGCAGCAGGAGACTACCTGTTCATCGCCGCCCACGTTCGGCACCGGGTAGCCCGGACCGACCCGGCCAACCCCACGATCTGGCTCGCCATCTTCTGGCCAGCATAGCCACATCCCCAACTCGCCTCACGCCCCTCGCCGCCATCTGAAGAACGGCGCTACCGCTTCAGGGCTCGCCAGTAGGTCGGTGCTTCAGCCCGACTTGCTGATCTCGGTAAGCGTGTTCCTCGTGCGAACCAGGGGGCTGAGCGAGCATTGCTCCCAGGTGTGGACCGCCTACGAGACTACTTTCTCCGCTTCGAAGGAAGGAGAATTGCGTCGCCCGGAAGATTCGCACCGGACTCGGGATTCTTAAAACGACATGGCGAGCTTTAGGACGGTTTGATAGCGGAGGAGGTCGAAGTTTTGTTACGAGTACAAACCTGACGTCATCTGGTTCGCCACGACGGGGATCCCAATAAGTCGGGCCACCCCTCCAGAAAATCGCGTTTCTGCCTCGGATTTAGGAGCCTTATGAGAGCACCCCGCATCGGAAGCGAAGGGGGCGGGCTCGGTATGTGGCATATCTCGCCATGACCCTGTGGCTCTCCGGCGACCGGAGATCAGGCGGGGGTCGTTTCATAGGCGGGGTCCTCTAACAAACTCCTTGCCTTCCTTCGTTTCCCTGGGTAGCCTCGCCTTTTCCTGGCTCGCCGACAAGTACCAGGCCGTCCTTTAATTTCGATTGTCCCCATGAAGACAAACCTTCTCCCCCTTTTCGTTTTGGCCGGATCCGCGGCCTTGTTTTGCCTAACGACCGCCTTTGCTCTGGATGCTCTCTGGCAGGTGGAAGACGGCGACTTCAATGTTGCGAGCAATTGGAGCACAGGGGAGGTTCCGGCTGCTCCGGGAAGCACTGCGGTCATCAATGGCGGCACGGCTCGCTTCACAGAAGGAGATCGGACAGTCGAGGCGATCTTTGTCGGACGCAACGGCGTGGGAGCACTCCGGGTTTCAGGAGGGAGGTTTTCCGTAGTGAGGTATGCTTCCATAGGCGCCTTCGGCGGCGGCGTGATCGGTGATCCGGGATCCATTTGGGGAACCCTTGAAATCGCAGGTGACGGCGTGTTTGAGGCGCTTGGGTTTGAGGTCGTCGTTGGATCGAGGTACTCCTTGGGCGAGTTGATCCTCCGGGAAAACGGTGAGTTCACGCAGTGGAACGAAACTTTTATGCTCGGTACCAATGGACGCGGGCGTTTGGAGATCCATGATGGAGCTCGCTTCAACCATTTTGTTCGTGGAGGGCAGATTTACATCGGAATCCACTCGAACGGAATAGGTGAGGTGACACAGTACGGAGGCGAGTTTAACGCAACCCTGCCGGTCAACGTCGGTTCCGAGGGCGGTACTGGAGCGTTTGAGCTTTTCGGTGGTATCTTTCGGGCGCCGGATCGTCTCTCGCTTGGACGGACCTCGGGAACCGGAGCGATGACAGTGACCGGCGGCAGGCTTGAAAAGACCGGCTCGGGTCACCTGATCGTCGGAGACAATTCGCGGGGGACATTTGTCCAGACCGGTGGCGAGGTATGGGTTGGTGGAGGCGAGGTCCGTATTGGCGATGGCGACGACGCAAGCGGCGAGTTGGCCATTCATGGTGGCGACTTTGCCATCGAGGACAGTATTGTAGTCGGGCGAGAGGGCGGGGAGGGTGAAATGACAATAACCGGAGGGAGCATTTCCGTAACCGGCGGCGGTCACTTCGAGGTAGCTTCCGCCGGGACTAACAGCCGGGGTGTCGTTCATCAAAGTAGTGGATACGTGGATACAAATGGAGGTCGGCTCAATATTGGTTCCGCGAACGGGGCGTCAGGAGTCGTGACTGTTTCGGGCGACGCTGTGATCGATGCGGGCATAGTCAACGTGACGGGGGCGGGCGCGGATGCCGAAGGTGTTCTGCGCCTGGAAGGGGGTATGCTTATCGCCAACAGGATTACCGGCAATCTCAGCGATCTCGTCGATCCCGGCGCATCCACGGTGATTCTTGACGGTGGGACGATTCGGGCGAAGCAGCATCATTCCCGGTTTTTTGACGGGTTTGGGGTGGTGGACATTCAGCCGGGTGGAATGACCGTCGATTCCAATGGTTTTGCGATAACCATCGGTCAGGCGCTGCCAGGAGCGGGCGGCCTGATCAAAACCGGAGACGGCACGCTGGTTCTTTCCGGCGCGAATACCTACAGCGGCGAAACGAATGTTAACGCCGGACGCTTAATAGTAACGACGGCCACCGGTGATGGTGGCGCATACTCGGTTGCTGGTGAGGCCGTGCTCGGGGTCCGATTGGAGGAACCGGGCGCCCGGGTCGCCGCCAGTTCTCTTTTCCTGGAGGAGGAGGCCGGGATCGAATTCGATCTAGGGTCGTTTGGCGCGATTGAGGCCGCCGCTGTATCCGTCGGCGAGTTGACGGTTGAGGAGATGGCATTCGTGCATATTAAAGCAGATGCACTTCCCCTGGGTAGCCATCTCCTTATGGAGTATGAGAGCCGGACGGGGGAGGGCGTCTTTGATCTCGGCATGCTTCCGCCGGGGGTTGCCGCGACGCTCGTCGACGACCGTGAAAATCGGTCCCTGACACTTGTCGTGACGGAGGTCGTTTCCCTTGTCTGGGATGCCGGAGAGGACGATGGGCACTGGGATATCGGTGCGACGCCCAACTGGAAGGATCAGCTTTCCGGGGCCGCAGCGGTCTTTCGGAACGGAGACCCGGTGGCATTCACAAACGCCTTGGTCGGGGCCTTTGATGTCGAGATTGGCGACATGGTATCTCCAGGTTCCCTGGTTTTCCATAACGATGCAGAGACGATTTACACTCTCGTCGGCGAGGGCGGGATTTCGGGTGGGACCGGAATAACGAAAAGCGGAAGCGGGACCGCGGTAATCCGCACCCTCAACGAATACACCGGGGTAACGCGGATTCAGGGAGGCCGCCTCAGCGTGACGACGATAGAGGATGGGGGCCAATCGAGTTCGATCGGGGCTTCTTCGGCGGCGCCCGAGAATCTTGTCCTGGCGGGAGGAACGTTGCACTACCTTGGCGAAGGAGCGGCGAGTGATCGCGGGTTTTTGCTCGATGGGGGGCTTAATGCCGTAGCCATCGACGGTGACCTAACATTCGGCGGGCCAGTGACCATGACCAGCAATGAAGGCCGCCTGCTCAAGACCGGGCCGGGAACGCTTACCCTGACGAACCCGGGCGAAAATCTTCTTGGGTCGGGGGGCGCCCTGCCCGCGATTCAGGTCGCTTCTGGCGGTCTGACGCTCGACGGGGGCGGGACGCAGGTCAATCTCGTCAGCGGTGAGTTGCGGGTAGGCGGAATGGAGATCGGGGATGCGCGGGTCTCTCTGCATGACACGGTTTTGCGGGTCGGATCACGCCTGGCGGTCGGCCGCGAGCATGGCACCAGCGGGCTGCTGGCGGCTTTTACCTCCGTAAATTCGACAATAAATGCGGCAACTTTGTCCATGGGTTTGAGCGGAGGGATGGTCAACTACCGCGCCAACCAGGAGATGACGTTGACCGATTCGCGTTTCGCGGTCGCGGACCGAGTTCAGATCGGGGAGAGCGACGGATCCTCGGCCAGCCTCGTCCTTCGCGGTGAGACCGTATTCACCTCCGGAAAACGGGTGACGCTCGGTGTTAACCCAGGGGCTACGGGAAGTCTGTCCGTCTGGGATGCCGGTTTGGTTCACACCAATCGGGATTTCAGTGTCGGGCAATGGGGGAAGGGGGTTCTGAGCCTCGGAGGTACTGCCAAACTGAAAGCGGATGGTGCCTTCTATGTTGGCGAACTGGAGCCTTCCGAAGGTGAGTTGACGCTCCAGGACGACGCGTCAGTGGTGGTAGCCGGGGGAAGCGTTTACCTTGGGATGGTTCCCGGCTCGAAAGCGACGGTCAAGCAATCCGGCGGGGCCTTCATTTATGAAGGATCCGATCATTTCCGGATCGGCAGCGGCGGGACCGCCAACTGGACGCAGACAGGCGGACGGGTTGAAGCGCGCGGGTGGGTCGTCCTCGGGCGGCACGACACCGGCGTCGGTCACCTTGACGTGTCGGGGGGCGAGTTTATGGCCGTCCAAGAACACCGTCGAATCATCGTTGGCGAGGAGGGGAGCGGCACACTGACCATTTCGGGAGGCGGTATTGTCTCGAGCGTTCAGGAAGGTGTCCGGATCGCGCAGGCCGCCGGAAGCCGGGGGATCGTCAACTTGAACGGCGGTGAGTTAATTACCAGAGCTCTGGTGGGCGGCGCCGGGGAGAGCACGTTGAATTTAAACGGCGGACTCATTCGTGTATCTCCAAACGCTGCCGCGGCCTTTGTTTCGGAGCCGAACCTGCGCTTGCAGGTCCTGGATGGAGGAGCGCGAATTGACACTGGCGGCACCAATATTTCCTTTCGCGCCGGGCTTATGGCAGGCCCCGGAAGTTTGGGCGGGCTGACCAAGCTGGGCGAGGGTAGCTTACGTCTCAGTCAAGTTAGCACGTATCTAGGTCCGACGGAGGTCGTGGAGGGTTCGCTGATCATCGACACAAACAATTCCGCGGTGACCGGACCGGTCACGGTTCACGCCGGCGCCGGAATCGGCGGGACCGGTTCGCTCGGGGGGGGCGTTACCCTTTTGGGAACTTTGGAAGCCAATATGGATAGAGACCGGAGTTCCCGATTGGAAATAGGAGGGGAGCTCGACATCAGCGAAGGCGCATTGAGGGTGCAAAGTTTTCAGGTTCCAACGGAAAAGCTCTATATCCTCGCGTCCTACGGATCGCGTGTCGGATTTTTTTCCGATGTCACGCTTCCGGAAGGGTATGCGGTGCACTATGATTTTCAGGGAAACAAGATCGCGCTTGTGACTGAGGATGCACCTCTCCTGTCCTACGCGGATTGGGCGGCGAGCTTCGATCTCGAACCGGGCGGAGACGGTGGTCCGTTGGAGGATCTGAGTGGCGACGGCTTGTCCAACCTTGCCAAATATGCGCTTGGGCGGTCACCGAATACCGTTGGCCCCCTTCCTGTCGCCGTGATGGCGGACGGGTATTTCGAATTACCTTACGCACGATCTATCTGGGCTTATGAAGCTAAGGTGACCGCGGAGTATTCGTCCGATCTAAACAACGATTGGACGACCAATAATATTTCAGACACCTTTGTAAAGAGGGAGGGAGACCTTGAACATCGTATTGCCCGCATTCCCGCCGATGGTCCGCGAGGATACATTCGGTTGCGAGTAACCATTCCGCAATAGAAGAGTTCTGTAATTGCAGGAGCTGTCTAAAGGTGCGTCCGGTCTATCATGGGCGGCCCGGCCGTGCGGCGAGTTCTAACACACAAGAGAATCAGCCATTCGAGATGTCGCCCCGTTCTTTGAATAATCTTCATTTATTCTGGTGGAGCTTGCTGAAAAATCGGCGGGCGTCGTTCACGTTGCGTGCCGGGTCGGGAACCGTTAGGAGACAGTCAATGACGATGCTCGCTTTGACGGCGCCTCCGCTGAGTTGTTCGGAGAGCTCCGCCCAGCGGAGTACCGTGGCATCCTGTATCCAGTTTCCGGTGAGACAAAGCTCGCGCCAGAGGTTCGCGTCCATGCCAACCGATTTTTCGGCAATATTTCGGGGAAATCGCCGCTTCGTAAAATGAGCTGATGGTGGTCGAGCCCGTGTTCCCAGGCCATGCGGATCTTGGCGCCGATTTGCTGGGGCAGTTGACCCGGCGTTTCTCTAACCGGGTAGCCCGAGAGTTCCTCGGTCTGGCGGTGAAGGTCGGTGACGGCGCGAAGCGATTCGTCCTGGCGGCTAAACGTTGCCTGTGGTCACATATATATGACCCGAAAGGGGTGGTTGTTCCAGGTTCTCCAGGCTGTCATTCCATCGTGATGGCCATGCACATAAGAGGCATTGCAATACGGCCGGCAACTGTTCGATAATCGGCACACGCCGTTGCCGGGCAAGGGGACGATCAACGGTACAGAATCGTATGCAAACAATCCTGGGTAGTGGTGGTGTTATCGGGAATGGTTTGGCTCGCGAACTGGCGGCCTGTACGGACCGTATTCGCTTGGTGGCTCGTCATTCCCCTCCGGTTGATGAAGGAAACGAGTTTTTCCCGGCCGATCTAACCGATGCTACGGCGACCTTGGCGGCCGTTGAGGGATCGGATGTCGCCTATCTGGTTGCAGGACTTCCCTATAAAGCGAGGGTGTGGGAGGCGCACTGGCCGGTGATCATGGACAATGTGATTGCGGCCTGCCGTAAGACTGGAGCCCGGCTGGTGTTCTTCGACAACGTGTATCTCTATGGGTTGGTTGACGGACCGATGACCGAAGAGACTCCGTCCAACCCCTGCTCGGCGAAGGGCAGGGTGCGGGCGCGTATTGCCGGTCGTCTCCAGGAAGCGATGGCGGAGGGGGAGGTGGATGCACTGATTGCCCGGGCCGCCGATTTTTACGGACCCGGAGCCGTGAACACCTTCGTACACCCCATGGTTTTCGAGAAGCTCCGGGCCGGGAAGAAAGCCGCCTGGCTCGTCAACGACACGGTCCCGCACAGCATGACCTACACCCCGGACGCCTGCAAAGCCACTGCGGTCCTGGGAAACACGCCGGATGCGTTCGGAGGGGTCTGGCACTTGCCCACGCACGCCAACCCGCCCACAGGACGGGAGTTTATTGAGGCCGTGGCGAAAGCCTATGGGGTCCCGGCCCAGTGGCAGGTCCTAAAACCCTGGATGTTGAGGTTGGCCGGGTTTTTTGATTCGAGGATCAGTGAGTCGATGGAGTTGCTTTACCAGAATCGGGTACCGTATATTTTCGACAGTACCCTGTTCGAGGAGCGTTTTTTTGCGGCGACACCTTACAGCGACGGGATTCGGGAAACGGTGCGGTGGACGCGAAGCCCGTGAACTCGATTAGGGCAATGACGCCTGCGGGTGAATGAGTCCAGTTCAGCCCGGGAACGATCACTGAGCTGCGGTAATCAGGATGGTGTGCTTAAGCGCCCTCATGGTGCAGCGCCTCGGCAATTCCGGTCGCCCATGATTCGACCGATTTCCAGTTCCGAAAGTCGCCGAGTGGTGCCTTCACGGCTTTGATAGCCAGCCCCTCGATCAGGTTGAGTTTATCCGGATCGAGCATTCCGTGAAAAAGACAGATATCGCGAACCTTGATTCGATCAATGAGCGGCTGCAGGGACTCGGGGAAATGCCATCCCTTCAGTAGTGCCACCGGATCGCCTTCGCCGGTCGGCCCACTGGAAAAGAGCCACACGGGTCGCTCAGCCAGTTTATCCGCATGGCGCTCCAGAAATCCGGCCGCCTCCTTTTGCCACTGCCCGAGATAGACAGCGCTGCCCAGCACGACCGCGTCGTAGAGTGATGGATCGCCCGCCTGGCCAACCGGCAACACCTCGGCGGGAAAGCCTTCTTTTCCCAGGACCTCCCCAATCTTTTCGGCGATGCCGGCCGTGGCCCCCTTTTTTGTGGCGTAGGCGATGAGGATTCGAGGCTTGCGGCTTACCTCCGTTTCTTCAGTCATCCCTTGCAATTACCACAGCCGAAAGAAGGAATCACCACCGGAATTCGAACAAGAAGTGAGCTATGACCCGGACGATGATGAGGCGCTGGATGAGGGAGAACGGCATTGACGAATCGGCTGGGGTTCGTGATGAGGTTGCTTAATTCCTCTTGTAAGATCTGATCTCAGGCGGCGTGGGCAACCTAATTTTTTCCAAGGATCTGAATCCGGTTGGAGCCGACTCGGAAAGCCTTGTTATCATCCGGGCGCATCCCATAGTTCTTTCTCTGATGGCCTTCCGCTTCTTCCGCCGATTCCGCATAGCCCCAGGGGTGACGGTGAACCTCACCAAACGGGGCGGCTCGCTCTCCTTTGGCCCTCGCGGGGCGAAGCTGACGGCGGGAACCAGCGGAGTCCGACGCACGCTCAGCGTTCCGGGAACGGGCCTTTGGTACACTGAGCACGTCGGTAGGAAGTCATCGGGAGGGAAGAGCAGAGCCAGAAAGGGGGCGGCGGCGGCCCCGCCGGCTCCCACGGTCCGTGCACAGGACCGGTTGACCTACCTGGAAGTCGATCAGGTGTCGGAGGTAAACGAGTGGCCGGATTTCGACCTTGTCGCGATTTCCACGTTCACGGCGCAGGCCTATGAGGCGTACGCGGTGGCGGACCGGTACCGGCAGGCCGGTACGACAGTCATCATGGGTGGGCTCCACGTCACCGTCGAGCCGGAGGAAGCCTTCGGGCACGCCGATGCGGTCGTGATTGGCGAAGGGGAGTTGTGTTGGCAGGAGGTCCTGCGGGATGCGGAGTCGGGAACGTTGCGGTCGATTTACCGGGCGGCGCCCCGGGAGTTCGACCTGGCGGACGCGCCCATGCCAGCGTACGAGTTGCTCGACATGGAGCGCTACAATCGAGTTACCGTGCAGACCACCCGCGGGTGCCCGCTCCGGTGTTCGTTTTGTGCCAGCTCGATTCTTCTGACGAGGCGATACAAGCACAAACCCATTGCCAAGGTCCTGCGCGAAATCGACCGGATTCGGGAACTTTGGCCGCGCCCGTTCCTGGAGTTTGCCGACGACAACAGCTTTGTCGAAAAGCGATATTGGAAGCAGCTTCTCCCGAAACTCGAAAAGCGGCGAGTTCGCTGGTTTACGGAGACGGATATTTCCGTGGGAGAGGACGAAGAACTACTCGGGATGCTGCGCCGTGCCGGATGCAAGGAAGTATTGATCGGATTGGAGAGTCCGGTCGCTGAAGGTCTCGCCGGTTTGGAACGGCGCTACTGCTTCACGGCTCCGCCATGTAGGTCGGTGCTTCAGCCCGACTTTACCACCGGCCTTACCTCCTTTCTCGACAACTTTTGTGTTCCCTAATCGGTCGGGTGCTCCCGGGAATGCAGTTACGCGGATTCGATAATTCCTTGCCCGACTGGATGTTATTGGTAGGATTCGGAGCCATGTCGTTCAGCATGAAACTCTGGGAGATTGCCGGTGAGGAGCTTCGCGAAGTACCGAAATCGGTCCTCGACAAGGAGTCCCGGCTGGAGGAATGGGTGCGGAAGGATCCGAGCATGCTGGGTATGGACCTGCTCCTGATTGGACAACAGGTAATCCTGCCGAACAGCGGGCGCATCGATCTGCTTGCTCTCGATCGGGAGGGCAATCTTGTGGTGCTTGAACTGAAGCGGGACCGCACGCCGCGCGAGGTCGTCGCACAGACGCTGGACTACGGTTCGTACGTGCGGAGGTTCGGCTTCGACAAGATCGACGAACTTGCCCGGAAGTTTTGCGGAAAGGCCCTGGGGGAAGCCTACGGCGAACACTTCGGCGACACATTGCCCGATTCGATCAACCAGAGTCATCAGTTGGTGATTCTCGCCTCCGAACTGGACGAGTCTTCGGAGCGCATTGTCGAGTACCTCGCTGAAGTTCATGAAGTCCCGATCAACGTGATTTTCTTCACCTTCTTTCAGGCTGATGGACGGGAGTTTCTCGGTCGCGCCTGGTTGATGGACCCGGAGGATATTCAGAAAAGGGCACACTCACGTAAGCAGGCCCCCTGGTCCGGATATTATTTCGTCAATGTCGGCGAGGGCGAACACCGCAACTGGGACGATTGCAGGAACTACGGATTCATCGCCGCCGGCCATGGCCCCAAGTACGCGCGAGCCATTCGCAAGCTGAGCCCGGGTGATCAGATTTTTGCCTACATCAAAGGTCGAGGTTATGTGGGATTCGGTCGGGTCACCAAAGAAGCCGTAATGGCACGGGATTTCGAACTGCCAGATTCCGGCCGGAATCTGAAAGAAATTACTCTCGAAGAACCGGGTATCCTTCACGACGCAGATGATCCGGAAATGGCCGACTGGGTGGTCGGCATCGAGTGGATCAAAACATTTTCCCGCGAGAACGCAAAAACCTTCAACGGCGTTTTCGCCAACCAAAACATTGTCTGCCAACTCCGCCACCCTGAAACCGTCGAGTTTTTGAATCGGCAGTTTATTGAGTCGTGAAAAACCAAGGCAAAGAATCCCTATCGTTCGAGCAGGAACTGGAGCTATCCATTCGACCAAGTATCCCTGTCACCTACTATCTGGCCGTCGGATGCGCCTGGATTTGCTGGTTGGGTGCCATCGGTTATTTCATCTGGGCTTACCGAACTTTACAACGGTTCGCTCATGGAAGCCCTCCCATGAGCGCACTTTGGACTTCTATCATCCCCGGATGCATAGGAATTGCCATGATGGGAGTCGTATTTGCGGCACTTGCTTCGATCATCGCTCTACTTCACCGAATCGCCGACAACACGAGGATCACGTAGCCACATGGAAAGTAGGTTGTGGTCGGGGCTGACGGACGCGGTCAGGGCGAATTATGTGATGAGTTGGATTCGAACGGGAGAGGAACTGGCTTGAGCTACGGAGAATGTTAACCTCCCTGGATTTCGGCTTGTCCGATGGTTCGGGCGGATTGACCCGATTACTCCCCAAAAGGTACATTAATTCAGATCCAAGGCCGCCAAAGACAGCTTGAGTCCCGTATTTAGTCACAAGCTTAGATCTTCTCTGAAAGATGGCACGATACACTTTCTAAGGTGAAATGGCTTTCAGAGATTGTTCGAAAGTTATTGATCTTCAGAGCGGTTATGATCCATAATACAAGCAAACAATTGGAGATCGGTGCTTTCCAAATGAAGCTATTTATTGGAGTAACAGATGATAGGTGGTTCCGATTTCTCCGAGAACGGAAGCCGGATGAGATCAACGCCCCGGACAGCGCTTCCTGGAATGGCATAATGAGAATTTATATAAGGGGTAGCGCCTTGAATGTTTTTATAACCAGTCGTTCGCATTTCTCGCTCTTTCATGACCTCACACCGTCCGCGCTTCTTCAAATAGGTCCGCTGGCATTGGGTGTCGGAGTTGCCAGACCATAGAGATAGGGCGGTCGGATTCGTAGGAAAGAAGGTCTGTAGCTGGGCCGAGAAAGAGGAACGGTGCAGTGGCGCCGCCGACGGTCTTTTCGAGCCGCGCGAAGAAGAGGATAGTGTATCCGCTGTCCCGGAAATGTATGTAGTTCTGGCCCGTTCCGCTGTTTTGGGTGGTGCTGGCCTGGCTTTCCCAGTGGAGACGGGTTCGGCTGATGGGGTAATCTTTGTATCGGGTGGTGGGTGAGAAATCTTTCTCTTCCTTGCGGAAGGTCACGAAGTGGAGGTAGGCCTTCTGGTCCTTGAGATGGACGACTCCGGTTCCGGTAGGGCCGGTTGTTTCAAGGTCCGCTTTCCCAAAGGCTGCGGTGATCTCTCGAAGGCCGTAGGCGGCGTGAAGGCGGAGGGGGCAGGGAATTCCGACGTCGATGGTTTGTGTGGGAAACGGATGTTGGCTCAGGCGCCAGTTTGCGATTTCGACGAAATCGGCGGTTGCCGAACGGTTTTGCTGCCAACGTTGAAAGGATTCCTGATGGGTCGAAACGCCCAATGCCTCCCCTTTTTGAGACCAGAAGAGGTAGTGAAGGGCGTTTGCCTCTCTTTCCGTAAGATCATAGCTGGTAGGGGCCTCGGCGACGGCTTCGGAAGAAACTCGGACCGCCTTTTTCAAGAACTCGGGATCGGTGCGGAGCACCAAGCGACGAAGGGCTTTGCGCGCGTCGGCGAGGTGCGGGTCCTGAACCGTTTTAGTGCCATGGGCGAGGTCTTTCCATTCCGACCAGGTTCGGCTACTCAGAACCTCCAGCGGGGATAGCTGAGTTTCTCGAATGAAGTTTCCAAAGGTCAGGTCGAGCTTGGTCTCGGCTTCGAAGGTCTGGATCGCTTCAGGAATAAACGCCCGCAGGTTGCCGAGGCTTTGACGGATGTTGGCAAGCACGTGTTCTCGGGCGACGCGTTCGAGGTAGATGTTGCAGCCGGGAGGGAGGTTCGGGAAGTCTCGCTCGATTTCCTGATCGATGCGGCGGCGAGTTGTGCGAAGCAGGGCGCTTAATTTCCGGTCAATTCGATACTTTGGGTGAGCCTGGCCGACAAAATCGAGTACGGTCAAGCACTCCTTCTCTGGCGCGTGACGCAGCCCGCGACCGAGTTGCTGGAGAAAGACGGTAAGGCTTTCGGTCGGGCGCAGGAAAAGGACGAGGTTGATCTCCGGAATGTCCACGCCTTCGCTAAAGACATCAACCGTGAACAGGAATGTTATCTTCCCGTCCCGAAACCTGCGTATCCGATTGGCTCGTTCATCACGCGGAGTCGTTCCCAGAACTACCTCCGCAGTCTGCCCAGCGTCCCTGAAGTTCCGCGCCATGTATTCGGCGTGCCTGGTACCAGCACAGAAGCCGACCGCGCGGGTGTTGCTTAGATCGGGCTGGTATCGTTCGATGCTTTTCCATATAGCGTCGAGCCGCAATTTAGCCCGCAAATCGTCCCCGCTGTAAACCTCCTCGAGGGCGTTGGCATCGTACTTCCCGTTCTTCCAGAACCGTTCCTCGGCAACCGAAACCGGGTCTGAAACCCCGAAGTAATGAAATGGGCAAAGCAGCTTTTCCTCCAGGGCTTCGGGCAAGCGTATCTCGGCCGCGAACTCGTTGTCGAAATCCGGCAAGATCGAGGTGCCGTCCATTCGTTCAGGAGTTGCAGTCAAGCCGAGCACGATTTTAGGGCTCAGGTGCTCAAAGAGCGGCCGGTAACTGCTGGCTGCCCCGTGATGCGCCTCGTCGACGATAACAAAATCGAAATGCGTCGGCCCGAAACGATCCCACGGTTTGCGATTGTTCAGGCTTTGGACGGACGCGAAGACGTGCTCCCAGCGATCGGGTACCTCTCCATCGACGAGCAATTCGCCGAAATTGAAGTCGCGCAGAACCACGCGAAAACAATCGCGTGCCTGTTGGAGGATCTCCTTCCGGTGAACAACAAAGAGCAATCGGGAAGCTTGTCGGTTTTCGGTGCGAAAACGAGCATAGTCGAAGGCGGCCATTACCGTCTTTCCAGTCCCGGTGGCGGCGACGACTAGATTCCGGTGCGATCCGGCCATGCGAGCCGCGAGCAATGCTTCTAAGATCCGATCCTGGAAAGCGCGCGGCTTGATGTCGGCAAAGAAGTGTGGGCTCTCAGCATGGGTTGACCGCTTCGCATAGGCAATAGCCTCTCGAAATTGCGTCGGTTGGTCAGGATCGAAGGCAACGAATTCATCCCGCGCCCAATAGGATTCAAACTCTGCCGCGAAGCGGGCCAGGATATGCGGCATGTCCTGTGCGGTCACCTTCACGGTCCATTCCAGCCCGCTTGTCATCGCTGGCTGGCTCATGTTTGCCGATCCGATGTAGGCCGTGGAGTATCCGCTCTTCCGAACGAAATGGTACGCCTTTGCGTGCAATCGAGTTCGTTCGATATCGTAAGAGACACGCACCGAAAAGCGCGGTTGAGCAGCCAACCACTCCACGGCGTGGGGATCTGACGCCCCCATGTAGGAGGTGGTGATGATCCTTACATCTACGCCTCGTTCAGCCAGAGATTCAAAGGCAGGCAACAACAGCTTGAGCCCCGACCATTTGATGAACGAGACGAGAATGTCCACCCTGTCAGCGGTCATCATCTCCGTTCGAAGCTCCCGCTCAAGCTGAGGATCGTCGGCAGAGCCAGTCAGCAGGCTACTCACACTCAGGGGAGTTGCCGGTTCGGGAAACGGGTTTGTCTGACCCGAGGAATTGATCTGGCGGAGGATCGTTTTCGGCTTCTCCAGGAGGCGCTTTCGTTGGGTATAGTCGAGGCCGTCGATGCTGCTCAGTAGCTCGATCAAACGGTTCATTACCGAGCGTCGTTGCTCTGGTTTTATGATCGGCAACGCCTTGAGAAGCACCTGTCCCAGGAACTGACTATACGCCTGCGGTGCGCTTTCATCATCCAGCTTCTCGAAAATTGGTGACAACTCCGGGTGAGCCGCGACCAATGCCTCCAGCTCCTCGTCGAGCAATCGATCGTATAGACCATCAGGAAGCATAATGAAGCCGGCAATTGGAGCGTAGAGTCAGCGCGGATACGGTGGAACCTTGGTCGCGAGTTCCTTCGCTTGCAAGAGTGAAAGGAGTTCCGCGAGGATCGGCAGATCCGCGGGCGCCCATTCGAGGGTGTCCACAGTGTGCACGGTTACCCATTTGGCTGCCGAATGTTCCACCAGCTTCAGGGCCGGGCGAAAGTCACAGCGAGCGAGGAACGGAATCAAGCAGATTGCGCCGAACTCGTATTGATGCGTGACAGGCGTGAGGGGTTGCAGGGAACCGACATCGAGGTGGAGTTCCTCTCGCAATTCCCGCCGCAATGCCTCTTCTGGCGACTCCCCGTCCTCCACCTTGCCACCCGGAAATTCCCAATAACCGCCAAGGGGTTTTTCGGGTGGACGCTGTGTCGCGAGAAACGCGTTTCGATCGTCGAGGAGAATTAGGCAGGAAACGGTGACCATGTATTTGTCATTTAGATGGATTTTCTGGGATAACTCACGTAATTTTCGCCACCATCGTCCCCAGGATCGGATGGGCGATCTCGTGCTTTGGGGCGCGGATCGGTTTGTAAGCGGGGTTGTCAGACGCGAAGATCCAGTGGTCGAGATCCTGGGTGACGCGTTTGATGGCTTCGGTACCGTTGGTGGCGGCGCCGAATTCGGGGAGGTTGACGATGACGGTCTGGCGGTCGCGGCGGGATGTCGTTTCCCAAACGGGAGCAGCTCAACCGCTTTTCGAAACTCCTGGGCGTTCACAACAGTGCTTCAGATGCTTCTGCCTTCACCCTTCATATCTTAAAAGGTTCAAACTTGCCGGCGACGGCTCATCCAGGGCTCCGGTTTGTCGGAAGTACTCGTGGGACTCCTCGAACGAGGAAAAAGGCATGCGGCTGTTGATGTCCACCAGCTTGTGGCCGAAAGCGATGAACTGCTGTACGGTCAGGGCCTCCAGTACGCTGAAATAGTCCAATCGGAGGGAGGTGGGGATTAAGAGGAAAAGCATGGGAATAGGGGCGAAATTTAGGTCCTCGACATTCTGGACTTCCAGGTCCCGGTCGAGACGACGCAGATTCGTAGTGTTGAGGGAAACGGTTCTAGCGGATAAACCGGTCGTGGCGGCGTACTTTTCATACAGGGTTACGATTTCATCCACGGAGTTTTTCCTGGCGCCCGGTAAAATAGGTCGAATCTTCTCCCACCCTTGGTCCTTGGTTTTGGCGACGATTTGTTTCGCACGGGTCGTGGCGGTCGCCTTATTCAGGGTGCCCGTCGATTTTACAATTTGCTTGCCTTCGTGGGTGAACTTCACCGCCCATTTTTGGGATGCCTTGTTCGACCCCGGCTCCGGGCACCACCTCCATCGCACCCCAACCATAAAGGCGGTGTGAACCGGAAAGATTTCGGTTGAGGATCATGGGCCTTCGGAAGAGAGGAGGCGGGGTTGTCCGAAGATCGTGCCCCGGTCGTCGTTTTTGAGCATCCATTGGTCCACCCGTTCCCGCATCGCCTGCAATCGATCGGCGTGTTGCGGATCGTCGGCGAGGTTGTGTTCTTCGCCGGGATCGTCGGCCAGGCTGTAAAGTTCTTCCGCCGGGCGTTCGTGGTAACGTCGCAAGATCGCGGCGGCTTCTTCATCGGATTCGGCGGCGGCTTCCCAGGTGGCGAAATAGTCGCGATGGGGTCTGTCGGGAAGATCGATGTGGGTGGTGAACTTGAATTCCGGGTGGAGGTTGCGGATGTATTTCCAGTCGCCTGCGCGGAGGCTGCGCATGGGGTAGACATTGAAATTCCCGTCGCCGCTGTGGGTCGCGAAGATTTCCTCTCGGTGTTGTTCCTCTTTGCCGAGAAGGACGGCGAGAAACGAGCGGCCGTCGATGGTTTCGGGGGGCGTGCCCTCCGCCGCATCGACGAGGGTGGGAAGGAAATCGATCCAGTTGACCATCGCTTGCGTGCGGCTTCCGGGTTCGATCACCCCGGGCCAGGCGACGATGAGTGGCACCCGGAGACCGGCCTCGTAAAGGTTCCATTTGGCAAAGGGCCATTGACTGCCATGGTCGCCGCTGAACAGCAACAGCGGTTGCTGTCGTGCGTTTTCCAAGGCGTCGAGAATCACACCCAGATCGTTGTCGGCGCGGGTGACGGCGGCGGCGTAGCGAGCCCGCCATTCACGGGTCTTTTCGGTATCGATCGATCCGGCGGGTAGGATGAGGTCGTTGGGATCGTAACCTTCAAACTCCTCCGGCCAAGGCATGTGCGGCCAGTTGCTTCCGATCAGGAGGCAAAGCGGTTTTTCTTCCTCCCAGTCTCGGTTCTTGATGAACTCCGCCGCCGCGGCGATTCCGCGGTGGTCGTGGAAGCCGTCGTGCGCGAAATAATCGAAGCCGTAGTCGGAAGTGTGCCGGTAATGGGAGACCTTGCCGTAAGCGACGACCTCGTAGCCGATTTCCTGGAAGTAGGCGGGCCATTTCATGACATGCTCGTGGGGCTTTACCTGGTTGGGTTCCGCACCGTGACGGGCGGGCATCAGGCCGGTCAGCAGGGAAGCGCGAGCCGGAGCGCAGGTAGGGGAGGGAACGAACGCGTAGTCGAAGGTCAGGCCGGCATCGGCCAGGCGTTGCATCTCCGGCGTTCGCATGTCCGGCGATCCGTACGGTTCGGTGTCGAAGTGGCTGTGGTCGTCGGTGATGAACACGACGATATCCGGGGGCCGTTCCGTTTCAGCCGGGAGGGCTTCCGGGTGGAGTACGACCATTGTCGCGGTGGCGAGAACGCAGCTGAACCGGGCGGTGGTACGAATATTCATCAATCGGTTTGGCTTGTGGTTAAAGGTGATGGCTCGACCGGATGCGGGAGGAGGAAGGTGTCAGTTGCCTGGCGGCGCGTCCGGACCGTAGCTGGACGGATCGCTTAGCAATCTGGGTTCGGCGTAGACACGTCCTTCGTCATCGTTTTCCCGCATCCATGCCTCGACTCTCGCACGCATCGCCTCCAGACGGGCTGCGAATTGCGGGTCGTCGGCGAGGTTGGTTTGCTCTCCGGGGTCGGCGGCCAGGTCGTAGAGTTCTTCGGCCGGTCGTTCGTGGTAACGGCGGACGATCGCCGCCGCCTCGTCGTTCGTTTCCGCGGCGGCTACCCAGGAATCGAAGATTTCGCGTCCGTCGACCGGTTGTCCCAGGTCGATATGCGTGGTGAAGGCGAATTCCGGGTGGAGGTTGCGAATGTATTTCCAGTTGCCTTCGCGAACGCTGCGCATGGGGTAGATATTCCAACGCCCGTCGCCGCTGTGCGTGGCGAACATTTCGTCGCGGTGGTCATCCCGTACGCCCCGCAGCACCGGATAAAAGGAACGGCCATCAATGGCATCCGGCGGTTCGCCGCCCGCCGCCTCGACCAGCGTCGGCAGAAAATCAATCCAGTTGACCATCGCATCCGTGCGGCTGCCCGGTTCGACCACTCCCGGCCAGGCGACGATGACGGGCACCCGGATGCCGGCTTCGTAGAGGTTCCATTTGCCGAAAGGCCATTGGCTTCCGTGGTCGGTGGAAAACAGCACCAAAGGTTCCCTCTCAGCGTGCTCGAGGGCGTCGAGAACCACGCCGAGGTCGTCGTCGGCGCGGGTGACCGCGGCGGCATAACGTGCGCGCCAGATGCGGGTTTCCACCGTATCGAAGGAGCCCGGGGGAAGGATCAACTCGTCCGGTTCGTAGCCTTCGAACTCCTGCGGCCACGGGACGTGCGGCCAGTTGCTGCCGACCATGAGGCAAAGCGGCTTGTCGTTATCCCAGTCCCTGTTTTCAATCATTTCGGCGGCGGCGGCGATGCCCCGATGATCGTGGAAGGTGTCGTGGGCGTAGTGATCGAAGCCGTATTGGTAGGTGTGCCGGTAGTGGGCCACTTTGCCTAAAGCGACCACCTCGTATCCCAGTTCCTGGAAGTAGGCGGGCCACTTTTTGACGTCCGGGTCGGCCCGGGCGTGATTGGGTTCCGCGCCGCTGCGGGTGGGCATCAATCCGGTCAACAGAGAAGCGCGGGCCGGGGCGCAGGTCGGCGACGGGACGTAGCCGTACTCGAAAGTCATGCCGGCTTCGGCCAGGCGCCGCATGTTCGGCGTGCGCAAGTCCGGCGAACCGTAGGGTTCCGTATCGAAATGGCTGTGGTCGTCGGTGATGAACACGACGATATCCGGTCTTCGTTCGTTTTCGGCCGCCATCGCCCCGGCGCAAAGCAAAGCGAGGGTGCTCGAAAACAGATTCGAACGTGAGAAAAAGGTTTTTGGAATCTTCATAAGTCGGTTGTTTGGGATTGGGGAAAGGGTGAGGCAATAGGGGGCAGGCGACAACACCGATATATATCTCTTCCAGGGTCGCGACGGCCGGATCAATGCGGGCGACGTGCATATCGGTGCACGATTTGGGAAAAACTATGGCGCGGCGACGATGGTGAAGCCCAATGCGGTTGCGTTCGGCTATGGGTCCGGCATCATCGGACATCATGAAAGAAGCTGTGTGCAGAGTTCGGAGTTGGACGCCTGTTTTATGAGTACCGCTCCCACCATGAAGGACGTGGCGGAGCGCGCCGGCGTTCACCACTCCACGGTTTCCCGGGTACTGAGCAACAGCCGGAAGATCACGGAGAGCACCAGGCAAAGGGTACTCAAGGCCATCGAGGAACTTGGGTACCGTCCGAATCCGTACGTCAGCATCCTCATGCGGAGCCGAAGCCGGAGGCTGCGACCCGGGGAGGGCGCCACGATCGCCCTGGTGAACACCTTTCCGACCCGTAAGGGCTGCATCGAGCAGTTCCCTCTGCTGGAACCCGCCTTTGCCGCAGCCGCGAGACAGGCGGAATCGCGCGGCTTTCTTCTGGAGGAGTTCTGGGCGCCTTTGGGTAAGGTGTCGCCGGAGCATTTGAGCCGGATGCTGTGGACTCGTAACATTACCGGAGTATTCCTGGCTCCGTTTCCGCGTGTGGTCGAGCGATACGACATGGATTGGAATAGATTCTCCGCTATCGCGTGGGGAATGAGCCTGCAAGAAAGGCGCATTCATCGGGTGCGGGGGAATCACTTCGACAGCGTAATAATCGCCATGGATGAGTGTCACAAGCGAGGCTACCGGCGTGTTGGTCTATTGAGGCTTTTGGAAGGAAACGCACATTCCGGAATACGACATGAGGCGGCCTATCTGTTTAAACAGAAGGAGTTCGGCGTGATAAATCCACCTACGCCGCTGGTTGCGCCATACAATTCAAAGGGAATTTTTCTGGAGTGGTTCCATAGAGAAAGGCCGGATGCGATTCTGGTGGAGCGCCGTCCGTACTTTATCGATTGGTTGCGCGAGGAAGGAATCCGGATTCCCGAAGATCTCGGGGTCGCCACCTTGATCCGCCATTCCGGCGATCCCGCTTCAGGACTGCTTGCCACCTGGGACTTGCAGGCGATTGCTGGCATCAACTTTATCATCGACCTTCTGGCCACCAACACTGTCGGTCTGACCGACTCGCCGACCACGTTGATGGTCCAGCCCCATTGGCAAGAGGGCGAGACGTTGCCACCCCGCAGGTGAGCCGTTTGGCCTGCGCGCGAAGGCGCGACACAGCGTTCCAGGACGAACTTGTGCACCGATATGCATGACTAATGGGTTGTGCGAAGTTCGAGAGGTGTGGTTGTGTTGAGGCAAATATGTATATCAACGTGAGCCTCGTTTTATCCCTGGTTCCAGCCAGGCTCTTCGAAATCTCGAACAAACCTGCACGAGATAAAACCGTTATCGACGCAATGCTGTTGCCGATTGGGAGATGGGTATGATTTACGGAAGTGACGCTCTGTGGGGCCGGTATGCCGGCGATTCGCTTGTTGGGACTCGCCCGGCGAGCGTGCGGAACAGGTGGAATTCAGGGATGGCGAGCGGTATTCGTTTCCTCCTGCTGGCGCCGGTCTGGATCTTCTGCGCGCTCGCCTCCCCGGCGCAGGCGAAAGGGGATCGACCGAATATCCTGCTGTTTATTTCCGACGATCTGACCTGGCACGATGTGGGACCGATGGGCAACGATGTCGTTCGGACGCCCCACCTCGATCGCCTGGCGAGCGAGGGTATGCTGTTGACCCACATGTTCACGGGAACGGCGATGTGCTCGCCGAGCCGCCAGCAGATTTACACCGGTTTGCACCCCGTGCGAAACGGCGCCTACCCGAACCATTCGCGGGTTTACGAGGGGGTGCGGTCCCTGGCGCACCATATTGGGGAGCTCGGCTACGCTGCGGCCTTGAAAGGGAAACGGCATTACGGTCCTCCCGAATCTTTCCCATTCGAGCACCTGGGAGGCATGCATCACGATCCGGGACCGCAAGCGGGTCTGGATCTGGATCTCGATCGGGTGAAGTCGTACATTGAAGAGGCCGGCGAGAAGCCGTGGTGTGTCGTGGTGGCGACCAACCAGCCGCACACGCCCTGGAATCGCGGCGATGCCGGGGACTATGATCCCGCGGATGTTTACGTACCGCCCTACCTTCTGGATATTCCCGCGACCCGCCGGGCGTTGACCCGTTATTACGCGGAGATCACGTATATGGACAGTCAGGTCGGCCGGTTGCTCGAAATCCTAGACGAAACCGGCAGGGCGGAAAATACGGTCGTGATTTGGACCAGTGAGCAGGGCGCGGGATTGCCGTTTGCGAAATGGACCTGTTACGACGCGGGATTGCGCGCGCCCACGATAATCCGCTGGCCCGGAGTGATCGAAGCCGGAGGCGAAAGTGCGGCATTGATTGAATACATCGACGTGGTTCCGACATTGGTGCGAATCGCGGGCGGAGATCCCGGGACGATCGACACCGGAATCGACGGCGCACCCGATGGTGGGCGCGGGTTCGATGGGCGAAGCTTCCTTTCGGTTCTCCTGGGAGAGACCGGCACCCACAAGGAATATGTGTTCGGTATCCAAACCACGCGTACCATTCATCAAGGGTCCGATGCCTATCCGATCCGATCGGTGCGCGACGACCGTTACAAGTTGATTTGGAACGTCGCTCCCGAGGAGACCTTCCGGAATTTAATGACCGCCGGCGGACCCGCCGGGCTTTGGAACGATTGGGTGGGTGCGGCTGAATCCGATCCGCACGCCGCACATTTGGTGGAGTGGTACCAACGCCGTCCGGAGTTCGAGTTATACGATTTGGAGAGCGATCCGTACGAAACCACGAATCTGATCGACGAACCGGAACACGAAGCCACGGTCGAGCGCCTGCGGAAGGAGCTTGAATCATGGATGGACCGGCAGGGGGACGAGGGATTGGACACCGAACTTAAAGCTGAAGCGAGAACTGCGAATTAAATGGATCGCACTATGCGATTCCTGAAAAACCCACCATGAATAGTAAATTGGAAACGCAACGTTGTCTTCGCCGGATCTCCTGGAGTCCGATCGTCCTTCTCGTTGGATTCATCACCCAAACCGTGTTTGCCGACACGCACGAGCCTGCGGAGTTGGGGCGGGTTCCGGTGGAGGCCGACGCGGTGCTGGACCATTCCGGTAACGGGAATCACCTGAGGACCTTCGCCATCGGTACCTCGCCAATGTATGTGGATGACGTGCCTTTCGACCCGGTTCCCCAAAACGGCGAAAACAACACCCGATCGCTGCGCTTCAGCCCGAATCAGGATATATACACGTCGGGCAAACCGATCAACACCCATGAGTTCGACGAGTGGACGATCGAAGTTTCGTTCAAAGCCTTCAGTCCCGGAGTCGGAGATCAGGGCATCTTGGGAAAGGACGGTGAGCCGCTGCCCGGATTCGGTACCTCACCAATATCGTTGCGCCTGCTCGAAGAGTTTGATGGAGAACTCGAATTCGGAATGATGGACAACTCGAGTGTCCACCGCTTCGTCTATACGGATGCTCCGCAGGCGGGAGAATGGTACAGTGTGGCCGTCACCGCAACCGCCACCGAGCTCAAACTTTTCGTCAAGGGACCTGGAGATTCGGATTACGTGGAGCGGGATAGCGCGACGATTAACGGGGCGTTCCCCGGACCGGAAGTCTATCAAAACATTGATGGCGAGGATTTCGACAGAACCTGGACGATCGGGCGTGGAATGTGGGACGGCAATTTCATTTTCTTCGATGGCCAGATCGATGAAGTGCGGATTTCGGAAGCGGCGCTGTCTCCTTCGGAGTTTTTGGGTTCGGATGGAGATAGTGAGGCTGTGCTGGAATCCACGGTGGCCTACTGGCGTTTCGAGGAGGAAGGGGTTTTAATCGAGCATCGCTGGATCGCCGATACGGACGATTTTGAGGATGGGAGCAACTGGCAGCACGGGATCGTCCCAGGCGAAGGCCAGTGGGCTATTGTCGACAACGGAGGGACCGCTCAGTGGAATTCGAGCGAGGACCATGTGATCGGCGAACTCCGTCCGGGCTGGTCCGGCCCGGGTGGCATGGAGATTTCCGGGGGCGGAACGTTCACGAACACCGGTTGGGTGCGGGTCGGTGTGGATTCCGGAGCGGGTAACGTCGGAAGTCTGACGCTCTCCGGCAACGGCACCGTCCTGGAGAACACGGGCGGCGGCAACACCAGGATTGGAGACGGCGCACCCGATTCGACGGGAGTTATGACCATCGAAGAGGGCGCGACCTATAATCATTCCAGCAGCGGCAATTTTTGGTTGGGGGGAACGGATGCTTCCAACGAAGGAACGCTGAATCTGAATGGTGGATCGCTCAACAAGACTGCTGGATTGAATCTGATCGTCGGCGATTTCGGTAACGGGACGTTCAATCATAATTCCGGCGCATTAACCATGAACGCAGGCGCCCTTTGGGTGGGCGCCGCCGGCGGTTCCGGTACCTACAATTTCTACCAGGGCTCCATCGACCTTGGTTCGATCATGCACGTGGGAACCGGTCAGGGGACGGGAGTGATGAACATGGAAGGAGGGGTGTTGAACACTTCCATTGAGATCTGGGTAGGACAGGGCGCCGGTTCCACCGGCACCCTCAATTTCTCCGGCGGCGAATTGAATACCAGCCACTGGTTCGTTGTGGGACGCCAGGGCGCCACCGGCACCCTCGCCATGACCGGAGGGGTCATCAACCACACCTCCACCATCGGGCAGTTTCGCGTGGCCGCTCCCGGGCCCGGGGTGGGTACTTTCCAGATGGCGGGTGGTGTGGTGAATATCGAACATAACAATCTGGATATCGGGATGGGTGGTGTCGCGTCGGGCGAGGTCACGATTTCCGGCGATGCGGAAATGAATATTTTCGAGGGAATCGTCGAGATGGCGGCCACCGAGGATACCTCCGCCGTCCTGAATCTTGACGGCGGATTTCTCAGAACGGGACGTATTCTGGGAGGGGCGGGATCGTCGACCGTCAACTTGAATGGAACGCTGATCCGGGCCACGAGGAGCGAAACGGACTTCCTTGGCAATATCACCGATGTCGGCATCGGCGAGGGTGGGTTCCACTTCGACTCCGGCGAATTCGACGTTATAATCGAGGGCGACCTCTCAGGGTCCGGCGGGCTCACCAAGGAGGGTTCAGGCAGTCTCCGCCTGCCCGGCGCCTCCTCTTACCAGGGGTCGACGGAGGTTCTGGAGGGGCTTCTTGCATTGAGTACGGCCTCGGAATTGGTTGGAGACGTCAACGTGGCGGACGAAGCGGCGCTGGCGGTTGACGTCTCGGCCCAGAACGGGACGTTGGCCCTCGGATCCTTTTCGTTGGGAGAATCCACGGAAATAACGATCGATTTTTCACGCGTTTCGGAAATCGATGCCGCGGTGCTTTCGGTTGATTCGCTGGCGTTGGAGGGCACGGTGATCGTGAACGTAGTGGGAGGCGTTCCGGGAATCGGCGGGTTTCCCCTCATCGATTACATCAATCGCAGCGGAGGCGGTGCGTTCGAACTTGGTACACTGCCTCCGGGGGTGGAAGCGTCGCTGGACGACGATGCAGACGGCAAAGTCCTCAATATCAACGTATCCAGCGCGATAGATCTTGTCTGGGACGGCACGGTGAACGGCGTTTGGGACATCGAGTCGACGGCGAACTGGATCGATGCGATTACGGATCAGGCCAGCGAGTACATCGATGGTGTGCCGGTGCTGTTCAACGACCTGGCTGCCGGGACGACCGATATCGAACTGAACGCCACTGTGTCTCCGGCTCGGGTCATTTTCGACCACGGCAACGAAGACGAAGGAGCGATCGAAACCTACACTTTAAGTGGCGCCGGCGGAATCGCCGGTGGCGCCGGTTTGACGAAACGCGGTGGAGGAACCTTGGTAATCGAGACGGTCAACTCCTATACCGGTCCAACCGAGATCCACGGCGGGGTGCTGAGTGTGAATGCGTTCCCGGACGGCGGAGAGGCCGGTCCGATCGGCGCTTCGTCCGCGGCGCCGGAAAACCTGTTGCTGGGCGGTGGAAGCCTGCTGCGCTATACCGGGACCGGCGCGAGCAGTAATCGCGGCTTCACCATCGGAAGTGGGATCAACACAATTGATACGCCCAATGGGAATCTGGCCCTCGGGGGCGCGGTGGCGATTGGTGAAAGCGGTGAGCGGCGCTTCTTGAAGACCGGTTCCGGCGCCCTGAGATTGGTCTCACCCGGCGAGAATTTCCTCGGTCAGAGCGGAACGAATCCTACGGTCGAAGTTCGCGAAGGTGCGATTGAATTCGATGGCGGGGAAAATCAGATCACATTCGTCAACGGGATGATTTGGGCGGGCCAAGGCGCCGAATCGGATGGAACGGTCAGAGTACACAGCGGCGAACTCAGCTTGACATCCAACTTGGTAATCGGGCGCGAACAAGGCGTCGGTTTCGGTGAGTTGACCGGAGGCGTCCTAAACGTGAATGGCAATGTCATCGTCGGCAATCATTCCGGAAGCAACGGGACGTTCGTGCAGTCCGGCGGAACGGCAAACTTCCTCGGTGAATTCTGGATCGGAGAAGCAGGCGCCGATGGCACCTACACGCTGTCCGCCGGCGCGATCAATGCCTCCAGATGGTTCGTGATTGGCCGGGGCGGTTCCGGGAGCTTTGAAATGACGGGGGGCTCGATCCACCAGGATGCGGTGGGCGAGAACTTCAATGTCGCTCCTCGCGGAAGTTCCGTGAGCACGTTCGATCAAAGCGGCGGTACGGTCGTTGTTGAGTTCGCCAATTTTAACGTCGGCATATTCGACCAGGCGGTCGGTGTCGTTACGTTTTCTGACGAAGCCGATTTCCGGGTGGAACAAGGTATCCTGCAGATTGGCGTCAACGCCGAAACCCAAGGCACGGTCAACCTCGACGGAGGCCTCTTCAAGACAGGTCAGATCGTCGGAGGCGCGGGGACTTCCATTCTCAATATGAACGGAGGCGAATTGTTGGCGAGCCGCGACAATGTGAGTTTTATCACGGGTCTGGACGAGGCCAATATCGAAGCGGGGGGGCTGAACCTCAATACCGGCGGTTTCGCTTTGACGACGTCCCAGGACTTTTCCGGATCGGGCGCGGTTTCCGTTTCCGGGGGCGGGTCCGTGACGCTGAACGGAAACCTCCCGGATATCTCCGGACTTGACCTGGTTGACGGCGCCACCTTGCGCGGCGTGGGGGAAATCGGGGCGACGGTCGGCGTAAGCGCCGACGCCACCCTGGCGCCGGGCGACTCGTTCGGTGTGCTCACGGTCGAAGGCGCCGACATCGAAGGCGCCCTGCGTATCGAAATCGACGGCGCCGAGACCGGGTTCTTGAACGTCGCCGGCTCCCTGGATATCGGCGATGCCACTTTGGTGATCGCAGGATTGGGTGACGGGATTTTTACGGGTGAGGTGTATGAGATAGCTGAATACAACAATTTGATCGGAGAGTTTCAGTCCGTTGTCCTGCCGGCGGGGTACGGCTACGAAATCGATTACAACGCCCAGGGGCAAAACCGCATCGCGATCATGTTTGCGGAGGCGCCCGTGGGTGGAATCGAAGACTGGCGTCTGCTCCACTTTGAAACCGCGGAAAACGCCGGCCATGCCGCCGATGGGGCCGATCCCGACGGCGACGGAGTTCGGAATCTTCTGGAATACGCTCTCGGTACCGACCCCAACGTGCCCGGTGCCGCTTTCGGCGACCCAGAGGATGGCGGATTCCGGTTTGGTCGTAACGGTGGTTTCCTGGAGTTGACCTTTAGTCATATTGCGGACCCGGCCCTGGCGTACCACATCGAGGCCTCAAGCGCCCCGGGGACTGGTTGGGAGGTCGTTGAAACGTTGACATTTTCGGTGGAGGGAGTCACGACCTACACGGACACGGTACCCATTTCCGATAATCCGACGCGCTTCCTGCGCCTCAGGATCGAGCGTGTCGATGATTGAGCATTATACTATGAAAAAGACCACTAAACATGCAGCCTTTCTAGTAGCGTCGGTCCTGCCGTGGCTTGGTTCCGCCACTGCAGGGGCGGAGGACGCGAACGACGCGAACAGCGGGAATAAACCGAATGTCCTCTTGATTTTGGTCGACGACCTGAAGCCGGCGCTCGGCGCTTACGGTGATCGTGTCGCCATCACGCCGGAGTTGGACCGCTTGACGTCACGGGGGATCCGTTTCGACGCCGCCTATTCGAATCAGGCGGTGTGCGCGCCGTCCCGGTACAACTTAATGCTGGGCAGTCGCTCCACCTCCACCGGGATCTACGATTTCGGCCGCAACTTCCGGGATTTCTACCCGGACGCGATCACGCTGCCGCAGCAGTTCATGCGCGAAGGTTACCATGCCGAGGCGATGGGCAAGGTGTATCATATCGGGCACAACACCTACAACGACGACGCCTCCTGGAGCGTTCCGCATCACCCGGAGTTGTTGATCGAATATGTGGAGCACGAGAGCACCGGGGGAGAACTCACTCGCGAGGAGGCGTTGTTCAACAACGAAAGCTGGGGCTTCGCGGGCACGTTGCGGCGGGGCGCCGCATGGGAGTATCCGGATGTCGAAGACGACGCGTATGCCGACGGCAGGATCGCTGATCGCGCGGTGAAACGGCTGGAAGCGTTGCGGGATGGGGGGCAACCGTTCTTTTTGGCGGTGGGATTCGCCCGTCCCCACTTGCCGTTCTCCGCTCCGAAACGTTACTGGGACCTGTACGATCCGGCCGAGCTTCCCATGCCGGAGATCGAAGTAGGGCCGGAGGGAGCCCCGAATTACGCCGTAAAACGCGACGGGGAAATCCATCAATACGATCCCATTCCGCATTCCTCCGAGCGCGACCCGTTTCCCGAGGAACTGACCCGGAAACTGATTCACGGCTACTACGCCAGCACCAGCTACGTCGACGCCCAGATCGGCAAAGTGGTCCGGGCGCTGGAGGATCTCGGTATCGTTGACGACACCATCATCGTTCTCTGGGGCGACCATGGGTTTCATCTGGGCGAACTCGGCATTTGGACGAAGCACGTCAACTACGAGCTCGCCAACCACATTCCTCTGGTGTTCGTTGCTCCCGGAGTGGCCGAGCCGGGCTCGGCGACCGGCCAACTGGCGGAAACCGTGGACATCTACCCTACGCTTCTGGAACTGGCCGGCGTGTCGATGCGGGAGACTTCGCAGCCGATCGATGGGGTAAGCCTGGTGCCGGTGATGAAGGATACCGAGGCCCGCGTGCGCGAATACGCCTATCACTGTTTCGGTCGCGGCGGCCGCATGGGGCGGGCGATACGGACCGAGGACTATCGGCTGGTCGAATGGAAACGCATCGGCGAAGCGCCGGACACAGCCGACATCGAGCTTTACGAGTACAGCGAAGGCCCGGTCGAACTGCGCAATATCGCCGAAGAAAAGCCCGAAGTCGTGACCGAGTTGCTGGAGATCCTGTATCGCCAACCGGAAGCGAGGCGCTCCAGGCCGGGAAGCACCTGGGATTGAGTGTGCCGCCGCTCCGGAGGAGAGAAACGAGGCGGATTTGGTTATGATTGATTCCGGAAGAAAGAGATTTGCGTGGGCGGGCGGCCTCATGAAAAAAACATGCGGTTTGGCGGGAAGCTTGCCGCTCTTGACCGCCGCCGGTATCGCCGTCGCCGAAACGAACGAGGATCGTCCGCCGGATGATCGGCCCAACATTATTCTGATTCTCGCCGATGACATGGGGTATTCGGACCTCGGTTCCTATGGCGGCGAGATACGGACCCCCGTCCTCGACGCGTTGGCCTACAACGGGGTTCGTTTCACGCAGTTTTACAACACCTCCCGGTGCAGCCCCACCCGGGCTTCGCTCCTGACCGGTGTTTATCCGCACCAGGCCGGCATGGGCTGGCTGGCCGGGCAACCCCGCGGCTATCCCGGCTACGCCGCCGAACTGAGTCGTGACGTGGTGACGCTGGGCAACGTGCTCGGGGATGCCGGATACGGGGCCTACATGCTCGGCAAATGGCACCTGTCATCCAACACGGGAAAGGAGGGCCCCAAGGATAATTGGCCTTTGCAGCGGGGCTTCCACCGGTTTTATGGGACCATCTTAGGCGCGGGGTCGTTTTTCGATCCGGCCTCGCTCACCCGTGGAAACACCATGATCTCCCCCTTTGACGATCCGGAGTACGAACCGGAAGGGGATTATTACTACACCGACGCACTTAACGACGAAACCGTTCGTTTCATACGGGAGCACCGGACGGAATATCCCGAAAGTCCGTTTTTCGTTTACCTGGCGCATCCCGCCCCGCACTGGCCGATGCACGCGCCGGAGGAAGACATAGCGAGGTATGAGGGCGTTTATGACGTCGGTTATGACGTGATCCGGCGGCAGCGATTCGAGAGCATGATCGATATGGGGATCATCGATGCCGACTTGCGTATGAGCGAAACGCTGGGCGACTGGGAATCGTTTCCCGAAGAGGACCGGGCGTGGGAGCTTCGGACGATGGAGGTTTATGCCGCCATGATCGACCGGATGGACCGGGGCATCGGCCGGATTGTCGACGCCCTGGAGGAAATCGGTGAACTGGACAATACGTTGATCCTGTTCCTGAGCGACAACGGCGCGGCGGAGGAGGAACTTGGACGCGGTGGCCGGGGAGAGGCTCGTCCTGAATCACCCACCATGGTGTCGATCCCCGACCATGTGGTGCGAAGCGAGCACGATGTCGCCGTGTGGCCGAACCGGAACCGCGAAGGTTACCCGGTGCGACAGGGGCGCGGCGTGATGGCGGGGTCGGATGACACCTACATCGCATACGGGCGAAATTGGGCGAACGTTTCCAATACTCCGTTCCGGATGTTCAAACATTTTTCCCACGAGGGAGGGATCGCCACACCGTTGGTGGCGCACTGGCCGAATGGAATCGAAGGCCGGGGCGAACTGATACGCGAACCGGGACACCTGATCGACATCATGGCGACGCTGGTGGATTTGGCGGGAGCCGAGTATCCGGAGGAGTATGACGGCAGGCGGATTGCGCCGATGGAGGGCCGCAGTTTGGCGCCGTTGTTTCGGAATGAATCTTTTGATCGAGGCAGGCCGCTGTTTTTCGAACACGAGGGGACGCGCGCGGTGCGCGATGGGCGATGGAAGATCGTGGCACCCGGTCCTTACTATCCTCCCCGGTCCCCGATGTTGTCCGGAGAGCGTGGAGATGTCGGATACACCGACTGGAAATTGTTCGACATGGAGAACGATCGTACCGAACTCAACAACCTGGCTCAAGAGCAACCCGGCATCGTGGAACGTCTGGCGGACGAGTGGCAACGGTGGGCCGAACGGGCCGATGTCCTTCCCCTCGGAGGTTACCGGATCACGCGTGAGGACTATAGCGCCCGGAACGTATTCGAGCTTGAACCGGGGGCGGAGTTGGGTCCCGGGGAAGCGCCGTTCCTCGTGAATACGGCACTAACGATCACCGCTCGGATTGCCAGTCCCGGCGATGGGACAATCGTTGCCCATGGCGGCGAGGTGCACGGATACGCGTTGTACGTTCGCGACGACACCCTCCGCCTGGCCTGGCGGCATTTGGGCAAACTTTATGAATTCGCTGCGGACCGACCGCTGCCGGCCGATGCGTTCGAAGCGCGGGTTGATTTCACTGAGTCGGGCCGCATCATCGTTGCCATCGACGACCGGACGGTGGCGGTCGGCCTTGTTCCCCCGGCATGGGAACGCCACATGCCCGGCGCCGGCCTGCGGGTGGGGTTCGATGCGGGACCGCCCGTTGGCGAATACCGGCCGCCAAACCGATATCAAGGTGAAATCGAGCAGGTTCGGATCGAGCGGAATGAACTGTCGCCGCGTTGATCCGGCCGTGACCCGAAAAGCGAGAAACCAGAAGCAGCCATGTTGAAGTCCTTCACCTGTTCCAAATCGATTGCCACGTCGCTCCTGGCGGCCTCCGTTTCCCTGTCCCCTGGATTCGCGGAGGAGGGAGACGCCGCCGCCCGTCCCAACTTCGTGTTTATCTACATCGATGACCTCGGCTACGGAGACCTAAGCGTTTACGGCAACGATGAAATCGAAACGCCCCACATCGATCGTCTCGCCGCCGAGGGAACGCGCTTCACGCAGTTCTACAACCTCGCTCCGCTCTGTTCTCCGTCGCGTGTCGCGGTCCTGACCGGGCAGCAACCGCACCGGTGGCGACTCCATTCCTATCTCGACAACCGCGATCGCAACGCGGAGCGGCATATGGCGGATTGGCTTGACCCGGAGGCTCCGAGTCTGGCTCGTCTCCTGCGTGAATCCGGTTACGCAACGCTTCATTCCGGCAAATGGCACCTGGGCGGAGGGCGCGACATCGGTGACGCGCCACATCCGTCCGCCTACGGGTTCGACGACTCGTTGACTTCGTTCGAAGGACTCGGGGAGCGAATCCTGATCGAAGGAAGCGGCCTCTCGGAGATGAGCGGGCGGCTCGGCCAGGGCCCGATCGAATGGGTGAAGAAACATGAGATGACGGAACGCTACGTGGACCGTGCGCTCGCCTTCATTCGCGAGAACCGTGATCGGCCGTTCTACGTTCAGATCTGGCCGGACGACGTGCACGATCCGTTCGACCCGAAACCCGAGTTGGTGGAGCGCTTTCGGCACACGTCTCACCCGGAATACTACGCGGTCCTCGACGAACTCGACCGGCAGGTCGGCCGGTTGGTGCGGGAGATTGACGAAATGGGTTTGCGGGAAAGCACCTTGTTCATTCTGGCCTCCGACGACGGACCGACCGCCTGGCCGCATTATTACGGCGGGCGTAACGACCCGTCTCTTGCTCCCGGGTCCACGGGCGGCTTGCGCGGCCGTAAGTGGTCCCTCTACGAGGGCGGCCTTCGTTCACCGTTTATCCTGCGCCAACCCGGGACCGTCCCCGCGAACCAGATCAATGAAACCACGGTGGTGGCCGCATACGATCTTCTTCCCTCGCTTGCCGCCATTGCCGGCATTGAGGTGCCGCCCGATTATCAACCGGACGGCCTCGATATGAGTGAGGCGCTGCTCGGGCGGAGCGAGCCGGAACGGCCTGGAACGATCGTGTGGGAATACGGCACTCTTCCGGGCGTCCGTTTCTTTCCCGGCCTGGAGCGGGACCGCAGTCCTCCGCTCGCGATTCGCGAAGGCGACTGGAAACTGCTCATGACGCCCGATGGGTACGAACTCGAACTCTACAACCTGCGCGACGATCCGGAGGAGAGCCGAAACATCGCCGGCCGCCACCCCGGGAGGGTGGAAGCGATGAGCGAGGAACTGTTGGCGTGGTGGAAAAGCACACCGATCGCCCGTCACGCCCCTGTTACCGTACTGGGCGACCTTTTCGGTGGCATCGTTCGTCTCCACGATACGGGTACGGAAGCGCTGGATGCCGAGGAATTGTGGCCGCGCCGGTTTTCCGGCGAAGGCTATCTCGACTTGCCGCGTGCGGAGGCTCCCGACATCGCCGGGAAACGGATCCGGATTTCGGTCACGATTGAGGCCGGGAGATCCTCAGGCGTCGTTGTGGCGCACGGCGGCGAGCGGTACGGTTACGCCTTGTACCTGGATGAAGGCAGACCGGTTTTTGTCACCACGGCGGACTGGGACCGGACGACCGTCGCCAGCCCGCGGCCGCTGCCGTCCGACCCCGTCGAACTTCGCGCCGAACTGACGACGACCGGCGAAATGACCCTCCACATCGACGGCGACCTTGTCGCCTCCGTGCGGGGGCCGGGTCCGATACCATCCGAACCCGGCGACAGCTTTCAGGTGGGCGCCGACACACTTTCACCCGTGGGAGCCTACGCCACCCCCCATCCTTTGACCGGGACGATACACTCGCTGGAAATCGTGTTGGGCGAGTGACGGTTTACTTTTGCCGGGTTGCCTGAATTGGCACTCAGTTAATCCGGCTGGTCGGAATTTGTGAAATCCCCGCACGCCGGGAGCGCCTCCGTCGTGCGAGTACCATCAGCAAAGCGGCAAGGCCGAAAAGACCCGCGTAGGTCGATGGTTCGGGGACTACCGTGGCGGCATCGTTCCAAAAATACACATCGCCCATGATTCCTTCGAAGCCGTTGACGGGGGTATCGTTGACGTCGAACGGATCGTTGACTCTAATATCGGGCAGTTCCCCTCCCAAGCCTCCGGCACTGTTGCCGATCGTGCCGAAGGATATCGAGTTGTTGCCGGTCCAATTGTCATAGTCGCCGGAAATTAAGAAATGATCCACCCCGCCGAGGTTGGCGCCGAAAATTCCGATACGGAGGTTGCCGTTCTGGTCCCACGACACGGCGGCGTTGTACTCGATCCCCGCGGCAAGAACGCCGGCCGTGCTTTGAGCGGCCATTTCGCCGGGTGAACTTCCGTCCGGCCTGAGAGTCAGATCGTTCAGGGACTCGGGTGCGCGCCCATCATTCGAGTTATGCTTGGCCGTTGTCGTCAAGACACCGTCGACAAGGATAAGTGATGCTCCGTTCGATGAGCCCCCGTACTCCCAAAGCACCGTGGTTCCGGTTAGGTCGGCGGCCGTCGGTGTGAATACCACGTCGACGGTATAACCGGCCGGGCGGCTACTGTTCAAGGTGTTGAATCCTCCGGGTGCGTGGGCGCCTACCTGATGAAAGTCGGCGGCATCTGTTGAAAGGTTTACGATTACCGCGTGTGAAATCGTGGCGGTCAGAATGAAGCCGGTAAGTGAGAGGGCTGAGAATTTAAACAGTTTCATTGTTGGGTCCTTGTTTAGTCGATCCGGTCGGCAGGGGCAGGCACACATGGATAGGTGTGAACCGATAATGACCCAGGCCGAATATGCTCTATTCTCTGGAGAATTCCGGAGATTTCGAGCCAAATCTTTATATTTGAGAACTTTGGTCACAATTTTCTATATCGGGCTATTTAAAATCGCGAAATCGGATAAGCTCACACGGAGGCACCTTCCCGATTGGCTTGGAAAGGTGGGAGAGGTTTCCGGTTTTCGGGGCCTCCTCCAGTAGTGGCCTGTGTTTTGTTGCCGGTATTGCCGACCTGGACATTAGGAATGGTTTACGGTGGAGTGCCTGAATTCCTGGAGTTTTAATGCACCGATGTGCACGACGAGAACATTGCCGAACCTGCATGCCGCGATCTATATATAGAACCCTAAGCCCTCTTGCAAAGACGGAACATGATTCTCTCATCAGATCGATCGTTGGATATTCGAAATCCAGTCCCTTGTGGGATGGATCGGGCGGAAGTGAGGCAACTTTCATTGGACGCTTGGCAAGCTCCTCATCCGGACGAAGCCGAGATGGAGAAGTCGTTGAAACGATATAGAAAAGCGCTCCATGATTACATTCTGACGATGATACCTCATCGCGCCAGCGCTGACGATGTTCTTCAAGAGGCACTGATATGGATCCTGGAACGTTTCTATCACAACGGGCGGACGAGCGCTCAGATTGCCGTGGAGACTGGTCGCAGTGCGGCGGCGGTTCGCCAGGCGTTGTCTCGCGTGCGCAGAACGTTGAAAAGAACGGTAGAGGCTCAGATGCGTCGCGGGGAGGGGTTTGGCATGGGAGTTGGCTGGGTATCTCGGACGGACTCCTGGTCGGCGCCGAGCCACGGGAATTTTACCCGACCACGCCTCCGGGACATCGAGGTTGATTTTTAATCCGATACCGAATTATGAATACAAGATCCAAGGGATTTACCCTAATCGAACTGCTGACTGTTATTGCCATCATTGGAATTCTGGCGGCTATACTGATTCCGGTCGTGGCCAGTGTCCGGGAATCGGCCAGGCGTTCCAGTTGCATGAGCAATCTGCGCCAGATCGGAATAGCGGCGCATATTTTCGCTGCCGAAAATGATGAACGACTTCCGGTGGTCGGCGGCGGCCACTGGCCGTGGGATATTTCGAATAATGCGTTGCTTGCTCTGATCGCCACTGGCGGCGGTGAGCGCGACATGTTCTATTGTCCCTCATCCCTTCAGTACACATGGAGAAACGATCTTTGGGACTTTAATGTTTCGGACTCTCTGCCGGGCGGGGGGCACCGCGTGATCAGTTACGTCTTGTTGATGCGCAACGCGAATACGCCCGAACGCTATTGGAACCGGACCATCGGCGATCCGCCGCCGATGCAGGGTGATCGCGTGCGGGGTGAAAGAGGCTCGGGCCCGGGGTTGGTGTATATGAGCCAGACCGAGCGGGAACTGGCCGTGGATGCGGTGTTGTCCGATGGCGGCAGTCGATTTACGGGCCTGGAGGGGGGGCAGGGCCAATCGGCCCACATGGATGGAGATGTCCCGGCAGGGGGCAATATACTGTTCCTCGACGGCCACGTGAAATGGCGCCCCTGGTCGGAGATGGACCCGCAGCCGCGCGCGACTGGCGGTCCCGGATTCCATTGGTGAGCCGGGGCTCGCATGCGCGTTGTCGTAGCGGGCGGGTGGAACGCGGTGAAATGAAGATGCAAAACCGGAGGCGTTACCGAGGGTATCGAGATTGGCATTGAATTTTCGAGCCTGTCGTTGAAGATGGTTATGCTACGGCCTTGATGGCCCGAAAGGCCGTCGATTTTGTCGATGCCGTGCCTGTGAAGCATATTTGCTGAATGTGAATTGAAACCTGGTTCCAAGGGAGATACGGATGATTAAGATTGGATTTGGCACGGCCTGGATGGGGGCGCTGTTTTTATCGGCGTTCGCGGCGAAATCGGTACCGGCGGAAGAGCCGGGACGCGCACCGAACATTCTTTATGCGATTTCCGATGATCAGAGCTGGATTCACGCGGGAGCTTATGGTCTGGAGGAGGTGCGCACACCCCACTTTGACCGGATTGCAGCTGAAGGAGTATTGTTCGAACAGGCGTTTGCACCCACTCCCGGCTGCTCTCCGACGCGAGCCTCTATTCTTACCGGCCGACATAACTGGCAGATCGAACATGCGGGTACGCACTGGAGCACGTTTTCAAGGAATTATGCCGTATTCCCTGATCGGCTGGAAGAAGCCGGCTATTTCATCGGGTTTACAGGTAAAGGATGGGCTCCGGGCAACACAGATGGGTGGGATCGGAACCCAGCCGGCGTCCGCTTCGGTCGGGGAGATTATGCCGAAGGCTTCCGGCGGTTTCTCGACGAACGCCCTGAAGGAACTCCCTTCTTTTTTTGGTATGGTGCGCATGAGCCCCATCCCGGGACGATTCGAGCAAACCTCGGTAGCGGCGAGGAGGCGGGTTTCGATCTGGATGCGATCACAGTTCCGCCGTTTCTTCCCGATGTTCCTGAGGTTCGCGGCCATATTGCAGACTACCTGAGGATGATCGAGGTTTTCGATGAACAACTGGGAGAGATCCTTGGATTGCTGGAGGAAGCGGGTGAACTGGATAGTACAATCATCATCGTCACCAGCGATCACGGCATGGGATTTCCTCGCGCCAAAGCCAATCTGTACGAGTACAGCGTGCGGGTTCCACTCGCGGTCCGATGGGGAGCGGAGGTTCCGGGCGGGCGCGTCGTCAATGACCTGATCGATCTGATCGATATCACTGCGACGATCTACGATGTTACGGGCGTTGCGAAACCTGAAGAATATCCGATTTCCGGGCGCACGATGCTTGCCCTTCTGCGTTCTGAAAGGGAGGGACTCGTCGAGGCGGAGAGAGATGCGGTGTACCTTGGTCGTGAACGCCATTCGAGCGCACGTCATGACAACTTCGGGTATCCGATGCGGGCTATCCGCACGCAGGAATTCCTTTATATTCGCAATTTTCACCCCGATCGCTGGCCTGCGGGTGCGCCGAAGGCGCTGCGCGAGGATGATTCGTTTTACCCACTTAGCCACGGCGGTAACGCATTCGCCGATATCGATGACAGTCCGACTAAATCTTTTCTCGTCGAAAATAGCGATCATGAAGAGTACCGTGAGTACTTTCTGTTGGCCGTGGGAAAGCGGCCTGCGGAAGAGTTATACGACATTCGCAACGATCCGGGCTGCTTGAACAACCTCGCCGAACAGCCTCAATACGCGGACATTCGTCGCGATCTGGCGGAGCGGCTTGAAACCCACCTTGAACAGTCCGGCGATCCAAGAATCGTCGGTCCCGACCCTGAGGTTTTCGAAACCTACCCGCGGTACGGTGGAATTCGACGTTATCCGCCTCCTGAAGAAGAACCGGAGGAATGGAAATGGATGGTTGCGCCGTAAGCCGATCCCAACCGCCGGCGTTCTCGGAAAGGTCCTTGTGCCATCCAGTGAACATGTCGTTGTCCTTGCCGGCGCGGGCATCAGCGCCGAAAGCGGAATGCGAACCTTCCGGTGCGGCGGTGGTTTGTGGCATGAGTTTCGTATCGATCGCCACATCGCTCCTAGGGGCCTCCGTGTTCCTGTCCCCGGCATTCGCGGAGGAGGAAGCCGCCGCCGCCTTTCCCAACTTCGTCTTGGTACGTGGCGGAAGGGTTTAGCCGACAACGTCTCTTTTTCCTGCTGATGGACGACCTTATCCAGATCGCGGCGACGTCGAGTTGCTCGCTCTGGCCGTAGCCAGGATGTGGCAGCGCCTCGGGCTCTCTCGGGAGGCCTCCGGGATCCGGCGGCATGAAGCGTACCTTCCTTCGCTTTGAGGAGTAAGTGGGTTGTTCTCCCGGAATTCAGGAAGGGGTGCGTTTGCCACGAAGGCATTGATCAACACCATTGAGCAGCACTTCCCTCGCCCAAGTGGTAAATCGTTTCTGCCCTCTGAACACCGGTGCCAAGCCAGTCGCACAGAGAATCAGTTTTCACTGTAAAGATATCGCCCCTCCTTTTTTCGAATTTCTCTGGGAGGCTGGTGCCGGAGGGGACGATCCTCCAGAATCTGTCCGCTTCCTCCTCACTCTTGAGATCGAGGTAATGCTTTCGAATGACAGCCTCCGAGTTTCACGGGTGGCACGCATTGGGTGCGGTTGTTCCACTTCACTCCTTCGGGATGGTGGTGTCTCCCCAGAATAGCTGGGATTTATGCAGAGATGCGTTCGACCAACGCTTTTCCCCAGGAAGGAAGATCGGGAGGGGTCGGGCCGAGATCAGGTGCCCGTCGCATTCCACCGCTTCGTCGACCCAGTCAGCGCCGGCGTTGGAGGAGCATTTTCGGGAAACGGCGGGATCGACGGGTGCCGACGGGGGTTTCGCTTGTCCCCGCATTATTGGGGAAATAGGGTAATCATCTATGAAGGCTGCCCAATTTGAGGAATACGGAAATCCGGCGGAAGTGCTCTCTTGCGTGGAGTTGCCCGCACCCGGAACGCCGTCCGGAACCGAAATTATTGTGCGGATGGAAGCGGCCCCAATCAATCCCGCCGACTTGCTGATGATCGCCGGAGAGGTGCCGACTCTGTATAAACGGCTTGTTTCGATGCTGGCGGAGGGCAAGCTGCACGTGTCGGTGGCCGCCCGATACCCGCTGGCGCAAGTCAAGGAGGCGGTAGAGCACGCCGGCCGGGGCGGCCGGGACGGGGAGGTTCTGCTGATTTGCTGAGGGGGAGTTCGTGCTGCTTACGGGAGGCAAATATCGCGAAAGGATGAAAAGATGAGACGAACACTATTTGTGGGCCTGGCTGTGGCGCTAACCTGGCCTGGCTTGGTGCAGGCGGAGCGGGTAGTGCAGCGCGAACTGGACGTGGGACCGACGTGGTCGGTGCATCAGACCGCCAGCCCGAAACTCTACACCCGTGACGGGTATCAGTACGTGCTTTATTACGACGATGAGCGCTATCTTTGCCTGGCCCAACGGGAGTTAAATACGGGTGAATGGACGCATCACCGCTTGCCGGTTCAGACGCGGTGGGCAACGGGAGGGCACGCCCGTCTCGCGTTGGCGGTCGACGCCGATGGGCACGTGCATGTGGCTCCGTACCGGCGAGATCTGGCTGAATCACCGCCGAGCCCTCCGGACACGATCTATTATCGCAGCGAGCAGCCGCACGATCTGGACACGCTCCAGCGCAGGCCGATGGTCGATTTGGATGAGCCGAACCCCGGCTACCCCACGTTCATCGAAGGCCCGGACGGGACGCTCTACTTCGAGTACCGCATCGGCGGCAGCGGCCAGGGCTCGCAGCGGTGGAACGTCTATGATGCCCAGCGAGGCACATGGGAGGCATTGCCGGTGATGCTGGATGGCGAGGGTGAACGCAGCGCCTACGGCGGTCCGCGCCTGGGCCCGGACGGGCGATGGCACTGCTTCTGGGTCTGGCGGGAGACGCCCGATGCCGAGACGACCAATATTGTGGCCTACATGCGAAGCGAGAATCTGCGGGATTGGGAGACGGCTGCCGGCGAGGAACTCGAGTTGCCCATTACCGCGAAAAACGAAAAGGTGGTGGTCGATCCGGTAGAGCCGGGCAAGGGGCTGCTGAATTCGATCAAGGCCCTTGGTTGGGATTCGCAGGACCGGCCGATCGTGAGCTATCACAAGTACGACGAGCAGGGCAACAGCCAGATCTACAACGCCCGGTATGAGAACGGCCGCTGGTGGATTGTGCAGGCGACAGATTGGGATTTCCGCTGGGACTTCAGCGGCAGGGGCGCGCTGAACGAGCAGATCGGGACGCAGGGCCCCGAGCCGGCCGGTGCAGGGCAACTTCACCAGCGGGTTTGGTCTGGCGAGCGTGGCTCGCAGCGGCTGGTACTCGATGAGCGGACGCTCAAGCCGGTTGAGGATCCGGAGCAGGTCGAGGCGGTGGGGGTGGCCGATGGGTTGGCTGCCTGGCAGCGCGAGCGCAGCGATCCGGAGTCGGAGTTTGCCGCAAGGCCGATGCGGGTGCATTGGATCGCGGACAAGGGCGAGACCGATGAGCCGGGCGTGGAATACTGGCTGCGCTGGGAAGTCGGCCCACGAAACCGGGACCAGCCGGTTTCCGAACCGTGGCCCGAGGCAACCATGCTGCGGTTGTATCGGGTAGGGAGTCGATAAGAAGCTTGGTTAGGTTGGGAACGGTATCAAGCGATCATGGGACTCTACGCAAAGTACGTTCTTCCCCGTGTGATCGACATCGCGATGCGCAACAGGGAGGTCGAACGCCTCCGGGCCGAATGGATACCGAAGGCCCGCGGAGAAGTCCTGGAAATCGGCATCGGCTCCGGGCTGAACCTGCCCTTCTATTCGTCTGAGGTGGCTCGAATCCATGCCGTGGACCCTTCACCCCAGCTCTTGAAGATGGCCCGAGAACGGGCGGCCAGGACCGCATTCGACCTTGAATTCCTCAGCCAATCCGCCGAGGAAGTCCTGCCCGTGGAGCCCGGCAGTATCGACACGGTGGTGATCACCTGGAGCCTTTGCTCCATCCAAGATCCGGAAAAAGCCCTTGAGCAGGCGAGGCGGGTTCTGAGGGCCGACGGAATGCTTATTTTCCTGGAGCATGGTCGAGCTCCCGATCCTTCCGTGCGTAAATGGCAGGATCGGATCACTCCCTGCTGGAAACATGGAGCGGGAGGGTGTCACCTGAATCGGGAGATCGACACGTTGATTCGCGAATCCGGCTTCCAGATTGCGGAGTTGACGAAAGACTATCTTCGAGGGCCGCGCCTGCTGACATACACGTATCGGGGAGTTGCCTTTCCTCCTGATGGGCTATGAACGTCGCCGTTCATCCGGCAGGACAGCTGGCGCCGTTGGAGCAGGAAGCGGTGAGGACGCCGGCGAAGTTGTGCGGGTGAGAGGTGGGGGCTTCTATGGGTTCTCCTCGCGGGTTTTTGCGGGCGGACTCTTAGCTGCACAATAAATGGCCGTGGATTCAACTGCCGTGCCTATCGCATTGACGTGGGTGACGATTTTCGCATATAATTATTTGCCTGAAACCTTTGCTGCCACTCCTGTTCTCCAGCATTTTCCTGGCGTCAACCGTCGTCGGGCAGATTATTTATTCCGGAGACCTGACGGCGACTGTGGGGCACGAAGGGGTTGATCTCAATGGAGACGGGGAGGCGAACCTTCGGTTGAATTGGGTTTTTCTGACGACCACGGACATTCCCCCGTCCGCTCAACGCTCGTCGCTCGAAGTTACCCCTTTGCCCGGAAGCAGCATCCTGCGGAAAGAGGGAAGAGCGGGCCTTTCGGAAGGAACGCTCATCGGGGCCAATTCGTCCGAAGCGACCTGGGAGGCCTTGGGGAGACATTCGGTTACCTGGTTCCAAACTCCCGGAAGCGAAAAGTGGAGCGGTCCGGTGGGTGATGAAGGAGTGGGGTATGTCGGTTTTCGTTTCGAGTCGGAGCATGGGATGCGTTATGGATGGCTCCGAGTCCGATCGATCGAGAATGCCTTGAATCCGACCGGCGGTCTTTTTTGGCCCATCCCGGATTCCTGGGCCTACCAGGCTGAACCGGGGGTGCCCATTGTTGCGGGCGCGATCCCGGAACCCGCTCATGTTGCCGCATTGATCGGCCTGGCGGCGCTCACCATGGTGATCATGCGGCGACGATCAGTCATGTGGATTTCGAATTGAGTTCATTTGATTATCGCAGCTCGCGGTCCGGCGTTTGGTGACTGATAGGCCCGGAGGGCCACCACTGGCCCATCCCCACCCCGAGAGGGCAGCTCCCGAGGGCTCCGAACCCAGAAAGGGGAGAAATGTTGTCCAATTCGTCAACAAATCCGGGGAGGTGGAGCGTGGTTGAGGGGAGCAAGCCGGCGATCTTGTAAACGGTGCGTGAGCGTGACCCTTAAGAGCTGCGAAACGATTCTCGGACCAAATAGGCCTTCATGCCTCTGGTCGATTTAGTTACCTGAGCGAACACGGGCTACAGTATTCATCTGTGGAGGACCCACTAAATAAAGTTAAAAAACAACCAATATCGACGAATCACTTGCGACATTGGATAGGCACAATGGTTTAGCAAACCCATTTACTGCAAAAATCAAAGGGGTGCCACTATAGCGGGAGAACCCAAAACTGTCCAATTTTTTGCTTTGCGTGTCGGGGCCTCCGGGGCGATCGCCCTACGGCTGTGCTCCGTCCAAGATTCTCTAAGGCGTTGATGTTATGAGAAATGTGATTGAGCTATGTCAAGAGGTGTAAAATTCGGAAAAAATGTTCGAATTCTTGATTGACATGTTTTTGGGGTTCTGTATTTCGTGGAATCCTACGAGAAACGCAAAAATTTCCTGATCTCGAATATGAAGAGTGAAATGAAACTGAAGAAGAGTAACCTCTATGGGTTTACCCTAATCGAGTTGCTAACGGTGATTGCAATAATAGGTATTCTCGCCGCAATACTTATACCCGTTACAGCAAAGGTTCGAGAATCCGCTAAACGAGCGATTTGCACATCGAACTTGAGGCAAATCGGACTCTCCGCATTTCTCTATGCAAACGAGAACAATGATCGACTCCCAGTCATGACTGAACCGGGATGGCCCTTCGATGTCGATGTTGCGGTTATGAACCGACTTATAGAAACAGGCGGGGGCGAGCGGGATATGTTCTATTGTCCTTCGGCCAGAGTCGGATTCGAACAGTTGTGGGACTATCGAGTCGGGGACGATAACGAGTCCGGGCGAAGGGTAATCAATTATGTTCTTCTATTTACGGGTGTTTCAATGGTCAGAAGCGAATATACGAATACCCACGTTAGGGAGCCGGATGGTTACCGAAAACCAGGCAGTCGTGATGTCGTGTACCTAACAATGAGTCAGAGGGAGTTAGCGCTTGATGCAATAATACCCAGCCGCGTTGACCGCACTAATCATATAGAGGGCAATTCCCCTGCTGGAGGTAATATTCTCTTCTTAGATGGGCATGTTAAGTGGCGAACATTTTCTGAGATGGATGGATCAAAAGTTAACGGTAGCCCTGAGTTTTGGTGGTAGAGTCAACCTAGCGAGGGTCTTCCGCCTAAGAATAAATATCTGGATGCCCAAATCTAAATAACAAAATAACAAAAATGCGATGAATGACGTAATTAAAATTAATCTGCGTGAAATGAAGTTCACATCAGCTTTAGGATTCATATGCGTATCGTTGTTTTTTACAATTTCGATCGTCGAAGGCGATATCACAGACAATCTGATTGGTCACTGGAAACTTAATGAAAGCGACCCAAATAGTCTAGTCGTTTTAAACTCCGCTCCTGTGGCCGATCCTGAACATGGGGAGCGAACTCAAACGATGCAATTGAATCGCGTGTCACCGACAGGAACGGGTTACTACTTTGACGGTGCTGGGAATAATGACTTTGTGAGTTTGGGAACATCATATGTAGATAAACTTCGCGACGTGCGTGAAATGTCTTTTAGCGGCTGGATCTGGATGGACTTCCTCCGTCCATTGACCAATCCGGATCAACCGTTTCACAGCAGACAGACAATTATAGGTGCGAATTTCAGGTGGTATCTGACTCTAGAGCAGGAAGGCCTGTTTCGCTACATTGTTTTCGATCAAGAAGAGGGTGAGTGGCAGGGAATAAATCCATTGTTTGAGTTTGAACCGCGAATACCGGCAAAAGAATTCGTTCATATTGGCTTTACTCATGGGTATGATCCCGAGTGGGACGACATGCCCATGCGATTGTATATCAATGGAGAGTTGGTGGATGAATTTTTTGCGCATCCATCAATAGATAATTTGAAAATAGATGGCGACGTTTTGCATTTGGGGCGGTTCGAGGGATTTAATGTTGAACATTTGGCGCGAGATTTTGATGGGGTGATGTCGGACATCGGCCTGTGGGCGGGCCGAGAACTTACTCATGCGGAAATCGCGATGATCGGTGGCATGGGCCGTGCCGGGGTGTCACTGTCCGCGGGCGAGATCGATGAAGTTTTGGCACTGTACACCGACCAGGGTGGCACGGTGACCACGGGGGATTGGGAATGGAGTTACACGACGAGTTTTGGCATACCGGCGGATGGTTCGGCCCTGGGATTGGGTAAGCATTATTACGGGGAGGACGATCATATTTACGTGATTCTGGGTGGCAGTGAGGGTAATTGGACGGGGGTCACCGCCGAGGGTGGGGAACCGTTCGGCATTCCGATCCGGATCCTGGAAGAACCGGAAGACGTGATTGTGAACGCGGGTGAAACGGCCATGTTCGAAGTTGAAGTGGCATCGGTGGGGGCCGTTGAATATCAGTGGCACTTCCTGCCTCTGGGTGGTTCATCAGTGGAACTTGTGGGAGAAACGGGTTTAGTCTTAACACGCGAGAATGTTGGAATCGAGGATTGGGGGCATTATTTTTGTGAGATCAGCGAGGTGGATGGCGATTTTTCGGTGATTAGTCGTCAGGCCTCTCTGACGATTCTAGGGACGTCTGGCTTGATTGGGCATTGGAAACTGGATGAGACGGACCCGGCCAGCCTTGTAGTGCACAACTCGGGCCTTATTGGAGGGCCGGGTGAGCGGACCACTACCATTGAAATCAATCAGACTGCTCCGGTGAGCCGGGGGTATCTGTTTGATGGAGTTGCGAATGACGACGTAGTGGCGATTGGAACATGGCCTCGGCAGTTATTGAACACAACCAACGAATTGACCTATTCGGCATGGATTAAGCCGACGTTTCTGCGTGACCCGAACCCTTCGGCCGCTCATACTACCAGGCATAATCTGATCTCACTGGGGAACCCCGCGCAACAAGCCTCCTTTTTTGTGAGTCTTCAAACGAGCGATCCTGGAGAAGCCCAGTTCTTTATTTGGGTGCCTGATGGTCAGGCAACCTGGTTTATCACTGAGATACCCGAACCGGTAAAGGTGGGCGAGTTTACACATGTGGCGGTTACCCGTGCGGAGACCGGTCCCGATGAAACAACCGCCTATGTCTACGTCAATGGCGTGATGGTCCATGCGCAAGGAGGATTGTCGGCTGGCAATTTTCAGATCAGCGATCATCCGAATTATCTTGGGCGTCAACATGGTCTTCCGGCGCGAGATTTTGACGGCATCATGTCGGATGTCGGCCTGTGGTCGGGTCAGGCGTTGAGCGGGGCGGAAATTGCGATCATCGGTGGTTTGGGGCGTGCCGGTTTTTCCCTTTCTTCAAGGGGCGAGATTGATGAAGTTTTGGCACTGTATACTGCCCAGGACGGCACGGTGATCACCAGGGATTGGGAATGGAGTTACACGACGAGTTTTGGCATACCGGCGGATGGTTCGGCCCTGGGATTGGGTAAGCATTATTACGGAGAGGACGACCATATTTACGTGATTCTGGGTGGCAGTGAGGGTTCCTGGACGGGACTTAAATCCGAAGCGCGCGAACCTGGCGACGGATACGATGCGTGGGCGGCAGGTTTTGGTCTTGATCCGTATGGCGACGGAGCCTTTGACTCCAATCCTTCAGGAGACGGTATCGAAAACCTGCTCAAGTACGCGCTTGGTCTGAATCCGCACCTTTCCGAACGCGGTCACATGCCATGGGAGACCATTCAACAAATTGACGGAGAGAATTACCTGACCCTGACCTTCACTCGGCCAGGGAACCTGACGGACGTCATTTATCATGTGGAGGCATCGGGCGATCTGGCGGACTGGACATCCCCTGCGGTGCAATACGGGGAACCAGTCGAAAACGGAGACGGCACTGTTACGGTTACCTACCGTGATTCGGAACCGATTGGCGAGGCTGATCGGCGCTTTCTTCGCCTACGTGTGGAACGGGGTCTCTAGAAGGTAGTTTAGGGCTGTGAAAACGGGGTGGATTGTTGCGTTGGGAACGTCTGGAACCAGGCATTGACTTGCCTGGTGGTTATTGAAATGTGGGCCGTCCGAGATCGCATGGAGAAAGAAATTAAGGTGAATTTTCCGATTCGTTTGTTAACGGTGTTAGTATTTTCGGCGTGCGTTTCATTCGGTGAATACTCTCTGGCAGGGGCGGACAAGCCTCCTGGTGTCGTGGTGTCCCATTCGCCGCATGTGTCAGGAGTTTATTATGGTTCACCGAGCGTATTGGCTGTCGATAGTGATGTGTATCTTGTGTCTCATGACGAGTACGGACCGAATGTTTCTCCGAGTAGCCGGAGCACGCATGTGTATAGATCCGCCGATGCGGGAGAGACTTGGGAAAGAATCGCCAGGATCGGAGATGTGGGATTGCACTGGTCGAATCTCTTCGCGCTTAACTCGAATAAATACCTGTTTGGCGCGGATAAGTATGGTAATACGGTGATTCTTAAGTCGGAAGACGAAGGATGGACTTGGACACGGCCACTGGATGAGCACACTGGGCTGCTGAAGGAGGGGAGTTATCACCCCCTTTCGCCCGGGGTGCTGGTGCATAACGGCCGGGTCTGGCGTGCGAATGAGTACGCCCGCCCGGGGGAGCGTTGGGGATCGAACTTCGAGGCGTTCGTGATGAGTGCTCCAGTGGATTCCGACCTCCTCATAAGCGAAAGTTGGATCTTGTCAAATCGGATCGGCTATAACGCGGAATGGCTAGAGGGCCGCTTCGGTGGGTGGTTGGAAGGTAATGCCGTGGTCACGCCCGACGGGGCAGTGGTGAACATGTTGCGCGTGCAGTTTGGAGCCAATCGTTTCAATAGTACTTGGAGTGGGTACGATGGTGTCGGCAAGGCGGCGATTCATGAGATCACCGACGACGGGGAGGTTGCCGCATTCGATTCGGAGACCGGCTTTATTGAATTTCCCGGCGGTCTGGTCCGGTTTCAGATCCAGAGAGATCCGGAAACCGGCTACTACTGGTCCCTGACCTCGTTTGTCCCTCCGATCCACCGGGATGCAAAGTCGATCAGCGACCGGATCCGGAACACGGTGGCGCTGGTCCGGTCGACGGACCTGCGCACATGGGAGATCCGCACGGTGGTGCTCTATGAGCCCGATCCGTTCCGATTTGGGTTTCAATATCTAAGCTGGCAATTCGACGGCGACGATATGGTGGCGGTCAGCCGGACATCGTACCCGGACGAGACCAGCGCTGACGTCGGCTTTGGCATTGATCAGGCACATGACGCCAATTATATCACGTTCCATCGCTTTGAGAACTTCCGTGAACTGACCCTGGAGAATTCGGTGGTGAATCCAAGGGATTTGGGAATGATTGTCGAATCGTCCAATCGACCGTATTGAATGCTCAACACCCATCGCAAAAAATCCAAAATCTTTATTGGGAAAAGTTAATGAAGAATAGGTCGAAAAATATGACTAGGACAGCATTGATATTGGCATTTTTAACCTTTCTGGCCTTGATTGCGGGCTATTCACAGGAGGACACGGGGGCCACGGTTATAAGGATTGAGGCGTCGCATTCGGCGGATAATGTCACGGCGCTCTACAATGGCGTCACGGGGGAATCTTCGGGCGATTACAACGTACCGCGTTTTACCTGGTGGGATCGCAAGGGGACGCGTGAATGGGTGAGTTACATCTTTGATCGCCCGGCGGAGGTTTCTTTGATTGAATTACAATGGTTTGACGATACCGGACGGGGTCAGTGCCGGGTGCCGGCGTCGTGGCGGTTGCTCTACCGCGATGGGGGTAAGTGGAAAACGGTTCAGGTGAAGGGCTTGTTTGAGGTTACGGGCGATGAGATAATTGAGGTCGAATTTGAGCCGGTCACTGCAGACGGACTGCGGATCGAGGTTCAACTTCAGCCGGAATACTCGGGCGGCCTGTTGGCTTGGCATGTACCCGGATTGATGTTTCCCGGGAATACGTCACCGCCGTTCATGGTGAAGGAAGACTTATTTGATCATAGCAATGAAGACACGCTGGGCCTTTCTGTCGCTCCCGGCACGGAGACGATCACCATTTTCGCCCCGAACGATGACACGGATAAGTTCAGTCACGGCACTCAGCTTATGCCATTTAAGGGGCACCTTTACGCGATGTGGCAAAGTACACCTCGTCATGAAGATTCACCCGATTCATGGGTGGCCTACAGTCGCAGTCCAGACGGGAAGGAATGGGAGGACCCGATGGAGCTTGTAGCTGCAATGCCCGAAGGTGAACCGGGCTTCCGGTCCGGGGGCGGGTGGTGGACCAACGGTGAGGTTTTGGTGTCCTACATCCAGTGGGTTAGTGGATGGGGAGGTGGCGGGTGGCGTTATACTCAGTACATGACCAGCCTCGACGGGATCAACTGGAGTGAACTGAAGATGCTTGAAAATGATGCGGGCGAGCCGATAAATGGTGCGATGGAGGAAAGCGTGGCAAAAATGCCGGATGGACGCCTGTTGGTCAATTTTCAGGGAACAAGTGAAGACAACACGAAACTAATAGTGATTCCCTATTATACAGACGATCCAAGCGGATTGAGCGGCTGGACACCGGCCGAATTGCCCTTGTTGCCGTCCAGCGGCGGGCAGGCACGAGGCCTTGAGCCGAGTTGGTTTATGAGACCGGACGGTTCGATTGTGAATATTTTTCGCGATCAGCACGAAACCTTCCGTCTGTTGGCCTCCGTGAGTGAAGATCGAGGAGAAACGTGGAGCGAAAAGGCGCTGACTAACATGCGGGATTCTCGCTCGATGCAGGCGGCTGGCAACCTGCCGGACGGTACGGCTTACATTATTAACAATCCTGTCGAGCACTCGAGGCGGCTCCCGTTGACGGTGACCCTGAGCAGGGACGGAATCCATTTTGATCGGGCCTACCTTCTGCGGGGGAAAAGCGATCTTCAGCCGCAGCGGTATTCGGGAAGGGCGAAAGGGCAAGGCTACAGTTACCCGGGGCGGCTGGTGTGGAACGGCTATCTGTATGCAAGCTACGCGACCAACAAAGAGGATGTTGAGATCACTCGGGTGCCTCTCGAATCACTGATCTTCAAGGAAGAAGCGAAATTTTCTGAATGACGGCATGACGGCAATATTAGAAAAGCAACTAATTCTTCGGAGCCATAAACTCGCCGGTGGGGAAAATGAACGCTGGTATGAAACCAGGATTCCATTCTTCACATGCCCGGACCCAGTTTTCGAAAAGCTGTGGTATTACCGATGGGAGGTTGTGCGGCGACACCTGAAGTTTGTATCGGATGAGGTTGGATATATTTTTACGGAATTCCAGGGTGATGAGGCATTTTATTGGGCAGGGGAGTTTAACACAATTGTCGCCGCATCGGATCATCACGTCAACGAAGCCCGTTGGTTGCGGGACCCACAATACGTCCAACAGTACATGCGTTTCTGGCTGACGCATCCGGGAGCGCAACCGCAGAGTTACAGTTCGGCCCTCGCGGACAGCATCTGGCGGATTCTCGAAGTCCATGGCGGCATGATATTTGCTTCGGATCTGATTGACTCACTGATCGCAAATCATCGGCGATGGATCAAAGGGAGAGTGGCCTATCCTCATGACAACGGCTATAATTCAAAGCGGGGGTTGTTTTGGAACACCGGACGTGATTCGACGGGTGAATACAATTTGCCATCTGCCCAGTTGAACGAGCCATTGCGTGGGATCCAGGGATACAAGATCCGCGGAGGCGCTGGTTATCGACCGGATAATAACGCCGATATGTACGCGGACGCCTTGGCGATCAGTCGAATTGCGGAGCTGGCGGGACGCTACGATGAGGCACAGGAGTTCGCGGATCGTGCGAAGATGCTCAAATATAACGTGCAGGAGAACTTGTGGGATCCTTCGCGAGAGTTTTTCGTGCACAGGTGGCTGCGCGACGAATATTCCGAGGCGGACCGGCACGGCGCACCGAGTATTCGCGCCGGCAGCATGATCTGGGAGACGAACGCGGATCGTTTTGGAGGAGTGGGGCACCAGTCCCATGAGAGGGGAGAAGGGCGGGGACGGGAGTTGGTCGGTTATTTGCCATGGTATCGAGGGCTGCCTGACGACGAGCCGAAATATGCCAGCGCTTGGCGGTATTTGCTCGATACGGAGTACTTTTATGCGCCGTTTGGCCCGACGACCGCGGAGCGACATGACCCGTGGTTTGACATTCAGTATGATTGCCGGACCAACGGCAATAGTTTCCCGCTCAACACCAGTCGCGTTTTGAACGGGCTTGCAAATCTCCTGCACGATTACAAACATCATGGGGTCCTGACGGAGAAAGCGTACTTCGATCTCTTGAGTATCTACGCCCGAACCCAATACCGCGATGGCAAGCCTTATCTCGCGGAGTTTCATCATCCCGACAAGGATTGCTGGACTGTGGATCGGCCGATCGGAAAGCACTATTTCCATAGTAGTTTTTGCGACCTTATTATTACCGGACTGATCGGATTGCGCCCTCGTGCCGATGGCGGATTCAGTGTTCGGCCTCTGACCGGCGATGCATGGGATTACTTTGTCCTGGAAGATTTGCCGTGGCAAGGGCATCGACTTAGCATTGTGTACGACCGCGACAATTCACGCTACGGGCGAGGGCAAGGCTTAACAGTCTGGGTCGATGGGCAGTGCACAGCCCAAGCGCCGGACTTGAGGTTGCTTGAAATTGATGTGGAGTCGCCCGATCATCCAGCAGCAGTTGTGGTCCGAGGATAACAGCTTGTGAAAGTAATAAATTTGGCCTTGCGAAGGCCAATCCTGCAATGGGCCGTGCCCGATTGAATATAGGTGAAGACGCATTGATTTTATGATACTAAACACACGACTCAAACGATTGCTAAGGGTGCATTTATTAATCGCTTCTCTTTCGGCGCATTTTGTCATTGAGGGGGCAGAATTGCCCGGTGACCGAGAAGCTCCCTTCACAGTTGCGGAAGGACTGTTCGATGCTGATCAACATCCGCATTATGGGCTAGGACGGGCGCCGGGAGCAGAGACTATTACCATTTTCGCGCCTCGCGACGACACCGACAAATTTTCTAACGGCGTGCAGGTGTATCCTTTCAATGGGTGGCTTTACGCACAGTGGCAGAGCACCCCACGGCACGAGGACACTCATGACGGACGGGTCGTTTGGAGCCGCAGTCGTGACGGGAAAAACTGGGAGGAACCACGCGAATTGGCTCGTCAGCCTGAGGAGGGTGGTCTGATGCGGAGCGGCGCGGGTTTCTGGTCAGACGGAAACTCTTTGGTGGCCTATTTTCAGCGGGTGGACAGTTGGTATCCCGGCACGATTAAAATGACGGAAGCCCGCATTACCTTGGACGGTGAAAACTGGTCGCCAATTCAACGGGTCAGCGATACACTGGTGGTGGCGGAGAACATCAAGGAACTTGAGAGCGGACGGTTGTTGACGGGCGTGCATACGCATTTGCCCGGCAGTACAAGAATGTATGGGGTGATTGCCTATACTGACCAGCGCGATGGGTTGGGGGGATGGCGGATGGCGGAAATGCCGCAGCCTGACTCGGCCCATCCCCGCTATGGTAGGGGGATCGAACACAGCTGGTATCGGCGATCGGACGGACAACTGGTGATGGTCTTTCGCGATATGAATCGTTCCGGTTATCTCCTCGCAAGCGAAGGAACGAATAATGGCGAGCACTGGACTGCGCCGGTGCGTACAGAAATGCCAGATTCTAATTCAATGCAATGCGCCGGCAACCTTCCGGATGGGACCGTATTCATCGTGAATAACCCGACTCGGAACCAAGGTCGCGTGCCGCTGACCATTACGCTTAGTGCAACTGGTGAATATTTCGACCGGGCATACATCGTGCGTGGAGCCGACGATTTACAACCGCGGCGATACGACGGGCGACACAAAGATCCTGGATACTCTTATCCTGGTGCGGTGATCTGGGGCGACCATCTCTACATTGCCTATGCGACAAATAAGGAAGACGCGGAAGTTACCCGCATTCCGCTGGCTTCCCTGAAAGTAAACGGCGATCGGAAATGACCACCTTTGTCACGATTCTCGCGACGAGTGAGACCGGGGGAGTCACGATGCGAACTCCTGATCTTGTGGTGCTTGTTTTTTTTCTGGTTGGTATTTTGGCCCTGGGATTTTATTGCGCAAAGCGAAACGACACAACCGAGGAATACTTTCTCGGATCACGCGCTTTTCCCGGTTGGGCGGTCGGCCTTTCAATGGTCGGCACCTCCATCAGTTCGGTCACCTTTCTGGCCCTACCGGCGGCGGCATTCGTTCTGGATTGGCGGCAGTTGACTCCCAACTTAATGCTTCCGTTCGTGATGATTGTGGCTGTTGCCTTCTTTATTCCCATTTTTCGACATGGTAAGAGGACGTCCGCGTTCGAGTATTTGGAAAACAGGTACGGTCCGGTGGTCCGACTTTACGGATCGATGAGCTTTCTTATTCTTCAGGTACTGCGTCTGGGGACTGTTCTTTATCTGGTCTCGATACCGGTGGCGGCGTTGAGCGGCTTTCACATCATCACTGTCATCCTGATTGGAGGGGTTTGCATTACGCTTTACACTGTATTGGGTGGAATTGCCGCGGTGATTTGGACGGATGTGGTCCAGACAGTCGTTCTTTTCTTCGGTGGAATCTTCGCAATCGGTTACATGCTGTATGCGATTCCGGGAGGCATGGGGGAGGTCTTTTCGGCCGGAATGGCCGATGGGAAATTTAGTTTCGGGCCTACCGATTTCACGATCAGCGAGCGCACGCTCTGGGTGATGATGATGGCGGGCGTCTTTACTTTCGGAACTGAGTACGCCGGTAATCAGAACGTGGTGCAGCGATACCTCGCGTCGAGCTCGACCCGGGAGGCGCGGAAAGCAACGATCATTTGTGCCGCTTCTTCCGTGCCGTTGTGGACGGCGTTCTTTTTTCTCGGGACGAGTCTTTATGTGTATTACACGCACTTTCCGGATCCGGCTGTTGGGGCGATGCACGCCGACGAAGTACTGCCGTATTTTATTTTGACCAGCATACCGGCCGGGGTTGCAGGACTGATTTTGGGGGGCTGTATTGCCGCGGCAATGTCATCGCTAGATTCGAGTATCAATGCGATTTCGACGATCACCAGCATTGATGTTTTGAAACGCTGGCTGAAGCGGAATGAGTCCGATTCCTTTTACCTGGGGATGGCGCGTTGGTTTGCGCTTGGTGCTGGCGGTTTGATGATCGGCGGAGCGATCACATTCCATTACATTCCGCGGGAAAGTGTGAACGATCTGCTGCTCATCATCAGCGCGTTCTTTACCGGCTCGCTGTTAACCCTCTTTCTGCTGGGCTTTTTTACCCGGCGCGTTGGCTACAAGGCGGCGGTTGCGGGAATGGTGACGGGAATCGTTGTTAACTTGTATCTGGTATTGAACGCGCTGGGGTTCCTTCCTGAGGCTATGAGGATTGATGTTCATTCCTATATGGTGAATATTTTGGTCAACCTGGTTGCGGCCTTGGTGGCGTACCCGCTCGGTGCCCTATTGTGGGCGTGGAAGATTGATCGGGATCAGGACCTGACCGGGTTGACGGTTTGGACCCTAGAGGGGACCGACGATGTTCGGGCGGCCGACGGGCGCCTGCAGATTCAGGCTGTAGATAAAGGCACTGAGTAATAGGTGCGCCCTGATGGGCAAGAATCGGATCAGAGCGGGTGCCGGAACGCATCGACGGACCTGCTTACCCGTCCGCAGAGCCTTGACTTGACTTCAGGTTCTATCGCTTCAGGATGGAATTCCACGAGATTCAATTAATGTGAAGAAGAAGTCTATGGAGATGTTAAGTCAGAAAGCATATGATTATATTTATAAAAGGATCATAAATAATGAGTTAAAGCCTGGGGAGAAGGTTTCTGAGCTGGCTTTGGCCGGTGAGTTGGGAATCAGTCGCACGCCGGTTGGTGAAGCGATTCAGCGTTTGGCCAGGCAAGGTTTGCTGGAGCAGGTGCCGAGGCAGGGGACGATTGTCCGGCAGATCGGGCAGAGGGATTTACATGAGATTTACCAGCTGCGCGAAGCGCTTGAGAGCAGCGCGGCCGCCTGGGCCGCGGCGCAGATCAAGGATTTTCAGTTGCGGAAACTTCAGGTTCTTTTGACATCGATGCGGCAACTTGTTGAGGATGCTTTGGGAGCGGACCTGACGACACTTGACATGCCGCGGATTAGGGAATTTCAGCGTTGGGACCGGGCTTTCCACATGACGATCGTGGAAGCGGCGGACAACAAACGGATGGTGGAGGTAGTGAGCGACACACGCGTGATTGCGGACACCTTCCGGCTTCGCTGCCGTGAATCAGAGATTTCCATGGCGCAGGGAGCGGTTTCGTATCACAAGAAGATTCTGGAAGGACTGGAGGCTGGCGATGCGACGGCGGCCCGCCGCGCGATGCGCGAACACATTAACCAAGGTTGGGAGGAGACGCTCTCTCATTTCGATTTACTCGTGGTGGATGCCGGGGAAGGAAGTTAACTTTTTCAGTTTGGAAGTGAGGTCCGGTTTCCTGGAATTCCCCGCTCCGTCGCAACAGCTATATGTTTTCTTGCCATAGGAATCCCGGAGTGTAAATTGGTCTACCTGTACCCTTTCTGAGAGAGAAGAAGCTGGCCTACAAGTGACAAGCAAAAGGTATCCAACGCTTAAAGACATTGCTAAACGGGCGGACGTATCGGCGTCAACCGTATCGGCTGTTCTGAACCATAAGCAAGTGGAACGAGGAATTCCCGAGAAAACCGCCCAAAAGGTCCTCAAGGTGGCTCGTGCTCTTGGGTATGTTCCCAACCTTGCCGCCCGCAGGCTTCGCGATCGCAAGAACGGCGTCCAACGGATTGTTGTGGCGATTCTCACCTCCTACGAGGCGCCCCTGCGTTTGGTGAGCCAGGCCCTCCAGGCCCTCGAAGAAGTGATAAATGAGCGGGCGCCTTCGGGATTCGCCTTTTCGGTTAGAATCGAGATGTTTCATGCTGGCCGCCTCAAGGAACTTCCCGATCTCATTGAAGGAACGCGCTTTAACGGTGTTATAATCACAAATACGGTAGCTGCGGATGATGATTTTCTGGCCAGAGCGAGGCTTCGGTTTCCCGTGGTTTTATTGGGACGCTCGATTCCCGGTTATTCGAGTGTCAGTGAGAAGCCGGGCGAGTTGGGAGAGCGAGTGGCGGAAGTATTTGCATCCATTGGGCGCCGGAAGCTTGCCGTCTTGTGTCCTCGTTTGTTGACGCAGGCGACGAAAGGGCGCCTGACCGCCTTTATGGATGCCGCTTTTCGGATTACCGGGGAATTTCCAGTTAAGATTGAGTGTCTCAGTTTGAGTGTAAAGGGTGGATACGAAGGTTTGGTGGCCTATCTGGGAGTGGGGGGGCATTGCGACGGATTGTTCGCCGTGACGGATAGTTTGGCAATCGGCGCCTACCACGCGATCAAGGAGAACGGCCAAACCATCCCCACAGACATCGCGGTGATCGGAATGGGTGATCATGAGGCGAGCGCTTTCCTGGATCCGCCCTTGACCAGCTTCAGCCATGTGCAATATGCGTTGACCCGGAAGGCTGCGGAAAACCTGCTGGCGATACTTTGGGGAGAACAGAGAACACCAATGAGAGTCGAAGTCCCCGTCGTCGGTCGCCTGCGAGAATCCACCGGCCATCGGGCAGAGCCTGGCGGAATCAAAACGCCGGTCGCAAGCCGCATCCGCTTATAGCGAGTTTCAACCGTAGAAAACTATCGATTTTTCCAAAAAACATTGACACGGCAAGGCCGATTTTACTAATTTACACCAACGTTGTAGTAAACTGGGTTTTTCTTCTCAAATCTGGCCTTGGATTCGTGAAATTACTATTCGGTTGCTCATCCAATGAGCCTCATCGAGGGATCACTTTTATTGGCCTTTTTTGCTTTTGCACATATTTGAATAAAAGGTAGGTATGCATATAAAAAGCATTGTATCAGCGACGAATTTTTCATCCAGTGCCGATCGAATTCGGGGGCTTATGTTGCTTGGCGCTATTGCTCTTATTGTCAGTGGATGCAACACACCGAGTATCGGTCAGAGTGAGTACTCAACCTATCGTTACTTTAACGTAAGCGACGAAGAGGGGAGAGTCGGGCAGATCCAGCCCATTCCATCCTTGAACCCACCTCTTTGGGCTGCCGGGGTTGTGCAGGAGAAGCATGATTGGTCTTTGGTCGACCCGGACGAGCCTTATTTCAAAGGTCCGGTCCCTTTTGTGGTCTCTCCGTTGGAAGAAAGTGACGAGCCATTCTACGGACACAATCACCAACCCGATATCGCATGGCTTCCCAACGGGGACCTGATAGCGATTTGGTACACCACGAAGCAGGAGCACGGCACGGAGTTGACGGTCCTAGCGAGTCGATTGCGAGCCGGCGGGGATGAATGGGATCCGGCTTCGGAATTCTTCAAATCAGACGATAGAAATATGCATGGCAACAGTCTCTTCTATGATGATGCGACCGGCCTCCTTCATCATCTCAACGGCATGGGGAGAAAGGGAACGACCGGATGGGAACACCTCGCGCTTCTGCACCGTTATAGCAGAGATAGCGGGGTTACGTGGTCTGTCGCTCGTCCGGTCTCATCAGGAGCGACTTACCAGAGGCGTCACCAGGTGATTTCCGGGATCGTCCGCAGTCCGGACGGCATTTTGATACAGCCGTGTGACGCCACTCCGCATATGGAAGGTCCCACGGCAATTCATATCAGCCGGGATGGCGGCGAAACGTGGAGTGATCCAGGAGGTGATATTCGCGGAATTCACGCCGGGATCGAGGTCATGGACGATGGAGAGTGGCTTGCCTTTGGTCGCGGGCAAGCGATTGACGGGCGGATGCCAAAAAGCGTTTCCCGGGATATGGGCGAAACCTGGGAATATTCGGCGACGGAGTTTCCGGTCATTGGCGGCGGTCAGCGCCTGGTGCTGATGCGTTTGACCGACGGGCCGCTCTTATTGGTTTCTTTTACTGAGCCGAGTGCCACCGAAGGCCGGAATCCCAGCCGAGGCATGGAGTTTGTCGACAGCAACGGAGACACCTTTGTCGGTTATGGCATGTATGCGGCTCTTTCCTATGACCAGGGTAACACATGGCCTGTGCGCAAGCTTTTAACCCCGGGTGAAGGCACCTATGATGGACACGCCTGGACCGGGGAGTTTGAGGCCACTGTGACGCGGGCTGAACACGCCGGTTACCTGGCGGCGACGCAAACTCCTGATAACATCGTTCATTTGATTTCGAGCGGATTGCACTATCGCTTCAACCAAAAATGGATCGAGACCCCGGCCGCGGGCATTGCGGAGGAATAGAGCAGGGGAGAATTGCAGGAACGGATTGCCACTCATAAATTTTATGAAGCATCAAAACACTTTAGGGGGAATTATCACTCCATTGGTCACTCCTTTGTTGGCCGAGGACTCTTTGGATCAGAAGGGACTCGATGCCTTGATTGAGCATGTTTTGGGAGGTGGAGTCCGGGGTATTTTCCTGTTGGGTACGACCGGTGAAGGGCCGAGCTTGAGCTATCGGCTTCGTCATGAGGTGGTGCAACGAGTCTGTCAGCATGTGAGTGGACGGGCACCGCTTTTGATCGGAGTCACGGACACCGCGATTACGGAATCCTTGGCACTAGCGCGCACGGCTGTCGAATCGGGAGCTGACTACCTGGTATTAGCTCCTCCCTACTATTCGCCAATGAACCAGCCGGACCTAATGGATTACATTCGGCGTCTGGTTCCCCGCCTGCCTCTTCCAGTCATGCTCTACAACATTCCAGGATGCACAAAGACCGCTTTTCATGTGGAGACGGTCCGGCGGCTGGCGGATTTACCCGGGGTGATTGGGCTGAAGGATAGTTCGGGCGACATGATCTACTTTTATCGACTTCTAGAAGCCTTCTCAGACCGTCCGGAATTTCCTCTGTTGCTTGGTCCTGAGGAGCCGCTGGTTTCGGCTCTGATGATGGGAGCTCACGGTGCTATTTGTGGAGGAAGCAATTTGTATCCGCACCTTTATACGGGGATCACGGATTCGGTGGCATTGGGAGATTTCGAGAAGGCAAGGGAACTGCATTCGCTCGTATTAAAAGTCCGTGATATAGTCTTCGCGGCCGATTTCGGGGGCTACTATTTGAAGGGGCTTAAATACGCCTTGGCCCAAGAGGGGTTGTGCAGCGGCTTTATGGCGGAACCCTTTACCTCACTGGTTGATGAGGCAGGAGAGCGCCTAGCTGGGGATCTGAAGGATCTGACGTCGGAGATCGCGGTGACCCTGTTGGCATCCCGGCAGTCGGAAATTGAAGAAAGGACAGCGGGAGTAGACGGGAGGGGCCATCTATGAGAGAGCCCTGGTTGGTCTATCGCACCGGAGAGGGCGTGATCCTTGAGTGGAATGGGTCACATCGCGTGTTGGCGGATGATGCCTTCGAGGAACTCTTCCGAACGGGCGACGCTGGCGCATTGAAGAGGGCGTCGTATACGCCATATTCCGCGCCGGACCCAGCGAATCTTTCTCAGCCTATTTCCAGGCTGGAAGTCTGGGCCGCGGGGGTTACCTATCTCCAGAGCAGGACAGCCCGGATGGAGGATTCCCGGGGGGCCGGTGGCGGTAATTATTACGACCAGGTGTATGAGGCCAAGCGACCGGAGCTTTTTTTCAAGACTATGCCTCACCGGATTGTCGGCCATAGGCAATTTGTAAGAATCTGTTCTGATTCGGATTGGAACGTCCCGGAGCCCGAGCTCACGTTGGCCATTACCGGAAATGGAAAGCTATTTTGTTACACCATCGGCAATGATATGAGTTCCTGGGATATTGAGGGAGTGAACCCATTATATCTCCCTCAGGCCAATGTCTACAAGGGATGCGCGGCGCTTGGGCCGGGCATCTATCTGTCGAGCGAACCACTTGATCCGGATTCTGGAATCGCGATGGAAATTCGGCGGAACGGAACCGTGGTCTTTGAGGGCGGGACGAAAATCAGGGAGATCAAGCGAACCTTTGACTCGTTGATCGAGTATCTCTTTCGCGACAATGAGTTTCCAGCAGGGTGTTTTTTGATGAGCGGGATCGGGGGCATACCTCCAGATGAATTTTCTCTGCGGAGCGGAGACGAGATATCTATCACTATTAAGCCAATTGGCACGTTGGTGAATTATGTATTATGAATCCATTACACCTTCACGGGAAGAGTTTGATTGTCCGCAGGAAGGTTGGACAAGGATCGACATTCAGAGCGGCCAGGCCAATCAGCGAAGCAAAGTTGGACGGGGAATTTCATTACGCCTCCCAGGGAGGCGTTGATGCTGCCAGCCGAGCGGAAGCGAAGGCATTTGAATTCTGTCGCGCACCCTGGCCGAGCGAGCGAGGAGTTTTTATGGAGCGCATTGCACAGGAGAATTTGGCGAATGGAGATACCGTGATCAAGCGGGCACATATGGAGACTGGATTGCCCCAGCAGCGGTCTTCCGGTGAGCGGATGCGGATCGTCAATCAGTTGCGTCTCTTTGCCGAAAACATCCGTGAGGGGTCGTGGGTGGACCCCCGAATCGACCATGCGCAGTTCGACCGGAAACTTTTGCCTAAGCCGGACGTATGCCGACTGCTTCAGCACGGTATTACTGCGTCCTTTCCGCAGTCGTGGCTCGCGTCCGAGTTGAAGGATAACAATCCGCTCGATATCATGCGGCTGGTGAACGGAAGGCTTACGCGAGAATCCCACAGGGCATGAATATACCGAAAGAACCTCCGTTGCGACAGACCTGGCCTTCCCCCCGGGAGCCGCTGCCGATTGTTTTGGTCGGCGCCGGCGCTGTAGTTTCGGGATCTCATCTTCCGGCTTATGAAAGGGCCGGTTATTCGGTCGCGTCTATCTTTGATATCGAGCGGGATCGGGCTTCCCGCGTGGCACAAGAGTTTGGGATTCCGCGAGTGCTGGAAAGTTTGGAGGAGGCATTCTCTTTTCGTGATTGTGTTTTCGATATCGCTGTGCCCCCTGAAGAACTTCTGGGAGTGCTCGCTGAGGCGCCGGAGAATAGTATTGTGCTGATGCAGAAACCGATGGGGGAAAACTTATCGCAAGCGCGAATGATCCGGAAGCTTTGTCACGCGAAACGACTGACAGCGGCCGTAAATTTTCAATTTCGCTTTAGCAGTCTAATGCTGGCCATCCGTGATGCGATTGACAGAGGATGGCTTGGCACGATCACTGAACTTGAATTTAGGCTCAATTTGAGGACGCCGTGGGAAGTGTTTCCGTTCTGCAAACACCGAGATCGTTTGGAGATTCAGATTCACACCGTTCACTACCTCGATTGTACCCGGGCTTTAATTGGGGATCCGCTTGGCGTTCATGCGCGAACGTTGCCGGACCCTCGATTTCCTGATTTGACCAGCACCCGTTCGACCATTATCCTAGATTATGGAGATGCGATTCGTTGCTGTCTGTCGATCAACCACAATTTTGCTCATGGGCCAAATCACGTCGGCGCGACGATCAAAGTTGAAGGGACAGACGGTGCGGCCGTCGGAAGCATCGGGGTGCATCCTGATTGGCCGCCGGAGACCCTTGAGTTGAAAGCGGGTGGTTGGCGGTGGGAGAACGTTCCTCTGCGAGGGCGGTGGTTTCCTGACGCGTTTGCCGGCTCTATGGCGAGCCTCCAAAGTTACGCGGCTGGAGATACAGATCAACTTCCGACATCCGTGGACGAAGCGATTAAGACGATGGCTATTGTGGAAGCCTGCTATGAATCCAACGCAGCTGGCTGCACACCGATTCCTGACACTTTATGAAGATCGAAAAGAATTATGCTGGACGTTTGGAGGCCTGCTATACCGGGGCGGTGTATGATGTCCTTCGAGAATTGAGTCTTTTCCAACAGGTGTTGCCGTCAACAATTGGCGCGTTGGATCCCACGCGTACCTTAACCGGTCGTATCTATACAGTCAGCGGCAGGAAGGATTCCTCTATCGACGCTCACGAGTCGCTGCTTCAGTGGACGGCTCTTCTTTCGCGGGCTCCCCGGGACAGTGTTGTTGTCTGCCAGCCAAACGACCTGACGCTGGCGCACATGGGGGAGCTTTCCGCCGAGACGATGAAGTTCCGCGGAGTTCGCGGCTATATCGTCGATGGCGGATGCCGGGATTCATCATTCATCCTGAATATTCGATTTCCGGTTTTTTGCCGTTATTTATCGCCTGTCGATGTGGTCGGGCGGTGGGTGGCCGACAGTTTTGGCGAGCCGATAAAAATTGGTGAGGTGACCGTATCCACGGCTGATTATGTGATTGCCGATCGCGACGGAGTCGTCATTATCCCGGGTGATCGTATCGAAGAAGTGGTGACTCGGACAGAGCAGGTCCTGCAAACGGAGAATCTTGTGCGGAAGGCAATTCTCCAAGGTGTCGATCCTCAGGAAGCCTACCTGAAATACGGAAAATTCTAGTCATGCTGCGAACAGGAATTTTAAACCCAGCATTGCTCTCACTCCTCGCTCGCGTACGTCATACGAATGCGCTGGTTGTCGCGGAGCGTGGCTTCCCCTTCTGGCCGGAACTGAAACGATCGACCGCTCTTTGGTTGACGATGTTCCAACTGCGTCAAGTGATTTGCGCCATCCGGGAGAAATTTGTAGTGGGCGAGACCTACACGGCTGAAGAGTTCCTTGGGAAATACGGGCGAGAAGCGCGGGTTGCGTTCGGAAGGGAAATTCTTGGAGTGCAAGTCAGGTATGAACCGCACATGGATATCAAGAAGCGAGTGCCCGGCGCCATTAGACTAATTCGGACGGGTGACTCCATTCACTTTGCCAACGTCATTCTAGTTTCAGGTTAGATGAATTCGCGTTGTTTTCAGCTCAATTCTCGTGACAATGTAGCCACGTTGCTCAATGATGCGGATCCGGGCAAGGTAGAGGTTCTCGGAGGCTCCGGAACGGTTGAGTTGTGTGAACCGATCAGGCTGGGACACAAGGTAGCCCTGCGGAAAATTCATCCTGGGGAGCCCGTAATTAAGTTTGGCGTTTCTATTGGTCGCGCTACCGTTCCGATCCAACCCGGTAGTTGGGTGCATCTGCACAATTGCGCCAGTTTTTTGGATGGGCGATCGTCGACACTCGATCTTGAAACCGGAGTTCCAAACGATTCCACCTATGACTGACAGCGACTATTCCTGGACTGGTTATCTTCGTCCTGACGGGCGAAAAGGAGTGCGCAACCTGGTGTTGGTCCTTTACACTGTTGAATGCGCCCGGCACGTGGCCCACGCGATTGCGGCTGGTGAGAAAGACACCCACGTGGTTGGGTTCCCAGGATGCTTTGACAATGCTTACGCAATTCGATTGATGCTCGCGTTTGCGCGGCATCCAAATGTAGGGGCCGTTTTGAGCGTGGGTTTGGGGTGTGAATACACACAACCGGAGAGGATCAGCGAGGCGGTCGCCCGCTCATGTCGACCTGCGGAATGGTTTTTTATTCAGGACAGTGGAGGAACCATGGGCAGTATTCAAAAGGGAAAGCAGATCGTTGCTATGCTGCGTGAGGAGATTTCCAGGAACGTTCCCCGGGTTCCGATGGATCTTTCCGATTTGACAATCGGATGTGAATGTGGGGGATCTGACGGAACATCAGGTCTTGCCGGGAACCCCGTGGTTGGAGCGTTCTTTGATCGGCTGGTAGAAATCGGTGGTTGCGCGATCTTTGAGGAACTGGTGGAAATGATCGGCCTGAAGTCATTGCTTGTCGAGCGGGCGGCATCTCCGATGGCTGCGAAACAACTGGAAGCTGCCTATGAGAAGGCTGCGGATTACTCGAGGGCTGTGAGGCAATATTCCGTTTCTCCGGGCAACTTCGCCGGAGGGCTCACGACCATTGAGGAAAAGAGTCTGGGGGCCTTTGCCAAGAGTGGAGCTTGCCCTATTCAAGGAGTGATTCAGGTTGCCGAACGCCCACCCAATCCAGGACTGTGGTTGATGGACACCGTTCCGGATCCTCATTTTATGCAGTTTGGCTATACGAATCCAAATGATACGGAAGGTATCATGGATTTGATTTCTGGGGGCTCTCAAATCGTTCTCTTTGTGACGGGCCGGGGAAGTGTGATTGGAAGTCCTATTTCCCCTTTGGTCAAGATCACAGGAAATAGCGCCACCTATCAAAAAATGCGAGAGGATATGGATTTTGATGCCGGGCGTATTTTGACCGGGGAGATCTCAGTGGAACGTGCAGCTGATGAACTGAGGGAGCTGGTTGTTGCGGTCGCCAGCGGTCAGCAAAGTCGCCCCGAAGCGCTTGGACATCGGGAGTATTTCATTATGTATAAGCATCAGAACACGCCAAGTCTTTCCGGGGGATGTCGGGCATAGGGGCGGCGGCCTTAAACTGGAAGATTAGGCCCAAAATAAGCGAGGACCTTTCGGCACACACGCCAATTCGGATTCCTTAGGATAACATGCACTAAAGACAGCTATATTTAATTTGGCTTTCCGCTTCTTCCGTCGATTTCGCGTAGCCCCCGGGGTGACGGTGAACCTCACCAAACGGGGCGGTTCGCTCTCTTTTGGCCCTCGCGGGGCTAAGCTGACGGCGGGAACCAGCGGAGTCCGGCGTACGCTCAGTGTTCCCGGGACGGGCCTTTGGAACACGGAGAACGTCGGGGGGAAGTCATCGGGCAGGAAGAGCGGAACCCGAAAGGGTGCAGCGGCGGCCCCGCCGGCGCCCACGGTCCGCCCGCAGGACCGGCTGACCCCTGGGGTTCTTCAAGCGCCTGTTCACCCCGGTGGCCGAGCGGGATTTTGTCGATGGAATGCGGGAGTTCGCCGTCGGGAATCCGGATCAGGCCTATAACCATCTCTTGAAATGCGAACACCTGGCCGACGCGGCATTCCTTGCCGGGATGATCGCGGCCAAGGCCGACCGCCTCGATGCCGCCCCCCTTAACCTCGAGAACCAGGTACCCGCGATAGGGGTGGAAAATGATGAAGTCAATTTCCTGCTCTTCGGGACGCTGGTGATACCGGTCGGAACGTGTGGTGTTGATCCGCTGGCCGTGGAAGACCACGAAGTCTTCGGGCAATCCGTCGCGAAGCGCAGCGAACACCTTCATCTCGGACCTCGGGATCCCCTGCGGAGGGTTTTGGGGAAAAATTTCAGCCATAACTTCCCTTGCGAAGGCCTCAAGGTCACAGAGTCGTGGCCCGAAGCCGAATTCGGTCGAACAGCGGAACGCAATCCTTCAATCACGGATAATCCTGATGCGCCAGGATAAAGCCCTTTCGCTCCACGAAAGCGGAATCAACCCTGTCGGAATGCTTCGCTCCGGATCCGTCCCCCTTCCGCAGCACCGAGAACGTGTGGTGATTTGAGGGGAGTTCTGGTTGAATGGTTTGCAAATTGTTGAGCCCTGACGTCGTCTGATTTGCCTTTTCCCTTGCCCCTGACTCAATCAATTGGCACATTTCCGGACACAACGCAGTTCGGGCCAAGTTCTATGAAACTTCAGAAACAGCTTACCGCCTTTGCGCAGGCGCATCCCGAAATCGTCCGCCTGGAACTTTTCGGCTCGTCTGTTCGAGGCGACTCCAAGGCGGATAGTGATGTGGATTTGCTGGTTACCTTCGCGCCCGACGCCGAAATCACACTGTTTGATCTCTCCGCGTTGCAGGAAGAGTTGGAATCGACTCTTCAGAAACCGGTCGATCTCGTGACACGAAGATCTGTTGAACAGAGCCGCAACCCACTACGCCGTGAGCGGATTCTGAATGAGGCAGTGGCTGTTTATGGACGCTGAGCAGAAGACGTATTTGCGGGATATCCTGGACGCGGCAAACCTGATTTTGGACTAATGACGCGGACTTTGGCGAGGCCTCCTGCATCCATCATCCTTCACCAGCAGCAGCAACCGGGCGAAGCTCATAAATACGTCCGTATTGGGCGGCGGCATCAAGGTTGCCCTGGCGAAGCGCCTCTCTGGCATCGTCCAACTTATAGGCATCTTCGAGATTCAGGTAAGGGGACCAACCCGTTTCGTCTTCCACTAATCTGACATCAACCTCCGCCACATAACGGCCCTCGTGAATATACTTGGTCTTTCTTCGTTCTCTCATGGCTAAATCCTCCTCAAAAAATCTTTATCCCAACGGTCCGGGTCGGGGCGGTAAACGGTAACCACAACAGCCGGGTAATCCCGGCCTTTGGGAATTCCCCACACGACGTGAATTGGATTGCCTGTCCGGTCCTTCTGCCATACGAGGGCACACGGCCCCTTGGGAAAGTCAGGATACTCCTCAACCAGCGTACCGTCAAATACCCCGGCTATCACTTCTCTCGCGGTAAGGTCGTCATCGGCCATTTCATCATACCCATGCTCAGAAATTCGAATTTTATCCTCCCGGATAAGGTTACGAACCCGTTGAAGAAATTCACTCAATTTCTTATCTCCATTGGAACCTGTTGATGGTCAGTTGAGATACGATGAGTTTCCGGCAAACGCAAACGAATTACTGGGGCACCCCAAGGCCAGCCTCCAAACATTCCTGCCGGAATCGGCAAACTACTGCGCAAAGCAGGAATCATCGGTCGCAGCCCCCCATTCCCCCATTCACCCGCTCAATTCCTCCCCGCCCATCCCCTCTTCGACTCGCGCCTCGCCGGCTCTCCCCCTCGCCCCACGCCCCCCGATTCACGCCCCTTGCTGCCGTCTGAAGAACGGCGCTACCGCTTCACGACTCCGCCAGTAGGTCGGTGCTTCAACCCGACTTTTGCACCGCCATTGGCGAAGTGCCGGATCGACGACCGCAATACCGGCAATCCAAAACGGTCCAGACTACAGACGTCATCCGGTTCCTTCTGATCATTCGGATTGGGTTTTTTCAATACCTGGCTTTGACGCATGAATCGGAGGGCTGGGTTCAGACATTAGTTCCAGAAGAGCTTTGGCAACAAAAACCCGGTTTCGTTTCTGCCCCGTGTACTCGTGCAAGAGTCCCTGTTTGACCCAGAATTCAACCCCCTTGTTGGCATTGTGAAAGCTCTCACCGACTCTCTGTGCGTACCGGGCGATGGAAATGAAGGGATTGGCGAAGACATGGTCGAGAATTCGAGCCGCTTCCTGAGGGACTCGTTTGCCTTCCTTAAGGCGAATACGGTTCTGCTCGTAAAGCTCCAGGACTCTCCGAGTATCCGCCAGCGCACGCTGGGCCTGCAGGCGGACTCCCCTTAAAAAATAGGCGATCCATTCCCGCCACGCGCCCTTTTGACTGACTTCCAGCAAGAGGCGATAGTAGTCCTCCCGTGTTTCATCGAAAAACCCGGACAAGTACAGCAGTGGCTGAGAGAGGCAGCCTCGTTCGCAAAGGAACAAGGTAATAATCAGGCGTCCAATGCGTCCGTTTCCGTCCAGAAACGGGTGGATAACTTCAAACTGATAGTGGATCAAGGCGGCTTTCACCAACGGGGGTTCACTGCCCTGGGAATGAATATAGTTTTCCAGCGCGCCAAGATGCTCCCCGACGGTTTCCGGAGGAGGGGGAACAAATGTGGCTTCCTTCAGGGTACATCCGGGAGGACCGATCCAGTTTTGACTTCGACGATACTCCCCCGGGGTCTTGGTGCCTTCCCCGCCCCGGACATCCCGGAGCAAAATGCGATGCAGTTCACGAATGAGGCGAGTGCTTATCGGCAACTCGTTCAATCGGGCCAGTCCGGTCTCCATGGCACGGACATAGTTGGCCACTTCCCGCACGTCGGGTTCGCGAACAGACTTTTCCTCGTCTTCAAACAGCGCCAGTTGTTCCATTCCGGCGTGGGTGTCTTCAATCCGTGAACTCAGGATGGCTTCCCGTCGAAGGTAGGGCCGGATCAGAAGGTGAGGATTCGGTAGGAGTTGTCCTGCGCCGGACAGTTCGGACAAGGACCGGTCCGCTTCGGAAATCAGATTGACCAGATCCCAGTCCAACGTCAGGTCTGGAGGCAAACAACTGGGGTAAAAGGCGTTATAACCTTCGAGCGTCTTCCGGCACTCGCCTGGGGCCTCGTTTTTGAAGTCGGAGGGATTCATACTGCAGGGAAATTAGAAAGAGTTAAATTACCAACGCAACTATTGAAGCGAATTCCATTTCGGCGCAATAAGAATTTCCCCTGACTGATTTTGCTCGGATTCGATGCATCACGATTAATCGCAATCGCCGCGGTCTTGCCGATGTTCGAACGGGAACTTCCCCCTCCGATTCGCCCACTCGCCGGTTCCCCGACTCGCCCCTGGCCGCCGCCGTCTGAAGAACGGCGCTACTGCTTCACAGCTCCGCCACGTAGGTCGGTGCTTCAGCCCGACTTCCTGATCCCGGGAAGTGTGCCCACCGTCCCTCGCACCACGCCCCCACGTCCCTCGTCCCCTCTCCGGTTCCCTACCTTCTACCTTTTGACTTTTACCCTTTAACTTCCAACGCCCTCGCCCCAGTAATCGCGCGACCCGCCACGCGACCGCATCTTCCGCCGGATGAAACTTCCGTTCCCGGGGCAGGATGACGTATTTGCCGTCGAGCCGGACCACTTCCTCCTGGCCCTCAATGCGATCATCCAGAAGCGGCGACGGACGCCAGACCAGCCTTCCTGCATCGTCGGCCGGAGCGCTCAAGTGCCGGTCGAGCGCCCAGTGGTGGTTCTTGCACAAACTGATGCCGTTGGTCGGGTGGTCGTTGAAGCTCTCGGAGAACGGAATCAGGTGACACGCATCCACCAGGGTTAGATCCTCGAACCAAAACCGCAAACCACACGCCGCACAGCGGAAGTCGTAAACGTTTTCGACCGTTTTCACGAAAGCCCCGTTGCGGGCCGGGTCGGTCTCGAAGGCGACCGGATCCTCGGCGGCCTTCGCCGGACATACGACGTACTCCGCAATCAGCGCCTGAAGGGGCTTCCGGTGATCCGGGAAATACCGGTTCACCAGCGACGGTCGATGAGTTCTTGGATTGGTTTCCCGGCGTGAGTCGGGAACAGGTCGATCAGGTTCTCGAGTTTGCAAAGAAGAGTCTTGTAGCCTGATGCGGAGCCTTTCGATCTTTATTCTCCCGACGACAAGATGGCCCGAACTCAGGAAGCACGGTCCGTTGATTGCCAGCGCAATCACGGCACTCAGACCGGGGCAGTGCGTTTACTGGGAGCTTCCGTAGCGAACCTCATAAGAACGATCACTGCCGAAAGAGACCGGGAGCGGAATACCGGAAACTACGAATCACCCGAATCTTCGCGAATCGGGAATCGGCCAAACAATCCGCTACGAGCAATCCCAAGACCAATCAGTCCCGAGAAAAGATTCGCGCCGGACTCGGGATTCTTAAAACGCCATAGCGAGCTTCCGGTAGTTTGACGGCGGAAAAAAGTGCTGTTTTGTCAAGAGTACAGACCTGACGTCTTCCCGGTCCCCCAAATCGGGAAAAAATCAGGGGTGGCGGGGTACCCGCATTCGGTAAAGAATCCGTCGAAGAAGGTATTGGGATCGTGGTGGCTTATTTCCAGTTCCGGAAAGGACGTTTCAAGAATCCGGCAGGTGTCTTCGGCGACTTTTTTCGGTTCGATGATGGTTTTCATGGGTCATGTGGGGATATTCTGATTCAGCCGCGTCAGCAAGGCGGCTTTGGCTGATTGATCCAGGAAGATAACATCGAGCGCGTTGCGCTGGAGGCGGAGGATTTGCAGGCGGGTGATTCCGGGGCAGAGCCTCGGTAACAGGAGGAGGTTGTGGCTGAGGCAGAGCAGCGGATTCCGAGAAGCCTCGATGAGTACGGGGCTGCGGACGGGTTTCATCGTCCGAACCCTTGTGTGGGCAAAGAGAGCTTCCTTCGCCTCCGGCAACCGACGTTTGCGATGTTCAAATCATTTCAAAATCCCCTGATGGGTTGTCCACCAGCCAGGAGTGGCCGGCGGGGGAGATTTCCCAGAGTCCCTGTGGGGATCCTTTCTTCATGCGGCCGTCATTGTTGACCATTCGGTTTCTCGCCCATTGGGCGCTGTTGCGCCATCGGATTTGATTCTTATCGGATTTCAGTGGTTCGTAGTCCACGGGCTTCAGAACGTCTTTCATCTTTTCGCCTACGCGATCCAGGACGACTTTGGTTTTCCCTTTGCCTCCCATCTCGACGAGCACTTCGAGAATCGGCCGGCAAAACTCCTCGTGAGGAGTGATTTGTCCTTTGCGCTTCTTACCAAAGAAGCGCTTGCTGACGATCCTTTGTACTTCCGGTGTGGCTGTGTCGCGTGCCGCCTCCAGTTGAGACCACTCATCTTCCAGGGTGGCTACCTTTTGTTTGAAGGTGATGAGACGCTCGGCAAAGTCGATGACTTGCCGAGCGGTCTCATACTCGCCCGTATTCATCGCCTCCGATCCCTCTTCGCGGATGCGTTTCTCCTCCTTGCTCAGTGTTTCGGATAAAAGAGAAAGCGCTTGTCCCACATCGTTATTGGGATCGGCATCGTTTTGTTGCTGTTGTTTTTTAGGCATCTGGTGGTTTGATGGCTGTGAACGTTGAGGGTCTTTCAAGGGTACCGGCCTTACGGCTTTCGTGTTCGGTCAATCAACCGGCGGTTCGTTGTCGCCATACGCCAGTTCGTGCAGGATGTGCCTTGCGCGGGAGCTTGCCACGTAGAGGTGCAAAGGGGAGCAGCCCGGCGCAGTCGGTTTTACCTCGCAAAGTATGACTGCGTCGGCTTCCAGTCCCTTGAAACGATGGAGGCTGCTGAAGCGTACGGTATTCGGCGCGGGCGCGTCTTCGTGCCGGCGGAGGGACCAGTTTCCGAAGACCCGCTGTCGCCAGACGTCGCTGGTCTCGGGAAGCCGCGGCGAGAGGATGACCGTACGCTCCGGGTTGATCTGCCCTTCGTTCAGAAGGTTGTGCAGCGTCTTGCGGATGACTTCGAGCATCCCTTCGGTGTTCGGAGCGCTGGCTCGGACGACCTCCTCGCCTTCCGGCGCCTCGGGCCGCGTGGTCGCGCAGTTTGGGACGAGTTCCGACAGGCGCGCGGCGATCCGCCGGGTGTTGCGACAGTTGGTCCGCAACTCGCCGACCACCGCGTCCAGTTCGCCGCTGAGGTCTTCGGTTCCGTAAACCTTCTGATTCGGGTCGTACATGACCCAAACGCTGGAATCCTCCCCCCGGCGCAAGTCGAAGACGGTGCTCCACCAGCCGAGCATGAAATCCTGGCCTTCGTCCACGATAACGTGATCCCATCGAGCCTCTGGAAGCCGCTTCAGCGCCTCATCGAGCAGGTATTGAGCCCCCTGTTCCCAGAAAATGCGGGACCGTTCGTTGTCGCCCGGCACCTGGAATTCGAGGTTCGCTGCATGGGCAAGTTCTTTACAAAGCTCGTGGAAGGAAGCCACACGTACGCCGTCGATCTGCTGTTTCAGGTAGTTGGCGAGCGGTTCGTTGTAACACAACAACAGCACGTCGTCGCCGGCCTCTGAGAGTCTCCGGGCTCGTTCGAGGGCAATCATCGTCTTGCCGGTGCCGGCGCCGCCCCGAATCGCCACCCACTTGTTTGAGCCCATAAATTCGAGTATCCGGTATTGCTCTTCGGTCAGACGGACAAGCTCCGTGGCTTCCTCACCGAGCCTATCGGAAAGCCGGGGGACCAGGTTGAGCTTGGGGGCGATAGTCTTCTTGAAAGTTTCCGGATCCAAACGCGTCGCCCGTTCCACCGCGCCGACCGCGTCGAAAATACCGGATATCGCAGCCTCGACATTCCCGGCCTCCAAATCGCGAGCGTCAACGATCCTTTCCCGCGGCAACTCCGGAGTCCGGATTTCTCCCACATGCACGTCGGGAAAACAGACGGCCCAGCCGAAGAATGGGGCCCTTTCCCGGTAGGCGCAGTGCCCGCGCAGGAACCTGTCGACCGCGCGGCATTGGCCCTGCACCTGTTTGCCGGGGTCCTTGATCGGAAAAACCTCGGCATTTTTACCGACCGACCGCCAGCCGTTTTCATCATGAAGGATGCCACCCCCCTTAACCTCGAGAACCAGGTAACCGCGATTTGGGTGGAAAATGATGAAGTCAATTTCCTGCTCTTCGGGACGCTGATGATTTCGGTCGGAACGTGTGGTATTGATCCGCTGGCCGTGGAAGACAACGAAGTCCGCGGGCAATCCGTCGCGGAGCGCGGCGAACACCTTCATCTCGGACCGCGGAATCCCCGGCGGAGGGTTTTGGGGAAAAATTTCAGCCATAACTTCCCTTACGAGGGCCTCACGGTCACAGAGTCGTGGCCCGAAGCCGAATTCAATTGAACGGCGGAACGCAATCCTTCAATCACGGATAAACTTGATGCGCAAGGATAAAGCCCTTCCGCTCCACAAAAGCGGAACGTGGCGACCTCCCGCACCCGGCACGTACTCCACGAACTCGCATACGGTGAGCAGTAAGCTACTACCGGCCTGATCAAGACTCTGATGCCGCAAGAACGCCCGATTTTCGCCCTCTAACAGATAACTCCTCGCTGCGCGTTCAAACTCATGCAGCTCTCCGCCTGCAACCAGATGGGTGGGGCGGTGTGTCGTTCGCACCGCGATCATGGGGAGAATAAAATCATCGAACATTGAGACGACTCTTGGTATTGCTGCCAAAAACCTGATCTCCCATGGCGTATTCCGATGACAAAGCTGCCTTCTGGCTCGGCAAACTCACGAAACTCAATCCCGCTTCCGGCCGACCGCCCTGCCATGGAAAGGCTCCGCACAAGCCGCTCCTCCTTCTGACCCTCCTCGACCTGGTGGAGGAGGGCGAATTTCCGTCCCGCACGTTCGCTCGGACGGCCGGGATGGTCCTCCGGTTTCGCAGTTACGGCTCCATCGTCGCCGATCGCTGGCCGACTCGGCTCGACCTGCGGATGCCGTTTTATTACCTTAAGAGTCAGGATTTCTGGACCGCCCACACCGCCGAAATGCGCCCGGCAACCTCGCCAGAATCATGTGTTCTTTGCGAGATGCATGAGGACCTCATTGAACTCCTCGCCGACCCCGAGTTTCGTCTCAAAGCGAGAATGGTTCTCGTATCAAAATACTTCGCCCGCGACGAACAGGCCGCTCTCTTCGAGATGCTCGGTCTGCACGGAACGGCCACCCGCGAGGGGAAAGCGAACCAACTCCTCAAGGAAGCCACAGAAACCGCCAAACGCAAAGGCCGCTGTGCCCGCTTCGCCGTCCAGGTGGTGAGCAAATACCAATTCACCTGCGCCCTCACCGGCTACCGCTGCATCACCGCCGACGGCGCGGCCATCGTCGATGCCGCCCATATTGAGCCCTGGGCGAAAAACCAAAACGACGACCCGCAAAACGGAATCGCTCTTTGCAAGAACGCCCACTGGGCCTTTGACGAAGGCCTCTGGTCCGTCGGCGACGACTGGCGCGTGATCGTCGCTAAATACCGCTTAAGCGAAAGCGGTCCCGAGGCGCTGAAACTGGCTCCCTACGCCGGCCGCCTTCTTCAATTCGCCGAAGGCGCCAACCTGCGCCCCCGGATGGAGTTCTTCCTCGCTCACCGGCGGCACCACGGCCTTGCGGGGTAGGAAACAATCAGCTGAACTTGAGTTCTCGCGTGAGTTCGTTAAGCGTGAAACATAGTGAAGGACTGGCTTACGAAGGAGATGCGCTCATGGAACATGAGCCGAATCAAGGGCAAGAATACCAAGCCCGAGATGATCGTTCGCTCACTCCTCCACCGCGCCGGTTATCGCTTCCGCCTCCACGACCCAAAGCTTCCGGGAAAGCCGGACATCGTCCTGCCGAAATACAAGACGGTCATCTTCGTCCATGGGTGTTTCTGGCATCGTCACGAGGGATGCAGAAATTGCACAACGCCAACGAATCGACGGGAGTTTTGGCTCAATAAGCTCAATGCGAACGCAGCACGGGACAAGCGACATCAAGAGGCATTGAGGCTTAAAGGGTGGAAGCCAGTGGTTGTCTGGGAATGTGAGGTTACAGGGGGGCAGGGGAACGAACGTGTCCTCAGGAAGCTGCAGAGGGTCCTGCAATAACTTTCTAAACAGCAATCAGCCGGCTGAGGATGATTTCATAAGGGTAAAGCTCGCTGTCACTGATTTCGTCTAGCGCCGCGCGCCGTACCGCTTCGCGTCTCATAACCAAAACCTGTTTTAGTCCAGTCTTCCATACTATCCGGGTGGAAGCCAGGATAAAGAAACGCCATCGAGAAGTAGGCTGATAAGAACTCGGTCTTGTTCAGGTTTTCTGGCCCCCTACGGAGTGCGGCTGTGAGATTATTAATGGCAACCTCGTCAGTTGCTGGGAGAAAGCGTTTCGCTTTCATTCCCACCCCTTTTAAGCGGAACATTTCGGTTTGTCACTTGTAAAATCCTTCAGTGTTGTTTCCGGTCCAGCCTTTCGCGCATTATTTGATGCCACGGACAGTAAGGTTTTCATAACCGTTTTTCCGATTTGGAAGGCCAAATAAGGGGGGACGGCGTTGCCGACTTGCTTGTACTGTTCCGTCCGCGGTCCACAAAAAAGATAATCATCCGGAAAGGTCTGAAGTCTTGCGGCCTCCCGCACCGTCAAGCTCCTACATTGCGAAGGATCAGGGTGAATGAAGTAGTGACCATCCTTGTGAATATGAGACGTTATTGTGGTCGAGGGACGATTTTTGCATTGAACACGGAAACGGTCGTTGAAGATGCTTCCTCCATTGTTACGGATATTCTTATGCGCTGGGAGGAAAGGCGGCGGAAAATCGGACAACTTTGGAGAAAGTCCTCTCACCTCAGCGAAAGCACTCGCGAAAAGGTAACGGTGAAGGTCGCTTGCCATATGTGAACGGGCTTCGTGATTCAGAAAGACAGGCATATGTTCGGCCTGCAGCCATTCCGCCAGTGCAGCCGGCTTCCTGCGCAGATCGCGCTTCATTCGGGGACTTCCATTGCACAAAACCGGTTTGGCACTGGAGAGTTCTGATCTGATCATGTCTCTAATGAAGACGTAGACATCATAACAATGGGTCGCAAGCCACCGGTTCCCGTCAGATCCCCTAAACTCACGAAGAATCTCTCTCCAGGTGAGACTATCTCCTCGAGAAACGCGGCTCTGAATTTGAGGGAGGTCTCGTATTACATCCCAAGCAGTAGGCGCTGTGCTAATCTTTTCCAGCCAAGCTATGCTTGGATTAAGATCCGCTCGAATCCCGATTATAAACAAGCGATGCCTTGCTTGAGGCACGCCTTGGTTTTCGGAGCATACGATAAAATCTTTGTCTTCGGCCTCGCTTGGGAAAAGAGTGGACTCACGACGTTCCCACAGAGGAACCAATCTGTATTCCAAGTCGCCTTTTCGACTTCCGCCTGGAAGGTCGGCCACAGCTCGCTGGGGAAGGCGCAAGTCCCGCTTGATTTCCTGAAAAATACCGGAGCCTCTCACAGTGGACGATAACAGACCACGTACATTCTCCATCACGAAGATTGACGGAGCGTGCGACGCTACGATTCTCAGATACTCTCGATAGAGAAAGTGGCGGTGATCGTCTTCAAAATCTGCCTTCGTTGACTTCATTCGCGCCCGTCCCACAAGAGAATACGCTTGGCAGGGGGGGCCACCTAACAAGACCCAATCTTCGGTTTCCTTGAGCGCCTCACAAATCCGGTCAGATACGGATCGCCGTGGCGTCACCCCCAGTTCGGCCCGCCAAGCCTCACATTTTGCCTCGGTCCAAAAGGGCTCGAACCGGGTAATCAGTTCATTGAGGCTCAAATCCCCGCTGTAAAAGGCGTTCAGGTAAAGGCGATTTCCGGATCTAATCAGTTTTCGCGCAAACGCGCGAAAAAGTAAGGTCTCGTGAGCATATCGGTCTTTTTCGATCGACAATCTAATGTCAAAACCCGCGGCTGAAAAGCCCTCCGCTAATCCTCCCGGACCAGCAAATAGATCAATCGCAGCTATGCCTGGACTCAGGACACTCCCGTTGCGTTCCGATCTACGATGCACCATTGTTAAAGAAGCCCTCCTCGATTGCTCGCTTTTCTGCCCTAACTAGTACGGCCGCCTGTTTCTCGGACAGCACTTTTTGAGGATTACACGCTATGCTTAGAATATTACTTTCCATTGGTGTAAGCTTGCGTTGAACATTGTTCCATTCAGACAGCTGGGCCCAATAGCCCGATCCCTTCTCGACGACATAGGTCTGAACGTGAATCCCGTCCTGAATGTTTTGCGTTCGAATGCCTTCCCTCTCTTGGATGGCAACACTCTGGGGATCTGCTAAGAATTTGGCGATAGAAGAATTCAGTGGTAAAGGGTGATCCTTTACTTGGTCCCAGCAGATTTCGAGTTTCGCCCACTCACTGATATTTGATTTCTTCAAATCCTCCGGAGGAGAATGCAGGAGGCCATTGACTGCCTCGGCGATCTGTAAAAGCTGGTCCTGTAGTGCGGGTGGCAGTTCCTGATCCTGCCAAATCTTCATAAAATCAATGCACTTCTTCTTGTTCCGAACCATACAAGTGAATTTGGCGAGTGTATATGTAACGATATTCGCCTTGTAGCCAGAGTACCAGGGCTGACTCAGAATTGCTTTGTCCAAACCCCTGAACAAGATTGCCTTGGCAATCGTGGTCTTGAACCAGTGTTCATTAAAGCTCGTTTCGTTCTTCTCCCATTCCTGTGCAATCCGTGAGACGAAACCCTTTACCCGAGGCCCACCCGCAAAGGCCTTTTGCGCTCCCAGGCTAACCACGTGCGGCTCTTCCTCAAACGATAGAACGAATTTAGCCAGATCCGTTTTTGTGAACATTTGGCTCCTCGGATTCTGTAGGAGGAAGCCTTTCTTCCGGGCGGGTGTAAGATTCGCCTGCTGATTTGCATACTGACCACGGGCACGCTCGTAGAACCAGTGCGTCTCCTGAACCCCTCCCTCTCGCGATGGAGCCCATAGGCGCCGAGAAAATTCCTCGATCCGTAAATGAAAGGGATGATTTGAGAAGAAATCAGCAGCGCTTACTTTGTTCTGAGTATTTGCGTACTCAGAAATACGGGGCACGATGTCGTTTACCCGATCTCCTGGGACTACCGACAATTTTACCTGGACGTAAACGTCCTTTAACTCGGCTGACTCCTTTCTGCGAGCGGTAAAAACCGATGCCGTTGTCTGGCCACCGTTGACAATCTGGAGATTCTTGATGCGGAGAATTCTGGAACCGTCTTTCGATAGCTGAACTTCCTCCGCTGTGGCAGATATTCCATTATTGTAGGAAAAGAACATCTTTGGCTCCTGGATAATCGTGTTTCGAATGCCCTTGTTGACTTTGCCCCGGAACTGGAGAAACGTTCGCACATTTTGCTCCAGCAGGCGCTCTCCATAGGTTTCATAGAGGTCAGCAAGAGTCCCTCCCGGCAAGACGAGAAGGTACGATCTAATGTCATCTGCACCTGCAAATGCCGGGAGGCAGAGCAATCCATCCGGCACCACAGTCGTTAGATCGATTTCAACGTCCTCTCGCTCCCGCCCCGATGACTCCAATCGATAGATCCGGCTAAAATCCCACGCTTCATAAGCAGTCGGCAGTCCCCCCACCTTTTGATCTGGAAGTGCCTCAACGCGCGTGCTCAGCTGCGCATTGGATACTAAAACCAAAGTGATTCGCTTGATCTGGCCATGGGAGCCCGCGATGAGCCAAGCCAATTCTGTGACTGGCATGGCTTCATCCAGCGCCGTCGCGACTTCTACCTTACGACTTGCCTCATAAAAACGTGCCGCCCGCCTAAACGCGCCTTCAAGCTCGGTCTTTGTCAAGTTTTCGAGGGTGCCGCTCTCTCGAAAGTCGGCGACGATCAGCACCAGATTGCCCAACTCCTCGTCAAAAGCCCATGCGTCAATGGCATATCCGCGGGCGGTGTTCTTGTAATCTACCTGCGAATACCCATTGAACTCGCCCTGCTCTTCCAGAAAGGAGCACATGTAATCCACAAAAACGCTTCTTGAAAAATCCTTCTCTGAGCCTGCTCGGGCAAGAATGTCCTGGAAAAACTCTGTGTGAAACTCTTCAATAGCCATCGTCTTCTCCTATAATTCAAGTTGTGCTTCAAAGGGAGCGCATGCTTCAATTCTAAGGTGATGAGCAACTTGTTCGACGCCTTCCGGAACGGCTGCATGCGCAATGCGGGGAAAGCCGTCGGTGATCCTGAAAGCTCGCATCGCGACCCTTTGAAACACGTGATCGTCGTATGAGTCGGATGGAACGTAGCCGGACAGAAACAGCAGGTCCTCAAATCGCTCCTGCGTCGCGTCGGAGCAGTTTCCAAGCTGACTCCGGATTGATTCAGTGAGTGAATTTAGGGTAAAAGCTCCATCGTTAGCGGGATCTGCGGTCGCCAGCGTGAACACAACCAGATATCCTTTAGGCAGTTGAGGATTCAACTGCTCAATTGAACCGATGCGCACAGTTGGCTTGGATGAGCCAGACTGGGACTTTACCTCGATTGCTGTGTCATGAACCGCAAAATCCTGCGGAGCGTCTTCCGGTCCCTTCCACGACAGAATTGCTTCATCCCATCCGAACCTGGCTGCCACAGTATCCCGAAGGAAGAGCAATTCCCCAATCAGGCCTTTTATCTCCTCCAACGACAGAAGCCTGGGTCGGGCCCTTTTCAAAAACTCCTGCCATCGCCTTAGCCGACGAAGAATAATGGCCGTTCCCGCATCCTCATTTTGAATGACGGCCGTTGATCTGACCAAGTCTGCGCACAGGGTATGGAACAGCTCCCAGTTTGCTTTCTCATTCAGGAGTAAGACCAGTTTTCCCCTCACGTTTTCTACGGCGGTTCCAACAAGAATACCCGTAAGCTTGGGTAAAGCTTTCTGCGCCGGTAATGCTGCGCGCGGTACGTCAGCCAGAAACAGATAGCGACCCCGCGCATCCAATGCCCAATAGAGCTTTAAAGGGTGTTTTTCAGCCACCAAGCGAGCGTTGAATTCACTGGAAGGCTTTTCAATTTCTGCCCAGGGATTTCTCATTCTTCATCGTCCTCTTCGTCCCCGGCGATTACAAGATTCTGGCGCCACCAGACAGTGTTCACTTGGTACTCCACAAGTTTTTCGGGCCTTCTATTCGAGCCGGGGTCTCCCGGAAAGCTGATTCCATAAGTAGGCAAAAGGACCTCTTCGGTGGCCTGCTGATCTTGTTCCGGATTGACGAGCGTGAGCATGAGAAGAGGATGACGGCCCGGTACTTTGCGGTACTCTTTATCGGGAACATTTCGGTTACCGTAGGCCGTCTTGATCTGCTCGATCTGTTCGTCCTTCAATCCAGCACGCTCATCGCCGCGCGACGCAATCCTTCGCTTTTTGAATTCGATCTTATTCCCGTTCTTGGACAGCACCGTCCGCTGGACAGGAGTGATTTCACGCTCACCGACAGTTACGGAACGCCCGTCAGTGAGAGAGACGGAGCGGAGCAAAAGGTCGAATTCATCGCCTCGCTGGACCCGCAACCATTCGATATAATCCAGCAAAGGCTCTGGATAAGTCAGAAGGCTCTCGGGATGGTTGTGAAAGCTTTGCAGGACCGATTTGACGATGGAGCCTGGCAAGCCCTTCCAAAACCAGCCCAAGCCTCTGATCCACGTCGCTGACTTGATCTTGTCGGCCTCCCGGACTGCACTGGCAATTACTTCCCTGTTCTCCGCCAAAGCCTCCTCATTCGCCAAAATAACGCTTGTCTCTGCGAGTCTCCCCTCCAGAGAGATGCTGACCGGCACCTGATGAGCCGAACGCATCTTGTTACGGGCCGTCACGATCAGGGCAGCAGGATGGCTGCGGACACGGAGTCCGAATTCCAAGGGAGTCATGCGAGCCAACTCCATTCGCTTGAAGTCGTGGCGGAGCTCTTCGGTTGCCTCTGCAATGTGCGCGTACCAGGAGGCCGCCTCACTGGTCATGAAGATCCGGCACACGTCAGCATAGCCATCGCGATAGCCGAACCACCGGCCCATTTGCATGAGCGTATCGTACATAATGCTGTTCCGGAGGAAGTAGCTCACAAGCAGCCCCTCCAATGTCAGACCCCGGGAAAGGCCCAGTCCGCCGACTGCAATCACAGTCCGGCCAGTTGGGTATGCATCCCGGCTATAGTCCAGTTTTGAGGTGGAGGCGGAATTCACACTAATTACCTCGATGGGGTCGACAGAGGCCTTCAACTGCTTCTGAACGTCAGGCCAATCGAATTCGGTGCTTTGATACTCCGTCTCCCACACTTCAAATAGTTCCCGGAGCAACCGATTCTCCAAGGCTTCGTCCATGGGAAGACCTGCGTAGTTTCCGATCGCTTCCCGGCGCAGCTTAACCTCATCGAGAATCAATCCGCTAAGTAAATTCTGAACGCCAGTGAATCTGCTGGCATTTACCATCATGGAATGATGTTGCTCCGTTTGGCCACGAAGCAGGCGGATTGTCTTGGCCAGAATAAAAACGTTGATCGCTCTCGAAAGGGAGTTTGGGAGCTGGGTCGGCCTGAAATCAATTTTGTGCCGGAGAGGAAGCAAATCCTCATGGTCATCGACTTCGCGAACGCAATCGAGGTCCGTCTCTTCTCCAAAGACGCGATCAGCGCCAACGTAGTTGTCCGGCGGGTCCAGGCTCAAAATGAAATCACGTGGAAAAAGATCACGGTATATCTCTCCGTTCTCCATTTCGTCCTCGCTCTCAGGGTCGATAAAAATATTGGCGAAGGGAGTTGCCGTGTAACCAACAAAAGATGATCGGTCAAAAAGCGCCAACAGGTCACGGATTGCCCTGTTGATGGCGGTCGGGTCGCGGTCCTCCTTGTTCGTATTGATCGACGCGTGGTCAGCTTCGTCATCGATCAAGAGCATGGGAAACTCCTTCAACTGATAGCGATTGTGCTCAACAAGCCAGTTGCGGAGGTTCTCCAATGTCGACTTGTTCTTTTTCAGGATAAGCAGAACGGGCTCCCTGAGGGCTCCTAACTCCAATGCGATTGCATTGGCCGTAGCCTTTTTAAAATCCTCCAAGCTCGTCGTAAAACAGACGGGGCGTCGCTCCGTGCCATACTTCGCTGCGCCGACGTGCTTTCTCGTCCTTGTGCACCAGCCCATAAAATCAAAATCGAGCCTCTCCTGTGTCTGATTCCGAAGCGAGTTCAGAAGGCCGGCCAAAACAATGATGACCTTGTAGCCTGAATCAGCAGCCTTGGCAATGAGTCCCGTGTAGTTCGCGGTTTTACCGGACTGGACGTGGCCCACAACCAGCCCTTTTCGAGCCCACTTTCCTTCTTTTGACGGATCCTCCAGATGATCCAATATTTTGTCCGTCAACGCATCCAAGGTTCTGACGACATGCGGAGGAAACCCTTTCGCCATCAGCAACTGGCGATACCGCTTCCAATAGTACCAGTCGATATTCCCTTGCCTGGCTCCCAACCAGGGACGGTAGTCCTCTGCCTGGAAAAGCGCGCCAATACCCATTCTAATGTCGTACAGCGACTGGACTCGCCTGCTGGCTTCTTCGAGGTCTTCCTCGGAGTATGGAGTTGAAGCCGTAAGTGAAAGCACCTGGGCATGGGCGTGGACAAGGCCGTAGAGCTCGGTTTCATTGGGAGGATCTTCCCGAACTTCCAAGGCGTCGGTAACGTGGTAAACCAATCTGTCTAAATCAGCCATGTGCCGTACATTCCTCCGAGATTAATTGCTCAACGAGGTCGGGAGAAAGTTTCACCGTCTCGATCTTCAAAAGCTGCTGCTTGAGAGCATCCCCTGCGAAGCCGGCGTCGCGGAGAGCCTGGATCAACTGAAATATGATTTCACGAGACTCCGATTCAGTTACAGCAGGAGCCCATTCAAGTTCGTCGTTCGCCGCATCCGCGAAATGAAGGTCGGTCGGAAACGAAGCCCCGATAAGCTTGAGGCAAGTCCGAAAAGAACGCTTTTGTTCGTCGCCCAACTCCCCCAAGAGCCGAGAGATGAGCGGATGGTCCTCGTTCACCATGTAAGAGACTTGACCGGACTTAATCTGACGCCGCCAGACTGGAATGTTATGTCGGGTGGCCACATTCGTTGCACGCTTGGTGAAGACGCGCCGACCAGCTCCCGCAATCTTTTCGATCACCTTGCGGAGTTCCCGACGCACGGCTTCTGGAGGATCAGCTTGTGACTTCTTGACATCCAGCTTCCAGAGATGATCGAGCGTATTCGGAATGTCCACGCGAACCCGAATCAGCTTGTTCAATTCCTCCTTCCGTATCATTCGAAACCAGGTTCCCTTGATAATTAACCGGCGATTTCGGTAGAGGTAAAACCCCTGATTTTCCAAGTAACCCTCTGCCCCACCGTACCGCTGATACTCGGCTCGTGAAAGCTTTGAATGGTGCGGAAGGACATAGGCTTGCACTTGAACCGTGTGACCATGGATCGGGATTGAAAGACTCGTTAGTTCCTGGCGAGCTAATGCAGGAGGTCCGAAGGGGTCGAAAGACTCCAGCCGCGACCCATTGAACCGAATCACAACTGGCGCTTTCCGTCTCCCAGGAGAAAGGAAACGATGAAAGACCATCTCCAGATGCTTCCGGGCTATTGCCATCGCTTCAGAAAAGCCGTTTTCACCAGAGCTGAACTGGGAGTTTCCAAGAAGAGGGTCAAGGTTTCGCCATAATACGATTGTCCCAGCCGGCGTCTGCTGAAGGTGACGCTGCACGAGGCCGTCTAAAAAAGAATCGGACCCAATGTCGTCGGCTAATAAAAAGTGTGCACCCCATTCAGTGGAATCCTGGCCAGTGATTTCATCGATGTCCCACTCACACGCATGGATGCTACCTTTTTTCTTTGAGATCACCGTCAGGTGCCGCGATTGAGAGATGGACGCGGTCTTCATCCCCAACCCGAACCTACCCAGATCTGACGCAGCGCGCGCTTCTCTGGGAGACATGCTGCCAAACCGCATTCCTTCCAGCAAATCCTCAGCCGACATGCCGTGGCCATTGTCGATAACAGCGATCCAAGGATTGCCTTCGTTCCAACGAAATTCGACGTCGATTTGCTTGGCCTCTGCAGAGAGGCTGTTATCGACTATATCGGCCAGTGCAGTCTCCAGCGAATATCCAATGCTTCGCAAGGACTCCAGGATTGATGCAGGCCTCGGGCTAAGATCAACTACTTTTGGGCGACGAAAAACCATTTACCTTATTGGGGATAGAAGCACAGGATCAATTGGTTTGTCCAGAAAAACAGCGCCCATCTTGCCATTGGAATAGACGTGCCGAACGGGACCGGACGAAGATTGCATTTGCGCTTACAGCTTCCGGACCATCGTTCCCAGAATCGGATGGGCGATCTCGTGCCTGGGCACGCGGATTGGTTCGTAGTCGGGGTTGTCGGGTTCGAAAATCCAGTGGTCGGCGTCCTGGGTGAGGCGTTTGATGGCTTCGGTGCCGTCGGTGGCGGCGCCGAATTCGGGGAGGTTGGCGATGACGATTTGGCGGCCGCTGCGGGGGGTGCGGTGGTATTCGAAGATGACGAGGTCGCCGATGTTGAGGGTCGGCGTCATGGAATCGCCCGTGACCCGGACGACGAAGCGGCGGTGTTTGGCCAGATGGGGCGGGACCGCGATCCAGTCGAGCTCTTCGGTAGCGGTGAGGTCGCCGGTTTCAAAGCCATGGAAGGGGCCTCCGGCGGCGAGCGTGGCGACGAGTGGAAGGTGGGTCTTGAAGGCGCCGTTGCCGACTTCATGGAAGGGCAGGATATTTGGGCCGGCGTCTGCGGGTGCCGGTTCGCCCGCGAAGACTTGTTCTTCACGAACCGGGTAAGGAGGTGGCGAGGGTTTGCGGCGGGGTGCTTGGGAGCGCGCTCGTGCGGTCGAAACTTTCGGGTCCCACCGGGGAGCGCCGCGTTGGACGGCCGTCACTTCGAAGGCCTCGACGAAGCGGGTGAAAAGTCGATTCTCCCAGTTGCCGCGCTCGAAGCGGTCGCGCCCGAGGAGGGATTGCGCTTCGCGTTCGAAGCGTTCGCCAAGGGCGTTGTCGAGTCCCTGCCAAACATCGATGATGCGGTTGCGACGACGGTGCAGGAGGTCGTAACTGGGAAGCCGGTCGCTCTTGTTCGAGTTGGCCTTTGGATCGGCGGGGAAGAGGTTCCAGAGGTCATTGTTGCGCCAGAGAGCAAAGGGCATGGCGTGATCGACGGCGAAGCTCTTGTCCAGCCGTCGGTCCGTCCAGACGCAGACGCGGTCCCGGAGCGCCTCGAAGTAACGGCGGGCGTCGTGGACGTTGCGTTCGGCGTCGGGGACCTGCAAAAGGCAGTCGATCACCTGGCTGGCCCGGACGCCGTCGTTGATTTGTTCGGTCAACTCCGCCCACCGTAGGAGAGTGGCGTCCTGTATCCAGTTTCCGGTGAGGCAAAGCTCCCGCCAGAGGGATGCGGTCATGGTGATCGCGGACGCATCCGGATCGTAGGTGAAAACGAGGTGATCGCCTCCTCCAGCATGGCGGACCGGCATCCTGATTGAGTTTTTGACCTGTGAAATTGCCTTTCGGAATAGTCGCCTCGCGTCCGGACTGAAGCGATCGCTCTTCCAATCGACGTAAAAGGCAGGGAGCCCTCCGATGTTTGCGTATTGCCTAATCAGAGCGTTCAGGGGCGGGCGGATCGCGACATCGGACCCTGACTTATTGGTCCCCTGCCAAATCGGCGTCTGGGAAGCGAAAATCGGCCAGTAATAGAGAATCCATTTTTCCGCGACAGCGGCGAGTGGAACCAGAACTCTGTCGTCCGGCGTGAAGGTGGCAACGTGGTGCTCGGTCTGGGCGATCTCGGCCAGGGCGCGAAAGAGCGCCAGCTTGTAGGTGGCGACCTTTTTGTCCCGGTTGAGAATGCTCTCGACGAGGTTAAGCGGACGATCCGCGGTCTCGTCCAAGCGGGTGAAAACCGTGATGTTCCATGTGTATCCCGGACGGCCGAGGCTGTCGGGGGCGTCTTCGGTGCTTTTGACGGCGAAGCCGACGCGCTCGAAGAGGAGGCGTAGTTTTGCGGGAGGGAGGTCGGTGAAGAGGCGTCCGGCTTCGTCGCGGCGGGTTTCGGGATCGATTCCCGGACGGCTTGAGGGAATGGAGACCAGGAGCGTGCCGCCGGGACGGAGAACGCGCCGGAGGCTGTAAACGGCGTCGAAGATCGCCTCCTCCGGAAGGTGCATCAGGACGGCGGAACAGAGCACGCCGTCGAACTCGTTGTCCTCAAATTGCGTCAGGTCGGGGAGAGCGGCCGGAAAGAGGCGGTTTTCCGGGGAAAGCCCCTTCTTCCGGATAAGCGCTTCCGCCTCCGCCAGCATCTCGGGCGAAGCGTCGACTCCGTAAACGTCCTTGCCCTGGCGCAGAAGGTGGACGCAGTCGCGTCCCGTGCCGCAGCCGGCGTCGAGGATTTTGCGTGCTTTCTCAAAGGCCCGGTCGAGGGTGGCGAAGTAGTCGGAACCGCCGCCCTGATAATCACCCGCCAACCGGCTGGCGTTCCGGGCGTAAAAGGCTGCGGTCCGGGCGTCCATTCGGGATTTAGATAAACGGCAAATAGGTTTTTTGGGAAGGGGAAAGTGCGTTCCGGCGCCTGCGGGAACGCACTCCAGGTTTTTCGTGAGGCGGCGAAGGTAGAACTAGAAAACTGGAATCGGGGAAGGGGCGAATTCACCGCGGTGTTGGACCCGACCGGGCGAGTCACGAATTCACTACGGGATTGTGGGTTCTTTCGGTTACAAATCCATCCTTGATGCAGGATGGTTCAAGCACCAGTCTTTACAACGTAAATGAAGCTACCCCGATCCGAATCGGCAATTGTCGAGAAAGACAAACTCGTCGGCTATCTCCTGAAATCCGATCCATCTGGCAGACGAATCAGGAAACGCTTGCACCGAGGTTGATAACTGCGTACCCTTTGAGTGAGTGATGATCAAGGAACATGATGGCATTGTGCTGACTTCCGATTTGCCGGAACAGGGATTGCGGGCCGGTGATGTAGGGGCGGTCGTCCATATCCATGCGGGTGGCGAGGCCTTCGAAGCGGAGTTCCTTTCGTTGACCGGCAAGACGATCGCGGTAACAACCGTTTCGGCCTCTCAATGCAGGCCAGTCAATTCGAAAGATATCACCCACGCCCGAGAATTGCGATCGGCGTAGAATCGATTTCCAACAAGGATCCGGTGCCCGGGGGCCTGGGTGAGGCGTTTGATGGCTTCGGTGCCGTCGGTGGCGTTGCCGAATTCGGGGAGATTGGCGATGACGATCTGGCGGTCGCGGCGGGGGGTGCGGTGGTATTCGAAGCTCGACTATTTGCGATGCCCAAAAGTGGCATCTGGAAGGTCGAGCACGTAAATCGCACTGGGGAGGCGTTTCCCGAATGGCAGCGATTCAACCGCTTGTCGAAATTCTTGCGCGTTCACAACAGTGCTTCAAATTTTCCAGAACTCATCGCCGTTCTCGACTTCATTCGTCTTTGCATCCTCCGGGGAATCTGAGGTGGTTTGGCCAGTATGATCGTGTCGGCTGCAGCCATCCTCAATTGGCAGTTTGCTCATGGATCGCCTGGTCTCAAGGAAATCACAAATGTCTTTCCAGCTTGATTCGAGTATCTCCAACTGCTCTTGATCCAGGGAAAATGACCGGGTTGGGGTTGAAAAGGCGAGCAGTGTAGTACCGTTGTATTCGCTTTCGAAAATGGAGACCGGCGCGGAAGTACTGGCTCGGTCATTCGCCTTGGCGGGCGCCGAGGCATAGGACTTTGGTGAGGGTGGCGCTTGCTCAGCGCTCTCAATCCCCTCATACGCCAATAGGCTGGTTCTCAGCAGGTGTCCGAAGCTGACGCCTTCCTGTTTCGCAGCCTTTGACAGCTTGTCTCGAAGCTCTGCATCTATGCGAAACGAAATTTGCTTTCGCTCTTCCTTTCCGGCATCGAACTTAGCAAAATCGACTCGTGAAAGCACTTCTCGAATGACATCACTGGTCGATTTGTAACGACCGCTGGCACGCAATTCCTCAATCCTGGCGAGTGAGGTTGCATCGAGATCGACGGTGAGTGGCGCTTTCTTAGGTTTTCTTGTTTCATTCATGGTTGATGGCAAACAACCAGCACTGTACCGAAGCATCTGCGTGGAATTCAAACGGCAAAATGGTTGGCGCAGGGACCCTGTCGGACCATCAACACCTGATTCCTGGGCTCACAACATGCCGTCTCCCGCATCCTCCCGCCAGGCGTACCAGTCGCCAATCCCGAGCCGCTCGGCGAAGGCGTCGACCATTTTCCACTCGTCCCCGTCGGGCAGTTCGGAATCGAGTTCCCGCCAGAGGGAATAGAGTTTCCGGCCCTCGTTGAAGGCGGGGAGCTTCGCATAGGTCCCGGCGTTGGCGGTCGCTCCGCCGTAGAGATCGTCGGTGAACAGGGCGTAGGCGGTGTTGAGGGCGTCGTTGTAGCGGAGGATCGCTGCGGGGAAGGTTTCGCGGACTCGGGGCGACAGGGTGCCGGTCCGGGCCTCGTGGGCAAGCTGGGCGATCCCGCAGAACTGCGCTTGTTTGAGTTCGGGGTGGTTCTCGCGGATCTTGCGCTCGATCCGCATATCGATGGCGCAGTTGTAAAGCAGGCTGGTGATACCGTCGAAAACCTGGGTGAAGAGCTGATTGATCGCGTCGGAATCGAAGCCTTTACGGCCGAGGGTGGCGAGGGGACTGGCCAGAGTCTCCCGGGCCGCCGTACGCTCGCGGTTCGAGGCCGTGAACCACATGCTCGCTCCACGCTTGCGCGCCGCGCTTTCCAGGATCACGTGGTAGAGTTCGTGGGCCTGGAGGTGGTGTTTGAGAATTTCGGGGAAATCGCCGCTTCGTAAAATGAGCTGGTGGTGGTCGAGCCCGTGTTTCCAGGCCATGCGGATCTTGGCGCCGATGTGCTGGGGCAGTTGACCCGGCGTTTCCTTGACCGGGTAGCCCGAGAGCTCCTCGGTCTGTCGGCGAAGGTCGGTGACGGCGCGGAGCGATTCGTCCTGGCGGTTATTCGCGAGGATGTTCTCGACCTTGATGAAGGTGGAGCGGGCTTCCTGCAGCATGGCGGCGGCCCGGGCGTCCTCGTGGTCGGATTCGTGGAAGAGGACTTCGAAGGCGGCCTCAGCCCCGGGAAAATCTTGTCGGCGAACGTACACCATGGCCTTGCCGTAATGGGCGTTGGCGAAACGCGGGTTCGCCTTGAGCGCCAGGGCGAAGTGCCGGAGGGCTTCCTCCTCCCGGTCCTCTTCGAGGTGGGCGGCGGCGAGGCTGTTGTGGGCGTAAGGATCGTCCGGGGCGATCTCGATGGCGCGTTCGAGCAGCGTGGCGGCCATCTTGGGGTTGTTTTCGAATTTCGAGTAGTGGTTGGCCAGAATGACGTAACTCCAGTGGTCGTCGGGAGTGACCCGAAGGGGGTGGCGGAATCTGTCTATGGGGCGGTGAATATACGGAGCCCTGAGGAACGGTGGGTCGTCTGGGCTACCGGGCGGACAGAACGATTTTTCAAGCTGGGGCGGGTTTCTCCGGCGAGTGGGTGATTCATTCCCGGGCTGTGGGGATCTCCACAATGGCGAGAATGTTTTCTCCGAAGACGAGATCGCCTTCGGGGTAGCGTGTGGAACGGGTATCCGGTGATCTTTCGTCGCGTGGGGGAATGGGGGTTCCGCGGAGGTCGTTGCCGCCTGGACCCACGGAATAGAGGGTGTAGGTATGACTTGTCCGCTGGTAAGCGAGCGGGCGATGGGTGGCGAACGGATCGACTGTTAGCCGAGGGAGGTAATTTGGATGAAGGGCTTCGAGGCGGTCGGGATAGGCTCCTGTATCTTCCCTGTGGGCGTGAAGAGCCAAGGCTGTCAGAAGGAGCTCTCCGGCGGCTTTAGTGGTTATCGCGTAGTCCCAGGCCAGAAATACCGTTTCCCTGAGCGATGCGACCGGCCTCGGGCTTCCCGGCAGGTTCTCCAGGAGCGCCACGCCATCGACGAAAACCGGTTGATCCACTGCTTGGGTCGCTGCCAGCATGACTTGGTCGGTTCCGGATGCCAGGCGTTGTTTATGCATCCAAAGAGAGTGCCAGCGGATACGCAGTCGGTCCAAAAAGGCGAACTCAGAGAATTCTTTGCCTGCGATGTCCAGCGCGGTGGGTGTCTCGGCGACATACGTTTTCGCAGCGTTCCGTCTCCAATACGATTCGTCATCGAGACGGTCTGCCCTTACTTCGAAACGCGTGAGCTGAGCCGTATCCTCAATCGCGTTTGCTGCGTCCAGGTAGACATCGAACGCGTTGACCTCGGGGACGGGTATGGAGTCAAGCGTGGTAAACTCCGGCATTCTGTTCCCGTCGATCCGCCACCAGATAGCGGCGATAACGATAGCCAGGAGCAGAAGGGTGCCGGAAAGGAGGACTTTTCGGAGCATGGACCGTATCTTCTTTCCGAACCAGCCGGGAGGTCAATCGGCATTCGGGTTAGAGGGGTCAGTGGCGTTCGCAGGGTCGGTTTCCCGGGGATTCGGCAGCACCCGCCGGGAATCAATAGCCAAATAGCCCCTCTAAGATCAGAAAGGCGATGACACCGCCAACTATTGCGATCAGCGAAACCACCTTTCCCAGGGCGGCAAATGATAGGAACTCGCGAATCGGGGAGCAGAAAAAATGGAAAAACAACAGCAATGCGGTGCCGACACAGACGATCGCCAGGGCTGAAGCTTGGGTTTCGGTGTATTCATGGAATTCCCGCATCCTCCAGTCCCACCACAGTATTGATCTTTGGCCGAATGCTTTGACAGCGTAGAGCAGTGGAAAGGCCGGCAAAATGATGCCCAGGAATAGCCGGCTTGGCAGGCCTCCCGAGGCCGGAATGCTGAGGCGGTCTCCTACCTCGTTGGGATGCCACAAAAGCCAAAGCACCACCCCCGCCGCTATCAGCATCCCGACGAATGCCAGAACAACCAGCAACAATTGCAGAGGAAGGGGGATAGAACTGGTTGAGGATACTATGATCATGGAGGAGAGGAAAGGCTGACTCTGGAGCACAGGATGGTTTAGGCCGCTGTGATCTTGGTGGGGCGTATTGGAAACCATTCACGCTGCTGAGGCAATGTCCTGGTGTCAGGGTCGGGCCGGGCCGGTTGGACCCGCGAGAGCGGACCCCCGGAGGAAGGATTTTCCAAGCGCCTGGAATTTTAATCCGCCCCCTTTGGCGGAGAGAATGTCCGCCGGAATCATGACCCCCCGGGCCCGTCTTTGTCCCGGGGTATGCGAGGGGGGTGCCGGGGAACTGGAGGGAATGGAACGGACCTGTCGTCTCTTGGCCGTCCGGAGCCCTGTCGTCGGCTCTGCGCACCGCTCACTCATGTCACTCGGCGTGAGCAGGCGGATGATGCGCTGGCCGCAAGGGGGGAGGCCGCTGAGGGGGTTTGGTCGGCCGCCCGGTTGGCACCAGTTCCTCCGGTGTGGGTTATGGGTGGACTGGAGGGAGGAGGGTCAGGGGGGCGCGCAGCTTCTCGTGTGGACTCCCAGACAGGGCCGCGCAGAGAAGTCAATTTTCACTGTAAAGATAGCGCCCTTCCTTCTTTTCGTATTTCTTTGGAAGGCTGGTGCCGGAGGGGACGATTCGGAGGGGCGGGTCTCGCGGATGAAGGAACTCCTGTACGGACCGGAAGGGATTTCGGATGCGCTTGTCCGGGGCGTTCATGACAAACTCCAAGGGCGACATCTGGAGGTGTGCGACGATCGACCGCGGTTGTGCTTCTGCAGACGCGCCTTCAGATCGGAGGTAAGGCCGATGTAGGTTTGTTCGGGATAAGGTTGGGAACGCAGGAGGTAGACGTAGTGCATGACGGGGTTTCCGCCGTCGCCCTGCGGGCTATGGCGCGCAGCCTTCGCCGGGACTTCGGCTTGCCAGCCGAAGCCTTGGCGAAGGCTGGAGGTGGCGGGAGTCGAACCCGCGTCCCCTGAGGCTTCACGTGAGGCTTCTACATGTTTAGCTTTTCTATATACCTCGCCCCTGGTCCGCGGAAAAGCGCGCAAACCAGAAGGCCAGCCACCGGTGAACGTACGGTCCAGGCGCCGGAAGCGCCCGCCTGGACTATGCCTGCTGGTCGTCGCCCCGCTCTCTAGCAGGTGTCAAGAGAAGGACGTGGCTGCAGCTTAATTAAGCAGCCATTGGCAGTTGTTCTTCATTGCCAGTTACTTGGTTGATGGACGTTTTACGAGGCCAACCATCATCCTCGACATGCCACCTCACACTCCAACTCAGGGTCGAATCCAGAACACCCCCGATGCGTCGGTGTGAGAGGAAATTCCTCTCAAAGAACGGTGAATTGCCGTGCCGTGCGTCGATTCCGGCGACGGACGGGTTTGGCGTTTACAGGATGACCATAAACGGAGTCAGGGGGATTTGGCAAGTGCGGGGAAGAGTTTTGTTGGCGGAAGAAATGAATCTCACGCCCGCTTCGATCAAGACCCGGAGACCCAAAGATTCAAGAAACGGCCCAGCCACCTCCCGAGCCAAAGCCAGGGCCGTGTGAACCACGAAATACACGAAATTCACGAAATGGGGGTAAGAATATCCGGATCCAAAGCCTCGGAGACCTTTATGAGTTTTTGGAGCTTGTGTCTCCGAAAATGTCCTGCTTGAAGCACGGACCTACGTGGCGGAGCCATAAGAGTAGCGCCGTGCTTCAGCCGGCCTGCCTTCTTCGCTCGGTAGTGGGTAATAAGTCCAGTGCCGGGTGACGGTATGAAAAGCCGACTGAGGGGCTTGGGGTCTTTGCGTGAGCCTGAACCGAACCGCCAACCAATTGGTATCAACTCCAAGTTATGGGAAGTGCAGGTCGTGGTGGGTTTGGAGCCAGGTCTCGAGGTTTTCGATGAGGGGGGCGGCGTGGCGGAGGGGGGCTTCGGGGAGATCGGCCAGGGGGTGGTGGATGAGGGAGTCGGCGGCGGCGCGACGAGACGTGGGGAGCGTGCGGAACCAGTCTTCCCGTACTGCGAAACCTTCGTCGCGGGCGTAGAGGTACAGGGCTTTGAGGTAGACCACTTCGGGGTGAGGGGTCTTTTCCCAGGCATCGAGAGCGTGCCCGAGGGCAATGAAAAGATCGGCGGCGGCATCCGCGTGCAGGGGGTTCTTCATCAATACGGCGGCGAACCGACTCGCGTATTCAAGAGTTCGGTACGAGCGACCGAGGCCGGGGAAGTGACGGGTGATAAGCCATTCCTTGAGGAACCAGGTACGGCCTTCGTTGCGCGTTTCGATGACGGCTTCCATACGATCGAAGAGATCTGGCGGGATCGCCGTTCCCGCTTTGCGACGGCTCTCGCGGCGGAAGACGGTCAGGATGCCGAGTCGTTCGGCGAAGATCCGCAGGCGCTGCATGGATTCACCCGAGGGTTCCCGGGTAAGAACGAAGGCGTTGGTGGTTTCGAACGGCACGAGGAATTCGCCGGTCCGCGCCGGCGGGCCGACAGTCTTTGGTAATGCTTCTAATGTTTCGTTTCGGGGCTTTCGGCCGGTAATCGTTTCTCAGCGTTTTCGTTGACGCCGGAGACCCGGGTTTGCTCCCGATAAGGCGGAACCACGGCGCCTCCGGAGATAATGAGCTTCATTCCTTCGCCCACGCTCATTTCCAGTTCGATAACGTCTTCTTTGGGCACCATGAGGAGGAATCCGCTGGTCGGATTGGGAGTGGTGGGGACGAACACGTTGCAGAGGTCGGCCGAGGTTTTTGCCTGGGTTTCCCCTTTGGCGGTACTGGTGAGGAATCCGATGGCGTAGGTGCCTTTGCGGGGATATTCCAGCATGACCACTTTTTGGAATACCGCTTTTTCCTGAAGACTGAAAGTCTCCACGATCTGTTTGACCGATCCGTAGACGGTTTTCACAAACGGGAAGGAGGTGATGACCTTCTCCGAAAGGTTGACGAAGTAGCGGGCGATGAGGTAGCGGGACAGGAATCCGAGAACCGTCACCAGGATCATCACTTTGATGGTGGCGGCGATGTTCCACAGGGCGACGAGACCGCGGCGTTGCAGGAGATGTTCGGGGATGTAAAAGAAGAAGTAGTCCCGGAACTGGCCGCCCACGTTGGAAATAAGGATGTTGAAAACGTACAGGGTGACTGCGATCGGCGTCAGGAGAACAACTCCTGCCAGGAACGCTTTGCGCAGGGAGATTAATATGGCGGAGGTCCGTTGATTCATTTCGGCTGTTCGACCTGAAAATTCGGAATAAGGTGCGAATTTTCCAGTAAATCCATCGCTTTTTTTTCGGCCGTCCGCATTTTCCTTTTTTTCACGGGTTCGAGGTCGTCGAAACCGCACAAATGAAGGTAGCCGTGAACAAGATAGAGGGTGAGTTCGCGGGAAAAATCGAGGTTGCGCCGGCGGGAGTAGTCGAGGGCGTGTTCGCCCGAGATGCAGATTTCGCCCGCGAAATCCATTTCCGGGCTTCCTTCGAAGGTGATCACGTCGGTGGGATCGGGATCGTCGAAGAACTCCTGGTGCAGGCGGGCGATTTCGGCGTCGTCCATAAAAACCACCGACAGTTCTCCCGGAGGGCAATTGAAGAGAAGGCAGTCATCGAGTGCGTGTATAGCGCGACGAATCTCAGCGGGTTTGAGCTGAAGGCTTTTCCAGTTCCTCCGAACCGGTACCTCTCTCGGCATTTTTCTCGCTGGCTTCATCTTGTTCGCCCTCGGGGGGCCTGGCGGTGCGTTTGTCGCCGTCCTTGGCGTCGGAGGGATACTCCACCCGGGAGTGGAGCATGTTCAGCAGGGTGAAGCAAAAGCTTTTCTTGATACGGGAGATTTCGTCCATGGTAAGCGGACACTCGTCCAGCTGACCATCCTCGATCCGCCCTTGGAAAATTTTGTCTATCAAGTCTTCGAGGTTCTGTTGATTGACCTTTTTGAGGCTCCGGCTGGCCGCTTCCACCGCGTCGGCGAAGAAAATGACGGCGCTTTCCTTGAACTGGGGTTTGGGCCCGTCGTAGCGGTAGGTGGTTTCGCTCACGGTGTCGCCTTCACGGGAATCGGCGTCGGCGAACGGCGGGACCGTATTCTTTTTTTCGAACTGTTTTGCCTGGTGGAAGAAGTACTCGATCAGAGTGGTGCCGTGGTGTTGGCGAATGATGTCGATGATGACGCGGGGCAATTTGAAATTGACCGCCAGGTCGACGCCTTCCTTGACGTGACTCTTGATGATGAGGGCGCTGAAGGATGGGTTGCGCTCGCTGTGCGGGTTGAAGCCGTCGCGCTGGTTTTCTGTGAAATATTCGGGTTTCACCAGTTTGCCGATGTCGTGGAACAGGGCGCAAACGCGGCACTTGAGCGGGTTGGCGTCGATTTCACCGGCGGCGTTCTCCGCCAGGTTGGCCACTACGAGGCTGTGATGATAACTGCCGGGCGCCTCCATTTGCATCCGTTTGAGGAGCGGATGATTGGTGTCGGTGAGTTCCAGCAGCGTAATGTCGGTAATGCGGCGAAAGAGGGTCTCCAGGATGGGAAGCAAGCCCACGACAATAATGCCGGTGAGGGCGCCGACCGCCAGGCCGGCGGCCATCTGGGTGACAATGATGGTGAGTTCGAGCCTCGAGGCCAATCCGAGGAAAAGAGCCGCGGCCGCCACCGTGAGTCCGGTCAGGCAGGCGGCCTTGACCAGCCGTCCGCGAAAGCGAACCTGGTGGCAGTAATAAATGCCGACCAGCGCGGACAGGAAGGCCACCACGAACATCTCAACCTTGTAGCCGAACATGATGGCGGCGAAGAAACTGATGATCAGGGCCATGAAAATGGCGGGACGCTGGCCGATCAGCATGGCGACGATCAGGGGCGAGAATGCGGTGGGGGTGAGGTAGGGAATGGCGGCCATCCAGGTGGTGTGGGCGGCGACGGCGGGAACATTGACCAGTTTTATGACCGACCAGACGAGGCTTAGGTTGATAGTCGCCAACAGTCCGAGGAGCGCGAGCCGGCTGTTGCTCTTGAGCGTTTCGCGGTCCTCGATGCGGATGTAGACTGCGGCGGACAGAAGAATTCCAACGACCAGCAGGAGGCGATGCAACCTCTGTTCATCCAGTTCGAGCGGTTGCTCGCCGTGGGCGGCGAGGGTCTCTCGGTAGGCGAGGTACATTTCGTATTGGTCCTCGGTTACCGTGGTGCCGGGGCGAATGATCGTGTCGCCTTCTTCCACGCCGACCATGACGGGCGGGGTTTCACGGGCGACGCGCGCCTTGCGTTCCTCGGTGCGGGTCTCGTCGTACTCGAAGTTCGGTACCAACCCGTCGCGGATAATCCTGCGCAGGGCCAGAACGACGTTCTGTGGAGCATCGAGCGATTCGATGCGTGATCGCAACTCCAGGCGGGCCTCTTCTTCGTTGCGAATGCTGCGATCGCTGAGGCGTGTCTCGTCCGGCCCGTAAATCGTGAACAAGGTCAAGCCGTCGGAGGGATCGTCGCTGGGAAAGGATTCCGGGGAGTAAATCCCATCCCGATGAATCTCCTCCAACATGCGCAGGGCTTCGCGAAAGAGGTTTTGCCTGGTTTCGGGATCGGTGTGCTCGAGCAGCGACAGGATATCTTCGGTCGTCGGGGTGTGGCGCGACCGTTCGGCATGGGCGTCGACAAATCCCCGAACGGCGGTAATGCGGCCTTCCTCCTCCAGATCGCGGGTATTTTCATCCAGCAGATCGATTTCCCGGGCCAGGGCGCCGACCTCGTCGGCGAAAGCCTCAAAATGCCGGGGCTGTATGGAGTAGGCCGGACCGACCAGGTTGATCCGGCGCTGGCGTTCGCGTTCGGTCAGTAGTTCGCTGCGGTAGTCGAATGGCACTGTCGCGGTGACCCGGATCGGGGAGACCTGGTGGGGAATGATCTGGGCGCCGCCGGAATCGAGTCCGATCAGGCTGAGCATACCGATGCCGGCGGCGGTGAGCACGAAAATCGCGCCTGAAATTAGGGGACTGGTTTCCAGGTAGCGGACAAAACGCGTCTGCTGATCCGTCTTTCGTTTACGGCGGGAAGTCTCGGTGGAACCGGGTTTGGTCGATTTTGTAACCATGACAGGAGAACCTGAGCGGCAGGGAGGGCGCCCGACGGTCAGGGAGTGACGTGCTGATGCCCGGCCATTGCCGGGGAAAGCGATTCAAGTTCCGCAAAAACCGGCGGATGCCGGCGGTTCGTTTCCTCGGGCGGTCTCATGCTTATTGTTGAACGGTACGGCTTTTCCGTGAAATTTCGAGCCCCGATTATTCTTCGGCGCCGGAGGCAGCCTGACGTTGTTCTTCGTAGGCCTCGATGATGCGAAGGACCAGGGGGTGCCGCACCACGTCGTCGGAGGTGAATTGGAAGAAACGGACTCCTTCGACTTTCCGGAGGATTTTGGGTGCTTCCACCAGGCCGGACCTCTGACGGCGGGGGAGGTCGATCTGGGTGATGTCCCCGGTAATGACCATCTTGCTGTTGTCGCCCAGGCGGGTCAGGAACATCAGCATCTGTTCGGGCGTGGTGTTTTGGGCCTCATCGAGGATGATAAAGGCGTCTGAAAGGGTGCGGCCCCGCATATAGGCCAGAGGCGCGATTTCGATGATACCCTTGTCGATCATGCGGGCGACGTCCTCGCGGGGGATCATGTCGTAAAGCGCGTCGTAGACCGGCCGGAGGTAGGGCAGGATCTTTTCGCGCAGGTCCCCGGGAAGGAATCCGAGGGCCTCGCCGGCTTCGACCGCCGGACGGGAAAGGACCAGGCGCTTCACCTCGTTTTTCAGCAACGCGGAAACCGCCATGGCCATGGCCAGGTAGGTTTTTCCCGTGCCGGCCGGGCCGATCCCGAATACAATTTCCGCGGAGGAGATGTGCCGAAGGTAGCGTTTCTGTCCCAAAGTCTTGGGCACGACCGTTTTGCGATGGAGATCGACGGTCACCGGATCGCGGATCATCTCCTCGAAGTCCGCGTCCTTGCCGCGGGCGATGTCCCGCAGCAGGTGCGCGAAGTCGGAGTCCCGGGTTTTGATCCCCTGGCGCCGGCTTTCCTGGAGGAGGTTGAAGAAACGTTCGGTTTTTTCCACGGCGGAGGGTTCTCCCTCGACCCGCATCCAGCCTTCCCGGGCGACCAGGGAAACGCCGAGGACGTTTTCCGCCAGCCGGAGGTTGTCGTCTTTCCCTCCGTAGAGCTGGTCCAGGCTGCGGGGGGTGTCGAAATGAAGGGTGCGGGTGGTGGGCATGGTGTGGACGCGGAACGCCTCAGGAATTCTTCCGCGAGGCGTCGGGACAGTGGGCGCGCAGGCGTCGCCACATGGAATCGAGCGAATCCGGTAAAACGCGTGTCTGGCCGAGCACCGGCATGAAATTGGTGTCGCCGTCCCAGCGCGGCACGATGTGTCCGTGCAGGTGGGAGGGAAGACCGGCGCCGGCCGCCCGTCCGATATTAAAGCCGATATTGAACCCATCGGGCTTGATGGCGCGGGTAAGGATGTCCTGCCCGAGCACCAGGCAGTCCATGAGATCCGCACGCTCGTCCGCCGTCAAATCGGCGAGGTCGGCGACTTCGCGGTAGGGAATAGCCAGGAGATGGCCCGCGTTATAGGGATAACGGTTGAGCAGAAGATAGCTGTGATTTCCGCGATGAAGCAGGTAGTTTCGCTGATCGTCGTTGGCAGCCGGAATTTCACGGAAGGGATTCTTTTCCGAACTGAAGGTGGGCGCCTCGACGTACTCCATTCTCCAATATGCGTGCAAACTGTGCATTACCGACTTAGGACACTGCCGCGTTTCCGGGGAAAGTCAAAACTCGCTTTAGGGTCGCCGCGTCCGGTAATTGCTGCTTGTTTTTACGTTTCCTGTCTTGTTTCCTTGCCGGGAACAGGTAGGTTGAGCCTTTGTCAAAGCCGCCTATCGCATGTTGATCGCTTCCGCAAGATGTCAGTAAAATCGATTTCGCACGAGATTCCCCCTCCACTGTTTTACGCTCTGGTCCTGAGCGGCGCCATGGCGCTTTTCGTGACCTGGGACCAGGTTCACTGGTGGCAGACCCGCGAGGATTATTCGTTTGGTTTTCTAGTCCCGATGTTCGTGGCGTATGTGGTGTACGATCGTTGGGAGGCGATTCTTAATCTGGTAAAAGGCCGCGGCAAAAAGGGGGAGGCGGCCCCGGAAGCGTCCTCGATGCAAGCCGAAGATCGAGCTTCCGTTCCGGCACCTCACCCGGTCCTTGACACCTTGATGACCGCCGGAGCCTACGCGATGCTGATCTTTGGATTGCTGGCGTTTTTTCTGGGCGCGTTTTACCGCGCCGGCGGGGGAGCTTCGAACCCCAGCTCGCTGCTGATCGCCGTCGGGTTCGGATGCGTCATCCTGCCCATGATCTTTTTGAGCGTGCCGCGCGGCATCCCGAATCCCGCCGCGGTCGAGGGTCCCGGCTGGCAGCGGCCCATTCTGGCCGACACCCGTTTTGTGGTCGCGGCTCTGTTTCTTTTTCCGGCGTTTATCTGGGTCATTTCGGCGCCTCTCCTTTCCGTGGTGGAGAACACCATCAGCCTGTTTCTGCTCTCGCTCGTGACCCAGGTCGTGTTTTTTGTGTTCGATATGGGCGGGTTTCCCCTGGAGCAGCAGGGCAACACCCTGATTCTTCCGACCGGACGAGTGGGGGTGGAGGACGCCTGTTCCGGGATCCGATCGTTGACCGCCTGTCTTTTCGCCGGAAGTTTCCTGGCGGCGACTTTTTTGAACAAGATGTGGAAGAAGGTATTGCTGGTGGGACTGGCGATGCTGTTCGCCTTTTTCACCAACATCCTGCGCAGTCTCTTCCTGACCGGATGGGCTTACGCCAACGGTCCGGAATCGATCGACGGATTTGTTCATGACGCCACCGGCTATGCGGTGCTGGGCCTGACCTGTGTCGGTCTGATCGCGCTCCTCCCGGTATTCAACTTCAACCCGGAATGGTTGCGGGGGTACGACGAGGGCAAATTCGACGACGAAGAAGACTCCGATTCCGGAGGCGGGAGCGGCGCCGATCGCGATCTGGAGACCAGCGCGTCGGCGCGGTGACCGAGTTTTGGGCGCAAAAAAACAATCCGGCGCTCGATTGATCTCGGCCGGATTGAGGGGGGAGGATGGGTTTTGGGGGCCGCGTCCGGGAAAGAACGCGGCCACGGATTTCTTATTCGTCGGGTTTGGTCTTGCGAAGTCCGATAACCCGGTCTCCGGACTTCCACTGGCCGCGTTTGCGGAGCAACTCCACGCGTTCGAAACGCTTGAGTACGTTACGCTTTTTGGCGGTGGCTCCGGTGGCGACTCCCTTGAAACTGTTGTGCTGTGACATGGCGCTCTGGTCTTGTAAGGTGTGAAAAGGGTCTTAACTTGTGATTTCGCGCGCCCATTGCAAGTATTTTTCCGCGGTCTCGAGCGATTCGACCACAATCCATTCCGGTGTGTCGTAGGGATGGCTTGCCGCGAGCCATGCTGAAAGGGTCTTCCGGCGAGCGGCGGTGAATTTGAAGAGCAGACGAAATTCCTCCGCCTGCTCGGTCTTTCCCTTCCAGGTGTAAAACGACCGTATCGGCCCTTCCACCTGGACGCAGGCCGCCAGCTTTTTCGCGACGCTCTCGCTGGCCAGTGTTTCGGCTTGTTCGCGGGTTTCAACCGTGGTGAAACCCAGAAAGAGAGATTTGGTGGGTGGAGATTCTGGATCGTTCATAATAGTCGGTTCCGGGACCCGCGATGGCGGCCGGGAGGATTCCGGCGCCTGGGCGAGGTTTTGTGGTGAATCCACTTGACGTAGTTTTTCGCCCGGGTAATTGTCAACGGTTTCAGTCGAAACAAGGAGTCCGTTGTGAGAGAAGATTACATAGAGCAAGCTTTGAAGGTCGTGCCGGATGCGAACATTCTCATCAATGTGGTGTCGCGGCGTGTTAAGCAATTGCGCTACAACGGCCGGCCATTGGTTGAGTCCCTGGAGCGACTGGATCCGGAGGACATTGCCCTGCGGGAGTTGATCGAGGGCAAGATCAGTTTCGAACTGGCCGAGGATTAGGCGCGCCGGGCTGCCGGATTCGCCTTCCAGCCGAGTCCTTAACGTTATTCCGGCAAAATAATTCGTGTGCGCCCAGAAAAAATCTTCGGGACGGTACAAGGAGATCCGCAATTCCAAGGTCTTTCGCGATTATTTCGTGGAGGACCGTTTGGAGGCGGGAATCGTGCTTACCGGAACGGAATTGAAGTCCATTCGCTCCGGCCGGGCTCAGTTGACCGATGCCTTTGCCAAGGTGGAGAAAGGCGAGGTGATTCTGCGTAACATGCACATCGACGAGTACTCCTTCGGCAATATTTTCAACCACCCGCCCAAGCGTCCGCGCAAGTTGCTGCTGCATCGCAAGGAGATCAACAGGCTGGAGATTGAAGTGTCACAGGGAGGCAAGGCGTTGATCCCCGTGCGGCTGTACTTCAAGGAAGGACTGGTGAAACTCGAGCTGGCGGTTTGTACGGGTAAAAAGCTTTACGACAAACGGGAAACCCTCAAGAAAAAGGCGCAGATGCAAGATATCGAACGTGAGATGCGGCGCCGCAGGTAGCCTGGGCGGGGTGATTATTCTACGATGAAACAGTCTCCTACGTTTCGGGTTCGTGTCCCTGCCAGCACCTCCAATTGCGGTCCTGGTTTCGATACTTTGGGAATCGCGCTCAGCCTGTACAATCGGGTGTCTGTTGCGGTGCGGGACGATGGACGGGTCGCTTACGCCGGCAAGCGAACGGATTTCCACCAATCGGCTCTGCACATGGTTGAATCGGCAGCCGACCACTTTTTCGCGGTGTCCGGAGCGGGGCGTATCGGGTTTGATTTTGATATTACCGGTGACGTGCCCCGCGCCCGGGGTCTGGGCTCCAGCGTGACTTTGCGCGGCGGTATTCTGGCGGCGATCAATGAAGCCTGCGGAGCCCCGCTGAGCCGAAAGGAACTGGTGGGCCTGGTGACCGTGCTGGAAGGGCATCCGGACAACGCCGCCGCCGCGCTTTTGGGCGGTTTTTGTGTGGCCCGCACCTGCCCGGATACCGGCCGTTTCCTGGATGCGCTGCGGTTCGACGTCGGACCGGACCTGGCGTTTGTGGTGGTCTCTCCGGACAACGAAGTGCTGACTTCGACCTCCCGCACCTCCCTGCCGGAAAGCCTGGCCTTTTTCGATGTTGTAAAAAGCCTGAACAGTCTCGCCTACATCGTGTCGGTTTTCGCGGTGGGCGATTATGAGCGACTGCGGCATGGGGTGACGGATTTCCTGCATCAGCCGACGCGCGTTCCCGGGATCGCCGGCGCGGATCAGGCCATCGCGGCCGGCCTTAAGGCCGGGGCCTACAGCGGATGGCTGAGCGGAAGCGGCTCCAGTGTGCTTTGCGTGGGTGCGGCCAGGGAGGCGAAAGCCGTAGGCGATGCCATGGCTGGCGCTTTTCGGGAACGGGAGATCGATTGCCAGGTCCATTTGTTGCAGGCCGACAACGTCGGCCTGGCTATGGAGTGACGACCGAAAGGCAGAAATTCGACCGTTGACCGCAGGCGGGCCAAGCCCAAGTGCAACACGATCAATCAGAGGGGTGAATAAATCGTTTATAGGCTATAGTTTAGTTTAAATCAGGCAATTTCGAGCCTGGAGAGAGGATGAGGATGCGGATTCTTTTTACCGGTGTTTTACCGGATTATTAGTTTTCTTTTAAATCATCGGTTGGTAGAAGATCCGCTCATAACCGTTTCATACAGGAGGATTTGAAGAGGAGATGAACGTGAAGGAGCTTACACCGGAAACGCGCGAACCAGCGCACGAAAACAACACGCTTGAATACGACTTTCTCAAGCTGAGAAAACACTACCGCCTGACACAGGCCGATCTGGCCGAGTTGCTCAAGGTGTCGAAAAACTACATCTGCCAGATTGAAACCGGGCGCAAAATCCCGAGTCAATCGCTGGTGGAACTGGTCCAGCGCATCGAAAAGGAACTGGCAATCAATCCGCCGGCCCACCGGATCCGGGACGCGGTGGGTGGTTATTCGCTCGAGGACAATCCGGCTTCGGAGTATATGCGAAAAGTCTGGGCGGCGGCCCGCAACGACCGCTACCTGGAGGGGTATATTCTGACGAAACTGAAGTTGGAGTTTCCCATCGACAAGCCGCCTTTCGCCGCGGAGGAGAAGGATCAGTTGCCCGGTAACTGAGGGTTTTCGAACCCATGCTGCACATCATACTGTTTCAGCCCGACATTCCCCAGAACACCGGGAATGTCGGGCGTCTGTGCGCCGTTACCCGAAGCCGGCTGCATCTGATTCATCCGTTGGGGTTCACCATCACCGACCGACACCTGAAGCGCAGCGGAATGGATTACTGGAAGTCGCTGGATGTGCATCATCACGAAAGCTGGGAGGCCTTTCTGGCCGATGACGACCGGCCGCGGCGAATCTGGTTGTTCACCACCGCGGCCCGGCAGTCGTTCTGGGAAGTGGCCTTCGCCGACGGCGACGGTCTCCTTTTCGGCAAGGAAACTGCGGGCTGCCCCCAGTGGTTGCATGACTGGGCGGGAGACGAACGCCGTTTGACCATCCCGCGCTTCAATCCCGAACTGCGCTCGCTCAACCTAGCCACCAGCGTGGGCATCGCCACTTACGAAGCTCTGCGGCAACTTCGTTCTTAGTTGTTGGTGGGCGAGCGGCGTGGGGCGTGGGGTAGAGGGGCGTGGGACTTTCTGTAGCGCCCTGCTTCAGCGGGCGTTTGTCGGGGTGCGGACGGCGGTTCCCGTGAAGAAGACTCCGGCTTAAGCACGGAGCTACGGGGGGGCCGGAACTCGTAGCGCCCGGCGGGCGAAACGCCGTGACCACTGAACAACCAACACCGAACAACGAACAACCGCATCACCGTTCCTCTTTCGGGTCGAAGGCGTCGCGCAGACCATCACCCAGAAAGTTGAGGGAGAACAGGGTCAGCGCGAAGGCCGTGCCGGGGACCAGGAGCAGCCAGGGAGCGCTTTCCATGGAAGTGGCGCCGTCGTTGATGAGTAAGCCGAGAGAACTCATGGGCGGTTGCACTCCCAGCCCGAGGAAACTGACGAAGGCTTCCAGCAGCATGACATTGGGAATGGTCAGCGTGGTGTAAACGATGATTGGTCCGGCGGCGTTCGGAAGGACGTGACGGGAGAGAAGGTTTCGCGGATGCTGCCCCAGCACGCGTGACGCCTCGACAAACGCCCGCTGTTTCAGCGAGAGGACCTGCCCGCGTACGATGCGGGCCATGGTCAGCCACTCCACGGCGCCGATGGCGAGAAACAGCAGGACCAGACTGCGTCCGAAAAACACCATCAGCAGGATAACGAACACCGTGAACGGCAACGCGTAGAGAATGTCGACGAACCGCATCATTAGCGAATCCGTCTTTCCGCCGATGAAACCGGAAACGGCTCCATAGACCACGCCAATGGTCAGAGAAACCGCGGTGGCCAACAGCCCGACCATCAGGGAGATGCGTCCCCCGTGAAACAGTCGGGTGGCCAAATCGCGGCCGCGGTGGTCGGTGCCCAGCCAGTGGGAGGCGTCCGGCGGTGTCGCCCCCTCGATGATGCGCGGCTGCTCCTGGAAGGAATAGGGAGAGATCCAGGGCCCGATGATACAGAGACAGGAGAAGAGCGTCAGAAAGACCAGACCGGTTATGGCCGCTCGATTGGCGCGCAGGCGGTCCCATGCCAGGCGCCCGGGGGAGCGGTGAGGCAGGGTGGCGGTTCGTGGCGAAGGGTTCATTCGAAGCGTTGCCGGGGATTTAGCAGCACTTGGCCGACGTCCACCAGGAGGTTGAAAATCAGAATCATCACGGAATAGAGAATGACCACCCCGAGCACCAGGGTGTAGTCGCGATTGAAGGCGGCGTTGACAAACTCCCGGCCGAGTCCCGGGATATGGAAAACGGTCTCCACCACGAAGGAACCGGTAAGCAGGCCCGCGGCCGCCGGACCGAGGAAGGCGAGCGCCGGCAGGATGCCGGGGCGGAGGGCGTGTTTGCCCAGCACCAGGTGTTCCGGCAGGCCTTTGGCGCGGGCGGTGCGAATAAAATCCTGGCGAATGATCTCGCGCAGGCCGCCGCGGGTCAGCCGGGCGATGTAGGCGGCGAAGAATAGGCCGAGGGTTAGGGCCGGCAGCACCCGGTCGCCCGCGGTGTTCCAGCCGGTGGCGTTGAACCAGCCCAACCAGAGCGAGAACACCAGGATCAGAAGCGGTCCCAGCACGAATGTCGGCAGGCAGATTCCCAGCATGGCGCCTCCCATGGGAACGGAGTCGAGCCAGGAATTCGGTCGAATCATGGCGATCAGTCCGACCAGGATGCCAATAACCATGGCGATCAACAGTCCCCACAGGCCCAACTCCAGCGACACGGGAAGGTGGTCGCGGATGATTTCGTTCACCGTGCGGGTGGGGTAATGGTAGGAGGGGCCGAGGTCGCCTTTCGTCAGATTGCCCAGGTAGCTGAGGTACTGCGCCGGCAGCGGGCGGTCCAGGCCGTAGTGGGCTTCCATGCGCGCCAGGGTGGCGGCGGGGATGTCGACTTCCTGACTGAAGGGACCGCCGGGAGCGAGCCGCAGCAGAAAGAAACAGATCGTAATGACGAGAAAAAGGACCGGCAGGGATTCCAGGACCCGGCGTGCGATGTAGGTGGGCATAAGGAGATCAATCTTCGGAAGAAAGCCGAACGTCCTTGTAGAATCGATACGCGGTGGGCGTGGGCCGCCAGTTTTGCACCGCCGGGTGTTTCAGGTACATCCGATTGTAGAAGAACAAGGGCAGAACGGGAGCTTCCTTTACCAGCAAAGTCTCCGCGTCGCGGATAAGCTGCCAGCGTGTTTCTTCGTCGGCGGTGCGTTGAATGTCCTCCAGCAGGGCATCGTATTCCCCGCTGGACCAGCCGGTGCGGTTGTTGCCGCCTCCGGTTACCATGGTGTTAAGGAAATTGAAGGGGTCGAGGTAGTCGCCGATCCAGCCCGAACGGGCGATGTCGTAGTCGAGCCGGTTCATGCGATCGAGGTAAACCTGCCACTCCGTGTTCTCCAATCCGACGTTAATGCCCAATTCACGCCGCCACATCTCTTGCGCGAGTTGGGCGATGGCGCTGTGTTCGTCCGAGGTGTTGTAGAGGATTTGCATTGTCGGAAATCCCTGGCCGCCGGGAAAGCCGGCTTCCGCCAGCAGTTCGCGGGCGCGCTGAACGTCCCGGCTCACCACCGGCTCCGGTTCGTATCCCGGCACGCCGGGCGGCACGAAAGAGTAGGCGGCGTCCCGCGCGCCGGCATAAATGTTATTGACCAGGGTCTCGCGGTCCAGCGCCAGGGAGAGGGCCAGCCTCACCCGCGGGTCGTCGAACGGCGGCCGGGTGACATTCAGGCGGAAGTAATAGGTGCCGAAATAGTCGCCGGTGGCGAAGAGCTCCGGGCGTTCGTTTTGGTAAAAGGCGATGCGTTCGGCGGGGACCGGATCGGTGATGTGCAACTGGCCGGCCCGGAAGGCGCGCTCGCCGCTGAGCGGATGCTGCAGCGGATAGAAATGGATCTCATTCAGGTGCACCCGGTCGGCGTCCCAGTAATCCGGATTGCGGCGGACCTCGATGCGCCGTCCGGTGGCCCAGCGCTGCAGAGTGAAGGGCCCGTTGCCCACAAAATTCTCCGGCCGCACCCAGCGGGTGTTGGGTTCGTCCATCAGGCCGTGGGCCAGAATGGTGTCAGGGTGAACCGGATACCAGGTATTGTGAGCCAGCAGGGTGAGAAAATAGGGCAGGGGATAACGGATACGGATTTCCAGTGTGAGATCGTCCACGGCGCGAACGCCGACCTGGGAGAAGTCGTCGATTTCGCCCTCGTAATACTCCCGTGCTCCAACGACGGGGAAGGGCATGTAGTAATAGGGGGCGGCGAGGTTGGGTGAAAGAATACGGCGCAATGAAAAAACGAAGTCGTGTGCGGTCACCGGATCTCCGTTCGACCAGGCGCCTTCCTCGCGGAGGAAAAAGGTGTAAACCGTGCCGTCGTCGGAAATCTCCCAATCCCGGGCGGCGGCGGGAATCGCTTCCAGGGTTTCGGGGTCGACCGCGGTCAGCCCTTCCAGCAAAGCGCCGATCACGTGCGATTCCGGAACGCCGCTTGTGGTGTGCGGATCGAGACTCTGAACTTCCGCTCCGTTGTTGATGTGGAGAATACCTTCGCGGTTGCCGATTTCCACCGGAGTCTCCGACGGCCCGCAGCCGGCGGCGAACGCCAGGGCCAGGGGGAGCAGGAGCCGGGCGGCGCGGAGAAACGGGGAGCCCGCAACGGGAGGGTGGAACGAATTGGCGCTTTCGGTCATGGCGGCATGATGGAAAGAAAGCCCCGGCGATGGCAAAACCTTCAGTAAAAAAGATTGCGATCCAGGTTTCGGTAACCGATGGCCTCCAGCAGGTGCGGCGCCTCGATCCGCTCCGCCCCGGCGAGGTCGGCAATGGTGCGGGCGACCTTGCGTATCCGGTCGAACGCCCGGGCGGAGAGGGAGAGTTCCTCCATGGCCTGCTGCAACAAATCGCCCTGGGAATCGTCCAGGGCGCAGAACTGGCGCAACTCGCTGTGACTCATGCGCGCGTTCGCCGGGGATGCGGCGTCCGGGCGTCTCCGTTTCTGGCGCTCGCGGGCGGCGGCGATCCGCTCGCGGATGGCGGCCGAGGATTCGCCCGGTTTCTCGTTGCGCAATTCCTCGATGGACAGCGCGGGGGCTTCCACGTGCAGGTCGATCCGATCCAGCAAGGGGCCGCTGATGCGGGACCGGTAACGTTGGATTTGGGAGGGGCCGCAGCGGCACTCGTGTTTGCGGTCGCCCAGATACCCGCAGGGGCAAGGGTTCATGGCGGCCACCAGCATAAACTCGCAGGGGAATGCCACTTTGCCCGCGCTGCGCGAAATGGAGACCACGCCTTCCTCCAGCGGCTGGCGCAGGACTTCCAGGGCGGAGCGTTTGAATTCGGGCAGTTCGTCGAGGAACAACACGCCCTGGTGCGCCAGGGAAATTTCGCCGGGACCGGGAATCGAACCTCCGCCCAGGAGGCCGACGTCGCTGATGGTGTGATGCGGGGCCCGGTAGGGCCGTTCCATGGCGCCGAGATCACCGGAAAGAGTGCGTCCGGCCGCCGATTGAATCCGGAGAATCTCAAGAAACTCGGCCAGTTCCGGTTCCGGCATGATGGAGGGGATTCGCCGGGCCACCATGGATTTTCCGGAACCGGGAGGGCCGATAAGAAGCAGATTATGATTTCCGGCGACGGCGACCTCCACCGCGCGGCGAACCGTGTGCTGGCCTTTGATCTCGGAGAAATCGGCCTGGGGTTCGGCGGTAATGTGCGGCTTTTGAAAAAAGGCGTCGCGGCGCAAAGGGTCGATCGTTTTTTCGCCGGACAAAAAAGCATGAGCCTCTCCCAGGGAGCGGATGGGGATGACCCGAATGCCGTCCACCAGCGCGGCCTCGCGGGCGGAGAGTTCGGGAAGGAGAACGGCCTGTTTTCCCATATCTTTGGCCAGCAGGGCCATAGCGAGGGCTCCTTTAACCGGCCTGGTCTCGCCGGAGAGACCCAGTTCTCCGGCGATGAGATGTTGATGCAGGGTTTGGGACTGCATCTGACCGGTCCCCTCCAGGATGCCGAGGGCGATGGGCAGATCGTAGAAGGGGCCTTCTTTTTTTAGGTCGCCGGGGGCGAGGTTGATGGTGGTGCGCGTGCGGGGCATCTGAAAGCCACTGTTGCTCAGGGCGGAAAAAACGCGGTCGTCGGATTCCTTCACGGCCGCGTCGGGTAGGCCGACCATAATCAGTTTCGGTTCGCCGGATTCTCCGGTATTCACCTCCACCTGCACGGCGACAGCGTCGATACCCCGCAGCGCTGCGGATAGGACGTTGGCGAGCATGGTTTTATCGAGGAAACGGATTCGGGCGGGGAGGGCAATGTTTGATTTGGGTTTTATCGAAGCGCGCCGGCGCCGATCGGAATAGGAGGGCTGGAGCGGGGTGGCGGTGGGAAGAACTCCTGGGCGCATGACGATGCGCGGTTCCCGGATTTTCGAGGTGCACTAATAATTGCGTTTGACACGGGTTATAAAAGTATCAAGAAGCCGGTCTTTTTACTGGAATACGATTATGGCTATCGAAATAAGCAAGATTGAGGACCTCAAAAGGCTCCAGGAAACGGAGCGGGTCGCGCGTGAGGAATTGCGGAAAGCGGAGCGGCTTTTGAGTCTCCTGAATGACTCCGGATACCGGACCGCCAAGGAGCTGGCATCCGATCTGAAGCAGATTGAAGGGCGCGAGGAGGAGTTGAGGGGCCTGTGCAAGCAGTACCTCACGGCGGCGGGGGCGTTTACCGTATCGTCCGGAGGCGCTACCAGGAAGCGGCTTACCGAAGAGCAGAAACAGGAGGTCGCCGAAATGCTAAAGGACGGAAACACGGCTCGCGAAGTGGCTGAATTCTACGGCGTTTCCGCCGCTACCGTGAACAAGATCAAGTCCGATTGCGGTTTGACTGCCAAAAAGAAAGCGGCGAAGTAGATTCCGCTAAGATTTATACAAAAAAAGGCAGGGGTGTTTATCCCTGCCTTTTTTCGTTTTACGGGTGTTCCGAGCGGCAGGATTTCTGCTACGGAGCAAAAACGTAACTAATTTGCCTCACTGATGAATCCGTTTTCCGGAAATCGGGTTGCATCATAATATTTTTTAGTGACGATGATGGCATGAAAACTGAGATATCCACTTTCTGCAAAGAGTTCGGCGACGTTTTATCCCCTTTCCGGCAAATGCTTCAGAATACGGTGGAGGATATTCAGGAGGAGCCCGAAAGTCACGCCTTGCGCCACCCTTTGTCCGGACTGTCCGACGTGGCGCACCGACTCCATACCCTGGTGGATAAACTCGAACAGCAGCAGGCGTACGTGATTATTTTCGGCCCATTGAAGAGCGGGAAATCCACGCTGATGAACGCCATCAGTTCCGCGTACGTCAGTGAGGTGACGTCCCTTCCGGCCTACCCCTGCCTGGTTTACGTCAAACACAGCGAAGAGAAAAAGTACCAGTATACCAGTTACAACGGGAAAAAAGAGCTGACGGCCGACGGGGCCTACATGCAGCGGGCGATCCGCGACGCCCACCAGACCCTGGCCGAGAGGATTCGGCAGATGGAGGAAAAGGGCGAGCCGTTCGATCCGGGGATTCACTTTCCGGAAGCGATTCGCCGGGTCGACGTCGAGGTGCCGGCCAAGAATCTGAAGGATTCGCTGACGGTGCTGGTGGACACGCCCGGCCTGTACAGCAAAATGAAGTTCGGTTACGACCTGATGACCAGGGAGTTTCGAAACAGCGCCGCGTGTGCGGTCTTTGTGGTCAAGACCGACAATCTGTTCCTTGAGCAGGTTTTCGCTGAGTTCAATGACCTTCTCGATCTGTTCAGCCGGATCTTTCTGGTGGTCAATATCGACGGCGGCAAACGCGACCTCGGTCCGGACGGCAATTTGCGGCCCAGCCTGGAAAGCGAGAATCCCGATCGCATCATCCGGGCTTTCGAATCGCTGGCTATGAGCGCTCCCCTGCGTCGCGCGGCCGACGAGGGGCGTTTGCGCATTTACCCGATCGACCTTTTGCGCTCGGCCGCCGCTTCGCTGCAAAACGGGGAGAATGGCGAGTCCGCGGATGGAAACGACGAGGGTTCCCCGGAGTCGCGGCCCGACGATTCGTTTTCCGAGTTCCTTACCGACCTCACCGATTATCTCAACAGCAGCGACTATCTGGTTGAGTTCATGGCCGACAGCTTGCGACAGGGGGCCGGACTGGCGGAGGAAGTGCAGCGCTGCTGCTCGGAGGAGTCGTTGCGCAGCTTTCAGCAGGAGCGGTCCTGGCTGGAGGACGAGATGCAGCGCGAGCGCGGGCGTTTGGCCGCGGTGGAGAGGCTGGCCAATCTCAACTGGGAAAAGGCCTTTGACGACCTGCGCGCCAAGAGCCGCAAAGCCGCCGATGCTTTTTCCGACAAACTGAAAGGCGAATTACGCGGGTCTCTGACTCAGGAAGTGGTGTCCTGGTTCGATTCCGACGAGAGCCTGCGCGACTTGCAGGAAGGCCGTTTGAATCCCTTGTTGACCGCGAAGGAGAAGGAGATCAAGGCGCACGCCGTCGATCGGATCCACTCGCTCGCCGGCGACTCCCTGGGAGGCTTGCGCCTGGAACCGGATGACCTGCGGGCGTTGGATCGCCTTGATCTCAAGCTTGAGCCGATCCTGGAAGCGGCCGGGGAAGAGGTGTTGGCCGCCGGACGCGATCCCGCCTCCTGTGCGGTGCATGTTTCCAGCGAGAAGATTCCGGTTAAGAAAAGTGTCTGGGACTGGATTCTTTTTCGCGGGCAGTCGGCGGTACGCCGCGGGCTTTTCGGTCCGACGGAGGATCCCGAACGTCCCATTCCGCACGCGACCAAGAGAAAGCGTCTGGCCGACCCGGGCAGCGAAGCCTTGCACTCCATCCTGGATACGCACCTGAAAAAACTCTTTCCTGATTTGCCCAGCGAGTATTGCGATCACCTGTTGAGCGAATTCATCCGGATTTTCTCCGCCGCGGTTCGCCAACGGGTGGAGGCGGTGAAGGAGGAACTGGGAACCAAAATGCCCGACCTCGAAAATCGTCTCGAGGCCAATAAACGGGTGCGCGCCCGCCTCAAGAGGATCAGCGACCTGGCTTCGCAGGTTCGGACCTCGGTGGTCGACCTCAAGGACCGGCACAGCAGCCTGGTGACCGCCGCGGTGGCGGGCGAGGATGATGAGGCGCAACCGGAGGAATCGGGTGCCGGCGAAGACGAAGCAGATGCCGGCGAAGATGAAACTGAGCGAAGCTGATTTTAGCTTTGTCACCAAAACTGGTTTGTCACCGTAATATCCTTGTCCAATCCGAAATGCCCATGCAAGATTCCCGCGCCGTGAAAGACCTGATCGAAGAAACCGCCGGATCCGTTCAGGATCTTTATCGTAAGTCAATTGATCCTCTGGCGAAGAAATTCGCTTTTGAGAAGCGGCCGGTGGACGGCGAAATTTCCGGGGGGCCGCTGGTCCTGTTCGTGGGGAATCATTCCTCGGGCAAATCGACCTTTATCAACCACCTGCTGGGAGAGGCGGTGCAACGTACGGGAATGGCGCCCACGGATGATTGTTTCACTCTTCTTCGGTATGGGAAAAACCGGGAAGAGCGTGACGGGCGGGCGATTGTTTCCAACCCGGATCTGCCTTTCAGCGGCGCCGCCCATATCGGGCCGGAGTTTCTTTCGCACTTCAGGATGCGGCTCCTCCCCAACGAGTTTCTGCGTGACATCACCCTGGTTGACACTCCGGGCATGATCGACGCCGCCGGTCCCGACACCACGAGGGGGTACAATTTTTCCGCCGGGGTGAGGTGGTTCGCCGAGCGGGCGGATCTCGTTTTGGTGTTCTTTGATCCTGACCGGCCGGGTACGACAGCCGAGACTATGACCGAGCTGACCCAATCCCTCGGACGCATCGACCACAAGCTCTTGGTGGTGATGAACAAGATGGATCAGTTTCGCAGTCTGCGCGATTTTGCCCGCTGTTACGGCACTCTGTGCTGGAATTTGGGTAAGGTGATCGCGAAAAAGGATATTCCCCAGATCTTCACCACCTTTGTGCCGGTGAAAGGCGCGGCGGAATCCGCGCTGTCGCTGACCGATTTCGCCCACGCCAGGGAAGAACTGGTTTACGAAATCAAGCGCGCTCCGGTGCGCCGGTTGGACAACATCATTACCCAGGCTTCCATTTACGGCCGCCGGTTGAAACTCTACGTGCATATCATTCATGCGACCCGGCAGAAACTGACCGGTTTTCGCCGCCGGCTCTACGCCTTGCTCGTGGTGATTCTGGCCGCCGGCCTGGGTTCGGGGGCCTACCTGGCGAGTCAGGAGATGTGGCCCGCGGCGGTCGGGGCGGCGGTCGCGGGATTGGTGCTGGCTGTCGGCGGGTATTTCGGTTTTCGCGAACTGGTTCGCCGCCGGGAGGCCAAACTGCTGGACGACCTCGACGGGATTTTCGAACGGGTTTACAAGCGTGATCTGGTGGTGAGTAACCGGGAGGATGATCTCCTGCTTCTCTGGAAAGACGTCAAGGATTCGATCGTATGGACGGTTAAGAACCTCGGTCTTTTGTCGCTGCCGCGACTAAAACGTTCCGAACTGAACCGGATTGAAGATACGTTGACCAAACAGCTTCCCGATCTCCGCGCCAAGCTGCACCGCAAGCTGGAATCGAAACCCACCGGGTTCTGAGGGGATAGGGCTTCGCCCTGTTCTTGGTGCTCGGTTCCCTCGGTTGGACGGAGTGCGGAAGCAACCAGGAACCGAGAACCTAGAGTCCTAAAACCGAAAAAGTTGTTGTAGTTGGGTCAAGTTTTACGATTGCCGAGGGAAAAAGTAGCTCACGCTTCGACTCGGCTGAGCTCGTCGCAGGCCAGCGTGAATTCGCACGCAAGATGCGTGTACTACTTCGGGTCTGAGGCGTCGCCTCGCTGGAACTTAGAACCAAGAACGAAAGAGGAAGTTCCAGGAACTCACTCTCTCAAACCGTATTCTTCCGGATCAAAACCGCGGGCACGAAGGGCGGCGGCGAGATCATAGAGGTTCAGTTGGGCGCCGCGCCGAATGTCGTTGGCGGCAAACCACCCCTGTTCCATTTCCAGGGCGAACTGAATCTGGGAACTCTGCGAGGCGATGGTGGTTTCATCGAACGGGTGCAGGGCGTAGACTTCCCGCAGCACACCCGAGGCGGTGAAGTAACCGATGTCGAGGGGAAGGGGGGTGTTGCGCATGTAGAAAGCCACCCGGCGGGGAAAGCGATTGACGAAGAGCATTCCGGAATTCGGTTCAAGGGACTCCCGGAACATCAGACCGCGCGATTGCTCCTCCTGGGTGACGGCCAACTCGACCTGAATCGTGACCCCGTTCAGGGCCAGAGGAAAACGCTGGTCGGGGGAGGCGCTGCCCGGTTCCTCCGGCGCGACGGCACACCCTGCAGCGAGCAATACCCAAAGGAGCCAAAAGGTACGGGAACAGGTGGGGCGAAACCTTCGTTGATCGGGAAGAGGTTCTGCGGCGACGGGAATCATTGCGACGGCCCAATTGGTTGGCGGCGACGGTTATTCCACCGTGACCGATTTCGCCAGGTTGCGCGGCTTGTCCACATCGCAACCCCGCTGCACCGCGATGTGGTAGCTGAGGAGTTGCACCGGGATGGTGGCCAGGATCGGCTGAATGGCTTCGTGGGAATCCGGAAGCAGAATAAGGTCGTCGACCAGATTGTCCGGAAAGGGGTCGCTCTCCGACGCGACGGCGATGACCTTGCCGTTGCGGGCCTTGATCTCCTGAATATTGGCCAGAACCTTCTGGAACGTTTCGGCGTGCGGTGCCAGGAAGAATGACGGGCACTGTTCGCTGATCAAGGCGATCGGGCCGTGTTTCATTTCCGCGGCGGGATACCCCTCGGCGTGAATGTAGGAAATCTCCTTAAGTTTCAGTGCGCCTTCGAGAGCGATGGGAAACATAAACTGCCGGCCGAGGAAGAGCATGTCCTCATAATGGGCGTAGCGTGAAGCGATGTCGCGAATGTGATCGTTTTGCCGCAGGATGCGATTCACCAGTTCGGGAACGCTCTTGAAGGCCTGTACCAGAGCGGTGCCCTCGGAATAACTCATGTCGCGCAGCCGGCCCAGGTAGAGGGCCACCATGGCGGCCAGGAGCAACTGCGAGGTGAATGCCTTGGTCGAAGCCACGCCGATCTCCGGCCCCACGTGCTGGTAAATGCCCCCGTCGGCCTCGCGGGCGATGGTGGAACCGACCACGTTGGTGATGGCCAGGGTGCGAAATCCCTTACGCTGGGCCTCCCGCTGGGCGGCCAGGGTGTCGATGGTTTCCCCGGATTGGCTGATGATAAAAACCAGGGTGTTCTTTTCCAGCGGGGCGTTTCGGTAGCGGAACTCGGAGGCGTATTCGACCTCCACCGGAATGCGCGCGTAGCGTTCGATGAGGTATTCCGCCATCAGGCAGGCGTGCCAGGCGGTGCCGCAGGCGCAGAAGAGGAGCCGGTCCACCTGACGCCATTCCTGCGGGGAGAGGTTGAGTCCACCGAAATTGGCGCTGCTGCCGTCGTCGGAAAACCGGCCCCGCATGGTGTTCTCCAGAGAAACCGGCTGCTCGAAAATCTCCTTCTCCATGAAGTGGTTGTAAACCCCCACCTCCGCGTCCTCGATCGACCAGTCGATGGTGGAGATGATGGGGGACACGTCCTCCAGGTTGATGGTGGAAATGGAGAAGTTGCTCCGGTTGATGGCGACGATTTCGTTGTCTTTAAGGTAGACGACGTTCTGGGTGCGGGAAATGACAGCGGAAACATCGCTTGCCAACAGGTGCTCGCCGTCGCCGATGCCCACGATCAGGGGCGAGCCGCGGCGCGCGCCGATTAACTGGTCGGGATGCTCGGAGCAAATCACGGCGATCCCAAAGGTGCCTTCGATATGTTTCAGGGTCTTGCGAACGCTTTCCACAAAACGAATTTCGTGGTCGGAGGTCTCCTTTTCGTAGTGGTAGCTGATGAGGTTGACCAGCACCTCGGAATCGGTCTCCGAAGAGAAAGTGAAGCCCTGTTCGAGGAGAAAACGTTTAATGCTAAGGTGATTTTCGATTACCCCGTTGTGGACCAGCGAGATTTTGCCGTTGCTGCTGAGGTGGGGGTGGGCGTTGGCGTCGGTGACCCCTCCGTGAGTAGCCCAGCGGGTGTGGCTGATACCGAGCGTTCCGGACAACGTGTGCTTGGAGGCGGCGGCCGCCAGGTTGTCCACCCTGCCGATCTTCTTGACGGTCTCGAGGCGGCCCCGGTTTTGCACCGCCAGTCCGGCGGAGTCATAACCGCGATATTCCAGCCGTTTCAACCCCTCCAGCAGGATGCCGGAAGCCTTCTGCTTGCCGATGTAGCCTACGATTCCGCACATAGCACTTGTCCTTGAAAATCATTGCCGGCGGAGTCCCCGCATGAAGCCGTATGCCTCGCTGCGCGGTTCCCTGCAAGAGGAAGGAACCCCGACCATGCGCCATGAATGGCAGGGAGGAAACGGCAATGCAAGACTCTTTCCAGGCGCCGCCGCCAGGGCAACTCCATGGGAAAAAGTGGGAAATAGGCTTGACCTGGTGGGGTAAAGTGGGGAGAAGTGGGGCGTTGTGGGATAAATGGTCCAAATCCAGGCGCGAAAATGATGAACCCAGCCAAGCCGCTTTATGTCGGGTCGTTCCGGCATAATCTGGACGCCAAGAATCGTCTGACGATTCCGTCCAAATGGCGCTTCGCGGGTGATGATCAGGACGTTTACCTGGCTCTGCCGCATCCCAGTGGCTACATCGCGGTGCTGCCTCCGGCCGAGATCGAGAGCCTCCAGCAGAAGGTGATGGAAGTGAAACTCAGCGACCGTGACGGGCAGGACTTCATCAACCGTTTTTTTGCCGAGGCCCATTCCCTGGGTTGCGACAAGCAGGGAAGGATCGGATTGGCCGAGGGGTTGATCCGTCATGCCGGGATCGAGAAGGAGAGCCTCCTGGTGGGGACTATGACGAAGTTCAACATTTGGAGTCCCGGCCGTTGGGAAGGCCTGAACGAAAGAACGGGCGGGGATACCTTCGGCGATCTCATGCAAAAAATCGGTATTTAAAGGCCGGCCTGAGGAGATCGGGGTCCGGCGAAACCAACAGAAAACATCCGAATCCAGATCAAACATTATGAAACTCTCCAACATGCTCTTTTCATCCCAGGTCCTGGGTCGCGGTACGGTCCGCCATTTCTCGGACGGCGATTTTGCCATCCCGGTCGGCTCCCCCGAAGGAGGTTCCTACATCGAGAGTCTGCGCCTGCGCCGTCCTCCCGCCCGACGGCTGGTGATGGCACGGAAAACGGCCGGGCGCCCCGGTTTTCGGTCGCTGTTCCGCTGACTCCGGGAGCGGAGCGAATACCGGCCGGTATCAATCTGGGCATGGAAAGGACGGTAATATGGCTGTCATGGCAAATCTCTTGGCTAGACGCGGTGTCGATCGCTTTTTCCCCACGGTTTCCTGGCTCGTCGCCCATGCGACCCATTGGGGGGATCGCGTCATGAACCACGAGCCGGTTCTTTTGGCGGAAACGATCCACCTGCTTGGGCCGCGAGACGGAGGGCGTTACCTGGACGCGACTTTCGGCGGCGGGGGCCACGCCCGCGCCCTGCTGGAAGCGGCCGACACCAGCGTTCACGCCATCGACCGCGATCCGGAGGCGGAGCGCCGGGCCGAAGGGTTGCGGGAAAGTTACGGCGAACGGTTCGCCTTTTACCGGGGCAACTTCGATGCGCTCGACGAGGTTTTGCCTCCGGGACATTATGACGGAATCCTTTTCGACCTTGGGGTCTCGTCCTATCAACTCGATGATTTCGGCCGGGGATTCTCCTTCCGGCAGGATGGTCCGCTCGATATGCGCATGGATCCAGACCAGGAGTGGACCGCGGCCGACTGGGTCCGCGAAGCGACCCGCGAGCAGTTGGTGGAGGCGGTGCGGGACTTCGGCGAGGAGCGCGAGTGGCGTCGAGTGGTGGAGGCCATAATCCGGACCCGCGAAGTCCGTGACCTGGCGACCACCGAAGACCTGGTGCGGGTGGTGGAGTCGGCGAAAACCCGGCCCCCGCGCAAACGCCCTCCCTCCCTGCATCCGGCGACCTTGACCTTCCAGGGAATCCGGATCGCGGTGAATGATGAACTGGGCGCTATCGCCAGGGCATTGCCGGCCGCGTTCGACCGGCTTTCGCCGGGCGGGGTGATGGCGGTGATCAGCTTCCATTCGCTCGAAGACCGGTTGGTCAAACGGTTTTTCCGCCGCATGTGCGGCCGACCCGAACACGCCGCCGATTCGCTGCCGCAGCAAATGCGCACCTGTTCCGCCGAACCGCTGAATCGCCGTCCCCTGGTTCCGTCCGACCGCGAGATTCAACGCAATCCCCGCAGCCGCTCCTCCAAGCTGCGGGCGATCAGAAAATTGACTGAAGATGAAAAGTTTTAAGACCGAATACGCCAGCCGAATAGTCTGCCTGACGTTTGCCCTGATTTTCCTGGCCGGCGCCACCGGCCTGGCCACCGTATGGATGCGGCAGAGTATCGGCGCCGCCGCTGCCGAGACCCGATCCATGGAGATTCGCCTCAACGAAGTCGATCGCGCCCTGTCGCGAATCAATTCGGAAATCGCGGTCAGCCTGAATCCGGGATTTCTCCAGAGTCAGATCGAACGGTTCAACCTGGACCTGCGCCGTCCCGACGACGAGCAGATCGTGCGGTTGGACGCGCCGCGTTTGCCGGATCGGGACTACGCGGCCGGAGATGGGTCGAATTCCTCCTCCGATCGTATGGCTTTCCGCCGTGAAGGTTTAATCACCAACCGATGACGCCGGCACACGTATCATCTTTTCGACTGGGTCTGGTCGGATTCGTCGTTGCCACCTGCTTCTGCGGCATCGGCTTCCGCCTCTATCACCTTCAGGTGGTCGAGTCCGACTCGCTGGCCGCCTTCGCCGACGGGCACCGTAAGCAGGTTATCGTGCAAAAGGCGCGCCGCGGCACCATCACGGACCGCCGGGGCAATCTCCTGGCGGCTGACCGGACGTTCATCGAACTGGGCGTGGATCCCCAGGTGGTGCGGGAGGAGGATCGCGACCGCTGGCCCGAACTGGCGCGTATTATCGATATGCCCCTGAATCAGTTGGAGCGTCTCATGACCACCCGGGTTAGCGCCGGGAATTCCGGGTACGCGGAAGACGTGCGTTTGGTGCGTTGGAGGAAGTTACAGGACGGTCTGGATGAATCCACTTATGAGAAAATCCTGGAGCTCGGCATTCGCGGAGTTTACGGCAACCGGCATTACCGGAGGGTTTACCCGGGACGGGAACTCGCCGCGCACGTGGTCGGTTTCTCCAATCGGGAGGGCCGGGGGATTATCGGGGTGGAACACGCGATGGATTTCTACCTGCGCGGGACTGACGGCTGGCTGGAGTCCGAGCGGGACGGCCGCCGGCGCGAATTGATGCAGTTTCGCAGCCGCGAGGTTCCGGCCACCAACGGTTTGAACATCGAGTTGACCCTCGATAACGTGGTGCAGTTCATCGTGGAGCGTGAATTGCGACGGATCGCGGAAACCTTCGACCCCAAAGGCGCCGTCATCATCGTGAGCGAACCCGATACCGGGAATATTCTCGGGTTGGGCAGCTATCCTTCCTTCGATCTCAACCACTACAATCTCGTGGATATCGCCCATCACCGCAACCTGGCGGTGACCGATGTCCTGGAGCCCGGATCGACCTTCAAGATCGTCCCGGTTGCCGCCGCCCTTGAGGAGGGTCTGGTGACTCCGCATCGGATTTTCGATTGCGGGGTTTCCGTGGTGGAATACCGGGGCCGGCGTCTGAGCCTGCCGCGGGACCACCGTGACTTCGGCGAACTTTCGGTGGCGGATATCGTGCGGGTATCCAGCAATCGCGGCGTCGCTTATATGGGAATGATGCTCGGGGAACAGCGGCTGCACGCCTATTCCGCGGCCTTTGGCTTTGGCCAAAGGACCGGGTTCCCCCTGGCGGGAGAGGTGCGGGGCACGCTGCATCCGGTGCGCAATTGGGATGGATTGACCATTACCCGGCTCCCGATGGGGCACGCTCTGAACGCGACTCCCTTGCAGATTCACTACGCCACGGCCACCCTGGCCAACGGCGGCGTCCTGATGGAACCGCGGGTGGTCCGGCGGGCGGTGAACGAGAGGGGAGAGACCGTGTTCTCCCTTGATCCGGCGGCTCGTCAGCGGGCGGTTTCGATGGAAACGGCATCGCTGTTGTCCGAATTGCTGGTGGCGGCGGCCGCACCCGGAGGGACCGCGCCGGAGGCTCGGATTCCAGGATATGAAGTGGCCGGGAAGACCGGGACCACGCAGAAAATCATCGATGGACGGTATTCGCGCCAACACCACGTGGCGTCGTTTTCCGGCTATTTTCCAGCCTCCAATCCCCGCGTGGTCATCACGGTGATCGTCGACGAGCCGAATTCCGCGGGCCCGTCCTACGGCGGGTTGGTGGCGGCGCCCAGTTTCCGGCGGGTTGGGGTCGAGTTGATCCCCTATCTCGGCATTGAGGCGGTCCGGCCGGATGCGGTTCTGGCTCAGCGGGAAGGAGGATTTCGATGATCAGTTATGTGCCTGTCGTCCGGCGCCGATCTGAGCGTCGTAATTCCGGTGTCCGGCGTGGACAAAACAATGAAGCTCGGAGACATTCCTTCATGGAGAAACCTCTAAAAACGATCCTGACCGGTTTGGATGTGACCAGCGCGAGCGGGCGACTGGATCGGTCGATCGATTTCCTCGCCACCGACAGCCGGCGGGCGGGGCCGGGGTGTCTCTTCTTCGCTTTGCCCGGGAAGAAGACCGACGGCAGCTTTTTCATCGAGGAAGCGATCGATCGCGGTGCGGCCGCGGTGGTGACCGAGCAGCCCCGGCGTCCGCATTCCGGAGTCGCCTTTATCCAGGTGCCGGATGCGCGTGTGGCCATGGCGCAGGTGGCGCGCAGGTTTTTCAAGTTTCCGGACGAATCCCTCGCCCTGTGCGGCATCCTCGGCGCACGGGGCAAGTCGACCGCGGCCCACCTGCTCAAACATCTGCTGGACGCCGCCGGGGGGAGGACCGGACTCACCGGCAGTATCGCCTATGACCTGGGATCCCGCACGGTGCCCTCTTTTCTGACCACCCCCGACGCGGTGGAACTGTCCGGCCTCCTGGGACAGATGCGCGATGCCGGGGTGCGCGAGGCGGTGATCGAAATAAACGGCATGGGGCTGCGCCAGAAGAGCGTTTTCGGCCTGCGCTGGAAGGCGGGCGTTTTTCTTAACGGTGCCATGGGCAGGGCATCGGAAGAAGTTCCCACCGAGACCGATTTCAAACTCGCGCGCGAGCTTTTCCAGGGATCTCTCGGAGGCCCGCCGGAGATTGCGGTCATCTGCTCGGATGATCCCCTGGGCCGGGAATTGATCGCCTCCAATCCGGCGTCGGTCCGTCTGGTGACCTTTGGTTCGACCGAGGGTGCGGATATTCGGGCGGTTCGGATCGTGCCCGGTCCGGATTCGAGCCGTATCACGCTCGCCTGGCCGGAGGGCGAAACGGAGATTCTACTGCCGCTGACCGGCGCGACCAACGCCGCCAACTTCCTCGGCGCCGCCGCGGCGGCCTACGCGTTGGGTCGGGATCCCGCCACATTCGCGCACGCCCTGGCCCGGTTCTCCGGGGTGCCCGGACGAATGGAGCGAGTCGATAACGGGCAGGACTTTCGGGTTTTTGTGGACCACGGACACACCGCCAACCGTTTGCGCGCCACCCTGGCGGCGCTGCGGGAGGTCACCCAGGGCCGGATCCTGGTGGTTTTTGGTTGCGGGGGGAATCGCGACCGCGCCGTCCGGGCCGAGTTGGTCGAGCGGATCCAGCAACAGGCCGATTTTTTCTGGGCCACCGCCGACAATACCCGGGGCGAAAGCCTGGAGCAGATCTTCTCCGATATGAAACCAGGGGTGATCGATCCCGCTCGGATCTCGTTTGTCTCCGAGCGCCGGGAGGCAATCCGTCAGGCTTTCGAGGAGGCCGAAGAAGGTGATGCCGTACTGCTTGCCGGCAAGGGAAACGAGTCTTTCCTTGAGATGGGCGACACTTTGTTGCCCTTTGACGATCGAATGGTGGCGAGGGAACTTCTGTCCCTGCCCAGAACATGAACTTTGCGTACATTATTCAAACCCGAAGGGAAATAAAAACCTGATGCCCGAATTCAACGCAGCACAATTGGCCGAGTGGTCCGGGGGAACCTGGACCCGCGAGCCGCAGGGACCAATCACCGGGTTTTCCCACGATTCCAGACGGATAAAGACCGGCGAGATGTTCGTGGCGCTGGCCACATCCTCCCGGGACGGGCATGAATACCTGGAGGACGCCCGCGAGCATGGCGGGTCCGCCGCCCTGGTCACCCGCGCGGTGCCGGGGTCGCCCCTTCCGCAGTTGGTGGTGGACGATGTGCTGTCCGCGCTGCACCGGATGGCGACCGGAAATCGCGACCGATTTCGGGGACCGGTGATCGGTGTGACCGGAAGCTGCGGCAAAACCTCCGCCAAAGATCTCTTGGCCGAATTGCTGGCCTTTATGGGGCCGGTTCTCCGTACTTCGGGAAATTTCAACAACCACATCGGTGTTCCGCTGACCCTGCTGCAACTGGATCCCGCTTACCATCGCGCCGCGGTGGTGGAAGCCGGAATCAATGCTCCGGGGGAAATGCGCGTTCTGGCAGGGTTGATTCGCCCGACGCACGGAATGGTCACCAACGTGGCGCCCACTCATCTGGAAGGATTGAATAACCTCGCCGCGGTGGCCGAGGAGAAGAGTCTGCTTCTGCACGCGGTTCCGCCGGAAGGGGTGGTCGCTTTTCCGGCTACCTGTCTGGCGTTTCCGGGTTTCTGGCGTTTGCGTTGCCGGTCGCTGGTGACCGAGGACGAATCCGCGACCCCGCCCGCCGCGCAGAGGTTTCTGAGTGGGCTGATGCCCGAATTTTCCTCCGAGCTGTTGGTGTCGCCGCGCAATCGCGCAACCTTTTTCCGCGAAGGGGAAGGGCGCGCCGCCCATCTCCGGGTGCGTTTTCCTCGCGAGGGGCGCCTCGTTTCCTTCGAGGCGGGCACCCTGAGTCCGGGAATGGCGGCCAACGCCGTCCTGGCCATGATGCTGGCGCGTGTGCTGGGAGCGGATGACCGGGCGCTGGCGATCGGGCTTTCCTGTTGGCAGCCTGACGCCTTGCGCGGCCGGGCCTTTCGGACGGAATCCGGCTTTTATTATCTCGACTGCTATAATTCCAGTCCCATGGCCCTGGTCGACGCCCTGGAGGCGTTCAACCGTGCCGCGCCCAAGGGAATGGCGCGACTCTACATCCTTGGTTCCATGGCCGAGCTGGGACGTTACGCCAACGTCTTTCACCAGGAGACCATGCGATTTCTCAAATTGGAGGAGAACGACTTTGCCTTGCTGATCGGCGATCACGCCGCCGCCATGGGCGAGGGTCTCGCCCTGGCGGGCAACGATTCCTCGCGGTGGAGCGTGGAGGATTCCTGGGAAAACGTTCGCACGCGTTATGCCACATTTCGCGGAGCGGTGTTTGTCAAGGGCAGTCGCCGGTATCGTCTGGAACGTCTCTTGGAGGAAACTCCGGCTGCGCCGGGACACTGCTCCGGAAAGGAAGTGGCATGCTGAGCTACCTGGCCGAGTTGGAGGAACTTTTCGGTCCCTTCCGGCTTTTCCGTTACATCACCTTTCGTGGATTGCTCGCGGCCGGGACGGCTCTTTTTATCGGCTTCGTCATGGGCCCGTGGCTCATCGCTCGCCTGAAAGCCCTCAGTTTCGAGCAGAGTTTGCGCACCCGGGAAGAGGTCGGGGACCTGGCCGGACTGCACTCGACGAAAAAGGACACTCCCACCATGGGCGGGCTCCTGATTCTGGCCTCGGTGACGGTCAGCACGCTTCTCTGGGCGAGGCCCAATATCTGGGTGCTGGTGGCTCTCTTTGTGTTTCTGGGACTGGGGCTTCTCGGGTTCGCCGACGATTACCTCAAGGTGTCGCGGCGCAACAGCAAAGGGGTTTCGGGGAAACGAAAAATTCTTTGGCAAAGCGCGGTGGCGGTTATCGCGCTGAGCGCCTTATTGCTGCATCCGGAGAGCGCGGAGAAAGTGCGCGAATTGTGGGTCCCGTTTGTCAAAGACGCCGTCATGACGGCGTCGCCGCTCTGGTTTCTTTTTCCGTTCTTTTTCCTTGTGATCATCGGCTCCAGCAACGCCATCAACCTGACCGACGGAATCGACGGCCTGGCCATCGGTTGCACCATTATCGTGGGACTGGTTTACGCCGTCATGGCCTACGCCGCCGGGAACATTATTATTTCCGAGTACCTTTTCATCAGCTACGTGCCCGGAACCGGGGAGTTGAGCATTGTATGCGGCGCCCTGGTGGGCGCGGGACTGGCCTTTTTGTGGTACAATTCGCATCCGGCCGAGGTTTTCATGGGCGACACCGGATCACTGGCGCTGGGGGGAATCGTTGGGGCCGTGGCCTTTATGGTGCACCAGCCGCTTACGCTGGTGATTGTGGGCGGAATTTTCGTGATGGAGGCGGTCTCCGTCATCCTGCAGGTGGTATCGTTCAAGAGCCGCGGAAAGCGGATCTTTCGTATGGCCCCGATTCACCACCACTTCGAGCTTAAAGGGTGGTTTGAAACCAAGGTGGTCGTGCGTTTCTGGATACTTTCGCTGGTCTTTGCGATCATCGGTCTGGGAACGCTTCGTTTGCGATGAGATGACTATCAACGAATTTCAGAACCAGAAAAAGTCCGGCCGCGGAACGCCCGGTTTTGCGGTGGTTTTTGTTTGCGCTGTGATCACTCCATTCCGAAAATGGCAAAATTACTCGCGCGGCCGGAGATTGGCCGCATCGGGTTTCGAGGACGCTTCCGGAGGGCGGACCATGCCGACCGGTTGCAGGACAGAAGTAAAACACGGACTTTTAAAGGAGAATTCACAGTGCAGACAGTTATGGGGAGGTATAGGAATCTTATGAAAACGCCAAAAGTGTTCGCGGCCGTTTTAGCCGTTCACCTGCTGGCCTTTTCGCTATTGTTCGTCCAGCAGGGATGTCAAACCGTGTCGCCGGAAGAGCGAATGGACCGGACGCGTCCACCCGCGCCCTCTGAGCGGCAGTTGGAACGGGCGGATTATCAGCCCCGCCCGGCGTCGGAAACGACGGCCGGTGAGCCGGCGCAGCCCCGCTGGTCCGCACCGGTGCGTCCGGGAGCGACCGGGTTGGGGGATCTGGAGCCGCTGGAAACAGCGCGGGTCGAGGAGGAAGCAGACGTTTTGGCTCCGGTTACCGACTGGCAAGACCCCGAACCGTTCGAAGAGATGGATTGGGGTTTTGGCACGGATGATACCCGCACTTACACGGTGCGGAGCGGCGACAACCTCTGGAATATCTCGCGTCGCGAGGGGGTGGCCATGGATGATCTCTTGGCCGCGAACAATCTGACCCGTGAATCGATCATCCGTCCCGGACAGCAATTGAGCATACCTGCCGGAAGCGGCGGTGTCGTTCGGCCCCGGGAAGAGGTCACTCCTCCGCCAGCGCGGCCGGTTGAAATCCCCGAAGGTGCGGGAACCTATACCGTGCAGCGCGGCGACTCGCTGTCCGTGATCGCTCAGCGGTACAACACCACGGTCCGGGACCTGATGGCGGTCAACAACTTGACCAGCGACACCATCCGCATCGGCCAGGAACTCATTCTGCCCGACGCGTCGGCCGAGCCTTCGACACCTGCCACCCCCGCATCCCGGCCCGAGCCCGATGCCGGGAATGGGGTTCGGCACACCGTGGTGAGCGGGGAGACCCCGGGAAGCATCGCCAATCGGTACGGGATTTCGACCAACGAACTCATGAGCGCCAACAACATCAGCGATCCGCGGCGTATGCGGGTGGGTCAGGTGCTGGTGATTCCCGGCGTTGAGGAGGAATCCGACGAACCGGCGGCGCAGCCGGATGCTCCGGCGCAACCGTCCCAGACCGCGCTGCCGGTCGTTCCGGTGCAGCCGGATGATATGATTTTTATCGAGGACGAGGATGATGACGACGAGGATGATATCCCCTTCGTGCCCATCATTCCGGATGACGAATGACCGTCTGTTTCGATTGACTTGAATGGCGACCCGCTCAGCAGAACGACTTTCGCTTGCCGGAATATTTCAACCGGGGGTGATTATCCTGGTGTGCGTGGTCAGCCTGACGGTCTTTGGCATCAGCGTGTTGTTCAGTGCCAGCGCCCACTCGGGCGCGGATCCTTATTTCTTTATCCGCCGTCAGTTTATGTGGCTGGCGGTGGCGGTGGCGACGGGAGTTTTTGTGTCCCTGCTGGACCTGGAGGCCTTGCGGCGGTTCTCCTGGCCAGTGTTGTTGGTCTCGGTGGCCGGCCTGGTGCTGGTGTTGATCCCGGGAATCGGGGTTGAGGTCAACGGCGCCCGGCGCTGGATCGATCTCGGGTTCATGCGTTTGCAGGTTTCCGAGTTCGCCAAGCTGGGGCTGGTTTTCTGTTTGGCTTGTTACCTCGGGGCGAACCACCGCGTTATTCCGACCTTCTGGCACGGGTTTGTTTTGCCCTGTCTGCTCATTGGTTTGTTCGCCGGGCTGATTTTCCTCGAGCCGGATTATGGAACCGCGGCCCTTTGCGGGGCGGTGGGTTTCACCCTTCTGTTTCTGGCCGGGGTACGCCTGATTTTCCTGGTTCCGGCCTGTACCGCGGCTTTGGCGGCCTTCGCTTTCGCGGTGTTCACCAATCCGTTGCGTCGGGGGCGGATCATGTCCTTCATGGATATCGAAGGCAACCGCGGTGAAGGCGCCTACCAGTTGTGGCAGGCCATCCTGGCGTTTGGCGCCGGCGGTGTCGAAGGAGTGGGGCTGGGGAATGGTCGCCAACAGATGGCTTTTCTTCCGGAAGCCCATACCGACTTTATTTTCGCCGTGATCGGCGAGGAACTGGGTTTTCTCTTTACCACCGGAGTGCTCCTGCTCTTTCTGATCCTTTTCATCGCCGGAATCCTGCATTTGAAACGGGCGCCCAATATGTACCAGTACCTGCTGGTTGCGGGAGGGCTGTTGCTGCTCAGCACCCAGGCGCTGATCAACATGGGGGTGGTGACCGGCTGTTTGCCCACCAAGGGGTTGTCCCTGCCATTCATCAGTTACGGCGGTTCCAACCTGGTGGCCATGTTTATCATTGTCGGCATCCTGGTGAATACGTCTTTGACCTGGTCCCGCTCGCCGATTTGCGACAAACGGCGTAAACTCAAGGAGATTGCCCGGTGATGAAGATCCTGATTTCCTGCGGAGGAACGGGTGGTCATCTGGCGCCCGGAATTGCCCTGGCTGAAGGTCTGGTCTCGCGCGGGCACGCTTGCCGGCTATTGATCAGCGAGAAAAAGGTGGACCGGCGTCTGGTCAGCAAATACCCGGCGCTCGATTTCATCCCGGTGGCGGGGGCGCCGTTTTCGCTGCATCCGGTCCGGTTCTTCCAATTCCTGGTGAATCAGGCGCGCGGGCTGCTGCAGTCAGTGCGCCTGGTGCGGACGTTCGGTCCCGACCTGATCATCGGATTCGGGGGGTTCAGCACCCTGGGTATCGCGCTGGCGGGGTTTTTCCTGCGGGTTCCTCTGGTCCTGCACGAGGCCAACCGGGTGCCCGGACGAGCCACCCGGTTTTTGCGCCCACTGGCTTCGCGGGTGTACCTGCCTCCCGGTGTGAGGCTGAGCAATGTGAGCCCGGAGACCATCCGCCATTACGGCTGCCCGGTGCGCCGGGAGATCCATCGTTGCCCGGTGAAATCGAGCCGCAAAACCCTGGGAATCGATCCGCACGGCAAGGTCCTGGCGGTCCTGGGGGGAAGTCAGGGGGCCTCCGTTCTCAATGCCTGGGTGCGCGAGCATTTCCAGGCCCTGGCGAATGAGGGCATTCATGTTTATTGCGTGACCGGTATGGACAAGGGAGACTCCGGATCGGTGCGCCTTTGGTCGAAAGACGGGCACCCGATAAAAGCCCATTTTGTGCCGTTTACCGACCGAATGCCCGAATTGCTCTCAGCGGCCGACCTGGTGGTCAGCCGGGCCGGGGCCGGGACCATTAACGAACTTATTCGCTGCCGGGCGCCGTCCATTCTGATTCCCTATCCCTACGCGGCGGATAACCACCAGTGGGCCAACGCGGTTTTTGTGGAGCGCCAGGGTGGCGGAATCGTCGTCGGTCAGGATTATATCCACACCCTGCACGGGGAGGTGGTGGACACCATTTTCAACGACTGGTTGCTGAAAACCTTCCAGACCAACCTGGAACGGATGGATCGCCGGGATTGCCTGAACGCCATTATCAAGGATCTCGAAGGTCTGGTGGAGGCGGCGGGAAAAAACGGCCGTGATGCTCGCATGACTCCCTCGTTGCGCAACCATTTCAGCCAGGCATGAACGCCCTTTCGTCCATTAAGCAGCCCGCCGAAATTTCTTCGGATTTCGTTTCCGCGGTCGAAGCGTCGCTCAGTTCCGAATCCAGGTTTTCCCACCATGAGCCCCTGGCCGACAAAACCACACTGAGGGTGGGCGGTGAGGCTCTATATTACGCGGAACCGGCATCGATCGAGGATCTTAGTGCGATTCTGCGGTGCGCGGTCCGGTGCGGAATTCCGGTGCTTTTGCTGGGTCGAGGGTCGAACGTGGTGGTGCCCGATGACGGAGTGGACGCCTTGGTCTTGCGGTTGCAGCACCCTTGCTGGCGTCAAATCAGTGTTGCTCAGGACGGTCGCGTGCGGGTGGGCGCTGGGGTGCGTTTGCGCCAGCTCTGCGGCGAAGCGTGTCGACAGGGCATGGCGGGTCTGGAGTTTCTGGAAGGTATCCCGGGCACCGTGGGCGGTGCACTGCGGATGAACGCCGGTGCCATGGGCGGCTGGATTTTTGATCTGGTGGAGGAGGTGCGCATGATGACCTGGGACGGTAACGAGCGGACCTTTCGGCGGGAGGAGATGCATTACGGTTACCGCAATTGCCGGGAACTCGCGCGAGCGATCGCCTTGGAAGCGGTCCTGGCGGCGCCCGGCCGTGAACAGGTGGAGGACATTAAACGCCGGCTCAAGGAATACCAGGTTCGGCGGGACCAATCACAGCCCAAGGAATCCAGCGCCGGCTGTATGTTCAAGAACCCGGAGGGAGATCATGCGGGCCGGTTGATAGACGAATTGGGTCTGAAGGGCGCCCGGGTGGGGGATGCCGAGGTCTCGGGGGTGCACGCCAATTTTATCATCAATCGCGGCCGGGCGACCGCCGGGGACGTGATCGGACTTGTCCGTCATATACGTCGGGAGGTGCGTCGACAAAAGGACCTGGACCTGGAGCCTGAAGCCTTGCTTTTTGGCAAGGATTGGAGGGAGGTCCTGTGAGTGCGCCGGTGGTAGCCGTCTTTGCGGGCGGGATTTCCCGTGAGCGCGAGGTTTCCCTGCGATCGGCCGAGGCGGTGCGGGTCGCCCTGGAACAACAGTTTCCGGTGGAGGTGTTTGTGATTGATTCCCCGGAAGTTCCGGCGGGTGTGCAGGCGGATTCCCACGTGGTGTTTTCCACCCTGCACGGCGTTTTCGGGGAGGATGGAGGCATGCAGTCGTTGCTCGACGCGCTCGGGATCGAGTATGCCGGCAGTGATACCGCCGCCAGCCGTTTGTGCATGGATAAGAGCGCAAGCAAGAGCACGGTTTCCTCCGGCGGAGTCCCGGTGCCCCGTGGATTGGTGTTTCCAGGCGGCGGGCCGCCGTCCGCGAGTGAGATTCTGGGCGAACTCGGGCCTCGGGTGGTGCTCAAACCGAACGGAGAAGGCAGCAGTATCGGATTGCGTTTCGCCGAAGGTGAAGGTGAGTTGGGCGACGCGCTGCGGGACCTCGGTGCCGGTGACTGGTTGGTCGAGGAGCGCATCGTCGGACGCGAGCTCACCGTCGGCGTGCTGGACGGACGGGCGATGGGCGTGGTCGAGATCATACCGGCATCGGGCCGATACGATTACGAAAGCAAATACACCAAAGGCCTGACCCGCTATCAGGCGCCGGCCGGCCTTCCCGACGAAACGTCGCTGGAAATTCGCCGGGCGGCGGAAACCGCGTTCGCCCGCTGCGGATGCCGTGATTTCGCGCGGGTGGATTTTATCCTGGAGGACAACGGACAGGCTCGGTTTTTGGAGGTTAACACGTTGCCCGGTCTGACCGGCACCAGTTTGCTTCCGATGAGCGCGGCTTGTGAGGGTTTCGACTTTAATGCTTTGGCGCGGCGGCTTGTTTTGCCCGCCTTGCATCGATTTAATTCAGTGAACGATAAGGTGAAGTCGTGAGGGGAAAGAAAGCCAAAAAGAAATCCGTGGGCAGTTGGCGGAGCATCCGGCAATCGGCCCGGGAAGTTAAAATTTCGAGTTTCGCCCGCCAGCGTTACCAGAAGATCGTGCTTCGTACCGTGGGAGCAGGTCTGTTGTTGATTGTCCTTGGCGTGGCTTGCTGGGGAGCCTTCCGTGTGGTGCAGGAGGGTTCCCGCAAAATCACCTCCCTGATTCCCTCATCGCCGGTCGGGGATATCGATTTTTCCACCGATGGGGTGGTCTCCGATGCCTGGGTGCTCGAACGGATCGATTTGCCCGAGGATATTCCCCTGATGGAAATCGATATTCACGAAGTGAAAAACGACCTGGAGCGCCATCCCCAGATACGGCGTGCCGTCGTGGCTCGACGGCTGCCGGACCGTCTCAGCATTCGCATTGAGGAACGCATGCCGATGCTGCGTATGGCGGCGCGGGATTCGGCCGGAAGGCGGGTCAATCTTCTGGTCGCGGAAGACGGAGTCGTGTATCAGGGAGTTGGGTACAATCGGGCGTTGCTCAATTCATTGCCCTATGTCGCCGGAGTCCGTCTCCAGCGCGAGGGGGGCGGCTTCCGTCCCCTGGAAGGGATGGAGCCCGTGGCGGAGTTGCTCAATATGGCGCGGAATGAGGTTCCGGAGATCTACGCCGCCTGGCGGGTGGTGGACTGTTCCGACCTGCCGCTCATCCGGGTGACGACCGAGGAGATTTCCGAAATCGTTTTCCGCAACAGCGAATTCCCCGAGCAATTGGCTCAGCTGCACCAGCTGCTGCTGCATCAGCGCCGTAATATGGGAGGCATGCCCTACGAACGAGTGGACCTCTCCCTGGGGGGCGGGGTCGATGTGCCGGTGAGCCTGTACTGAGGGGGAAACCCGTCCCGAGTATGGCCGTCATGAGCAAAAGCAAGATCATTGCCGGAATCGAAATCGGCACCGCCAAGATCGCCGTCCTGGTGGGCGAGGTCCATAACGGCAACAGTCTCAATATTATCGGATTCGGTGAATCGAGCTCGCGCGGCGTGATGAAGGGGGTGGTGTTCGACTTCAAGCAGGCCGGCGAAGCGACCCACGCCGCCATCCATGCGGCGGAGAAACAGGCCGGGGCCCACATCGAGGGGGTTTACCTGGCGCAAACCGGGGCTCACATCGACGGCTTTTACAACGAAGCCGCGGTTTCCGTGAGCTCCGCCTCCAATCTGGTCGCGGCCGAAGATATTCGGCGGGTGTGCGAAAGCGCCAAGGCCAAGGCCCTCCCGGACGACCGCACGGTGATTCATCACATTCGCCGGCCCTTCCGGATCGATGGGCGCATGGTGCCGGACCCGGAGTATCTTGAAGGCTCCAAGTTGGAAGTGGGGTACTGGATTGTGCACGGAAGCGTGAAGGAGGTCGGCGACGCCATTCGGATCGTGAATGGATTCTCCCTTCACGTGGACGATATCATCCTTTCAAGCCTGGCTTCCGGGGTGATGGTGGCCAGCGACGACGAGATGCGCAACGGCGTGTTGGTGGTTGATATCGGGTGCGGCGCAACGGATTTTGTGTTTTACCGCGACGGATACGTGGTCAAGACCGGCACGCTGCCCGTGGGAGGGGATCACGTTACCAACGACCTGGGACTGGGTCTGCGGGTGACCCGGCGTCAGGCGGAAACGATCAAAGTCAATGCCGGCAAAGCGGTGCTGGACCCGGCGGACCGGGGAAAGAAGATCTGGTTGAACGGAGACCTTTCCATCGGCGACCGTCAGGTTCCCCGCGAAGCGATCAACAAGATCGCCCATGCCCGGGTGGAGGAGCTCTTTGAACTGGTCAAAAAAAAGCTGGGAGAATCATTCACCTCACGCAACGCGGCGGCCGGGGTGATTCTGACCGGGGGCGGAGCCCGTTTGAATGGGATGGCGCAGGTCGCCGAGGAGGTGTTTGGCGTCACCGCGCGGGTGGGAGAGAATCCGCCCTGGGTGACGCGGCAACTGCGCGGAATCGAGTACAGCACCGTCCTGGGACTTTTAAACTACGGCTTGAAGAACGAGGGTGACCGCGATGCCGGCGCCTTGCGGGCCAAACCGGGAGGCCTGCTGCGCCGTATGACCAGGATTTTCGATCGAACGTGATGGAATCCTCTGAAAACCAACCGGACGACCAGGCGACGGTCGAACTCGACGACAACCCTCCCGTGAGACCTCCGCGGCCGACCATCCGCCTTGTCGGGGTGGGCGGGGCCGGCGCCAACGCGGTGTCGCGTCTGCGGGATGAGGTCTCCACCGACATCGAGTGCAGCGCCATCAACTGCGACGCCCAGGCGTTGTCGCGTTGTCCGCTGGAGCAAAAGCTTTTGATTGGAGAGCAGGTGGTCCGCGGACTCGGCGCCGGCGGCGACCCCGAGGTCGGGCAGCGCGTGGCGGAGGCCTCGATGTCCGACTTGGCCAAGTGGGTGACAGGCGCGGATGTGGTTGTCTTGGTGGCCGGCCTCGGCGGCGGCACGGGAGGCCCGGTGGCCAGTGCGACGGCCAAAGCGGCGACGGAGGCGGGGGCTTTGACGCTGGCTTTTCCCGTGCTCCCTTTTTCCTTCGAAGGCGTTCGGCGGAGAAAACAGGCGGATACTGCGCTGGCCGCGCTGCGGCAGCACTGCGATGCCGCCATTCCATTGCCAAACGACCTCCTCCTGCAACAGATGGGTGACGAAACCCCGGCCGCGGAGGTGCTCCGCCGCTCAGACGAATGGGTCGGTCTGGCGATTCAATCGCTGCGGGACGTGTTGTGTTCTCCGGGTGATATAAATCTCGATCTCGGTAACCTGCGCCGCGTTTTCCGTCATCGCGGCGGCAAGACGCTGTTCGGTTTCGGTCGCGGCAACGGCGAGCGCGCTGCCGACAGCGCGTTCAGCGACTTCCTGCTTTGCCCGTTGCTGCATTCTCCGGAGTTCGCCAGCCGGGCGGAAAACCTGCTCATCAATGTCTCGGCGGGTCCCGATTTCGCCATGAGCGCGTTTCATGACCTGGTGAAGCGGGTTACAGAACGCTTCGGTCGCGACGGCCACATCGCCATGGGACTGGCGATCGAAGAGCGACTCCAGGGAGAAGTGGAGATATTTGTGCTGGGAACCACCGACATTGGCCGTCCCGGCGCGGCCGCCCGCCGTCCCGCCGCCAAATCCGAACCGGCGCCCGTCCAAACCAAGCCATCCAAATCCTTGACCCCGGCTCCGGCCAAACCCAACCAGGAAGAATTCGGCTTCGACACCCAGGATCGCCGCGGCTTCTTCAACCGCTCCGAAACCAACCGCTTCGAAGGCGAAGACCTCGACATCCCCACCTACCTCCGCCGCGGCATCAAGATCTCGCTCTGAATTTGCGATACTGCCGTCGATTCCGCGATACTGGAATGTGGAGACACTTGGTGACTGAAATCGCAGCTGAGTGTGAAAGTTCCGGTCAGTTCTAATGCAGTCAGCTGAGTGGTGGTATAGAAATGAAAAATGGCTCTGTCGAAAATCGTAAAATGAAGAGAATTCTACGGTTGATCTTGTTATGCCTCTTATTTGCGTTTTTGTGGAATATTTCCGCCAGCCTTTACCTCCTTCGTGATGCTAGGATGAATACGGCTGTGATTCTTCGCCTTCCCGAAGGGGAGCATCAATTCCGCTTTAGTATTCCTCCCGGAGGGTATTTCGCAGCGCTTGTATATCGTACTGATTCTGGGGGGTTCGGGCGAATGTTTTCTTCAGAGATTGAGACTGCGGGTATTGACGTCGTTGTTTCCGTGTTTGATCCGGATACTGGAGAGGTCATGATTCAAGAAAACATTGAAAGCTTGCCACATTTGCACTTTTCCAGGCGAATGGCATATCGTGAACATGAAATGTCCGTTTTTGTTAAACTACCTGATTCACAATTAGATTACGTTTATTTGAGGCTGTCTCCTGGGATTTGATCGGGTCTGTTTTTGGCTGTTTTAGGGCTTTTCCGACAATAAAGGCTGTCGATTCTGTAGCAGAAAACGCAAGTTGTAAATGAAGATAAAAAAGAATAGAAGACGTGGTGTGTTTTTCTTGATACTGGCCTTTTTGATCGGGACATTTGGTTGGTTCTATTGGCAACATAGGCTGGACAGAAATCGTACAACGATGTCGTTTCAGCTTAACGAAGGAGAGCATCAACTATATTTTTCACTTCCAAGGGGAAGCTATATTGCGGAATTTTCGAATAATCGAAATCTTGAGAGAACCAAGGGGCCTAACATTAAAGTCTCCGGTCTGAATGCAACGTTCTCAATACGAAACACCTACACCGAAGAATTTGTAATCGAAAATGTTGCGGATCACTCCGTAATTTTTCCAATTTCAAGGTCCGGGCGATACCGATACCATCGGTTTGACATTGACCTCAGTTTTCCTGATAGCGAACGCGAATATGTCTATCTGAATTTAAGAATGTTGTGAGAATTGGGGCGACCAAAAGACGTCACGTCTTGAGGGGCTGTTGCCCAAATCGCACATTTACCACAACCAAAGATTGAATACACTGCCCATTTTCCTATGCTTTGAAACATATGATGGGCGAACACCAAGAGCAAAAGGATCTGTTCAGCTATTATGTCGATTTGGATGCGCGGGTCCGGAGAAACAATCCTCTGAGGAGCATTAAGGAAAGCATAAATTTCGACTGGGTGCGGGGCGAGGTCTCGAAGTTCTACGGGTACAACGGCAATGTCTCGGTCGATCCGGTAATTATCGTAAAACTGCTTTTCCTGCTCTTCTATGACAATATTTCGAGTGAACGCGAATTAATGCGGATTGTACCCGAGCGCCTCGATTATCTTTGGTTTCTCGGGCTGGGGATCGATGACGAAATCCCCGACCATAGCGTTCTATCGAAGGCTCGCAGGCGATGGGGAGGGGACGTTTTCGAGAAACTTTTCGTAAGCACGGTTCGGCAATGCGTGGAGGCGGGTTTGGTAGATGGGGATAAGATTCACGTCGATGGGAGTCTGGTTGATGCTGATGCTTCCAAAGATTCTGTGGTACGCGGACCGGAAGAGCTGATGGACAGGCTCCGGGAAGCCTACGGAGCCCAGGAGAGAAAGCTTGAGGGCAGCGCTGGTGATCCGAACTATAAATCGAAGAATCGGCGCCTGATGAGTACGACCGATCCTGATGCCCCCTGTGTACGGCATGGGAAAAAGGGAGGCACCGGTGACTCGAAGCCGCGCTACAAAAACCACCGGGCTGTGGATGACAAATGCGGAGTGATCACAGCAGTGGAGACGACAGCGGGAGATGTGGAGGAAAACAGTCGAAGCGAATCCCTGATCGAGCAGCATCGGCAAACGACAGGCAAGACTGTTAAGACACTCGTGGGAGATCGACAATACGGGACAGTTGAGAATTACAGGCGATTGCAGAAGCTTGGGATTTGCACGCATATGGGGCCGACTCAAAGCAGTCGCAACTCCCGATACGAAAGCATCTTCCCTACTGACAAGTTTACTTACGACCCCGACAACGATTGTTATATTTGCCCGGCAGGAAAGCACTTGCGTTCCCGTGGCTTGCATGAGCGCCGACAGTACACGATCTATAAAGCAAAGAAGTCCGATTGTGCCGGTTGTCCTCTTCGGGCTCAATGCACCCGCTCAAAGAGCGGCCGTACGATCAACCGCTATGTCGATCAGGAACTGATTGATCTGGGAAGAAAACAAGCGGCAAGCAGGGCCGGACGCCTGGACCGTCGACGAAGGAGGTACCTGGGTGAAGGAAGCTTTGCCGATGCCACGCGACATCACTTCAAACGAGCACGTTGGCGACGACTCAAGCGCCATCGGATTCAAGACCTGCTGATTGCATCGATCCAGAATATGAAGATTCTTGTCAGAAGTCGCAGCAATGGCCCGATTGCTGCCGAGGGACGGATTTTCCTCGAATCTTTGCCTGTAAAAGGGGTCTTGTTGCAACGCCAGACATACTATCCGCTAAATATTCCTGGAGGAACTAATCGCGCTGATTATTCGCAACCTGGAATCCAGAAGGATTTCCCCTTGCCTCATCGTCATTCCAGACCGTTTCGGCAACAGCCCCTTGACCTTTGACAAAAAACCTGAGGATGGCTGAATCCAAACCTTTTTTGTCAAGAGTCGAAACCTGACGTCTTTCCATTCCCCCCCGATCTTGACTTCAAGCGCCCCCGTTCGGAGGATGGTGCGATGAATACACCTCTTGTTATGACCCTTATCGGCGAGGATAAGCCGGGGCTGGTCGATTCGATTTCGGAAGTGGTCGTCAGGCACGGAGGAAACTGGCTGGAAAGCCGTATGGCGCATTTGGGTGGCCATTTCGCGGGCATCGTCCGGCTGGACGTGCCTGAGGAGAACCGTGAGGCTTTGCTGCGCGCCGTGGAGGGGCTGGCGGATCTCGGCTTGACGGTGACCGCGCGCTCCGATCAGGGAGGCAAGGCGGAGGTTCCCATTCGTCCGGCCACCATGGAGGTGGTGGGGCTGGATCGTCCGGGCATCGTGCGCCACCTGTCGCACGCCCTGGCCGTGCAGGGGGTCAATGTCGAGGAGTTGACCACCGAGTGCTACAGCGCGCCCATGAGCGGAGAATTGCTTTTTCGAGCCCGCGCCCTGTTGCGTATCCCCGAATCGGTTCAGTTGCGGGAACTGCGGGCCGAACTGGAAAACCTCGCCCACGAGTTGATGGTCGACCTGTCGTTGGAGGAACCGGCGGGTCAGGCCGATTCCGGAACCGCGGCTAGCGGTACAGGGCAGGGGTAAGCATCCATTTGACCACCCAGCGGGAAAAGGCGCCGAGGGAAGGGTCGATCCGGATTTGATGCTCCAGGCAGATGAGGGATGCTTTTTTGACCTCGAACGCCCCCGCTTCGCTGTCGCCGCAAATCAACAGGGATGCCAATTGGCCCAGGTGCGGTTCGTGACCGACCAGCAGGTGATCCTCGGCGCCTTCCTGTACGAATTTGGCGGCGCGGTCCGGGGTGTCGTACGGGGTAATCCCGGACATTTTTCGGCAATGGTGTTCCCCGGGAAGGTTTTCCGCCAGAATCTCCGCGCTCTGACGAGCTCGCAGCAGACTGCTGTGATAAAAGGTCACGGGGAGTTTCCGGTGGTGCCGGGTCAGGTGTTTTGCCAGCAAGCGGATGGTCTCCTCGCCTTCCGGACTGAGTGGCCGTTCCTTGTCGCTGGGCCCGGTCAGGGCGTCGGCGTGTCTGAGAAGAAAGAGTTTCACGTGGCGACCGATTCCGGGATCGGGATGGAGTAGCGCTTCCGTCCCTCGAAGTAGTGCAATTCGGCGAAGCCTTTTTCCGCCAGCAGGGGCAGCACCTCGGTGAACTTCTGCCCGACGGATTCCGGGCGGTGGGCATCGGATCCGATGGTCAATCGCACGCCGGCTTCGGCCGCCCAATCCAGGATGAGCGGATCCGGATGCACCTGGTAAACGCCTTTGGTCAGGCCGCTGGTGTTGACCTCCAGGCAGATGTCCCGATCGGCCACCGTTTGGAGGAACTCGCGTATGACCGGTTCGTGTTCCGCGGGTTCGAAGTGTTGCACCGTGCCGTAAATGCGAATCACGTCCGGATGGGCCAGGCTGTCGTAGCGGCCCGAGCGGGCGCCTTCCGCCAGGTGGCGAAAATACGTGTCGATGACTTCCCGGTCTTCGAGAACGCCGTTCTCCTGCAACCACTGCCGATAGAGGGGCAAGGGATGGTGCAGCGAGCCAAGGATGAAGTCGAACGGGTGGCCGTTCAGGATTTCGTCCATCCGCTGCATCATCTCCCGGTCGGGAGCGATTTCCGCTTCGATGCCGGTCAGGACCCGCACTCCGAGTTCGTCACCCAGCCCGGCGGCCTCGGACACCATTTCCAGGTAACGGGGGAGATCGTTTTCGGCCATCCGTATGCCGGAACCTCCGAGGCGATCGTCGTCGAGGGGCACATGGCAGGTGAAGGTGATCAGGCTGATGCCGTTGTCGGCTGCGTTCCGCACGTACTCGGCGGGCTCGCCCACGGCGTGTCCGCACAGGGGAGTGTGCATGTGGCAATCGATCATTTTAATGGTCATGAAAAAGGTCTCCAACTTATTCCGGTACGCGCTCAGATGGAATCCAGATAAGCATGTTTTGGCGGAATATCCAAACCGGGAAAAACAGACGGTGTGCGGTTCGCCGGAGGCGGGCGGTTCAGGGCGCCAGGCGCTCTCGAACCCAGGCCGCCTCGCGCCGGGTGTAGCGCAGCCGGTCGTGCAGGCGGCTGGGACGCCCCTGCCAGAACTCGATGGTCGCGGGGGTCAGCCGGTAGCCTCCCCAGAAATCGGGCAAAGGAACTTCCCCGCCGGCGAAGCGTTCTTCGATGGCCCGCAATCGTTGTTCCAATACCGCACGGCTCGCAATTGACGTGCTTTGTTCGGAAACCCAGGCCCCCAACCGGCTGCCCAGGGGACGGCTCTGGAAATAGGCCTCGCTTTCCCTGCGGCTGAGCTTCTCCACCGTTCCCTCGACCCGAACCTGCCGCTCCAGTTCTTTCCAGAAAAAGACCAGGGCCGCCCGCGGGTTTTCGTCGAGTTCGCGCCCCTTGCGGCTCCCGTAATTGGTAAAGAAGGTGAAACCGTCGGGGGAATAGTCCTTGAGTAACACAATGCGGGCTGATGGAGCCCCCTCCCGGCCGGCGGTGGCCAGGGTCATGGCGTTGGGTTCGGAGATTCCGGCCTCCAGGACGTCCTGAAACCAGCGGTCGAACTGGCGGATCGGATCGGTGGCGGCGGTTTCCTCGGTCAGGCCGGCCCGGCGGTATTCCTGTCGTAAATCAGCAGTGGACATTCTATTTCAGATAGAGCGAAAAGCGGGTGCACCCATCGGGAGTCGAACCCAAATCTTCAACTCCGGAGGCCGATGTTCTTTCCATTGAACTATGGGTGCCCAAAGGGAGAAAATGAACCATTAACCCCCGGATCCGCAACTTCAATCGCAGATCGCGGCCACCCGCCGCTCCAAGTCCCGCAGATTGTTGCGGATCGGCATCTTCGAATCGAGCACGTGAACGCGCAGGACGTTCCGGTCCAGGCGCACCGAAGCGGTGCCCGGGAGCAGGCTGACGATCCAGGCCAGAAGGATCGCCTGCCGCGCACTGCCCTGAAGCCGGTGAGTCACAATTTCGGGGTGCAGGGGCATGGCGGGATGAAAAGCGCGTTGGGCCACGTCGATTCCGCCCTGCACGGAACGCAGAAGGAAAAAGGGGATGAACCCAATCAGGCCCAGGGGTCGCCAGGCCCCCGTCCCGGGCGGTAGAAGTTTCAAACTCACCGCCAGGGCGATTCCAAGGCAAACGACCGCGACCCAGGGGTCTTCCAGACGTCCCTCCGCCAGAACCCACCACAAAACGGCGAAGCCGGCAGCCCTGACCGCAATGGACAGTGCGGTGGTGCCGAGACGTTTCGCGTTTTCTCCGGATTTGTTCATGGCTGTGGATTGGGCTAAACGGTGAGAAGTATCAGAGCCAGCACAACTAAAATAAACCCGGTTCCCACCACGCGCCAGCGGCCAAGCCGGGTTTCGGTTCGGTCGACCAGGGCGCGGGCTTCCTCCAGGGCCAGCACGCGATCGGAGAGGGCGACCAGATCGATTGCGCCGCGCGTTGGGTGGGGCAGGCCGGTGCGCTGCACGGTGTCGAGGGCGTTTTGCCACAGTCGTTCGATCGGAACAATCAGGTCGCCGGGAGGGACGGCCGGCCACCGTTTCTCTCCCAGGCGCCACCGCCTGCCGGCCGCCAGCAACCCGGCCGCCAGCAACAGCGGAAGGAGGGATTCCAGCAGGAATCCCGCGGACAGGCCCGGAGGGTCCATGTGGGGACCGTAGTATCCATTGGCCCAGTACGGGAGGATCAGCATTGCCCCGAGCAGCGCGACCCAGGGAATCGCCAGACCGGCGCCGCTCCCGTGAGAGGTGTCGGGTTTCGATTTCCAGCATAACCAGAGGAAGCGTCCGAGCAGCAACGAGGTCATCAGCGCCGATACCGGCAAGAGCCAGGGCAATGCGGCGGCGGTCCAACCCGCCGTGTCCCCGGCGGCCCCCTTCAAGGCGTATTTGGCCAGGGCTCCGCCGGTGAAGGGCGCTCCCGCGATGGCGGCGGCGGCCAGGGCGAGGCCGGCCATGACCGGGACTCGTTGGCGGCGGGTGGCGACCACCACTCCGGTGCCGAGGAAGAGCGTCCCTTTGGCCAGACCGTGATGCAGGGCGAACAGTGCGAGCCCGGCTGACAGGGTTTCGCGCTCCCAGCCGGTGGCCAACCCGAGACCGAAAAGCGAGGTTATCAATCCCATCTGACTGATGCTGGAGTAGGCCAGAGTGGTTTTGGGATCGGTTTGGCAGAATCCAACAACCGCCGCTCCCAGCGCCGCCACCAGCCCCAGCGCCGTCAGCGCCTCCGACCACCCCGGAAGGGGCACCGAACCGGCGGGGGAGAAGTGGATCCAGCCCAACATCCCGGCCTTGATCATGATCCCGCTCAGCACGGCGCTGGCCGGCGTGGGCGCCACCGGGTGGGCCAGCGGCAGCCAGAAGTACAAGGGTATCGCCCCGGCTTTGACCCCGAAACCGATCAGCGCAAGGAGGAAGATAAACGAACCGTTCCCGGCGGAAGCCACCGCCGGCCCCAGATCCTCAAGACGCAAACTGTTCGCCGCTTGCACGGCTTCGTAGAGCGCGAAGATGAGGAACAACTCTCCCATGATCGCCATGACCAGATAAATCTTCCCCGCCCGGCGGGCCGCTTCACTGCCGCTTTGGATGACCAGCGGGTAGGCGGCGAAGGTCATGATGACAAAAAAAGTGTAGAAGGTGGCCGCATCCTCCGCCGCGATCAGGCCGAAGGTGCCGGTCATGGAGAGCAGGAAAAAGAACTGGAATCGCGTCGGATGCCGGTCGCCGCTCAGGTAGGCTCCGGAAAACGCTCCCGCCGCGCCCCAAAGCAGCGCCGCCAGCAAAAGGAGCATGGCCCGCGCCGAATCCAGTCCGAAGTCCGCGCCCAGCAGCAGCCAGGCCTGGTGACTTTGTCCATGGGGCAGGAGGCCCGCGGCCGCCAGGAGTGCCGGCAGAGCGGCTGCGGAAAGGAGCGCTCCCCGGCCGAAAGGCGAGCGGGATGTCGTCCACACGAAGGGGGAAAGGAGTAAGGGAGCGAATATGACGAGTATCCAGATCATTGATGCGAGTACCAGGCTTCGGCGATTTGTCGCGCCATCTCCAGCGGGCTCCACTCGGTGGCCGCCAGGACTCCGGTGCCGATCGAGAGGACGGCCGTGGTCACGGTCGGCAGGAGCAGGATCCAGGGCGTTTCCAGGCGGCGAGCCGCCCGTTTGGTCTCCCACTCGCCATCCGGTTCGCGGAACCAGGCCGCGTAAACGATGGGAAGAAAATAGGCCGCGTTCAGGGCGCTGCTGGCCAGCAACACCGGCACCACCCAGGTGTGGCCCGCCTCCAGGGCGCCGATGCCGAGATACCATTTGCTGACGAAACCGGCCAGCGGCGGCAGGCCGATCATCCCCATGGCCGCCAGGGTGAACGAGGCCATGGTCAGGGGCATGCGCCGTCCGACGCCGTTGAGCTCGCTGACCTTGTGGATCCCGAGGGTTTCCGCCAGGTTGCCGGCGCAGAAAAACAGGGTGATCTTCATCAGTCCCTGGTGCACCAGATGCACGAGGGCTCCGGTGGTGACGCCGATTCCGACCACGGCGGCGCCGAGGGTGATGTAGGACAGCTGGCTGACCGTCGAGTAGGCGAGACGTTTTTTCAGGTCGTCCTGACTCAGCGCGCGCATCGAACCGTAGAGGATGGTAAACGCCGCCAGCGCCGCCAGCGGGGTCAGAACTCCGAGCGAGACGGCCAAACCGATGCCGTAGATATCGTAAACCAGCCGTACGATGCCGAAGGCGCCCGCCTTGACCACCGCTACGGCATGGAGGAGCGCGCTGACCGGTGCCGGGGCCACCATGGCGACCGGGAGCCAGCCGTGAAGGGGAACAATCGCGGCTTTGACGCCGAGTCCGATGAGGAGGACCCAGAACAGGATGCGGAGTTGACCGTGATCGGCGGCCGCCACCGCCGACAGCGATTCGGGGTCCCCGAATTCCACCGAGCCCGCCAGCACGAAGAGCCAAACCACTCCCACGAACAGCACCGTGCCGCCGCCGATGGTGTACCAGAGGTAGGTGCGGCCGGCGCGCAGGGCGGCTTCCGTTCCCCGGTGCACCACCAGCGGGTAGGTGGCCAGGGTCAGGAACTCGTAGAAAATGAAAAAGGTCACCACGTTGCCCGCCAGGGCGATGCCGGTGCTGGCGGTGACGCAGATACTGAAAAACCCGAAAAAGCGCCGCCGGTAGGGAGATCCTTCCAGGTAGCCAATGGCGTAGAGGGTGGTCACGACCCAGAGCACGGCCGAAAGGGTGGCGAAGAGCAGGGAAAGGAGGTCGATGCGCAGCAGGAACTCCAGGTCGACGCCGATTTCGTAGCGGAATTCGTAGGTTTCCCCCCGCTCGATGCCGAAATAAACCGCAAAAACCAGAAACACCTTGAGCAGGGCTCCTGAGAGGTTGAGCGCGGTGCGGGTGCGGACCTGGTTTTCGTTGAGAAAGAATATCAGAATGCCGGGCACCAGCGAAGTCGCGACGATGATCAGCGGAATCCAGGAATTGAAGCTCATAATCCGCCTCCTTCCGCCGGTTCAACCGGTTCTTCGAAGGGGGCATCCACGTCGAGCAGGAAGAGCACCTCTTCCGCCCGGAAACCGATCAGGATGGATCCGATGCCGAGCAGCAGCGCCGTGACTTCCATCAGACGGGGGACCGGACGGAGTTTTATTGATTCTTTGGCCGGCGCGAAGGCTTGTCTCAGAATCATGAATACGTAACCCGCGGTCAGGAAGCTGCCCATAACCACCACCGGAGCCCACCACCACTGCCCGCTGGAAAAGGCGGCCTTGAGCAACATCCACTTGGCGACGAACCCCCCGCTGGGCGGCAGCCCGATCAGGCTGACACCGGCCAGGGCCAGGGCGAAAGTGGTCATGGGGAGTCGCGCCACCAGGTCCACCATGGAGTCCTTCTCATCGTTCCCCACCGCCACCACATACACGCCGACCGCGAGGAACATGGCCGCTTTGGCGAAACCGTGAGCCAGTGCCTGGTAGATGCCACCGGTCCAGGCATGCGCCAGCCAGGGGGCTTGTCCACCGTCGTAGGCGACCGTGATGAGCGGGAACAGGAGAAACATGAATCCGATCTGGCCCACGGTGGAGTGGGCGATGACCAATTTGAGACGCTTTTGCCGCAGGGCCTGGTAGGAGCCCCAGATTACCGCCATGGCTCCCAGGGCGCCCAGGGCCTGTCCGGCGGCGTAGGTGAGCGAGGCGTCGAATACGTCCACCCAGAGCCGGAGGATGAGGTAGAACGTGGCTTTTACCACCAGGGCCGAGAGAATGGCGCTGACCGGGGCCTGGGCGCTGGAATGAGCGCCCGGCAGCCAGAAATGCAAGGGAAACAGCGCGGTTTTCACCATCAACCCGGCCAGCATCAATCCCAGCGCCACCCGGGTTGTCGGGCCTCCGTCCAGGGCCTCGGCCACCAGACGAATATCGAGCACGCCGGTTTCCCCGTAAATCAGAGCCACTCCCATCAGGTAGGCCATGGAGCCGACAATGGCCGCCAGCAGGTAACGGAGGCCGGCGATCAGGGCGGGAGGTTTTCCGGAAAGAATCGCCAGCGCCACGGCGGCGAGGCCGGCGACCTCGATCACCACGTAAAGGTTGAAAAGGTCGGCGGAAAGGAAGATCCCGTTCATTCCCCCCCAAAGGAAAAGCCAGAGGGGCCAGAACAGACCGTTTCCGGGACTCTGTTCCGACGGTTGCGCGTAAAAGGCGCTGGCGTACAGCCCGATCAGCAAGCCGATAATCGCCACCATGAGCACAAAAACCGCTGAAAGCCCGTCGAGATAAAGTCCGATACCCAGCGGGGCCTCCCATCCGCCCAACGCGTGGCGCTGGCTGCCTTGAGTCGCGACTCCCCAGGCGGCAAGACACGCCGTGCTGAGAGTCAGGGCGGAGGCGACCATGCCCCAAACATGACGATGACGAACCGGCGTACAAAAAACGAGCAATGCTCCAAGGATCGGGATCGCGATCAGGGCCGGCAGCAGTTTATCGGCAATCTCGGGGTTCATGACTCGATGTCGAAGGTCGACTTTCCGGTTTCCCGCTGAATACGGCGGGCCAGAGCCAGGGCGAAGGAGGCCGCGCTAACCGCTACCACGATGCCGGTGATCACCATGGCGTGCGGGACCGGGTCGGCAAAGGTTTCCGCGTCGCGCTTGGCGACGCTGACCAGCAGAAGAAACACCGAGGCTCCGAGGATTTTGGTGGCAATGATTTTTTTGAAGAAATGGCGACAGAGAAACACGCCTCCCAGTGCCATACAGAAGAGCAGACCCGCGGTGAAAAGGTAGATCTGATAGGACTCCATCATGATTCGACCTCCCGGTCGGCGTCGGTGAGATAGATAAAAAAGGCCGCCAGGGTAAAACCGATCGAAACCGCGGCCGTCGCTTCGATCAACAGGATCAGCGACCCGGCGTGAGACGGTGGGTAGGCGAGGAAGGCGTTGCCGCCCAGCCAGGTGAGGAGGCCGAAAACCAGGAACACACTGAACCCGAGCAATAGACCGGTTTTCCAGGCGTACTCCGGCAGGCGCGCCGGGATTGACACCCCGGCGAGCTTCAGGAAGATCCCGGCGGCGCCCAGGAGCACCCCTGCCTGGAAGGCGCCTCCGGGAGCGAATTTCCCCAGCCACAAGAGGTAACCGCCGGCCAGGATCATCAGAGGAATCAGCAGGTGTAAAAGGCGATCGATAACCGCGTCGGTCCGGCGTCCGGACTCCGCCGCGAAACCGATGCGTCCTCCGGCGCAAAAAATGCCGAACATGGCCAACAACAGGACGCCGACTTCGAGCCAGGTGTCGTAACCGCGGTAATTCAGCAGAACCGCCGTGACCGGATGCTCCACCCCTGAGGCTTCCAGCGCTTCCGCGGCTTCCGCCGTCAGGCCCCCTTTGTCCGGGAGGTTTATCAGCGCGGCGCCAACCGCGATGGCGAGCAGGGTGGAGGTGATGACAATTCCGGTGCGGACGAGGATATCGGGATTCTCGCCGGACGAACGGGTGTCTTCGCTTTTTCCCGGTCCACGGGTAAACACCCGCAGCGAGTCGATCAACAGGACCCCGAGCAGTCCCGTTCCGATGGCGGCTTCGGCCAGGGCGACATCCGGCGCGGCTAGACGGGTCCAGGCCAGGGCCATGCTCAGACCGAAGGCGATGAAGAGAATGGCCGAGGCGTATAATTGCTCGGAACGGAGCGATCGCCAGGCGAGAACCAAAATCAGGCCGGCGAGCAGGCCGTCGAACCCTAACTCAAGCGCGCTCATCGTCCTCCTCCTTTTCTTCGGTTTGGTTGGCGGATTGACGGAGGGTGTAGCGGCCGATGGCGTAACAGGCATTGGTGCCGGCCAGCAGCGCGAGCAGCCAGATCAGGATCAACTTTAGCGCGATCGCCGGGGACGGAGCCTGCAGCAGAAGGCCCAGCGTGAAAAACCCCAGACCCAGATTGTCGGCCTTGGTCAGGGCATGCAGGCGGCAGAAGGTGTCGGGAAACCGGAGAATCCCCACCGTTCCCGCCAGAAAAAATACCGCACCGACCAGGCAGAGAAGTACGGTGGCCAGGTCGGCCAGGCTCATTCAGTTCGGCTCCTTTCTTCGCCGGGGGCGGGACCCGCCGTGCGGACGAAGCAAATCACGATCAACACCGCCAGCAGGGCGAAAACCAGGGCGACGTCACGCAACTCCGGGGCTCCTATGGCTTCTGCCAGCAAGAGCAGGATGGCCACGCCGGTGCTGCCGAAAAGCTGGCCGGTCATCAGGCGATCCTCCGGTCGCGGCCCCCGAATGATCCGTGTCATGGCGGCCATCAGATTGAGAAGCAGGAACAAAGCGAGTATGAAATAGAAGGCGGTCATGGATCCGATTATTCCGGTGCTTTTCCGGCGGCGTTGATTTTCCCGAAATTTGCGGCTCGCGTGCAAGGATATCCGGGTGATGCCGGAGGTCTAAAATAACATCGCCACCACCGTGCCGGACTACACGTCGATGAATTCGATGGTCCATTAGCAGGAATGGCATTCGGTTAGGGCGGTGGATCGAAGGAGCTTAGCTTAATCCCATCGGCCGTTCCCCTGGAGGGCCATGCTCCCGCATGGCCGCCGGCTTGGGAGCGCGGGCATCCTGTCCGCACCGGCTGCGCGGGAGCGCCGCCATCCAGGAAGGAGAGGAGCGATTTCGATTCGGCTTCTCAAACGATGAACCTGCCTAACCAGTGCCATTTGGAATAGCAGCCTAAGTCCGACAGGCTGCTAGTACCAGAAATTGACGCCGAGCTCGAAGACGCTGACGTTGGCCGAGCGTATGCGGACATCCCCCGATTCGGCGGCGTCGAGCCATTGGTGACGGTAACCGCCGCGCAGCGAAACCCACTCCGCCAGGGCGCCTTCCATGCCGATGAAGGCCTGCCAGATGGTCGTCTGGTCCGTTCCCCCCGAACCGTCTCGGGGGTCGATGTCGACGAAGCCGAAGCCACCGCCGGCACCGCCGTACACCCAGATCAAATCAACCACCTCCGCGGCGACCAGGTAATTGGCCATCAGCGGAATCACCTCGAAATCGGCGCGGGCGCCCGGGCGGGTGCTCTTGAGGAAGTAGTAGCCCGTTTCGAGGCTCGGGCCGTGGCGCAATGTCGGGGCCAGCCCGGGCGAAAATCGGTAGCCGACCTCCAGGGCGCCCCCATAACCGTCATCCCAATCGCTGCTGGTCAAGTACAGCGCCGAAGCACCGAGATAAAAGCCCTCAAGATCATAACTGCGGTGAACGCGATCGAATAAAGGGGATTCGGCGCGCAGGGTGGATAGCGTGGCCAGCAGCGTCGCTGTCCCGAGAAGTGCGGCCAAAAGTTTCATGATAAAACGAGAGAACGGTGGTTTTGCCGGGCTGGCAATGAAAAAGCGGTCTGCCGATGCAGCGGGCGCCCGGAAAAAGATTGTTTAGTCCGCGGGTGGACGATACTTCCTTGGTGATGGATTTGGGAGCGGCGAAAAAAAGGGACGAAGCGTTGCTGCGACGGGCTATGAGCCTTTCCCTCGGCGTTGGCCTATTCCTTTTCCTGGTGAAGTTCGGCGCTTTTTGGATCACGGGCTCGGCCGCCATTTTCGCCGATGCCGCCGAATCGGCCATCCACATTGTGGCGGTGAGTTTTGCCTACTTCAGTTTGCGGCTGTCCCAGAAACCCGCCGACGAGGGACACCCGTACGGGCACGCCAAAGTGAGCTTTTTTTCCGCCGGCTTTGAGGGGGCCATGATTGTTCTCGCCGCGTTGTTCATCATCTACGACGCCATCAACAAATGGATCACGGGCCTGCACCTGGAAAACCTCGGGGTCGGGGTGCTGTTGATCGCGGGGTCGGTGATCGTCAATATCGCCCTTGGCTTGTACCTGGTTTGGACCGGCAAACAGAAACATTCCCTGATCCTGGAAGCGAACGGCAAACACATCCTCACCGACGCCTGGACCAGTATCGGGGTCCTCGTGGGATTGGGCCTGACCCTGTTAACCGGCTGGCTGCCCTGGGATCCCATCTTCGCCATCGTGGTCGCCTTGAACATCCTTTACACCGGCTTCGGGTTGATCCGGAAAAGCGTGGGAGGGTTGATGGACGTGGCCGAGCCGGAAGTGCATCGTCAACTGGAGCATTTGTTGGACCGGGAAACTTCCGGTCTCGGCATCGACTACCACCAATTGCGCCATCGCAACATGGGGGACGGTCACTGGGTCGACCTGCACCTGCTTTTCGACGACGAAACCTCGATTCGCGACGCCCACGCCAAAGCCACCTCGATCGAGAATTTGATCAAGGAAACTTTGAAACCCAAGGCCATCGTCACCACCCACCTGGAACCGAAAAAGGATCACTTCCGCATTCATGGCGAACCGGGAAGCCGGCGGTAAGACCCTGCGCCTCGATCGGACCTCAGCGAACCCCGAGGCCCGATTTCGATTTTCAATCGCCTGATTTTTTTGGTTAAGGTTTTCCCCGACCATGCCGGATTCTTCGATGCACACTCCCGAGCGCGTTTTCCAAATCGATGCCTCCCGTCGTTCACCGGACCCCCGTTCCGCCGCGCAATGGCTGGGAAGCGCGACTTCGCCCGCGGGTGAAACCCTGGGCGCCAACGACCGGTTTTTCACCCGCGATGGGAAGCCCTGGCTTCCGTTGATGGGAGAAATCCATTACACGCGCGTGGGCCCCGGTCTCTGGGAGGACGCCTTGCTGAAGATGAAAGCGTGCGGCATTGAAATCGTGGCCAGTTACGTCATCTGGATTCATCACGAGGAAGAGGATGGACGTATCCACTGGACCGGTTGTTACGATCTGCGACGCTTTGTCGAATTGTGCGCCCAACACGGGCTTCGATTCTGGGCGCGCATCGGCCCCTGGGCGCACGCGGAGGTGCGCAACGGCGGATTGCCGGACTGGCTCTTCGCCAAGGGGCGCGTGCGGAGCATGGACCCGGGCTTCCTGAGCGAAGTCGAGCGCTTGTATGGTGAAATTGGTGGGCAACTGCGCGGCCTGCTGCACAAGGATGGCGGGCCGGTGATCGGGGTGCAGTTGGAGAACGAGCTTTTCTTCGGCGACCGGGAAGCGGTTGATTACATGCGCGAACTCAAACGTCTGGCGTTGGAGGCCGGATTGGACGTTCCCTTCTACAGCGCCACCGCCTGGCATGGTTTTCACGATGACGTGGCCGATCTCATGCCCGTGATGGCCGCCTACCCGGACGCGCCCTGGGATGCCTCATTGGAGCGCGTCTACCAAAACTCCTTCGTGTTCTCCCACGACCTGGAGGATCCTTCGGTCGGCGCCGACCTCGTCCCAGCCGGAAGCAGCGAGACGGTTCCAAGAGCCCGCATCAAGCGTTTCCCATTTGCCTCCGCCGAGTTGGGAGGGGGCATGCAGGTCACCTGGCACCGGCGGGTGGCGGTGAGCGCGCGCGACTTGATCACGCCGGCCATCGCCTGCCTGGGTTCCGGAGCCAACCTGCTCGGATACTACATGTTTCACGGCGGACTGAATCCGCACAGTCGATACGCGCCCTTGCAGGAATCCCGGGACACCTTTTATCCCAATGACCTGCCCCTCATGGATTACGATTTCCAGGCTCCGATTGCGGCGGATGGAACGCTGCGCGAGAGCGCCTCGCGGTTCCGGCTGTTGCACGGATTTTTGAGTGATTTCGGGGAGACGCTGGCGCCGATGACGACGTATTTTCCCGAAATGCTGCCGGCGGGACCCGATGACCGCGACACCCTGCGTTGGGTGGTCCGGACCGATGGTAAAAGCGGGTTTCTTTTCCTGATCAATTATCAACGTTACCTGAACCTGGGGGAGAAGTCCGGCCTTCGCTTTCGGGTGGCGTTGTCTGAGGGCGTTGCCGCCTTTCCGGATACGCCCGTCGATTTACCGGACGGCGCGACCGTGATCTGGCCGTTTAACCTGAACCTGGAAGGCGCACGGCTTCGTTATGCGACCGTGCAACCCTTTGGGCGGTTGCGGGTCGCTGATGAGGAGGTGTTCCTGTTCGCGGCGACCGACGGAGTGCGCGCCGAGCTGGTTTTCGACCGTCCTACGGTTCGGAGCTTTGAGGCCGACGGGGCCGGGGCGGACCGTGACGAGGAAACACTGCGGTGGATTGTCGAATCGCCCGATTGGTCGGCGCGGATTACGCTGGAAACCGCATCGGGAATGCGGATACGAATAGTGGTCCTGAGTGAAACCGATGCACGGCTTTGCTGGCGGGTTTCTCATGACCGCGAGCGCTTGTTGGTGCAGTCGCCCGCCACGGTCCTGCCGGCCGAAGGCGGGTTCACTGTGGAAAGCATCGGTGAGCATTCGACGCGACTGACGATTTTTCCCCCGCGACAACTGCAAGCACGCGGGGCGCGGCTTGAAGCGGATAATGCGGACAGACGATACACCCTGTCCTGGCCGAAGCGCGAGGCGACTGTTTCGGCGACGGAGATTCCTTCCGGCGGAGAGGAGGAAGCGGCGTTGCAACAGGTCTTGCCACAACCGCTGAAAGGCCTGAAGGCCGTCCAGCCGCCCGCGGGACCGCCGGGAGAGCCGGGGCACCTGATCGCACGACTGCGGACCGTTGGGGCAACGGACCGAAACGCCGCCCGTTTTGTTTTCATCTCCGAGGATTCAGTCGACCTGTGGGTCAACGGGCGGTTCGCCGGACGAGGCGGGCACCCGGAACGCTTGACCGCGTTTTCCATTGGTCACTTGTTGCAGGGCGATGATAATGTCATCGACGTTCGGATACGGAGAAACCGAGGGTCGGCCGGGATTTTGGCCGGGGTCCTTTCGATTGGCGAATCCGAACAAGCGCCTCGGGTGGAGGCATTGGAATGGTCGGCTGGGACGGACAAGGCGGCTGACGGGCACTCTGTGTCCCAGGAGCCGATCGGTCCGGTCACGGAATTTCCGGGATTGAGCGATGAAATCGGATGGCGTGACCGCCTTGAGCAGCCGGGGCCGCTTTACGGTCCGGTGTTGGAACCGGTCCCGGGAGCGCGGGCCTGGTGCCTGCACGGTCTGGCGGATACGTTGGAGGGAGTGGTCGATTGGATTCTCTCGATTCGCTACTCCGGCGATACCGCCGCGCTTTACGCGGACCGGCATTTGGTGGCCGACGATTTTCAACGCGGCGCCCCAATGCGCGTTTCCCTGGTGCGGAATCACCTCATCGGCTTCGAGGGCGAGGTGATCCTTCAAATCAAACCCCTCCGCGAACATCACCGCCTGTTTATGGAAAACGAAGCCCTCCGCCGTGCCGCCCAATCGGCAAACCTCGACTCAGTTGAATTGATCCCCGTCTACCGCGAAGAAATCTCCGTGCAAGACCGGTAATCCGTTCGTCCTCCTATTCTCTCTGGAGGGCTATGCTCCCGCATGGCCGGGGTCGTCCCGGACAGAAGTGGTGACCCGTTCCCTTCGCAAAGGCTGCCACCGGGGGCACACCTCACGGCGGCGGCACGGGAGCGCCGCCCTCCAGGAAGCCGAAGCGTGATCTTGATCTCGATTCGGATTCTCAGACAATCAACAGCTTAACTGAGTGCCATTCGTTTTAAAGCATTGCTGAACGGTGAAGGTTCTCACACGGAGCCACGCCCTCGACGATCTCAGGCCGGAGAGAGCGATTACGGTAGTAAGGGGTCAGGCTTACGCGTTTAAGTTTAATCCGTTCTGGATTGCCGGTTTAGCTGTCGTCGATCTGGCTCTTCGCCCAGGGTCCGATGTGGGCGGCATCTACGATGGAGGTGAAAATGTCGGGCTGAAGCACCGACCTACATTTATTCTATCGAACTGACTTCGACGCTTCTGTCAGGCGCGCAGCTCGACTTGTGATGGAAAGTTGGGGCAGATACGGTAGTAAGGGGTCAGGCTTACGCGTTTAAGTTTAATCCGTTCTGGATTGCCGGTTTAGCTGTCGTCGATCTGGCTCTTCGCCCAGGGTCCGATGTGGGCGGCATCTACGATGGAGGT